>NZ_JBICSP010000071.1:0-1067 GCF_043197135.1 Actinoplanes sp. NPDC049265 | reverse complement strand
CGGAAGTCGGTGGTGCGTGAGTCGGCGATCCTTTCTATCCCGGCCGCTCGCAGCAGGTGTTGTTTGGGGGTGCTGGCGGTGGCGTAGATGGTGGCGCCGAGGTGGTGGGCGAGTTGGGTGGCGGCCATGCCGACGCCGCCGGTGGCGGCGTGGATGAGGACTGATTCGCCTGCGTTGAGGTGGGCCAGGTCGACCAAGCTGTAGTAGGCGGTGGCGAAGGCGACCGGGATGGATGCCGCCGTCGCGAACGACCAATCCTCTGGAATCACCGTCACGGTGCGTTGATCGGCGATGGCGATTGGGCCGAAGCCGCCTTCGACCAGGCCGAACACCCTGTCGCCGGGAACCAGACCCTGCACGTCGGGTCCCGTCTCCAGGACTGTGCCGGCCGCTTCGCCTCCGGCCAGTCGGGTGTCGTTGACCATGCCGAGGGCGACGACGACGTCGCGGAAGTTGAGGCCGGCGGCGCGGACGGCGATGCGTACTTCGCCGGGTTGCAGGGGGCGTTGGGGGGTGTGGGTGAGGGTGAGGTCTTGCAGGGTGCCGGTTTGGGGTTGTTGCAGTTGCCAGGTGTCGTTGTCGGGGATGGTCAGTGGTTGGGTGTGGGTGAGTCGTGGTGCTTCCCAGCGGTTGTCGGTGATTCGTAGTCGGGGTTCGTTGAGGGTGGTGGCTGCGGTGAGTTGGTGGTGGGTGAGGGGGGTGTCGCTTTCGATGAGGATGATTCGGTTGGGGTGTTCTGACTGGGCGGAGCGGACGAGGCCGGATACGGCGGCGGAGGGTAGGTCGGTTCCGGTGTGCACGATCAGGGTGTTGGTGGTGGTGAGGTGGGTTTGGAGGGCTTGCAGGGTGCGGGTGGTCAGGGTGCGGGTTTGGGTGAGTGGGTCGTTGTTGTCGGGGTGGGCGGTGAAGACGACGACGTCGTCGGTTGTGGGCGTGGTCTCGGGGGTGGGTACCTCGGTCCAGGTGACGGCGAATAGGTCATCGGCCGGGGTGGTGACCGGGCGGGTGATCAGGGAGCCGATGGTGACCACGGCCTGGCCGGTCTCGTCGGCGGCCCGGATGCTCCA
>NZ_JBICSP010000070.1:0-1071 GCF_043197135.1 Actinoplanes sp. NPDC049265 | reverse complement strand
CCCGCCCGCAACGCCTGAACCGCCAAGTGCATCGCCACCAACGACGACGAACACGCCGTATCCACGGTCATCGCCGGACCTTCCAGGCCCAGCACATAGGAAACTCGCCCGGACAGCACACTTCCGGTTCCGCCGGTCAGGCCGTAGCCCTCCGCGCTTGTCGCGTACCCCGATCCGGCAACTCCGGCGAACAGCCCGGCGAACACTCCCGCCGAGGTCCCACGCAACGACCCCGGGTCGATCCCGGCACGCTCCAGCGCCTCCCAGCACACCTCGAGCAGCAACCGCTGCTGCGGATCCATCCCCGCAGCCTCACGGGGGCTGATGCCGAAGAACCCCGCGTCGAACTCCGTGGCCTCCCGCACGAACCCGCCCGCGCGCGCGTAACTCGTACCCGGGTGATCCGGATCGGGGTCGAACAGCGCCTCCAGATCCCAACCCCGGTCGTCGGGGAACGGACCTACCGCGTCCCCCGCCGACTCCAGGAGCCGCCACAGCTCCTCCGGATCCCCCACCCCGCCGGGAAGCCGGCACCCCATACCCACGATTGCGACCGGCTCGTCCACCGCCATGGCAGCGGCCACCGCAGGTACCGCGGCGCCCGGCTCCCCGGCCAGTTCTCCCCGCAGATGCCGGCCCAGAGTCGCGGGGGTGGGATGGTCGAAGACGGCGCTGTCGGGCAGTCGCATACCGGTAGCGACGGTGAGACGGTTGCGGAGCTCGACGGCGATCAGCGAGTCGAACCCGAGGTCCTTGAAGGAGCGGCCCGCACCAACCAGGTCCGGCGAGGCGTGCCCCAGCACCGCAGCGGCATGCGCACGCACCAGGTCCACCAGGACGGCCTCCTGCCCGGCCTGGTTCAGTCCGGCCAACTGACCGGCCAGTCCCGAGAACGCAGGCACGTCGTCCTGCTCCTCGTCGGCCGCCCGGAGCCGTACCTCACCCACAGCCGGAGCGGTCTGCAACCAATAGCGGGTCCGCTGGAACGCGTACGTCGGCAGCTCGACCCGCTTCGCCGGACCAGTGACCCTTGCCCAGTCCACCGGTATGCCCGCCACGAACGCGTCCGCC
>NZ_JBICSP010000069.1:0-1180 GCF_043197135.1 Actinoplanes sp. NPDC049265 | reverse complement strand
TCGACGGTGAGGGTGAGGTCGTCGAGCGGGTCACTGCCGAGCATGACAAGGCCGGTATCGGCCGGTTGATCGCGGTGCTGGCCGATCGTCAGGTGGCGGGGATCGGGATCGAACGCGGAGACGGACCGCTGGTCACGGCGTTGCTGACAGCCGGACTACCGGTGTTCGTGATCGCCCCGTCGAAAATGAAAAGCCACCGGCGGCGGTACGGATCGGCGGGTAACAAAGACGACCGGTTCGACGCGTTCGTCCTGGCCGATGTGGTCCGCACCGACCGGCGCCGGCTGACCCCGCTGGTCACCGACCGGCAGGACACCCAAACATTACGGGCACTGGTCCGGGCACGTCAGGACCTGCTCGCCCATCGCCTGGCCATCGCCAACCAGCTACGGGCGCATCTGCTGGACGTCACGCCGGGCGTGGTCGGGTTGTTCGCCGAGCTCGACGCGATAGTGTCACGGGCGTTCATCGCCGAGTTCGGTACTCAGGACCAGATCGACACGCTGACCGAGGATGTCCTGGCACCGTGGTTGAAGGCCCGCCACTACCACGTCAGAACCGCCGCGACGCTACTCGAACGACTCCGTTCGGCCGCGCCCGGGATCCGGGGCCCGGCCGGACACGCCCTGACCGCGGTCGCCCAGGCCTACCTGAACGCACTGAACACCGTCATCGCTCAGATCGACACTCTCGAAGATCAGATCGCCGCTGCCCTCGCCGAGCACCCGGACGCGGCGATCTTCACCAGCCTGCCACGGGCCGGGACCATCCGCGCGGCATGGCTGCTGGCCGAGATCGGTGACTGCCGGAGCCGGTTCCCCACCCCAGCTTCCCTGGCCGGACTGGCCGGAGTCACCCCCTCCACCCGACAATCGGGCAACACCCGCATCGTCGCGTTCCGCTGGGCCGCCGACAAACACCTACGCAACGCGGTCTGCAACTTCGCCGGCGACAGCCGCCTGAGCAACCCCTGGGCCGCCGACCTCTACCAACAAGCCCGCCACCGCGGCAAAAAACACAACCACGCCGTCAGAATCCTCGCCCGCGCCTGGCTCGGCGTGATCTGGAAATGCTGGACCACCAACACCCCCTACAACCCAGCCGAACACCGCGCCCTGCAAACCCTGCTCAACCCAACCCCACCAACCGGTTGACACAGGGCACTCCCGCCGAGGTCGCT
>NZ_JBICSP010000068.1:0-1226 GCF_043197135.1 Actinoplanes sp. NPDC049265 | reverse complement strand
GGGTCCGTAACGTGGACGGTGTTTCTGGCTCTTCGGTTAGTAAGTTTCGGCGGCCGGCCAGCGGTCACCGAATGTGATGGCGAAGGCGTTGATCGCTGGTTTCCAGCGGATCGTCCATCGTGTACGTCCAGCCCCGGTGGGGTCCAGGCTGCGGGTCACAAGGTACAGGCATTTCATGGCGGCTTGTTCGGTCGGGAAGTGTCCGCGGGCTCTGATTGCTCGCCGGTAGCGGGCGTTCAGAGATTCGATCGCGTTGGTCGAGCAGATCACCGCGCGGACTTCGACGTCGTAGTCGAGGAACGGGATGAATTCGTTCCAAGCGTTGCGCCAGAGCCGGATCATGGCTCGGTATTGTTTTCCCCATTTCTCTTCGAGGTCGTCCAGGGCGGCAAGTGCGGCGTCCGGGTTCGGGGCGGTGTAGATGCGTTTGATGTCTTTCTTGATGGCGTCGGTGTCGCGGCGGGAGGTGAGCCGGAACGTGTTACGGATCAGGTGGATGATGCAGGTTTGCACGATGGATTGCGGCCACACGTTCGTGACGACCTCAGGTAGTCCTTTCAGCCCGTCACAGACGACGAAGAAGACGTCGGTGACGCCGCGGTTCTTCAGGTCGATGAGCACGCTGAGCCAGAATTTGGCGCCTTCGCCGCCCGTGCCGGCCCAGAGGCCCAAAACGTCTTTGCGGCCGTCCACGGTGACCCCGATCGCCGCGTAGACGGGGCGGTTGGCGACCTGGCCATCCCTGACCTTGACGACGATGGCGTCGATGAACACGGCGACGTAGACGCTGTCGAGCGGCCGGGCCGACCATTCCTGCATTTCGTCGACGACTTTGTCGGTGATCCGCGATACCGTTTCCTTGGAGATTGATGCACCGTAGATTTCCGTGAAGTGTGCGGATATCTCGCCGGTGGTCAACCCTTTCGCATACAGTGACAGCACGACCTCGTCGACTCCGGACAGGCGCCGTTGCCTTTTCTTCACGATCTGTGGTTCGAATGTGCCTTCGCGATCGCGGGGAACATCGATCTGGACCTCCCCGGCGGCGTCCGAGGTCACCGTCTTTGGCCGGGTGCCGTTACGTACGTTCGCCGACTCGCGGCCGGCTTCAGCGCGGTTCTTGTCGTGACCGAGGTGCTCGGTCATCTCCTCGTTCAGCGCCGTCTCGAGGACGTTCTTGGTGAACAATTTCAGTAACCCGCCGGGACCGGTCAGCTCCAGCCCGC
>NZ_JBICSP010000067.1:0-1231 GCF_043197135.1 Actinoplanes sp. NPDC049265 | reverse complement strand
AAAATGCCTGTGCGCGCCTACCGTGGACCTATCGGGATGGTCCAGCAACCCAGTTATTCCCCTACCTGAGAATGCCGGTGTGGCCGAGGGAATAGCGGCCCGGTTGAGGCCAGACCGTGAGACCGTGTGGTTCACGGCCGACCTTGATCTTTTTGACGAGATGGCCGTCCTTGGTGTCGATCGCGTAGACCACGTTGTCGTACCGGCCCGAGAGCCACAGCACCTTGCCGTCGGCGGACACGTTGCCCATGTCCGGGCTGCCGCCGCCGGGGATGCGCCACTTGGCGACCAGCTTGCCGGTGGCGAAGTTCAGTAGTGAGATCGAGCCCTCACCACGGTTGGCGATGTAGAGGCTCCGGGAATCGCGGCTGACGTAGAGTCCGTGGGCGCCTTCGCCGGTTCGCATGAACTTTCGCACCGCGAGACGGTCGCCGTCGACGACCCACACGCCCGAGGTGTTCATGTCGGCGACGTACCAGGTGCGGCCGTCCGGAGCGATCTTGATGTCCTGGGGCATCGGATGGTGGCCGGGGAGCCGGATCCGCCCCAGGATCGACCGCTTGGCGACGTCGACCTTGATCAGGTCACCGGAGAACTCGCAGCTGACGATCAGGTAGCGGCCGTCGGCGGAGAAGTCGGCGTGGTTGACCCCTTTGCAGTGCACCGGAAGCGTCTTGCGCACGGCCATGGTGTGCGGGTCGCGGAAAACCAACTGTTCCTGCTCCTCGGCCATCACGATCGCAGCCTTGCCGTCCGGCGTGAAATACAGGTTGTACGGATCGTCGACCGGGACCGGTTTGCCGAAGACGCCGGTGGCAGGGTCGAGGGGCACCAGCGAATTTCCCTCGTTGTTGTTGATCCACAGAGTGCGCAGATCCCATGACGGCACGACGTGCTGCGCGCCCTTGCCGACCCGGACGGTCTTGATCACCTGGTACGTCGCCGGATCGATCACGGACACCGTACCGTCGTCGAAGTTCGGCACGTAGACGCGAACCGGGTCGTCCTTGACCGCATCCGACAGCGCGTTCGGCCGGTCGGCGGCGTAGAGGTCGTCGGCGCGCAACGGTGGCGGCATGCCCGGCAGGAGCGGGCCCGGAAGAGAGGCCGCACCAACGCTGGACGGGACCGAGGCGTGCATGCCTGGCATACCGTCCATCGAGGCCTCATGGTCATCGTGAAACGTGGCATGACCAGTCTGTTTGCCGGTCGAACAACCGGCCGGCTCGGC
>NZ_JBICSP010000066.1:1265-1490 GCF_043197135.1 Actinoplanes sp. NPDC049265 | reverse complement strand
TGGTGCGAGAACAAACCGCGGACGGCGCGGTTTTCGACCAGTTCACCGCTGACGGTAAACCGACGCATGGCACGATGCCGGGTCAGAATGGTGCGTCGCCGCAGGGTGTCACGGTCACCTACGACAATGGCGCTTCCACCTGGCGGTATGACGACGGGACGGTCGTCGACCGTAACGCTCACGGGGATGTCACTCACGAGAAGACGGCTGATGGCGCGGTTTTCG
>NZ_JBICSP010000066.1:0-1171 GCF_043197135.1 Actinoplanes sp. NPDC049265 | reverse complement strand
TTTTCGACCAGTTCACCGCCGACGGTAAACCCACGCACGGCACGATGCCGGGTCAGAATGGTGCGCCGCCGCAGGGTGTCACGGTCACCTACGACAATGGTGCGTCGACATGGCGGTATGACGACGGGACAGTCGTCGACCGTAACGAAGCCGGCAACGTCACCCACGAGAAGACCGCTGATGGCGCCGTTTTCGACCAGTTCACCGCCGACGGTAAACCGACGCACGGCACGATGCCGGGTCAGAATGGTGCGCCGCCGCAGGGTGTCACGGTCACCTACGACAACGGCGCGTCGACATGGCGGTATGACGATGGGACGGTCGTCGACCGTAACGCTCACGGGGATGTCACTCACGAGAAGACGGCTGATGGCGCGGTTTTCGACCAGTTCACCGCCGACGGTAAACCCACGCACGGCACGATGCCGGGTCAGAATGGTGCGCCGCCGCAGGGTGTCACGGTCACCTACGACAACGGCGCGTCGACATGGCGGTATGACGACGGGACAGTCGTCGACCGTAACGAAGCCGGCAACGTCACTCACGAGAAGACGGCTGATGGCGCGGTTTTCGATCAGTTCACCGCTGACGGTAAACCCACGCACGGCACCATGCCCGGTGAGAACGGTGCGCCCCCGCAAGGCGTCACCGTCACGTACGACAACGGCGCGTCCACATGGCGATACGACGACGGGACGGTTGTCAGCCGCAACGCTCACGGCGACGTCACTCACCAGAACACTGCCGAGGGAGCAGTGTTCGACAAATTCAACCCCGACAGCAAGCCTACGCACGGCATCATCCCCGGTGAGAACGGTGCGCCACCGCAAGGCGTAACCATCTCCTACGACAACGGTGCATCCACCTGGCGATACGACGACGGCACCGTCGTCAACCGCAACGCCCACGGCGACGTTGTACGGCAGGAAACCGCCGATCGGACGGTCTTCGACAAGTTCAACCCCGACGGTAAAGCCATTCATGCCACGACGCATCCTGAGAATGGGCCGTCTCAGAACGTCGATATCAGTTATGACGGTGGCACTTCCACGTGGCAGTACGATGATGGCAGTATTGTCAAGCGTAATGCCAAGGGCGACACCACGTGGCAGCAGACGTCCGATAAGACCGTCTATGACAAGTTCAATGACGGCAACAAACCCATTCACGC
>NZ_JBICSP010000065.1:0-1636 GCF_043197135.1 Actinoplanes sp. NPDC049265 | reverse complement strand
ACCATCACCGCCCAACAGACCGGCTGCACCACATCCACCCGATCCAGCGCGGCCGGGTCGTCAAGCACGCTGAACAGATCCCAGTCGACAAACTCGCTCAACGCGGCAGCGCACTCGGCGAAGACGGCCGACCCCTTCACGGTGTCGGCCATGCCCAGCCATTGCCAGCCCTGGCCCGGGAAGACGAACACCACCCGCGGGTCGGCCAGCGCGGTGCCGGTGACCGTGTCGTCCCGCAGCAGCACCGCGCGGTGCTCGAACAGCGACCGGGTCACGGCCAATGTCGAGGCCACCGTCCGTGTGCTCGGGGCGGTGGTCAGGTAGGCGCGCAGGCGGTCCTCGTAGTCGGCGAGCGCTTGTGGTGTTTTGGCTGAGATGGGCAGGGGGAGGATTTCTGTCGACGGCTCCGGGTCGTTGACCGGGGCGGGTGAGCCTTCGAGGATGATGTGGGCGTTGGTGCCGCTGACTCCGAAGGATGAGACGCCGGCTCGGCGGGGTCGGTCGGTGTCGGGCCAGGGCTGGCTTTCTGTCACCAGTTGCACGGCGCCCGCGGTCCAGTCGACGTGGCGGGACGGCTCTTCCACGTGCAACGTTCGCGGGACGATGCCGTGGCGCAGGGCCATGACCATCTTGATGATGCCCGAGACGCCGGCGGCGGCCTGGGTGTGGCCGATGTTTGATTTCAGTGAGCCGAGTAGCAGTGGTTGGTCGCGGTTTTGGCCGTAGGTGGCGATTACGGCTTGGGCTTCGATGGGGTCGCCGAGGGTGGTGCCGGTGCCGTGGGCTTCGACGACGTCGACCTCGTGGGGCGCCAAGCCGGCGTTGGCCAGGGCGGTTTGGATGACGCGTTGTTGGGAGGGGCCGTTGGGAGCGGTCAGGCCGTTGGAGGCGCCGTCCTGGTTGACCGCTGAGCTGCGTACGACGGCCAGCACCCGGTGGCCGTTGCGTTCGGCGTCGGAGAGACGCTCGACCAGGAGGACACCGACGCCCTCGGACCAGCCCGTGCCGTCCGCGGTGTCGGCGAAGGCCTTGCACCGGCCGTCGGCGGCCAGCCCCTGCTGACGGTCGAACTCCACGAACAGGTCCGGCGTAGCCATCACGGTCACGCCGCCGACCAGGGCCAGCGAGCACTCCCCCTGGCGCAGGGCGTGCCCGGCCTGGTGCAGCGCCACCAGCGACGACGAGCACGCCGTGTCGACGGTGACCGCGGGGCCCTCGAGGCCGAAGAAGTACGACACCCGGCCGGACAACACGCTGGTGGCGCCGGCGGTGGCGCCGAAGCCGGCCAGGTCGGCCCCGATCCCGTAACCACCGGAGTAGGCGCCGATGAAGACGCCGGTGTCGCTGCCGCGAACGGTTCCCGGCTCGATGCCGGCCCGCTCGAAGGCCTCCCACGATGCCTCCAGCACCAGGCGTTGCTGGGGGTCCATGACCCGTGCCTCGCGCGGGCTGATCCCGAAGAACGGTGCGTCGAAGTCGCCAGCCGCGTCCAGGAAGCCGCCTCGGAAGGACAATTCGGGCCAGCCGCGGTCGGCGGGGAGGCCGGAGATGGCGTCGGTGCCGGTCTCGACCAGCTGCCACAGGTCCTCCGGGGAGGAGACCCCGCCGGGCAGCCGGCAGGCCATGCCGACGATGG
>NZ_JBICSP010000064.1:0-1641 GCF_043197135.1 Actinoplanes sp. NPDC049265 | reverse complement strand
CGCCATCTCCGGCTTCCCGACCGACCGCGGTTGGTCCGATCACCCCTACCAGGGCGGCTTCCTCACCAGCGCCGCTGACTTCGACGCCGCCTTCTTCGGCATCAGCCCCCGCGAAGCCCTAGCCATGGACCCCCAACAGCGCCTCATCCTCGAAACCTCATGGGAGGCCTTCGAACGGGCCGGCATCAACCCCGCCAACGCCCGCGGCAGCGACACCGGCGTCTTCATCGGCGCCTACTCCGGCGGTTACGGGATCGGGGCCGACCTGGCCGGCTTCGGCGCCACCGCCGGCGCCACCAGCGTGTTGTCCGGCCGGGTGTCGTACTTCTTCGGCCTCGAAGGCCCAGCGGTCACCGTCGACACCGCGTGCTCGTCGTCGCTGGTCGCCCTGCACCAGGCCGGCCATGCCCTGCGACACGGTGAGTGCTCGCTCGCCCTGGTCGGCGGCGTGACCGTGATGGCGACTCCCGACATCTTCGTGGAGTTCGACCGTCAGCAGGGGCTGGCCGCCGACGGCCGGTGCAAGGCCTTCGCCGACACCGCGGACGGCACGGGCTGGGCCGAGGGCGTCGGCGTCCTCCTGGTCGAGCGTCTCTCCGACGCCGAACGCAACGGCCACCGGATCTTGGCGGTCGTACGCAGCTCAGCGGTCAACCAGGACGGCGCCTCCAACGGCCTGACGGCTCCGAATGGCCCGTCCCAGCAACGCGTCATCCAAACCGCCCTGGCCAACGCCGGCTTGGCGCCCCACGAGGTCGACGTGGTCGAAGCCCACGGCACCGGCACCACCCTCGGCGACCCCATCGAAGCCCAAGCCGTAATCGCCACCTACGGCCAAAACCGCGACCAACCACTGCTGCTCGGCTCACTGAAATCAAACATCGGCCACACCCAGGCCGCCGCCGGCGTCTCCGGCATCATCAAAATGGTCATGGCCCTGCACCACGGCATCGTCCCGCGAACGTTGCACGTGGACGAGCCGTCCCGCCACGTCGACTGGACCGCCGGTGCGGTGCGGCTGACCGTCGAGAACCAGCCCTGGCCCGATACCGGTCGGCCCGGCCGAGCGGGGGTGTCCGCGTTCGGGGTCAGCGGCACCAACGCCCACGTCATCCTCGAAGGGCCGCCCGTTCCTTCTCCGGTCGTCGAGCAGGAACCGTCGGCGGAACTGCTGCCGCTGGTCATTTCGGCCAAGACACCGGACGCGCTGGCCGATTACGA
The DNA here is from genome assembly GCF_043197135.1 of Actinoplanes sp. NPDC049265. Classification (NCBI taxonomy): domain Bacteria; kingdom Bacillati; phylum Actinomycetota; class Actinomycetes; order Micromonosporales; family Micromonosporaceae; genus Actinoplanes; species Actinoplanes sp. NPDC049265. Next base: position 420 of record NZ_JBICSP010000064.1, on the reverse strand, counting down.
GGGCCGTCTGCGCGCCTACCTGGCTGCGGCCCCGGGCACGCGGAGTATGGCCTCGACGTTGGCTGTGACCCGGTCGCTGTTCGAGCACCGCGCGGTGTTGCTCGGGGACGACACGATTACGGGTACGGCGTTGACTGATCCGCGGGTGGTGTTCGTGTTCCCGGGTCAGGGCTGGCAGTGGGCGGGCATGGCCGCCACGCTGAAGGAGTCGGCGGTGTTCGCCGAGTGCGCCGCCGCGTTGAGCGAGTTTGTCGACTGGGATCTGTTCAGCGTGCTTGACGACCCGGCCGCGCTGGATCGGGTGGATGTGGTGCAGCCGGTCTGCTGGGCGGTGATGGTGTCGCTGGCCGCGATGTGGCAGGCCGCCGGTGTCCACCCGGATGCGGTCATCGGCCACTCCCAAGGCGAAATAGCCGCCGC
>NZ_JBICSP010000063.1:0-1819 GCF_043197135.1 Actinoplanes sp. NPDC049265 | reverse complement strand
ACTTTTAATCCTTAGGTTCAGGGTTCGAGTCCCTGGCGGCCCACCCTTTTTGCCTGCGGTTTCACCCCGCCCGACTGTCCACGTTGGTGTTTGGAAGCTCGGCGTCGACCCGTGGAAGCTCGGCCCTTTCGCGGTGCTGGGTGGCGCTTGCAGGTCTCTGAACTGGTCTTTTGTGCTGCAGGTGTGGTGTTAGCTGGGCTGACGCTGGAGGGCTTTGCCTTCGGCCGGCTGGGTCCGCGGCGCCGGTTTTTGGCTTTGATCTTGGCGCGGGCTCCGCGGGCGGTGGTGAGGATCAGGCGGGCGGTGGCTTCGGCGGCGCGGTGGTGGGTGGCGGGTAGGACGCTGGTGTAGGTGTCGGCGGTGAGCACGATGCTGGCGTGTCCGAGTTGGTCCTGGATGGCTTTGAGGTCGACGCCTGCGGCGTGGGCGAGGGTGGCGGCGCCGTGGCGCAGGTCGTGCAGGCGCACTGGTGGGAGCCCGGCCAGGTTGATCAGGAACCGCAGCCGGTGGGTGAGGTAGTTCGGGTGGTATGGCCTGCCGTCGGGACGGGTGAACACGTAGTTGCTCTGGCGCCAGGCGCGGCCGGTGGCCGTGTACAGCCACTTCTGTTTCTTCTGGTGCTGGGTCAGGATCTGGGCGGTGCGCCGGTCCAGCGCGATGGTGCGGCAGCTGGCCGCGGACTTGGGCGGGCCCTCGATGACCTCGTGGCCGACGGTGGTGCGCTGCGAGGAGATGGTCAACTGCCGTCGGTCGAGGTCGACGTCCTGCCAGCGCAGCCCGCAGACTTCACCCCGGCGCAGACCGCGGAGGGCGACCAGCCACCACAGCGGGTAGAGCGGATCCTGCTCGACGAAGTCCAGGAACTCGGTCAGCTGGTCCGCCGTCCACACCGCCACCGCGGGCCGCCGGCCGTCCTCCCGCCATTGCTCGACGCGGCCTTCGGTCCACACCACGGCGTGGGGGCGGCGGGTGGCGGGCATCTCGACCCGGCGGGCGGGATTGTCGGTGACTAGGCCGTCGCGGATGGCGGCGTTGTAGGCGGCTCGCAGGGTGGCGCGGACCCGTTGCAGGGTGCCGGCCGAGCGGGGCTGCCCGGCGGGTGTGGTATTGCGGGCGAGCTCGGCGAACATGGCGGTGAGGTGGCGGCTGGTGACGTCGGCGAGTTTCATCGTTCCGATCGCGGGGATCAGGTGCATCTCCACGTGTCGGGTGTAGGAGTGCAGCGTGGTCGGGCGGATCGAGACCCGGGTGGTCAGCCAGTACCGCAGCCACTGGGCGACGGTCCACTTCCGGCCGGCGAACTCCTCGCACGACTGCTCCAGCATCTCGCTGCGGGCCTGACGGGCGGCGGCCTGGGTGGCGAACCCGCCTCGCCGGACCTGCTCAGAATGCCCCCACAGGTTCTTGAACCGGCATTGGAAGTACCAGGTCCCGTGCCCGCGCTCGCCCAGCCGGTGACACCGGCGGCCGATCTTGCGCCTGGTGCCCGGTTCCCGACATCCGCACAGCTTGAAGACTCCCGACACCGGCATGCGTCCTCCCCAGACCACGGATCTCCAGGTCAGTCAGAATCACAGGCTGGCGGTTGGCCGTGATAGTTCAAGCGGCCAATATCGGTTTCTGGTCCTCCAATCGGGGACGGCAGGCTCTCCGGCCGTGGGCCCATCCTGGAGTCACTGCTCGACGCGGCCGTCGATCCGAACCACGGCTGAAGGGGCGGTTGCCGACATCTGGACCCGGCGACGCTCTCGGCATCAGCCATCCTCTGCGCAGAGCGACGTACGCCGAGCCCCGACGGCATCCGGATCTGCCGATGTGA
>NZ_JBICSP010000062.1:0-2121 GCF_043197135.1 Actinoplanes sp. NPDC049265 | reverse complement strand
TCCCGCCCCGACACCACCAACTCCCACAAACCCTCCGCCGAACCCACACCACCCGGATACCGACACCCCATCCCCACCACCACCACGGGATCGTCATCCGTCGCCGCGGCGGGCACCGCTGCCGCACGCCCGCTGTCCGGGGCGGACTCACCCAGCAGTTGTCCACGCAGGAAATCAGCGAGGCCGAACGGCGTCGGGTGGTCGAACACCACGGTGGCCGGCAACCGTAGACCGGTCACCTGGCTGAGCCGCTTGCGCAGCTCCAGTGCGGACAGGGAGTCGAAGCCCATCTCGCGGAACGCGACGGCCGGCGGCACCGACTCGGCGCCGGCGTGGCCGAGCACGGTGGCCGCGTGCGATCGCACCAGCTCGAGTAGTTCGCGGTCGACGTCCTCGGCCGGACGGCCGGCCAGCTCGTCGGCGAGCGTCGAACCGGTCGTGGTGACGGCTGTCGCCGTACGTCGCGCCCGGACCAGCCCGCGCAGCACCTCCGGCAGGCTCGCCTGCGCAGCCTGGGCCCGCAGCTGGTCCACGTCGAGCGCGGCCAGGGTGACGGTGGCGGCGCCGGCAGCCATCGCCGCGTCGAACAGCGCGACACCCTCGGCTGTCGGCAGGGGCTTCAGTCCGGTGCGTGCCATCCGGGCGATGTCCGTGGCGTCCAGGTCACCGGTCATCCCGGTGCGCTCGTCCCAGAACCCCCACGCGAGCGAGGTCGCGGGCAACCCGGTGCCGCGGCGGTGCTGAGCGAGGGCGTCGAGGAACCCGTTCGCCGCGGCGTAGTTTCCTTGGCCCGCGTTTCCGATCGTCCCCATGATCGAGGAGAACAGCACGAACGCGGACAGGCCCCGATCCCGGGTGAGGTCGTGCAGAAGCCACGCCGCGTCCAGCTTCGGCGTCAGCACGGCTTCGAGCTTCTCCGGCGTCATCCCGGAGATCAGGCCGTCGTCCAGGGTCCCGGCCGTGTGCACCACGCCGGAGAGCGGCCGGGTCGCCGGAATCCCGTCCAGCAGCGCGGACAGGGCGTCTCGGTCGGACACATCGCACGCGGCGACCGTCACCTCGGCGCCCAGCCCGGACAGCTCGTCGATCAGGGCCGCGGCACCAGGATGACTTCGTCCACGCCGGGAGACCAGCATCAGATTCCGTACCGCGTGCCTGGTGACCAGGTGCCGTGCGAAGATCGCGCCGAGTGTTCCCGTACCACCGGTGATCAGTACGGTGCCGGCGGGGCTCCAGGGGGACGCCGCCTCCGGCCGGTCCACGGGATCCGCTCGGAGCAGCCTCGGCAACAGCACCTGCCCGGCGCGCAGGGCGAATTGGGTCGCACCACCGGCCAGCGCGGACGGAAGCGCGGCGCGCGACCGTTCGTCGTCATCCACATCGACCAGGACCAGTCTGCCCGGATTCTCGTTCTGCGCGGAGCGCAGCAGCCCCCAGAGAGGTGCGACGGCAAGGTCGGGTACGGGTTCGCTGTCTCCGGTCATCACCGCCCGACGGGTCACCACGACCAGCCGGGCGTCCGCGAGCCGGTCGTCGGACGTCCACTCCTGAACCAGCTCGAGGGCGCCGTACAACACCCCGCGGGCAGCTTCCGCGACGTCCGGCCCAGCATCACCTTCGATGCAGACGACCACGTCGCACGAGCCGCCGGGCACTGCGGACAGATCGGTGACCTGATGCCAGTCGGCGCCGGCTCCCGATGCCGGACGCAGGGCGAAGCGGTCGAGGCCGAGCAGCGCGATCGCGGCGGACGGTACCGTGCCCGCCGACGGCACCGGGAGCCATTCCAGGCGCAGCAGCGAGGACTGGTTCACTGCCGGCGATCCCAGATCGGCCGGGAGCATGGAGAGCGACGTCACTTCGGCCACCGGTGCACCGGTACCGTCCGCGGCGCGAAGCGACAGCGCGTTGTCCCCCACCGTTGTCACCGACACGCGCAGCATCGAAGCACCACCAGCGTGCAGCGTGACACCTTCCCAGCTGTACGGCAGACGGATCCGATCGCTCTCCGGCAGCATTCGGCCCATGAGTCCGGCGTGGAGTGTGGCGTCGAGGAGGGCGGGATGGATGGTGTAGGTGTCGGGGTCGGTGGGCAGGGTGACTTCGGCGTAGACGTGGTTG
>NZ_JBICSP010000061.1:0-2295 GCF_043197135.1 Actinoplanes sp. NPDC049265 | reverse complement strand
GCTCGCCCCGGCGCACACCCGCCAACACCACCAAGGCGTAGTAAGCGGTCAGGAACGCTACCGGGGTTGATCCTGCCTGCGGCCATGACCAACCCTCAGGTACGCGGACCAGCAGACGGGAATCGGTAACCACCAGTGGCCCGAACCCAGCCGCGGCCAACCCCATCACCCGGTCTCCTGGCACAAGGCCCGAAACCTGTGGGCCCACCTCGGTGACCACCCCGGCGCATTCCGCACCGATATCCCCACCACCGGGATACATCCCCAACGCCACCAACACATCACGGAAGTTCAGCCCAGCCGCCCGCACCGCCACCCGGACCTGACCGGCCCGCAACGGCCCTGCCGCCTCGGGTGCTCCGGCCAACACCAGGCCATCCACCGTCCCACCCTCGGCACGCAACCGCCACGGACCCGCCGGTGCTTCCAGCAACTCCCCTGGCACCGGACGCGCCAACCGCCGCACCAAAACACGATCCCCGCGCAGCGCCAACTCCGGCTCACCAGCCGCCACCAAGTCGCACGCCGCCCTCAGCGCAACCGCGTCCAAACCCGCCGGATCAAGATCGACGAGAGCGAACCGACCCGGATTCTCCGCCTGCGCCGAACGCACCAGACCCCACACCGACGCCGCGCCGAGGTCGGTCACCGCCTCACCCGACTCCACGGACACCGCACCCCGCGTCACCACTCCCAGCACCGAACCCTCCAAGGGCTCGGTCTCCAACCACCGCTCCACCAGACCCAGCACCTGCCCCGCTGTCCCGGCACCACCCGCCCCAGCATCGCCGGGCTCCCCGACCACGCGCGAAAGCACCACGCGCGGCGCCCCGCCCACAACCCCGGCCAAGTCCGGATATGCACTCACCGCCCCCAGCGCTTCGGCCAGCTCCTGCCCGCCAGCACCGGCCACCGCGACCTCAGCCGGCCTATCCCCAGCTATGTCTTCCTGAGATGGGATCCAGCGGACGGTGAACAGCGCATCCCGATCGGCACCGAGTTGGTCGGTCGACAGGGTTCGCAGGGTCAGCGCGTCCACGGTCAGGACCGGGCGGCCGAGGGCATCGGCAGCGTGCAGTTGAAGCGCGTCGGGGCCGACGCGTCGCAGCCGGACACGGGCCGCGGTGGTTCCGGCCGCGTGTATCGACACGCCCCGCCACGCGAACGGGACCAGGGTGCGCCCGCCGAACGGCGCCCCGCCGGTATCCGACAGGACCCCGTCGAGGCCGGTCGCGTGCAGCGCCGCGTCCAGCAGCGCGGGGTGCACCCCGTACGGTTCCGTGTCGCCCGGCCCGGCACCATCGGGGAGCTGGACCTCCGTGAACGTCTCCTCCCCGAGCCGCCACACCGCGCGCAGCCCCCGGAACGCCGGCCCGTACTCGTAACCGGCCGCCGCAAGCTCCTCATACATTCCCGAGACGTCCACCGCGCTCGCGCCGGCCGGCGGCCATTGCCCCATGCCGCCGTCCCAGCCGTCGCCGGACGGTCCGGTCAAAGACAGCGAGCCGGTGGCGTGCTCGGTCCACTGCGCCGCGCCGCTGACCGGCCGGCTGTGTACGACCACCGACCGGCCCCCGGCCTCATCCGGCGCCCCGACAGCGAGCTGCACCCGCACCGCTCCGTCACGAGGAATCACCAGCGGGGCCTGCAGCACGAGCTCCTCAACGCATCTGCACCCCCCGCGTGCTCCGGCCGCGGCCGTCATCTCCGCCAGCGCCGCCCCGGGCACCACTACCGTGCCCTGCAGAACGTGGTCCGCCAGCCACGGCTGATCCGCCAACGACAGCCGCCCGGTGAACACCAGGCCACCACCCGCCAGCTCGATCCCCATCCCCAGCAGCGGGTGATCTCCCGCGCCCGGCAAGGCGGCAGCGAGCGGCCGCCAGTACCGGCTCCGCTGGAATGCGTACGTTGGCAGCTCGACCTTCCGAGCAGGCCCGATAACCTTCGCCCAATCGACCGGCAAACCCGCCACAAACATGCCCGCCAATGCGGTCAGGAACTGCCCGGCCGCCGGACGATTCCGACGCTGCACGGCAACGAACACCCCGCCAGGAACGCAATCGGGACCCAGCGTGGTCAACGCCCCATCCGGACCCGCCTCCACAAACACCCGACCACCGCACTCCGCCGCCACCGCGACCGCGTCGGCGAAACGCACCGGCTGACGGGCCTGCGCCGCCCAATAACCCGGCGTACGGAAATCCTCAACCGAAGCCACAGCCCCAGTCAGCGTCGACACCACCGTCACCCGCGGCTCGTGATAAGACAACCCCGCCGCCACCCGCTCCAACG
>NZ_JBICSP010000060.1:0-2316 GCF_043197135.1 Actinoplanes sp. NPDC049265 | reverse complement strand
GCTGCTGCCCACGCCGCGCCACCGCCATCGTGCAGGCCATCCTGGCCCTGCACCACATCGAGAACCCGATCCACGGCAGTTGAAAAGCGCTCACTATAGAGGCCGTTTGGCTCGGGCGACGAAACGCAGACCGACGGCCACCACACTATTGGGGTGGCCGACCGCTACCGCACCGCCTTCGAAAACGGCACCATCGACGAAGCCGACGCCGGAGACCGCCTCCGCGAACTCCGCACCGAAATCGACGCCCTCAAAGTCCGACGCGACGACATCGCCGACACCATCCAGGAACAACCCGCCGCGCCATCGCCCAGCACTATCGACCGCATCCGCGCACACCTCGGCCACGTCATCGCCGAAGGCACCTCAGCCGAACGCAAAGCCACCATCGAAGACCTCGTCGCGGAAATCCGCATCACCGACGACGAACACATCATCCCGGTCTTCAAAATCCCCGGCCCGGACACCGCTGAGACCACCACCGAGGCAAGCGAACCGAACACGGTTCGCTCAATGCCTCACCTGGTGGGGCGGACGGGACTCGAACCCGTGACCGATCGAGTCCCGGCAGCATGGTCACCAACGGTCGTCACCGCTGGTCAGAGGTCACGCACGGACACACTCGGATAGCTCGCGACATTGAGGTTGCTGTACTTCGGTGCTGTACTTCGACCTTCCGTCGATTTGGAAGAAGGTCGGGACGGCCCCCGCCTTCGTCGTCCCTCCGTCGCACTTCGGTAGCCTCACTCCAATTAAGCGTCCATCGCTCAGTCGCAGGAGGCAGCGTGGCATGGCTGGCAGATGCAATTTCCTCGACCCTGGTATTGGCTAGCCCGACACCGACGCCGAGTGGGTCGGGGCCTCCATCGCTAATCGTCATCCCCTCCGTGCTACCTGCCCAGACGGCATTGCCCGACGTCCCGTTCTGGGAGAGATTCTTCACCTCGGCCGGTTTCGGTGGTGCTGGAGCTTTGATCGCTGCAATCGTCGCCGCCACAATCGCAGCTGTTCAGCTTAGACATGCCAAGAGGCAACAGAAACACGATCGATGGTGGGACACACTCGGCTGGGTGTACGACAGGTCAATTGTTGAAGCCGATAAGAGGGACGCCCTCCCGCATCGAGTGACATTCACTGTCTTAACCGAGCTTGCACAGCAGGCCGAGTCCAACCCGAAAGACAATCTCCAAGCAGGAACGGTCGCTTCGATCCTGTCGATGTTCGAAATTTCGGAGTCCGACGATCCTGTAAAGGAAGTGCTGGACCCGCCAGACGCATCTGACAGCGTCGAGGAGGAGTCACGTGATTCCAGTTCAGGACGTGAGGTTACTGATCCTGTCGCTCTAGACCTTGCCCGTTCGCTGAAAAGCATCCTTGGCGCTCCGGGTTGGGGACTAGCCGAGGCCCTTGGGAGGGCATACGAAGATGCAGTAGCAAATGCTTTGCGAAGAATCGGCGCAGAGTTCACAGACGTGACGTCAGCCGCCAGCCTCATAGATTTCACCGTCAGGACGCCGCGGGGAACCTTGGCAGTAGACGCGTTATCTACCTCATCGAAATTGAACTCTTCGCGGCTCCTAAGCCATGCAGGGCTGCTACGAAGTTATCTAAATCTTGACCCCGGACTTACGGGCGGATTGATCGTAATCGAGTCAGAAATGACGAGCATCGCTGTTGCCACGATACAGGCATTTGATGACCCCCGAATCACAGTCGTCCACTGGAAAGACCCCAATGACGACAATGTCCTTCGCGAAGCTCTAGCGCAAAGCAATTAGGTCCTACCCTGTCGCCCATCGTCATCCCGTCAACCTTCGTCCATACACCGTGAAACAGACAGGGCCTGCCTGGCCAAGGTGGAGCACCCGACGTCTGACCGACCTTGGCCAGGCAGGCCCTGTCTGTTTGGCTTCGCCTGGACGAAGGTTGACGGGATGACGATGCCACCCATCCCAGAGATCTGAAGTCCCCGGCGGAGGCATCGAACCTTCGCGGCGAGACCACGACTTTGCTGGTCTGTCACGCGACTCCGCCCATCATTGACGCATCGCGCCGTCCGGCGGGCTGGAACCGACGACACCGGTAGGAGCTTGCGACGAGGTGTCGGCGGCGGGCCGGCAGGCCCGGCCCTGGTCCGGCGGCGCCAGCGGCCCCGTTCAGGGGCCGCTTTAAAACCGTATAGAAAGTCCTCACGCCCCTGCTCAACCGGGCTACTCGACGACCTTAAAGCTCCTAACACGATCTGCTGAATCGATGTTGATCAGCGCGACGAGGTGAAGATCAGTCTCGTTCGCTGGTCATGAGTAAGGCGTGGAT
>NZ_JBICSP010000059.1:0-2543 GCF_043197135.1 Actinoplanes sp. NPDC049265 | reverse complement strand
TGCTTACCGGGACGACGGGGAGTGTGTTGTCGGGTCGGTTGGCGTATTTCTTGGGTTTGGAGGGGCCGGCGGTGACGGTGGATACGGCGTGTTCGTCGTCGTTGGTGGCGTTGCATCAGGCTGTTGCGGCGGTGCGTGGTGGTGAGTGTGGTTTGGCGGTTGCTGGTGGGGTGACGGTGATGTCGTCGCCGGGGGTGTTGGTGGAGTTTTCGCGTCAGCGTGGGTTGTCGGCTGATGGGCGTTGTAAGGCGTTTGCGGAGTCGGCGGATGGTACGGGGTGGGGTGAGGGTGCGGGTGTGGTGGTGTTGGAGCGTTTGTCTGATGCGCGGGTGAATGGGCATCGGGTGTTGGCGGTGGTGCGGGGTTCGGCGGTGAATCAGGATGGTGCGTCGAATGGTTTGACGGCGCCGAATGGTCCGTCGCAGCAGCGGGTTATTCGGCAGGCGTTGGCGGGTGCTGGTCTTTCTGGTGCGGATGTTGATGTGGTGGAGGGGCATGGTACGGGGACTCGGTTGGGTGATCCGATTGAGGCGCAGGCGTTGTTGGCGACGTATGGGCGGGAGCATTCTGCGGATAGGCCGTTGTGGCTTGGTTCGTTGAAGTCGAATGTTGGTCATACGATGGCTGCGGCGGGTGTTGGTGGTGTGATCAAGATGGTGGAGGCGATGCGTCGTGGTGTGTTGCCTTCGACGTTGCATGTTGATGCGCCGACGTCTTTTGTTGATTGGGGTGAGGGTTCGGTTCGGTTGTTGACCGAGTCGCGGGAGTGGCCGCGGGTGGGTCGGCCGCGGCGGGCGGGGGTGTCGTCGTTCGGGATTAGTGGGACTAATGCGCATGTGATTTTGGAGGAGGCGCCGGAGCCGGATCCGGTGTCGGATCCGGTGTCGGGTTCGGTGTCGGGTTCGGTGTCGGGTTCGGGGCCGGTGGGGTGGGTGGTGTCGGCTCGTTCGGCGGAGGTGTTGCGTGAGTTCGCGGGTCGGGTGGGGGTGGTTGCTGGTGCCGCGGATGTGACGGTTGCTGATGTGGCGGTGACGTTGGCGGGTCGTAGTGTTTTTGAGCATCGTGCGGTGGTGGTGGGTTCGACTCGTGAGCAGTTGGTGGCGGGTTTGGGTGCTGTTGCTGGTGGGGTGTCGGCTGAGGGTGTGGTGAGTGGTGTTGCCGGGGCCGGTAAGACGGTGCTGGTGTTTCCTGGTCAGGGGTCGCAGTGGGATGCGATGGCTCGTGATTTGTATGTGACGGCTCCGGTGTTCAGGTCGCGTCTTGATGAGTGTGCGTCGGCTCTTGCTGAGTTTGTCGAGTGGGATTTGTTGCAGGTGTTGTTGAGCGATGACGGTGCTGTGTTGTTGTCGCGGGTGGATGTGGTGCAGCCGGCGTTGTTCGCGGTGATGGTGTCGTTGGCTGCTTTGTGGCGTTCTCATGGTTTGCGGCCGGATGCGGTGGTTGGGCATTCGCAGGGGGAGATCGCTGCGGCGTGTGTGGCTGGTGTGTTGTCGTTGCGGGACGCGGCGCGGGTGGTGGCGTTGCGTAGTCGGGCGATTCGTGTGCTGGCTGGGCAGGGTGGGATGGTGTCGGTCGCGTTGCCGGTTGAGCAGGTGCGGGCGCGGTTGGTGCGGTGGGGTGGTGATATTGGTGTCGCTGTGATTAATGGGCCGGGGTCGACGGTGGTGTCGGGTAGTGCGTCGGCGTTGGATGAGTTGCAGGCTGTTTGTGATGCTGATGGGGTGCGGACGCGGCGGGTTCCGGTTGATTACGCGTCGCATTCGTGGCATGTCGATGGTATTCGTGACGAGGTGTTGCGGTTGTTGGCGCCGGTTCGTCCGCGGGCTGGTGATATTCGTTTTTATTCGACGGTGACGGGGCGGGTGGCGGATCCGGCGGAGTTGGATGCGGAGTATTGGTTCCGTAATCTTCGTGGGACTGTCGAGTTTGAGGCTACGACGCGGTTGTTGTTGGCTGATGGTTACGGTTTTTTTGTTGAGTCGAGTGCTCATCCGGTTTTGGTTCCGGGGTTGCAGGAGACGATTGATAGTGCGGGTAGTTCGGCGCTTGGTTTCGGGACTTTGCGTCGTGGTGATGGTGGTATGGATGGTTTCCTGCGTTCGGTTGCTGAGGCTTTCACGGCGGGGGTTTTGCCGCGGTGGAGTTTGTCTGGTTTGCAGGGTGGCCGGTTGGTGACGTTGCCGACTTATCCGTTCCAGCGGTCGCGTTATTGGCTTGTTCCGGATAGTGGCCGGCGTGATGTCGGGGCGGTGGGGTTGACGGCGGCGGGGCATCCGTTGCTGGGTGCGGTGACCGAGGGTGCGGTGAGTACGGTGTTCACCGGCCGGATTTCGTTGGGTAGTCATCCGTGGCTGGCTGATCATGAGGTTGCCGGTAGTGTGGTTTTGCCTGGTGCGGTGTTCGTGGAGTTGGCGGTTCATGCCGGTGATCAGGTTGGGTGCGGCAGTGTTCGTGAGTTGACCGTGCAGGCGCCGTTGGTGTTGCCCGAGCATGGTGCGGTGCGGCTGCGTGTTGAGGTCGATCGTGGTGCCGGTGGTGAGCAC
>NZ_JBICSP010000058.1:0-2605 GCF_043197135.1 Actinoplanes sp. NPDC049265 | reverse complement strand
CCACAACGCCGGCTGCACCACCTCCACCCGCTCCAACAACTCACCATCAGCCAGAACATCCTCCAACCGCCAACCCGTCAACGGCTCCAACACCCGAGAACACTCCGCCAACCGAGCCGCGAACACCGGCGACACCCTCGCCAGCTCCACACCCATTCCGACCCACTGACTGCCCTGACCCGGAAACACCAACACCGAACGACCACCAACAGCCAACGACGACGACACCGCCGCCAGACCCGCCAGCAACTCGTCCCGATCCGCACCGACCACCACCGCACGATGCGCCAGCGCCGCCCGCGTCACCGCCAGCGAGAACCCCACATCCACCAGATCCAGCCCCGGCCGGCCGGCCAGGAACTCCCGCAACCGCGCAGCCTGCGCCACCAAACCCGCCGCATCCCCACCGGACACCGGCCACGCCACCAGACCACCAGCCGCCAGCACCGGCCCGGACCCTCCATCCGGAACCGCGACAACCTCCTCGAAGGCGGGAGCCTCCTCCACAATGACGTGAGCGTTGGTACCGCTGATCCCGAACGACGACACACCAGCCCGCCGCGGCCGAGAGCCGTGGATGGGCCACGGTTGCGAGGCCGACAGCAACCGGACCGACCCGGCCGACCAATCCACGTGCGGAGAAGGCTCGTCAGCATGCAACGTCGCCGGCAACACCCCATGCCGCATCGCCAAGACCATCTTCATCACCCCGGCCACACCAGCCGCCGCCTGGGTGTGCCCGATGTTCGACTTCACCGACCCCAACCACAACGGCTCACCACCGGACCGGCCCTGCCCGTAAGTCGCCAGCAGCGCCTGCGCCTCGATCGGGTCCCCGAGCGTCGTCCCCGTGCCATGCGCCTCCACCACGTCCACATCGGAGGGAGCTAACCCGGCATTGGCCAGGGCGGACCGGATAACCCGTTGCTGTGACGGCCCGTTCGGCGCCGTCAACCCGTTCGACGCACCATCCTGATTCACCGCACTGCCGCGAACCACCGCCAACACCCGATGACCCGCCCGCCGCGCATCCGACAGACGCATCAACACCAGAACACCCGCACCCTCGGCCCAACCAGTGCCATCAGCACCCGCACCGAACGCCTTACACCGACCATCCGCAGCCAAACCCCGCTGCCGCGAAAACTCCACGAACGTAGCCGGCGTCGCCATCACCGTCACACCACCAGCAAGCGCCAGACCACACTCCCCCGCCCGCAACGCCTGAACCGCCAAGTGCATCGCCACCAACGACGACGAACACGCCGTATCCACGGTCATCGCCGGACCTTCCAGGCCCAGCACGTACGACACCCGCCCGGAGATGACGCTCCAGGCCCCGCCGGTCAGCCCGTAGCCCTCCGCGCTCGTCTGCGCGCCGGCCCCATAGCCGTTCCCGTATCCGGTGGCCCCGGCGAATACGCCGGTCGGGGTCCCACGCAGCGACCCGGGGTCGATCCCGGCACGCTCCAAGGCCTCCCAGCACACCTCGAGCAGCAACCGCTGCTGCGGGTCCATCGACAATGCCTCACGCGGGCTGATGCCGAAGAACCCCGCGTCGAATGCCGCCGCCTGCCGCACGAAGCCGCCGGCGCGGGTATACGTCGTCCCCGAATGGTCCGGATCGGTGTCGAACAGCGCCTCCAGATCCCACCCCCGGTCGTCGGGGAACGGGCCGACCGCGTCACTCCCCGACTCGAGCACATCCCACAGCTGCTCGGGATCCTCGACACCACCCGGAAGCCGGCATCCCATTCCCACGATCGCCACCGGTTCATGGCTACGACCCTCGACTTCGCGCAGCCGCTGACGGGTCCGGCGCAGATCGGCCGTGGTCCGCTTCAGGTATTCGAGGAACTTCTCTTCGTCAGCCATCGACGCCACCTCAGTCGGTCAGTTCGTTGTCAAGGAGGGTGAAGATGGTCTCCGCCGTGGCCGCTTCGAGGTCGGCGTCGTTCTTGCCGTCGCGCTTTCTTTCCAGAAGAGCCAGAAGAGCCTTTACGCGTACGGCGAGGGTGTCGCGCAAACCGTCCTCGGCCGGCAGTTCGTGCATCAGCGTTTCGAGCTTTTCGAGCTCCTCCAGTGCGGTGGCACCGGCAGCCGGCTCGGGGGCTGCGATCTCCCGCCGCAAGTAACCGGCAACAGCGGCTGGGGTCGGGTAGTCGAAGATGACGGTGGCGGGCAGCCGCAGGCCGGTTGCGATGGCGAGCCGGTTGCGGAACTCGACAGCGGTCAGCGAGTCGAACCCGAGGTCCTTGAACTGGCGATCCGCTGCGACCGCGTCCGGTGAGGCGTGTCCCAGGACGATCGCGGCCTGCGCGCGAACCATGTCCATCAGCATCCGCCCCTGGTCCGCGGCCGCGAGTCCGGCCAGCCCTTGGAGGGGTGAGCTGCTCACGGCAGCTCGGTCGCCGGCCGCAGGAGCCGGGCGGCGGCCGAGTCCGGTCAATAGTGGGAGGTCGCCCTTCAAGTCGAGAGGGGTGAGGACGGCCACTGGCTCGTCCAGGCTCGCGGTGGCATCGAACAGCGAAAGTGCTCGCGCGGTGGCCATGGGTAGCATCCCCGCACGGGCGAGGCGATCGGTGTCCCGACCGGCCAGATGACC
>NZ_JBICSP010000057.1:0-2612 GCF_043197135.1 Actinoplanes sp. NPDC049265 | reverse complement strand
GCGCTGCTGCCCACGCCGCGCCACCGCCATCGTGCAGGCCATCCTGGCCCTGCACCACATCGAGAACCCGATCCACGGCAGTTGAAAAGCGCTCAAAGAACCCGAGGATGAGGGTGCACATGATTGACATGCAGGAGTTCGCGCGGCGGCTGAGCACTCTCGGAGCTGGCGCGTTCACCAGCGACGACGTAGTGGACCTGGCGATCGCCGCCGATGTTCGTATCAGCGCTGACCTCGAGGTCGACGCCCCTATCGCGCAATGCCTGCTCGACCAGATCTCGCCCACGCCGACCGTCACCGGGGCGCAGATCACAGCATCGCAGTGGCCGCCACCTGCATCTTCCAGGGCAGCGGCGCCTTCGGTGTCGTTCTCCAGCCCCGGGCCGTAGACGGCCCGGCTGATCAGTCGCCGCGACCCCGCGGGTCTGGGCCCGCACGCGGCGATCGACGACCGGGCACTCGACGAACTGGCCGGCGAAACCACTGATCCGCTCTGGCATTTCCTGCTGCTCGGACGGCGGCAAGTGGCCGACACCGCACCAGGTACGGCCTTAGCGCCGACCGCAAGGGACTCGAAACCGGCTGGACTGCATCCCGCTTCCGCCGGATTCACACGCGCTGCTCGCACCGAGCAGATGGCTGCCTGGCGGGCCAGCAGCGCGGATCGCGGCTAGAAGAGGACACGCGCCTTGGTCCGAGGTCAGAAGCTCGCTCATTCGTTCATCTAGGCGAGATCATGAGCGGCGAACATGGTAGATATTTTGCGATCTTGAATCGCGGGCCTCCCTTGTGGAGACGATCTTACCCATCAGCTCCTCGACTTCTTGACGTGTTATGACACTCTGTGCGTCGTGAATTGCACGGAGCTTGTCAAGCTTGCCTCGATTGCAGAAAATTACGGCCAAATGACCGGTGTGCTCGCGGGCTTCGCCTTCACGGGGCTGGTCATCTTGTTGACGCCGAACACGTCGGATCATGCGCGATCGGTGAGCACGAGAGGTTCCGGCGTCCCGCTGGCGTTGTTCGTATCCTTCATCTCTTTGGTTTTGACGACGCTTCTGTACTCGGTGATGGCCGGCGACAGCAGCGAGGTCGCCCGTCCGCGGGCGGCCACCGTTGAACTCATCAATGGTCTAGTTTTCGCCCTGGCAGTCATCATCCTGCTCCATGGCGTCGGTCTGCTGATGCAAGGTGCACGGATCGAGCGATCAGCTGTAAGTTTTGCGCGATTCTCGACTGTTGTTGCCTTCCCTACGATGGGGATGTTCTTCATCGCTCAAGGAGTTTCGGACACAGCGGCAGCACGTGCCATGGTTCAAGGCCAAGATTGCCAGACGACGATGCCGCCGCTCGGAATGTGGCTAACCGCCGTGGAAGCCGCTGTCCTCAGCGCGTCGCTGACCGGGCCGGTGCGGCGCAAGCTTTCCTCATTTTCTGGCGTAGGACGACTATGGGCACCGCTCGTTGTCTTCATCGTTTCAATCATCGTGACGATGGTTTCGGCTTTCATCAGCACTCGGTCACCGCGGTTCTTGATGTCGCCGACCGCCATAAATTGGTTCCTGGTCGGCTCCGCTCTGTTGTTCACCGCACTAGGGCTCATGCTCTGCGCATCCAGCAAGCCTGATTCACCACCGACTCGCGTGATGCCTGATTTCCCGAGACGTCGGCAGTTGAGAAACAAGAAGCCCGCCTTCGCTCAGCGGCGATCTGCACAGCGTGACCTTGTGGGCCGCAGCAGGAGGATGCCCAGCGGACACATATGATCCGCACGCACGAGAACAGAGCAGGTTCCTGCTGTGGCGTGACCGGGCGGGCCGCTGAGGTTGCGTAAACGCACTCTCAGCGGCATGTCCGCGAGCCGAGTCGCCCTCGGAAGACTTGAACGAGCTGCTCGACGAGCTGGTTCGGCTGCTCGCTCACGACCGACACCCGCCAGGGGCGTTCGTCTACCAGGGGCTGGGGACGCCGCAGCGGGAGACCACCGGCGGTCCGCACAGTAAGCGCAGGAACTATTGACCCAGCGCTGGAGAGGTACGGCGAGTTATCAACAATCCGACGACGAGGCTGCAGATGATCAACGTCCATGAGTTCGCACGGCGACTGAACGCTGTCGGAGCTGATGAGTTCACCGACGACGACATCTGGGATCTGGCGACCGCGGGCGAGGTTCGCATCAGCGGTGACGAGATCGACGCCACTATGGCGCAGCGGTTGCTCGACCAGATCTCGCCCACCCCGCCGGAACCGGGGCCCAGATCACGACACTGCATTGGCCGCCGCCGCAGTCCTCTCGGACGGCGGCACCTACGGTGTCTTTCTCCAGCCCTGGCGCCGGCAACATGCCGGCTGACTAGCCGGCCCGACCTCGCAGTTCACGGCCTGCACGTAACGGCCGGCGGCCCGGCTCCCGACGAACCGGCCGGTGAAATCGCTGCCTCGAGGTTTGTGCAGGTGCATCGCTGCGATGACCACATGAGCCGACGAATCGAGCCGACGCGGCTCTGCTCGCTTTGACACTGAGCACTTTTCATCTGGGTTCGTTCAGGTGGGGGCAGGGCGAGGGAGTCGATAGCTGGGCGGGGTGAGGCTCCCGGTAAGACAAGCAATCG
>NZ_JBICSP010000056.1:0-3122 GCF_043197135.1 Actinoplanes sp. NPDC049265 | reverse complement strand
TCGACGACGTCACAGCCCACCTCGGCGGCGGCCCGGACGACCAGCTCCACGAACCCCGTACCCGGCAACAACACACTGCCCCGCACCGCGTGGTCACCCAGCCACGGGTGCGTGGCCAGCGACACCCGCCCGGTCAACACCACACCATCACCATCCGAGCCGGGAAGCACGGTCGCCGCACCCAGCAGGGGATGCCGCACCGCCGCCAGGCCCAACCCCGACACATCTCCTGGCCGGACGGCGCCGGCCGCCCAATAGCGCTGATGTTGGAAGGCGTAGGTCGGCAGATCCGACACCCGGCGCCCGGCGGCGATGGGCCAGTCGACTGTCACACCACGCACGTGCAGCTGGGCCAACGCGGTCAGCGCGGCCCGCGGCTCATCGTCACGGTCGAGCATCGCGATGCCATCGATCAGCCGCGCCAGACTCCCATCGGGTCCCAGCTCGACAAACACCGCGCCGTCGTGAACGGCCACCTGCTCACCGAACCGGACGGTGTCGCGGACCTGCCGCACCCAATATTCAGGGTCATTCTCGGCGGCTAGAGGGATGTTCGGGGCGTGGTAGGTGAGTTGTTCGGCCACCGCCCGGAATTCGGCCAGCATCGGCTCCATCCGCGCCGAATGAAACGCGTGACTGGTCGCCAACCGCTTCCACCGGCCACCCAGGCTTTCCGCCGCCTGCAACACCGCGAATTCGTCGCCGGAAAGCACCACCGACGACGGTCCATTGACCGCAGCAATCTCCACCCCGTCGGTAAGCACAGCCTGAGCTTGCTGTTCAGAGACTGGGACAGCGACCATCACCCCGCCCAGCGGCAGGGCCTGCATCAACCGGGCACGAGCCGACACCAGCGCACAGGCATCCTCCAAAGACCAGATGCCCGACACATAACCGGCTGCCAGTTCACCGATCGAATGGCCGATCAACGCGTCCGGGCGTACCCCCCAAGAATCGAGAAGACCGAACAACGCAACCTGCAGGGCGAACAAGGCCGGTTGGGCATAGCCGGTGTCGTTGACGTCCAGGTCGGGGATGTCGAGCTGATCCCACACCTGCTGACGGATCTTCGCGAACACCGGGAACACAGCCGCGAGATCATCACCCATGCCAGCGCGCTGCGAACCCTGACCCGAGAACACGAACACCACTCGCGGATCCGGCTCCGCCACCCCTGTGACCGTGTCCTCGCCCAGCAGGACGGCGCGGTGGTCGAACAACGACCTCGTCTCAGCCAACGTCGACGCAACAGCCGTCAGATCTTGGCTGCCAGTCACGTAGGCGCGGAGCCGGTACTCGAGCTGGGTCAGCGCTGCGGGGGTCTTGGCCGAAAGGAGCAGCGGGGTCAGCTCGGAGGGCTCGTCAGGGCGGGCCGGCTCCTCGGGCACGCCCTCCAGGATCACGTGGGCGTTGGTGCCACTGATGCCGAACGACGACACACCCGCACGACGCGGCCGGCCAGACCCGGGCCAAGGCCGGTTCTCAATGGCCAGCCGCACGGCACCCGCGGCCCAATCCACATGACGGGTCGGCTCATCCACGTGCAAGGTGCGAGGCACAACACCGTGCCGCAGCGCCATGACCATCTTGATGACACCGGAGACACCGGCCGCCGCCTGCGTATGACCGACATTCGACTTGACCGAGCCAAGCAGCAAAGGCTGGTCACGGTCCTGGCCGTAAGTGGCGATCACCGCCTGGGCCTCGATCGGGTCACCGAGGCGGGTCCCGGTGCCATGCGCCTCGACCACATCCACCTCGGCAGGCGTCAAACCGGCATTGGCCAGAGCCGCCTGGATCACCCGCTGCTGGGACGGGCCGTTCGGGGCGGTCAAACCGTTGGAGGCGCCGTCCTGGTTGACAGCCGAACTGCGCACCAACGCGAGCACCCGGTGACCGTTGCGTTCGGCGTCGGAGAGGCGCTCGACCAGGAGGACACCGACGCCTTCGGCCCAGCCCGTACCGTCGGCCGTGTCGGCGAAGGCCTTGCACCGGCCGTCGGAGGCCAGGCCCCCCTGGCGGGAGAACTCGGTGAAGATGTCGGGGGTGCCCATCACGGTGACGCCGCCGACCAGCGCCAGTGAACACTCCCCCAGGCGCAGCGCGTGTCCGGCCTGGTGCAGGGCAACCAGCGACGACGAGCAGGCGGTGTCGACGGTGACGGCCGGGCCTTCGAGGCCGAAGAAGTACGAGACCCGGCCGGAGAGGACGCTGCCCGCACCGGCCGTGGCACCGAATCCGGCTTGGTCGGCGCCGACCGCGTACCCGCCGGGGTAAGCCCCCATGAACACGCCGGTGTCGCTGCCGCGCAGTGAGCCCGGTTCGATGCCCGCTCGTTCGAAGGCCTCCCAGGACGCTTCGAGGACCAGCCGCTGCTGCGGGTCCATGGCCAGCGCCTCGCGGGGGCTGATGCCGAAGAACGCTGCGTCGAAGTCCGCGGCGGCCTCGAGGAATCCGCCTTGGAACGAATATTCGGCCCAGCCCCGGTCGGCCGGGAAACCGGAGATCGCGTCGGTGCCCGACTCGACCAGCCGCCACAGATCCTCCGGCGACGTGACACCGCCCGGGAGCCGGCAGGCCATGCCGACGATGGCCAGCGGCTCGTCCTGACCGACCTTCGGCACGGGCTTGCGCGCCGGCACGGACGCCGCGCCGGTCAGCAACTCGGCCAGCCGCGTCGCCAAAGCCTCCGGGGTCGGATAGTCGAATGCCGTGGTGGCCGGCAACCGGAGCTCGGTGGCTTTCGCGAGGCTGTTGCGCAGCTCGACGGCGGTCAGTGAGTCGATGCCCAGGTCCTTGAACGGTTTGTCGGGGGCGACGGTGTCCGCTGCGTCGTGGCCGAGAACCGTGGCGGCGTTGGCCAGGACGATGTCGAGCAGTAGGCGGTGCTTTTCGGGGCCGGTACGGCTGTCGAGTCGAGCCTGAAGTGAGGAGGCGCCGACGGATCTGCGTTGCGGGCGTCGCGTTGTGGCGAGGCCGCGCAGCAGGGCGGGAGCCTCGGTGTCGAGTGGCGGCTTCGTCGGAGCCGCGACCAGGAGTGGGTGGCCGTGGTTTGTGGCGGTGTCGTAGAGGTGTATGCCGTGTGGGGTGGTGATGGTTTGTTGTCCGTTGCGGTGGATGCG
>NZ_JBICSP010000055.1:0-4622 GCF_043197135.1 Actinoplanes sp. NPDC049265 | reverse complement strand
CTGACCGACAACGCCTGAAAATCGTTGGTGACACTCGGCAGCGACGGCGCCGGGCCTCGACGACGAGGCGGCGGATCGTCATACAGGTCATCGTGATCGTTCGAAGGCAGAACCTGCGAAGGCAGAACCGGCGGGAAGACGGGCGGCTGCATCGGCGCACCGAACCCGGCCGGATCCACCGGAGCGAACTCCCGACCAGGTGGCTCCCAATGCGGCCGCGGACGCGTCCGCTCCGGCAGAGCACGCTCAGGTGGCGAGTCGGAGGCAGGACGCCGTTTCCGCGAGGATGCCTGCCGCTGATACTGCGCGGGAACGTCCTCCTCAACGCCCCCGGCACCCTCGATCTTGTCCCGCTGATAAGCACGGCGGGCCGAATCCGCCTTGCGGTCGAGCTTCAGACGTTCTTCCTCGGTGCGATCGACGCCTCGCGTGTCCAACCGCTGCAGACGCGGGGGAAGATCCCGCTCGAGCACGCCGCTGGCCAGAAGCTTGGCACGCTCCCGGCCTCGCTGGTTCGACTCCCTCTTACGCTCACGCTTGAGACGCTCCTGCTCAGTCAGCTCAGGAGCCGGCTCAGGCCGCGCCGCGCCTGCCGGATCAGGCCGTGCCGGGGACGCCGACGGCTGCTCCCTACGACGAGCCCTAGCCTCTCGCCTACCGACTCGCGCCGTCAACTGCTCCTCAGAGAGGGCGAAGTCCGGAGGCCACCTCGTCTCCAACGCTTCGGGGAGTTCCTCACCGGCCGCCAGCACCTGATGCCGCGCCCGGCTCTTCGCCCGGTTAGCGGTCGCCTCCTGACGTTTGACCAACTCGGCCGCAGACAACTCGGAAGCCGGCCGTCCGCCCTGCCTCTGCAGATGCTCAGGAACTGGCGCACCCTCCGGCAGCGCCGCCCGCTCCTTCGCCCGTTGCTTCGACGCCGCCTTACTCTGACGTTTGCGCAGTTCCTCGGGAGTCAGCTCAGAGTCCGGCCGCCCCCGCTGCTTCTGCAGATGCGCAGGAACTGGCGCACCCTCCGGCAACGCCTCCCGTTCCCTTTTACGTTGCTTCGACGCGGCCTTCGACTGACGAGCCGCCAACTCCTTGGCGGTCAGCTCACTCGCAGGCTTCCCCCGCGGAATCTTCTCCGAGCCCTCAGGGATGTCCGTGCCCTGCTTGAGAGCACGCTGCCGATCCGCATACCTCCGAAACTTTCCTTGCTTCTCGTCCCAGACCGCTTGCTCGAGGACTTCATCCCCCGGCAACGCGCCGGCCCAACTCTGGTCCAGCTCTTGCAGATATCGGTCGGGTTCACGCGGCGACGAACGCCGCCGGCCCGATCCCCCGCCCGCGGGCTCGTCCTGTCCCAACCCGGAAGGCAACCGATCCCAACGGTTCAGGACATACGTTTCATCCTCATCATTGATCAGGGCGGACAGAACACTACGCTCGGTAGCGATCAGAGGATCGAGTTCCGAGTAGTTGTCCATCTGCCAGGACTCATAAAGAAGGTCACCATTAGGCAACCGCACAACATTGACCTGCAGAGGGTCCTGCCCCGCAATCCCCTCGAAGCCGAGACCGGCGCCCACCACCCGCCCAACATCAGGCAGCATCAAATTCGACGACCGGTTCACCGCAGTACGCGCGAAGTCATACGCGTTCACCGCCGCGAAAACCGACGCACGCTTGCCCGGATCAAGCGCGCCGACCGACGCCACGAACTGCTTCCACCGGGCCGGAGCAGCATCACCGAACCGGGCCTCAACATCCGGCACCCACTGCAACAGCAGGGCCCGCAAACCCTCGGCCAACCGACCGATCGACACATCATCAGCGGCATGAACCGCGGCCAGAACCGCCGGCAGCAAACCCGGCGTGTCCGATGTCCTGCCTCCCCGAACATCCGAATCGTTGCCCCCCGGCAACAGCCCGGCCAAAACCCCCGAGACCAGATCACCCACCGGCGGCAACGCCTGCGGGCCTTCACCCGTCCCGGCGGCGAAGTCGTACTCGGCCAGCATGGTGCTGACCTGCTCCCGCACGGAGTCGATCGACCTCCCGGCCAGCGAATCCAGCACCACGCCGTCCGGCAACCGCCCGACCAGATCACCCGGAGCCTGATCACGCACCCGCGTCAGCTCCGTACGCAACCGATCCGCAAACGCCCGCAAATCGAGTTCCGACAGCCCGGACAACAACGCCAGCGCCGCACCCACCGACTCCGGCACCGAGTCAGGGACTTGAACCAACCAGGTCTGCTGGTTGTAGCCGCCCTGGGGCCACCCACCGTACTGCGGGCCCGGCTGATAGGAGCCGCCGTAGCCGTAGTTCGGACCCTGACCGGACCAGTTCGGCGCCCCACCCGTGCCGTCGAAGCCACCACCCTGGTTGTCGTAGCCACCGTAGGGCGGCTGGTAGACGACGACGTTGTTCTGGACCATGCCGTCGAGCGTGGTCACCAGCTGTCGTGCTTCGTCCAGGGTTCTCTGCACCGCCGCCAGGTTCGCGCCGGCCCCGTTCCGGTACACGTTACCGACCGGGAAGGCACGGTCGGCGGCCGTCGTAGCTTCCTGGGCGAACGCCTTGTTCTCTGAGGCCGAGGCCACGATCGTGCGCGCTTCCGCCAGCGCCTCCTCCAGAGCCGCGTGATTCTGCTGCTGGGTCATCTCGTCGGCCGGCGGATAACTGAGGACACCGACCCGGTCCCGGATGCCGGCCTGCGCCGTCTGGAGCTGATTGTTCTCGGTCAGGATCGCGTTGTTGACGTTGTAGAGCGCCGTGACGTCCTGATGAACATCGGGCCGGAGCGACGGAGCGGCGGCGTAGCCGTTGATCATTCCGATGAGGTCATTGGTCTGAACCTCGATCTCCGGCAACTCGCCGTTCGACCTGGCCAGCCGCCGCAGCTCGAAGGGATTGATGTACGCGGGGTCGGCGTTGTCCGTACCTCCGATACCGAGCTGGGCGAGGGTGAAGGGCGGAACCGCGGAACCGTCGCCGTAGGTGGTGCCGAACACGACGTTGTCGGCGGCCACCGAGACCAGGGCGATCTGGAGATAGTCGTCACCGACGATGAACCGCCGGGCTTGAGCATTACCCAGTGGGTCGTAATTCGGGAGATAGCTGCCGATGAGGCCCTTGACGTCGAACCCCCGGTCGCGGAGAAACCGTCTCAGAACGGGCGGCAGACTGGACCGCATGTCCGCAATCTCTTTACGAGGCGCCACGAGCACCGCGTTCTTCGAGACACCCTCCTCCAGATTCGCCCGGACCAGCGAGTGCAGGGCGGCGCCGACCAGCGGGAACGTTGCGGCCAGGTAGCCGGTGAGTTCGTTTTCTCGCCAGGGCAGAGCCCGGCCTTTGGCGTATTGCCGGAAGTAGTTCTGGGCCGCCCGCCGGCCGAAGTCCAAGCCGTCGTTGGCGAACGTGCGGGCCACCTGGTCGTTCGGATCGGTCGACTGGCCGATGGCGGATTGCAGGAAGTCCGGCAGGTTGCTGAGGTGCGGGATTCCTGAGGTCCATTGCGTGTTCGGCGACTTGAACTTGCCGCCGATCATCTGGATCTTGTCGCCCGCCGACTCGTTCGGGTTGCCGCTGATGCCGGGCACCGGAAGGAATCGGATGCCCGGCACCCAGGAGAGAACGCCGCCCAGGCTGAAGCGGCTGCCGGCCGGCAAATTGTGCATGTGCTGGACGATCTGTTTCAACTGCGCCAGGACGTCACGCACCGCCGGGCCTTGCTCGCCGGGCCAGACGGCAGCCGGTTTCGACACGATCTCGATGATGTGGACGATTCGGGAATTACCGAAAGCGTCCAGGCGATGGGTCGTCTCGGTCACGAAGTTGAAGTAGTCGGACGTGGCGATCCTGGTCTGGTGCGGGATCGTGCCGTAGCGCCCGCTCCCCACAGCGATCTCGACCGCGACCTCGACCTCGAAGCCGAGGCGCCACACGTTGTCGGCCGCCTCGATATCCTCGGGCGTGGGGGCGAGGGTACCGGGCAGGTGGGGTTGCTGGTGCCGCGTCTCGGTGACAGTCCCGTCCGGGCCCTCGGTGTAGCTGACCCAGCTGTCACCGGTGAGGAATCGCCCCGCCCGGATCCGCCCGTCGTCGGCGATCGTTGATTTGGCCACGAAGATGTGACCCATCGGCGTGGTCCACACCGAGCCCAGACCACCGGTCACCGAGAATCCGCTGCGGTTGGGAGCCAGCCGCCGGACCTGCTCAAAGACCTTACGAACGAACGTCGGGCTCGGCTCGCAGGCGATGATCGTGATGTTCTGCCCGGTCCACTTCGGATCGTCCACGATCTGCTGCGCGACGGTTTCCGGGCTGTAGAGGTGCCGACCAGCCTGCACCTCATGGGCATGGCTGTGCACGCCGACCCGGTAGTCCGCGCCCGGCGGAAGGGCGTCGAACGCGGCCACATAGTGGGCGTCATCCTCGTGCAGGAGCCGCAGGCCAGCGGGGGTGTACACCCGCTGTACCGGGCCGAACCGCATCGGTGACGACTCGTCGGTTTCCACGTCGGCCGGAGCCGGCGGGGTCAGCAGTCTCGAGACGAGGTCCCCCACCGGCGGCAACGCCTGCGGGCCTTCACCCGTCCCGGCGGCGAAGTCGTACTCGGCCAGCATGGTGCT
>NZ_JBICSP010000054.1:0-4683 GCF_043197135.1 Actinoplanes sp. NPDC049265 | reverse complement strand
GCCTTCATCCTCTACTCGTCGGCCGCAGGCGTGCTCGGCAACGCCGGACAAGGCAACTACGCCGCCGCCAACGCATTCCTCGACACACTCGCCGAACAACGCCACACCCAAGGCCTACCCGCACTCTCCATCGCCTGGGGACTATGGGAAGAAACCAGCGGGCTGACCGCCCACCTCACCGACACCGACCACCAACGCATCCACCGCAACGGACAACAAACCATCACCACCCCACACGGCATACACCTCTACGACACCGCCACAAACCACGGCCACCCACTCCTGGTCGCCGCCCCCACCAAAACCCCGGCCAAGCGC
The DNA here is from genome assembly GCF_043197135.1 of Actinoplanes sp. NPDC049265. Lineage (NCBI taxonomy): Bacteria > Bacillati > Actinomycetota > Actinomycetes > Micromonosporales > Micromonosporaceae > Actinoplanes > Actinoplanes sp. NPDC049265. Next base: position 4,365 of record NZ_JBICSP010000054.1, on the reverse strand, counting down.
GCACAACCCCGAACCGAGGGCGCCGCCTCACTCAAGACGCGCCTCACCGGCCGTACAACCGCCCAACAACACCGCCTCATGCTCGCCTTCGTGCTCGGCAACGTGGCCTCCGTACTCGGTCACGACTCGGCCGACGACGTGGCCCCGGACAAGCCGTTCAAAGAGCTCGGCATGGACTCGCTGACCTCGGTCGAGCTGCGCAACAGCCTGGGCCGGGCGACGGACCTGCGGCTGCCCGCCACCATCGTGTTCGATTACCCGACCGCGGACGCCCTGGCCGGGCACCTGCTGGAGAGGTTTGGTCGGCCGGCCGCCGCGCCGCGCCCCGCCGCACCGGTCGTGGACGAGGCGCCGGTGAACGAGCCAATCGCCATCGTGTCGATGGCCTGCCGGGTGCCGGGCGGTGTCACGTCGCCGGAGGGGTTGTGGCGGCTGGTCGAGTCCGGCACCGACGCCATCTCCGAGTTCCCCCGCGACCGCGGCTGGGACGTCGCCAACCTGTATTCGCCCGACCCGGACGCGCCCGGCAAGTCGTACAGCATCCGCGGTGGTTTTCTGGACGGTGCGGCCGCGTTCGACGCGTCCTTCTTCGGCATCAGCCCGCGGGAGGCGCTCGGTATGGATCCGCAGCAGCGGCTCCTGCTGGAGACGTCGTGGGAGGCGGTCGAGCGGGCCCGGATCGACCCGAGATCCCTGCGCGGCCGCGACGTGGGTGTCTATGTGGGCGGCGCGGCACAGGGGTACGGGCTGGGTGCGGCCGAGGCGCAACGGGACAATCTGATCACCGGTGGCTCGATCAGCCTGCTGTCGGGGCGTCTGTCGTATGCGCTCGGGCTGGAGGGGCCGGGGCTGACAGTGGATACCGCGTGCTCGTCGTCGCTGGTCGCGCTGCATCTCGCGGCGCAGGCGCTCCGGCAGGGCGAGTGTTCGATGGCGTTGGTGAGCGGGGTGTCAGTGATGCCGACCCCGGACGTGTTCGTGGAGTTCTCCCGGCAACGGGGGCTGGCGTCCGACGGCCGGTGCAAGTCGTTCGCCGCCGCCGCCGACGGCACGAGCTGGTCCGAGGGGGTGGGCGTGCTGGTGCTGGAACGGCTCTCGGACGCCCGCCGGCAGGGACATGAAATTCTGGCCGTGGTACGCGGTACCGCGGTGAACTCCGACGGCGCGTCGAACGGGCTGACCGCCCCCAACGGCGCGTCCCAGCAGCGGGTGATCCGGCAGGCGCTGGCCAGTGCCGGCCTCGGCCCGGCCGACGTGGACGCGGTCGAGGCGCACGGCACCGGCACGACGCTCGGCGATCCGATCGAGGCCGAGGCGATCCTGGCCACCTACGGCAAAGACCGCTCGACGCCGGTCTGGCTCGGCTCGCTGAAGTCGAACATCGGGCACACCATGGCCGCGTCGGGCGTACTCGGTGTGATCAAGATGGTCGAGGCGATGAGGCACGGCGTACTCCCGCGGACGCTGCACGTGGACGCGCCGTCGCCGCACGTCGACTGGGCGGCGGGCGACGTCGCGCTGCTGACGGAGAACCAGCCCTGGCCCGGCGATCGCAAGCCGCGCCGGGCCGGGGTGTCGTCGTTCGGGTTGAGCGGGACCAACGCGCATGTCGTGCTGGAGCAGCATCGGGCGCCGGCCGCACCGGTCACGACGGCGGAGACCGGGCCGCTGCCCTGGGTGCTGTCGGCGCAGAGCCCGGCGGCGTTGCGGGAGCGGGCCGGTCAGCTGGCCACCGCCCTCACCGCGGACCCGGCGTGGCATCCGCTCGACGTCGGGTACTCACTGGCGGCGACGCGTTCCGCCTTCGCGCACCGGGCGGTCGTGGTCGGCGGCACCCGCGAGGATTTCCTGCGTACGCTGGGAAAGCTGACCGACGGCGCCGGCTGGCCCGGCCTGACGAGCGGCACGGCCAAGCCCCGGCGGGTCGCGTTCCTGTTCGACGGGCAGGGCACCCAGCGGCTGACGATGGGCCAGGGGTTGTACGGGAGGTTCCCGGCCTTCGCGCGGGCCTGGGACGCGGTCGGCGCCGAGTTCGCCCGGCACCTCGAACACCCGCTGACCGACGTCTACTTCGGTGGCGGCGCGACGCCGACGGCCGAGCTGGTCGACGACCCGCTCTACGCGCAGGCGGGCATCTTCGCCGTCGAGGTCGCGCTGGTCGAATTGCTGGCCGAATGGGGGGTCCGCCCGGACGTCGTCACCGGGCACTCGATCGGTGAGGCCGCCGCCGCGTACACGGCCGGAATGTTCTCACTGGCCGACGTGACCGCTCTGATCGCAGCCCGCGGCTCGGCACTGCGGTCGGCGCCGACGGGGGCCATGCTCGCGCTCCGGGCCGGTGAGCCGGAGGTACGGGACTTCCTCGACCGCACCGGCGCGCCGCTGGACGTGGCCGCGGTCAACGGTCCGGCGGCGGTCGTCGTATCCGGTGCGCCGGACGCGGTCGACGAGTTCGCGGCGGCGTGGACGGCGTCGGGGCGCGAGGGGCGGCGCCTGAAGGTGCGCCGGGCGTTCCACTCCCGCCATGTGGAGGGGGTGCTCGGCGATTTCCGTACCGTGCTGGAGTCGTTGACCTTCCGTACGCCAACCCTGCCGATCGTGTCGACGGCGACCGGACGCCTCATCGACCCGGCCGAGATGGGCACCCCAGAGTACTGGCTGAGCCAGGTCCGGCGGCCCGTCCGGTTCCAGGACGCCGTCGGGGAGCTGGCCGGGCAGGGGGTGAGCGCCTTCCTGGAGGTGGGCCCGTCCGGGACGCTGGCCTCGGCCGGGATGGAATGCCTCGACGCCTCCTTCCACGCCCTGCTGCGCCCCCGGTCGGCCGAGGACACGAGTGTGCTGACAGCCTTGGCCGAGCTGTACGCGGAAGGCACCGCCGTGGACTGGCCCAGGGTTCTCGCCGGCGGCCGGGCGGTCGATCTGCCGGTCTACCCGTTCCAGCACGAGTCATACTGGCTCACGTCGGCGGCGCCGGAGCCCGCGGTGGCACCGGCCGAGCCGGCCCTCCCGGACGAGCCGCATACCATGTTGGAACTGGTCCATCTGGAGGTGGCGAGCATCCTGGGCATCACCGATCCCGGCGCCGTGCAAGCCGACTCGTCCTTCCTCGATCTGGGGTTCGACTCGCTCAGCGCCGTCCGCCTCCGCAACCGCCTCACCCAGGTCACCGGGCTCGACCTGCCGTCCACCCTGCTGTTCGACCACGACACACCGGCCGCGCTGGCCACCGAGCTGGACGCGCGGATGGACTCCGATGTGGACGCCGCCGGGGTGCTCGACCTGCTGGCCGAGGTCGACGAACTGGACGCCATCGACCTGAGCGCGGATGAGCACCGGGCCATCTCCGAAATGCTGGCCAAGCTGTCCGCGAAATGGAAGGTCAAAGGATGAGTGCTCCCCCGCGTACGACCGCCTTCGACAAGTGGGTGACCATTGCCACCCCTTCGCCGCAGAGCACGGTCCGGCTGATCTGCCTTCCGCACGCCGGCGGCTCGGCGAGCTTCTTCTTCCCGGTCTCCCGTGCGCTCGCGCCGCGAGTGGAGGTGCTGGCCGTGCAGTACCCGGCCCGGCAGACGCGGCTGCGCGAGCCCGGCATCGACAACATTCCCGAGTACGCGGACCAGATCTTCGCCGTGCTCGCCGAACTCGACGACAAGCCCCTGGCCTTCTTCGGGCACAGCATGGGGGCGATCCTGGCGTATGAGGTGGCCCTCCGCATGCGGCAGGCCGGCCGACCGGCCCCGGTTCATCTTTTCGCTTCCGGCCGTCGCGCACCGTCCCGCTACCGCGCCGAACGGATCCACGAGGGTACGGATGCCCAGGTCGTCGCCGAGCTCAAGCGGCTGGGCGGCCCCAACCCGGCCCTCCTGGCCGACCCCGAAATGCTGGCGCTCATCCTCCCCGCCGTCCGCAGCGACTACACCGCCATCGAACGCTACCGACACACACCCGGCCGCCACCTGACCTGCCCCATCACCGCCGTCATCGGCGACCACGACCCGCGCGTCTCCCCCGACGAGGCCCGGTCCTGGTCCGAACACACCACGGGCCCGTTCACCCTGAAGATCCTCCCCGGCGACCACTTCTACCTGGTCGCCAGAGCCCCGGAACTACTCGCCCTCATCTCACACACCCTGACCACCTCCGCCGGCTAGATCCGCCACGGACCCTTCGCCACGGACCCTCGCCGGCCCCCTGGGGGGCTGTACCCGAAGCCTCGATGCCGAAGCCAACCGACCTGTTGTGGGCCGGCGCTACGAGTCGGTGGTGTCGGGGCTGTACCCGAAACGGTGTTTCTGGCCCGATTCGCCGGACTTGAGAGTCGGCGGGATGGGCACTGTGAGTAATGACGTCAGAGATCGTGGA
>NZ_JBICSP010000053.1:0-5146 GCF_043197135.1 Actinoplanes sp. NPDC049265 | reverse complement strand
GGTGTGTGGTTGTTCTTTGAGAACTCAACAGGGTGCTAGATAAGCCAGTGCCAATTATGGCGAGGTTTTGTTTTGCCTCGCGATTCCTTTGGCAACATTTTGAATGTTGCCGGGACAGCTTTTCCAAGGTTTTTGTTGGAGAGTTTGATCCTGGCTCAGGACGAACGCTGGCGGCGTGCTTAACACATGCAAGTCGAGCGGAAAGGCCCTTTCGGGGGTACTCGAGCGGCGAACGGGTGAGTAACACGTGAGTAACCTGCCCCAGTCTTTGGGATAACCCTCGGAAACGGGGGCTAATACCGGATATTACTGTCGGCCGCATGGTTGGTGGTGGAAAGTTTTTCGGTCTGGGATGGGCTCGCGGCCTATCAGCTTGTTGGTGGGGTGATGGCCTACCAAGGCGACGACGGGTAGCCGGCCTGAGAGGGCGACCGGCCACACTGGGACTGAGACACGGCCCAGACTCCTACGGGAGGCAGCAGTGGGGAATATTGCACAATGGGCGGAAGCCTGATGCAGCGACGCCGCGTGAGGGATGACGGCTTTCGGGTTGTAAACCTCTTTCAGCAGGGACGAAGCGCAAGTGACGGTACCTGCAGAAGAAGCGCCGGCCAACTACGTGCCAGCAGCCGCGGTAAGACGTAGGGCGCGAGCGTTGTCCGGATTTATTGGGCGTAAAGAGCTCGTAGGCGGCTTGTCGCGTCGACTGTGAAAACCCGCGGCTCAACTGCGGGCTTGCAGTCGATACGGGCAGGCTAGAGTTTGGTAGGGGAGACTGGAATTCCTGGTGTAGCGGTGAAATGCGCAGATATCAGGAGGAACACCGGTGGCGAAGGCGGGTCTCTGGGCCAATACTGACGCTGAGGAGCGAAAGCGTGGGGAGCGAACAGGATTAGATACCCTGGTAGTCCACGCTGTAAACGTTGGGCGCTAGGTGTGGGGGGCCTCTCCGGTTCTCTGTGCCGCAGCTAACGCATTAAGCGCCCCGCCTGGGGAGTACGGCCGCAAGGCTAAAACTCAAAGGAATTGACGGGGGCCCGCACAAGCGGCGGAGCATGCGGATTAATTCGATGCAACGCGAAGAACCTTACCTGGGTTTGACATCGCCGGAAAACTCGCAGAGATGTGGGGTCCTTCGGGGCCGGTGACAGGTGGTGCATGGCTGTCGTCAGCTCGTGTCGTGAGATGTTGGGTTAAGTCCCGCAACGAGCGCAACCCTCGTTCGATGTTGCCAGCGCGTTATGGCGGGGACTCATCGAAGACTGCCGGGGTCAACTCGGAGGAAGGTGGGGATGACGTCAAGTCATCATGCCCCTTATGTCCAGGGCTTCACGCATGCTACAATGGCCGGTACAAAGGGTTGCGATGCCGTGAGGTGGAGCGAATCCCAAAAAGCCGGTCTCAGTTCGGATCGGGGTCTGCAACTCGACCCCGTGAAGTCGGAGTCGCTAGTAATCGCAGATCAGCAACGCTGCGGTGAATACGTTCCCGGGCCTTGTACACACCGCCCGTCACGTCACGAAAGTCGGCAACACCCGAAGCCGGTGGCCTAACCCGTAAGGGAGGGAGCCGTCGAAGGTGGGGCTGGCGATTGGGACGAAGTCGTAACAAGGTAGCCGTACCGGAAGGTGCGGCTGGATCACCTCCTTTCTAAGGAGCGACTTACTGCTGAAAGGTAGTCAGTAGCCCGCGCTGTCCGTAGGTGATGGTGGGGTGCTCATAGGCGGAGACACTGGTTAGTCGGCTACCGGCAACGGTTTTGGATTCCTAGTACACGCAGCGTGTCTGTGAAGGAACGGTCCGAGATGCGGCTGGTGGAGGCGTTTAGCACCCTGTTGGGTCCTGAAGGAACAACCTGAGGGTTGTTTTTTCGGAACAGTCCAGGCATGACCTGGTCCTTTATACCGCTCGTGGGAGCTGCCTGTTGGTGGTGCCGGGGTCTGGTGGGGGGCGTGGATGGTTGTGGGTTGGTTGTTGGTTGAGAATTGCACAGTGGACGCGAGTATCTTTCTTTGTTTTCTGTGGTTGTTAAGTTGTTTAGGGCGAACGGTGGATGCCTTGGCATTGGGAGCCGATGAAGGACGTGGGAGGCCGCGATAGGCCTGGGGGAGCTGTCAACCTAGCTGTGATCCCAGGGTGTCCGAATGGGGGAACCCGGCACGAGTCATGTCGTGTCACTCATACCTGAATTCATAGGGTGTGTAGGGGGAACGCGGGGAAGTGAAACATCTCAGTACCCGTAGGAAGAGAAAACAATAGTGATTCCGTGAGTAGTGGCGAGCGAAAGCGGATGTAGCCTAAACCGGTGGTGTGTGATACCTGTCAGGGGTTGCATTGCCGGGGTTGTGAGACCCACTTATCGCATCTGACAGTGTGGTGAAGAGTTATAAAATCAGCGGTTAGTTGAACGGTGTGGGAAAGCCGGCCGTAGAGGGTGAGAGCCCCGTAAGCGAAAATCGTTGGTCTCTTTGTGGTGTTCTCGAGTAGCAGCGGACTCCTGTAATCTGCTGTGAATCTGCCAGGACCACCTGGTAAGGCTGAATACTTCCCGATGACCGATAGCGGACGAGTACCGTGAGGGAATGGTGAAAAGTACCCCGGGAGGGGAGTGAAATAGTACCTGAAACCGTTCGCCTACAATCCGTCAGAGCCTCCTTTGTTGGGGTGATGGCGTGCCTTTTGAAGAATGAGCCTGCGAGTTAGTGGCACGTGGCGAGGTTAACCCGGGTGGGGTAGCCGTAGCGAAAGCGAGTCTGAATAGGGCGTTTGAGTCGCGTGTTCTAGACCCGAAGCGGGGTGATCTAGCCATGGGCAGGTTGAAGCGTGGGTAAGACTGCGTGGAGGACCGAACCCACCAACGTTGAAAAGTTGGGGGATGACCTGTGGTTAGGGGTGAAAGGCCAATCAAACTCCGTGATAGCTGGTTCTCCCCGAAATGCATTTAGGTGCAGCGTCGTGTGTTTCTTGCCGGAGGTAGAGCACTGGATGGTCTAGGGGGCCTACAAGCTTACCGAAATCAGCCAAACTCCGAATGCCGGTAAGTGAGAGCGCGGCAGTGAGACTGCGGGGGATAAGCTTCGTAGTCGAGAGGGAAACAGCCCAGATCACCAGCTAAGGCCCCTAAGCGTGTGCTAAGTGGAAAAGGATGTGGGGTCGCTTAGACAACCAGGAGGTTGGCTTAGAAGCAGCCATCCTTTAAAGAGTGCGTAATAGCTCACTGGTCAAGTGGTTCCGCGCCGACAATGTAGCGGGGCTCAAGTACACCGCCGAAGCTGTGGCATTCACATATTAACTCGGTGTTGGTCTTTGGGCTGGCATCCAGGTGTGTGGATGGGTAGGGGAGCGTCGTGCTACCGGGGAAGCGGCAGGGTGACCTAGCCGTGGAGGTTGCACGAGTGAGAATGCAGGCATGAGTAGCGATTGAAGGGTGAGAACCCCTTCCGCCGGATGACCAAGGGTTCCAGGGCCAGGCTAATCCGCCCTGGGTGAGTCGGGGCCTAAGGCGAGGCCGAGAGGCGTAGTCGATGGATAACGGGTTGATATTCCCGTACCCGCGTAGGAGCGCCCACGATGAACTTCGTTGTGCTAACCGTCCGAACTGAGTGAGTCCTTCGGGATGATCGAGGGGAGCATGGGACCCTGACGGGTAGTAGTTGAGCGATGGGGTGACGCAGGAAGGTAGCTGATCCCGGCCGGTGGTTGTGCCGGGGTAAGCGTGTAGCCCGCATCATAGGTAAATCCGTGGTGTATTGAGGGTGAGACGTGATGCCGAGCCGTATTAGGTGAAGTCAGTGATCCTATGCTGCCGAGAAAAGCCTCTAGCGATGTTCCGAGCGGCCCGTACCCGAAACCGACACAGGTGGTCAGGTAGAGAATACCGAGGCGACGGGTGAACTGTGGTTAAGGAACTCGGCAAATTGCCCCCGTAACTTAGGGAGAAGGGGGGCCGGACGCGTGAAGCCCCGTGCGGGTGGAGCGTGGTATGGCCGCAGAGAGCAGGGGGAAGCGACTGTTTACTAAAAACACAGGTCCATGCCAAGTCGTAAGACGATGTATATGGACTGACGCCTGCCCGGTGCTGGAACGTTAAGGGGACCTGTCAGCCTTTCGGGGCGAAGCGGAGAACTTAAGCGCCAGTAAACGGCGGTGGTAACTATAACCATCCTAAGGTAGCGAAATTCCTTGTCGGGTAAGTTCCGACCTGCACGAATGGCGTAACGACTTCCCCACTGTCTCAACCACAGGCCCGGCGAAATTGCAGTACGAGTAAAGATGCTCGTTACGCGCGGCAGGACGGAAAGACCCCGGGACCTTTACTATAGCTTGACATTGGTATCCGAATGTAATTGTGTAGGATAGGTGGGAGCCGGTGAAGCTCGGACGCCAGTTCGGGTGGAGGCAATCTTGAAATACCACTCTGTTGGATTTGGGTATCTAACTTGCGGCCCTGATCGGGTCGAGGGACAGTGTCTGGTGGGTAGTTTAACTGGGGCGGTTGCCTCCTAAAGGGTAACGGAGGCGCCCAAAGGTTCCCTCAGCCTGGTTGGCAATCAGGTGTTGAGTGTAAGTACATAAGGGAGCTTGACTGTGAGACTGACGGGTCGAGCAGGGACGAAAGTCGGGACTAGTGATCCGGCACTTGCGTGTGGAAGCGGTGTCGCTCAACGGATAAAAGGTACCCCGGGGATAACAGGCTGATCTTCCCCAAGAGTCCATATCGACGGGATGGTTTGGCACCTCGATGTCGGCTCGTCGCATCCTGGGGCTGTAGCAGGTCCCAAGGGTTGGGCTGTTCGCCCATTAAAGCGGTACGCGAGCTGGGTTTAGAACGTCGTGAGACAGTTCGGTCCCTATCCGCCGTGCGCGTTGGATACTTGAGAAGGGCTGTCCCTAGTACGAGAGGACCGGGACGGACGAACCTCTGGTGTGCCAGTTGTCCCGCCAGGGGCATGGCTGGTTGGCTACGTTCGGAAGGGATAACCGCTGAAAGCATCTAAGCGGGAAGCCTGCTTCGAGATGAGGTATCCCACCACCTTGAGTGGGTAAGGCCCCCAGCTAGACGACTGGGTTGATAGGCCGGAGATGTAAGCCAGGTAACTGGTTCAGTTGACCGGTACTAATAGGCCGAGGGCTTAACTAACCTTTA
>NZ_JBICSP010000052.1:0-5494 GCF_043197135.1 Actinoplanes sp. NPDC049265 | reverse complement strand
AAGCGACACCCACCGCAAACAAACCCGCCTGCGCAAAAACCGTCTCACTCAACCGGGCCTCGTCCCGACCCAACACCACATCCGCGACCGGCAAGCCCAGCAGACCACCCAAAATCCCGCACACCTGATCGAACACCGCCGCAAACACCGGCGAAACCGACCGCAACTCCCGGCCCATCCCCGCCCACTGACTGCCTTGACCCGGAAACACCAGCACCGTCATCCCGTCGACGCCGGCCACCCCGGTCACCACCCCAGCGGCGGGCTGACCCGCCGCAACAGCCGCCAAACCAGCCAGCAGTTCGCCGCGATTCGCGCCGGCCACCACCGCCCGATGCGCCAGCGCCGCCCGCGTCCTCGCCAACGAAAAGCCCACATCCACCGGGCCCAAATCGGGCCTCACGCCGACGAACTCCCGAAGCCGTTCCGCCTGCGCCGCCAGGCCCGCCGCGTCCCGACCCGACACCGGCCACACCACCGGGCCACCCGCCACCAGCGCCTGACCCGCAGCCATAACTTCTTCGAATGCGGGAGCCTCCTCGAGGATGAGGTGTGCGTTGGTGCCACTGATCCCGAACGAGGACACCCCAGCCCGGCGCGGTCTGCCGTTCGCGGGCCAGGACTTCGGGGAGGACAGCAGGTGGATGTCTCCGGCCGACCAGTCCACGTGCGGGGACAGCTCGTCGGCATGCAACGTCCGTGGCAGCACCTCATGCCGCATCGCCAGGACCATCTTCATCACCCCGGCCACACCCGCCGCCCACTGGGTGTGCCCAATATTCGACTTCACCGACCCCAGCCAGACGGGACGCCCCTCGGGCCTGCCCTGCCCATAGGTAGCGAGCAGCGCCTGCGCCTCGATCGGATCCCCGAGCCTGGTTCCCGTACCGTGCGCCTCAACGGCATCCACATCGGCCGGAGTCAGCCGCGCCGCCGCCAGAGCCGCTGCGATCACGCGCTGCTGTGACGGCCCGTTCGGCGCCGTCAACCCGTTGGACGCACCGTCCTGATTCACCGCACTGCCCCGAATGACGGCCAGCACCCGATGACCCGCCCGCTGCGCATCCGACAGACGCATCAGCACCAGCACCCCGGCGCCCTCCGCCATCCCCATGCCGTCCGCGCCCGCCCCGAACGCCTTACACCGCCCGTCAACCGCCAACGCCCGCTGCCGGGAAAACTCCACCAGCCCCACGGGACTGGCCATCACCGTCACCCCGCCCGCCAACGCCAGATCGCACTCCCCCGCCCGCAACGCCTGGACCGCCAGATGCATCGCCACCAACGACGACGAACACGCCGTGTCGATCGTCATCGCCGGACCCTCCAGACCCAGCACATACGACACCCGACCGGAGATGACGCTCCCGGCGCCACGGGTCACTCCGTAGCCTTCGACACCCCCGAGTTGGGCTTCCCCGTACCCGTAACCGGCCGCCCCGGCGAACACCCCGGCGGGCGTACCCCGCAGCGACCCCGCGTCGATTCCCGCTCGCTCCAACGCTTCCCAGGTGACCTCCAGCAGCAACCGCTGCTGCGGATCCATCCCCATGGCCTCGCGTGGCGAGATACCGAAGAAGCCCGCGTCGAAATCGGCCGCCTCCCGTACGAAGCCGCCGGCCCGCGCATAGCTCGTGCCCGGGTGATCGGGGTCCGGGTCGTACAGGCTGTCCAAATCCCAGCCCCGGTCACCGGGGAACGGGCCGACCGCGTCACCTCCCGATTCCAGGAGATCCCACAGCTCTTCGGGGCTCCCGACACCGCCCGGGAACCGGCAGCCCATCCCGACGATCGCCACCGGCTCGTCTGCTGTCGCGGCGGCGGCCGGCACCGAGGGCGCCACTCCGGCCGCGGCGTCGGGCTCCCCGACGAGCTCGGCTCGCAGGTGCCGGCCCAGGACGGCTGGGGCCGGGTAATCGAAGACCGCGGTGGCGGGCAGGCGCAGGCCGGTTGCGGTGGCGAGCCGGTTGCGGAGCTCGACCGCGGTCAACGAGTCGAACCCGAGGTCCTTGAAGGAGCGCGCCGGCTCAACCGCATCCGGCGAGATGTGACCCAGGACGACGGCGGCCTGCGCGCGGACCAGATCCAGCAGCAGCCGCTCCTGTCCGGCCGGGGGCAGGCCGGCGAGCTGACCGGCCAGTCCGGTCACGCTCCGGGCACCGTCGCGGGCTGCGGGCACGGGACGGCGAGCGAGGCCGGCGAGCAGGGGCCGGTCGGCGACTGCCGATGTGGCCGGGTCCAACGGGGCCAGCACGGCCAGCGGCTCGTCCAGGCCGGCGGTGGCATCGAACAGCGAAAGTGCTCGCGCGGTGGCCATGGGTAGCATCCCCGCACGGGCGAGGCGATCGGTGTCCCGACCGGCCAGATGACCGGTCATACCACTGCGCTTCTCCCACAACCCCCACGCCAACGACACCGCCGGCAAACCCACGGAACGCCGAGCCGCCGCCAAACCATCCAGGAACGCGTTCGCCGCCGCGTAACTACCCTGACCCGCCGAACCAAACGTCGCCGCCGCTGAAGAGAACAACACGAACGAGTCCAGATCCAAACCGGCGGTCAACTCATGCAGATGCCTCGCCCCGTCTACTTTCGGAGCAGCTACCACACCCATCCGCAGCGGGGTCAGCTCCGTGACCACCCCGTCATCGAGCACCCCAGCCGCGTGAACCACCCCGGTCAACGACCGCCCGGCCCCGGCGACCACCGCCGCGATCTCACCCCGATCAGCCACATCACACGCCGTGATAGTGACCGCCACACCCGCAGCAGCCAACCCCGCTGCCAGAGCCGCAACCCCGGGAGCCGCCGGGCCACGACGCGACGTCAACAACAGACGCTCCGCCCGGCCCGTTGCGGCCAGATGCCGGGCCACCTCAGCACCCAGAGTCCCCGTACCACCCGTCACCAACACCGTCGACGACGGCCCATCGTGAGGAACGGTCAAAACAACCTTCCCCGTATGCCGGGCCTGCGACATAAACCGGAACGCCTCCCGCGCCCGCCGCACATCCCACGCCCGCACCGGCAACGGCACCAAAACACCCCGCTCGAACAGATCCACCAGCACCACAAACATGCGCTGAATCTCCTCCGGACCCGCCTCCATCAAATCGAACGCGCGGTAGGTGACCCCCGGATACCGCGCCGCAACCTCACCCGGATCGCGCACATCGGTCTTGCCCATCTCCACAAACCGGCCACCACCCGGCAACAAACGCAACGACGCATCCGTCAACTCACCCGCCAACGCGTTCAGCACCACATCCACCCCGGCACCCCGGGTCACCGTCAGGAACTCCTCCTCGAACCCGGTCGACCGCGACGACGACACCTGGTCCAAGCCCATGCCGGTAAGAACCGGCCACTTCGCCGGACTCGCCGTCGCATACACCTGCACCCCCAAATGCCGGGCCAACTGCACCGCGGCCATACCCACCCCACCAGCCGCCGAATGCACCAACACCCGCTCACCACGACGCACACCCGCCAACACCACCAGGGCGTAGTACGCCGTCAAGAACACCACCGGCGCCGAACCCGCCTGCGCCCACGACCACCCCGACGGAACCCGCACCAACAACCGATGATCAGCAACCACGACCGGCCCGAACCCGGCCGTGACCAAACCCATCACCCGGTCCCCCAAGGCCAGACCCGACACCTGCGGACCCACCTCGGTCACCACACCGGCACACTCCACACCGATGTCACCGCCACCCGGATACATCCCCAACGCCACCAACACATCACGGAAATTCACCCCGGACGCCCGCACCGCAATCCGAACCTCACCGGCCTGCAACGACGCTGTCGCCTCGGGTGCTCCGGCCAACACCAGCCCGTCCACCGACCCGCCCTCGGCACGCAACCGCCACGGCCCAGTGGGTGGTTCCAGCAACTCCCCATCCACCGGACGGGTCAAGCGCCGCACCAAGACACGGTCCCCGCGCAGCGCCACCTCCGGCTCACCCGCCGCCACCACGGCCAACGCCGCCCTCAGCGCAACCGCGTCCAAACCCGCCGGATCAAGATCGACCAGAGCGAACCGACCCGGATTCTCCGCCTGCGCCGAACGCACCAGACCCCACACCGAAGCCGCACCAAGATCGGTCACCACCTCGCCCGACTCGGTGGACACCGCACCCCGCGACACCAGCACCAACACCGACTCCGCCAACCGGCCGGCCGCCAACCACTGCTGCACCAGACCCAGCACCTGACCGGCGAGCCGGGCACCACCCGCCGCGGCGTCACCGGGCTCCCCGGCCACCCGCGCCAGCACCACACTCGGAGCTTCCGAGGCAACAGCATTCAGGTCCGCATAGGCGCTGACTTGTGTGCCCGCCGCCCTCAGCGCCGCAGACAAACCGGGTACACCATCACCGACCACCGCCACCGCGGAATGCCGGTCACCGACCGGGCTCGCGCCGACGCGGTCGAATCCGGTCGAGTCGTCGGGGGCCGGGACCCAGCGGACGGTGAACAGTGCGTCCCGGTCCGCGGCCGCCCCCATTTGATCGACGGACAACGGCCGCAGGGTCAGCGAGTCCACCGACAGGACCGGACGACCGGCGGCATCGACCGCCTGCAACCGGAGCTCGTCCGGGCCGAGACGCCACAACCGCGCCCGCACCGCAGTCGCGCCGACCGCATGCACACTCACGCCCCGCCACGCGAACGGGATCAGCGCCCGCCCCTCGACAGCCGCCAGTACGCCGCCCGGTCCGGCCGCGTGCAGCAAAGCGTCCAGCAGCGCCGGGTGCACGCGGAACAGCCCAGCCTCCCCCTGGACATCGTCGGGGAGCTGGATCTCGGCGTACGTCTCCTCCGGCCGCAGCCACGCCGCGCGCAGGCCGCGGAAGGCCGGGCCGTACTCGTAGCCGGCCCCGGCCAGGTCCTCGTACGCACCCGCAACGTCCACGGCGACCGCGCCCGCCGGCGGCCATTGCCCGTCATCCCATTCATCCCCGGCATGCCCGGCGGGAGACACGACACCCTTAGCATGCTCGGTCCACGACGCCTTACCACTGCCCGGGCGGGCGTGCACGGCCACCGACCGGATCCCCGCCGCATCCGGCACCCCGACGGCCACTTGCACCTGGACCGCCTCGTCCGCGGGAATCACCAGCGGGGCCTGCAGCACCAACTCCTCCACCCGCCCGCAACCCGCGCGTTCACCAGCGGCGACCGCCATCTCCACCAACGCCGCACCCGGCACCACCACGCTGCCCAACAGAACATGATCCGCCAGCCACGGAAGGCTCTGAACCGACACCCGGCCGGTGAACACCAAGCCACCACCCACCAGCTCAGTCACCGCCCCCAACAACGGATGACCACCCACCACCGCGCCAGCCGCAGCCGGCGCGAGCCAATACCGAGAACGCTGGAACGCATACGTCGGCAGATCCACCCGCCGACCCGGGCCAGTAACCCTCGCCCAGTCCACCCGGGCGCCCGCCACATACGCCCGACCCAACGCCGTCAACAA
>NZ_JBICSP010000051.1:0-6174 GCF_043197135.1 Actinoplanes sp. NPDC049265 | reverse complement strand
GAATCACCTGACGACTTTGCCGAGGCCCTGGGGGCGGGGCCTGCCGGTCTGTTCACCGCCATCGGGCTGTCCCGACGCGGCCATCAGGTCACCGTGGTCGCCCGGGATCTGGGACCAGATCGGGCAGGCGAGTGGCCTCGTCGCGGTGTCATGCAGTTCCACCATCCGCACGCGCTGGGCCTGCCGGTGTTGCGCGCACTGTCTGCGGAGATGCCGGATGTACAGGAAGATCTGCTGGCCGCAGGTGCCGAGTACGTGATCGTGCCGGCCCGCAAGAATCATCCGGAGCTGACGGCGGGTCTACTCTGCCGACGGCGTTGTTCGAGGGCGTGCTGAGGTCCGCCGCCGCGGCCGAGCCCGGTGTCCGGCTGCGCAGCGGGCACGCCGGCGGGGTGCTCGTCGACGCCGGCCGGGTGACCGGCCTGCGGGTGGACGACGGCACGGTGCAGGCCGACCTGATCGTCAATGCCTCGGGGCGCTCCAGCCGGTTCGCAGATGCGTACCGTGCCCTCGCAGTTGGTGGTCCCTGTCCGATCGGATACGTCTCCCGGCACTACGAACTCCATCCCGGCGCAGAGCCGGGACCGTCGCATCTGCCGGTCAATGTGGTCCAGACCAGATCCGGCTATCTGGCCGCGGTCTTCCGCCAGGATCACGGTACGTTCTCCACCGTGCTGGCGACCCCGCGCAGCGACCGGCGGTTCACCACGCTGCGGCACGCCGAGACGTACGAGCTGGCGTCTCGAGCCGTGCCCGGACTGGCCGAGTGGGGCGATCCGCAGTTCAGCCGCCCGCTCGGCCCGGTGCAAGTCGGCGGAGGCCTGGACAACACCTACCGGGGCCAGCTCGACGACGACGGCCGGGTGGCCGCTCCCGGCCTGGTGCACCTCGGAGACGCGGTGTGCACCACCAACCCTACCGCCGGACGCGGGATCTCCCTGGCCCTGGAGCAGTCCCGCCAGCTTTGCGACTGCTCGGCGAGTACCCGCACGACGTCGCCGCGGCCACGCACGCATTCGACGCGTGGTGCACTCAGCAGGTCCGCCCGTGGTTCGACGACCAGGTGTACGCGGACACGGATCTGCGGCGCCGCTGGTCCGGCGGTGATGTGGACCTCACCCGGCCGCTGCCCTCGGACCTGATCCGGGAGGCCACCGTGGTGGACCGGTCGATGATGCGGGTGGTCCTGCCCTACATGCTGATGCAGGTGCCGCCGGCCTCCCTAGCCGAGATCGAGCCGCGGGCCCGAGAGATCTATGCCGACGGCTGGCGCTTGAAGCGACCCGGCCCAGACGCCGACGAACTCGCCGCGCTGATCGCGCCGGTGGCGGCCAATCACTGACTGCTCCGGAAAGCGACCGCAGCTGACAGCTTCGTAGTACGCCACGGCCGCGGCCGGCTACGAAGAGAGCTGGCTGGCTATCTCCGCGGTTCTCGGGCTCTGGCGCGAACAACGTGATTGATCTTGTGCGGGTGGGCGCCGTTATCGTGGTGCGGTGATCGACGTCCGGGTGCGCCGAGAGTCCGGCCAGATCGTGGCGAGTGCGCGTGGCTTCGAAGTGGACTCAAGAGCTCATCGACCTCGATCCCGCAGCGTTTCCGATGGTCGCGGGGCTCGGTGCCTACCTCGACACGATTTTCAACCAGCGCCAGATTCCCATCCTGCTGGCGGAGTTGGAGCGGCTCCCAACTGGGCTGATCCCTGAACCCGCCCGTGCCGAGGTCCGCCGGCTCGCGGCCCTGGTCGAGGAAGGTCAACATCTGTACTGTGGTCGCGGTCCAGGACCACCGGGTCGGTCTGCTCGGGCAGCAGCACCGCGGCGCGGGGGTGTCGCTGGTCAGTGCCTGGCGGGCACGGTCGATCTCGCCCGTCACCCGCCAGTCCGTACCGCTCACCGTCTGGAGGGCGGAGTCACTGCTGCGTTGACGGACGAGCGCGGCGAGCGCCTCGGCTACGCCGGGCGCGTCCGGGTCGCGGACGACGGTCGCGGCCAGCTGGGTGTACTGGGTGACGGTGTCGAGCACCGCCAGTGCCGGGACGTCATCACCAAGCGTGCACACGAGCACGAACCGGGACGCCGACCCGGCCACAGCGGTCGCAGCGGCTGCAGCCGCGGCTTCAGTGACGATCGCGGGTGCGGGAAGACCGGCCGTGGTGGCGGCCAGGGTGAGACGTTGCCGCGACTTGGGACCCCACGGTTGGGGGGGGGTAGTCAGGGTGAGCGCGCTGATCGGTGCTGCGCCCTGGGTGGAGGAGAAGACCAAGGCGAGCGAAGTCAACGACGTCAATCTGGGCTGGCGCCCGAAGGCCGGGGAACTACTCTGGAATCCGGACCTTCAGCAGCCGAAACGCTCCGAGAACGGTTCCTGGGACGTTCTGCTACCGCACCGGTTCGAAGGGGCCGCTACGTCGCCGCCCTGACCAACCTGATCACTGCCCGGACCCTCGCACCGCCGAATCCGTTGTGCCTTCTGCACCAACCTGCATCAACGCCGGGGCCGGGGGCTCGGCGCGAGCAAGCCCCCGGCCCCGGCTCAGTGTGCGTTGGCCGGTGCCTGCCCGGTCGGGATCTCGGCCTTCGGCGCATCGGCGAAGCCGCGCAGCGGGACGTGCTTGATGAACAGCGCGACCACGATGCCGACCGCCGCAACGATCGCGCCGAGGATGAAGGCGGCCTGGATGCCGTCGCTCACGCCGAGCTGGAAGGCGTGCCGGATCGGCTCGGGCAGGGCCCGCAGCATGGCCGGGGTCATCGCCGCGGCCGAACCGCTGCCGGTCGCCCGGGACGCCGCGACGCCGGCGTTCTCGGTGAAGGTGTCTAGCAGCCGGTTGATGTAGAGCGTGCTCAGCAACGAGACGCCGAGCGAGCCGCCCATGTTGCGCACGAAGGTGGCCGCGCCGGTCGCCGCGCCGATCGCGTTGATCGGGGAGCTGTTCTGCGCGATCAGCATGGTGGTCTGCATCAGGCAGCCCATGCCGGCGCCGAGCACGACCATGAACAGGCCGGTCATGAATCGCGAAGTGCCGACGTCCATGGTGGCGAACAGGGCCAGGCCGCCGGTCATCAGCACGGTGCCGACGATCACGAGCGCCCGGTAGTGCCCGGTGCGGGTGAGTAGCTGACCGCCGACCAACGAGACGGCCAACGCGGCGAGCATCATCGGCATCAGCAGGAGGCCGCTGTTGGTGGCCGAGGCGCCCTGCACGTACTGCTGGAACTGCGGGAGCAGGGTGAGGCCGCCGAACATCGCGAAGCCGACGATCAGGCTGAGCGCGCCGGCCAGCACGAAGTTGCGGTTCGCGAACACCGACAGCGGCATGATCGGCTCGGCGGCGCGCCGCTCGACCACGATGAACGCGGCCAGACCGGCGACGGTGACCGTGGCCAGGCCGAGGATCTGCGGGGAGGCCCAGTCGTACTCGGTGCCGCCCCAGGTGGTGATCAGTACGAGCGCAGTGATCCAGACGCTGAGCAGGGCCACGCCGAGCCAGTCGATGGTCACTTTCCCGGCGCCGCGCGGCAGCTTGGCCAGCACGAACCAGCAGACCGCGAGCGCGACCACGCCGAGCGGCAGGTTGACGTAGAACGCCCAGCGCCAGTCCAGGTTGTCGGTGATGAAGCCGCCGATCAGCGGGCCGCCGATCAACGCGACCGGCATGACGCCCATCGTCACGCCCTGGTACTTGCCGCGCTCGCGCGGCGGGACGATGTCGGCCAGCACCGCCATGACGCCGACCATCAGGCCACCGGCGCCGAGGCCCTGCAGGGCGCGGAAGGCGATCAGCTCGCCCATGTTCTGCGACATGCCGCAGAGGGCCGAGCCGACCAGGAAGATCGCGATCGAGCTGAGGAAGGTGATCCGGCGGCCGAGCAGGTCACCGAGCTTGCCCCAGATCGGGGTGGCGACGGTGGAGGCGAGCACGTAGCCGGTGGTCACCCAGCCCAGGTGGCTCAGGCCGTGCAGTTCGCCGACGATCGTGGGCAGCGCGGGCGCCACGATCATGTTGTCGAGCATGGCGAGCAGCATCGCGATCACGAGGCCGCTCATGGTGACAATGATTTCGCGATGAGTGAAGCGGGCGGGTTGGGTCACGGCGAGTTCCTTCGGTAGTCTTACTTACCGGCCGGTTAAGAGCCTAACTTGCCGGCCGGTAAGTTGGCAACGAGGAAGGGCTGGGCAGTGATGGCAGCGGCAGGCCAGCGGCGGGGCGCCGACACGAAGGCGGAGATCCGCAAGGTGGCCATCGAACTGTTCACCGAGCGCGGCTACGAGGCCACCTCCCTGCGCGAGATCGCCGAGCGGCTGGGCATCACCAAGGCCGCGCTCTATTACCACTACAGCAGCAAGGAGAGCATCGTCCGGTCCATCTTCGAGGCCCACCTCGAGGCGCTGGACGAGCTCACCGCCTGGGCCCGCAAGCAGCCGCCCGGCCCGGAGCTACGCGCCCGGGCCGTCGACCGGATGGTCGACCTCGGCATCGGCAGCGGCATGGCCGTGATGAGGTTCGCGATGGCCAACCAGCACGTGATCCGCGAGCTGCACGACGAGAAGGGCCGGGAGAACGTGTTCGGCAAGATGACCGAGCTGTTCGACATCCTGACCGGCCCGGACGCCCCGATCGCCGAGGTGCTGCGGGTCCGGGCCGCGCTGCTCAGCGTCAGCCTGGTGCTGATGTCCTCGCGTGGCCTTGACGCCTCCGAGGCCGAGATCACCGCCGCCGCCCGCGACATCGCCCACACCCTGATCGGCAGCGGAAAGCCCGCGGCGTGACCGGGCCGGACCGCTGCTAGCCTCCGGGCCATGTCGATCAAGGCCCAATTGCTGGGGTCCGCGATATCGCGCTGGGGGACGCCGAAATCGCGGTGCTTACTGGAGTGCCACGCGTCGATGGTCTCGCCTTTGACGCTGATCGTGGTCTCGGTCAGCCGGTCGCAGTCGAACAGTCCCCGTCGAGGATGACCTAAGACCAGCCGCCCGCGACGACTCGGCGCATCGCCGTGAGCAGTCCCTGAGCCTGCGCGGCCGGGACGGCGTCACCATCGTCGGGGTAGCGGTCCGGGAGATCCCGAACCCGGCACCCAGCAGGGTCTATAGAAGCATCTCAATGCTATCTCGACTTGCTGGTACTCGGCGTTGGCGGTTAACGCCGTCTCCCACGCCAGCACGGCCTTGACCCGCAACGGGTCAGCAGCGGGCAGGCCGCGGGTGACCTGGTAAGCGTGCGAGGCCCAGGCGTACCACCTGGCCTGCGAGGCGCGACGGTCGTTGCCGCAATGAACAGCCGCTCTGGCCCACAGCAGGTCCGGCGGGTCGCCGACGTCGGTGGGTGGTGGCCGGTCCATGACGTCCCACAGAGCGGCCGCCACCCGGCGTCGCTTGCGCAGGGTGGCGGCGGTGTCTACGGCGGCAACCAGCTGCGCCAGCACGGCACGCCAACCACCCACCTCGACGTCGTACGCACTGGCAGAGGAACGCGGTGGGGTGGGGTTGCTCACGGGGGTCATGGCCGCCTCGCCACGTACGCGTAGCCGATCGCGTCGGCCTCGCCGACACCGTCGCCTGGGCCGGGGTGCAGATCGGGCCGCCAGCCGATGGTGGACACCAGACCATCGCCGTCGGGTTGCAGGCCGAGCCCGTCCAGGATGGTGTGGAGTTCGTGGCGGGTGCGGGGGCAGATGGTGCCGTGGCCGGTCGGTGTTGTTCAACTCTGCCCGTAGCCGGCGGCGTTGGTGTTCCGGTAGCGGGTCGTGGGTGGCGTGGGTGACCGCGAGGAAGCTGCCCGGGGCCAGCGGCGCGGAGAGCTCGGTCAGGACCTGGGCGATCAGGTCGGTGTCGGGTTCGAAGTGCAGCACCGCGGCCAGCAGCAGCCCGACCGGCTGGGTCAGGTCCAGGGTGGTCCTGAGGTCTGGGTGGCGCAGGATGTCGCCGGGCCGGGTGAGGTCGGCGTCGAGGTAGGCGGTCCGCCCTCCGGGTTGCTGGTCAGCAGCGCACGGGCATGGGACAGGACCAGGGGATCCGCTGGTGCTCGAGCAGGCGGCGGTAAGGCCGGCGTTGTTGGTCAAGACGTGCAGCGGCCGCTGAGTGGCTGTCCATCGTTCGGCGAATGTCTTGATAGAGTACCCATCCTCACGCAGTAACGCCCAGGGCCTCGGCAAAGTCGTCAGGTGATAG
>NZ_JBICSP010000050.1:0-8531 GCF_043197135.1 Actinoplanes sp. NPDC049265 | reverse complement strand
TCATCAACATGCAACGTCGCCGGCAACACCCCATGCCGCATCGCCAAAACCATCTTCATCACCCCGGCCACACCCGCCGCCGCCTGAGTGTGCCCAATATTCGACTTCACCGAGCCCAGCCAGACGGGCCGCCCCTCGGGCCTGCCCTGCCCATAGGTAGCGAGCAGCGCCTGCGCCTCGATCGGATCCCCGAGCCTGGTTCCCGTGCCGTGCGCCTCAACGGCATCCACATCGGCCGGAGTCAGCCGCGCCGCCGCCAGAGCCGAGGTGATCACGCGCTGCTGCGACGGCCCGTTCGGCGCCGTCAACCCATTGGAAGCACCGTCCTGATTCACCGCACTGCCCCGGATAACCGCCAGCACCCGATGACCCGCCCGCTGCGCATCCGACAGACGCATCAGCACCAGCATCCCCGCACCCTCAGCCCAGCCGGTGCCGTCCGCATCCGCGCCGAACGCCTTACACCGCCCGTCCGGGGCCAGGCCCCGCTGCCGCGAGAACTCGACGAACGTGATGGGCGTCGCCATCACCGTGACACCACCGGCCAGCGCCAGGTCACACTCCCCAGATCGCAGCGCTTGAGCCGCCAGGTGCATCGCCACCAACGACGACGAACATGCCGTATCGACGGTGATCGCCGGACCCTCCAGACCCAGCACGTACGACACCCGCCCGGACAGCACACTCGTCGCGATTCCGGTCAGCCCGTGACCCTCCACGCCCGCCGCATAGCCGTACCCGGCCGCTCCGGCGAACACCCCGGCGGGGGTGCCCCGCAGCGACTCCGGGTCGATGCCGGCCCGCTCCAGCGCCTCCCAGCTCACCTCCAGCAACAGACGCTGTTGCGGGTCCATCCCGACCGCCTCACGCGGCGAGATACCGAAGAAACCGGCGTCGAACTCCGCCGCCTCCGTGACGAATCCGCCCGCACGCGCATACGTCGTCCCCGGATGGTCCGGGTCGGAGTCGAACAGTCCTTCCAGGTCCCAACCTCGGTCATCGGGGAACGGGCCGACCGCGTCCCCGCCCTCGGCAAGCAATCCCCACAGCTCTTCCGGACTCCCCACCCCACCCGGGAACCGGCACCCCATCCCCACAATTGCGATCGGCTCATCGGCCGCCACGGCAGCGGCCGACACCGGGGCGGCGGCACCGGGGCCGCCAACCAGTTCGCCCTGTAGATATCGGCCCAGGACGGCCGGAGCCGGGTAGTCGAAGATGGCGGTAGCGGGCAGCCGAAGGCCGGTGACCGTGGCGAGGCGGTTGCGGAGCTCGACCGCGGTCAGCGAGTCGAACCCCAGGTCGCGGAACGGCCGGCCCTGCCCGACCGCCTCCGGCGAACCATGCCCCAAGACGGCGGCGGCCTGGGCCCGGACCAGATCCACCAGCAGCGCCTCCTGGCCGGCCGGCGGGAGGCCGACCAGTTGCCCGGCCAGCCCGGCTGCGCCCGGGCCGCTGCCGGTGTCGGCTGCGGAGACGGCCTGGCCGGCCTCGGGCAGGTTCTTGAGCAGCGGGCTGGGCCGGCCAGCCGTGAACGCCGGGGCGAACTGCTCCCAGTCGATGTCCGCGACGATCAGCGACGTCTCGCCGCGGGACAGCGCCTGCCCCAGCGCGGCCAGCGCCAAGTCCGGGTCCATCCCCCGCACTCCGTGTCGCGCCAGGCGCTCTCCCGCCGTACCGGAGCTCATGCCGCCGCCGGCCCATGACCCCCAGGCCACCGATGTCGCCGACAGCCCTCGCGCGTGCCGCTGCTGGGCAAGCACGTCCAGGAACGCGTTCGCCGCGGCGTAGTTGCCTTGCCCGGGCGACCCGAACGTGGCCGCGGTAGAGGAGAACAGCACGAACGCGTCCAGGTCCAGGCCTGCGGTCAGCTCATGCAAGTGCGATGCGGCGACGGCCTTGGACTCCAGTACGGCATCGACCCGGGCCTGCGTCAGCCCGTCGATCACGCCGTCGTCGAGCGTTCCGGCGGCGTGGACGACCGCGGTCAGCGGCTGATCCGCCGCGATCCCGGCGATCACTTCGGCCAGCTCGGGACGCCTGACGGCGTCGCAGACGGTCACGGTCACCGACGCGCCCGCGGCCGCGATCCTCGCTGCGAGGACGGCGACGCCCGGCGCCGCGGGACCGCTACGGGAAATCAACAACGTGTGCTCAGCACCCTGACGTGCCAACCATTCGGCCGCATGTCCACCCAGCGCCCCGGTGCCACCGGTCACCAGCACCGTGCCCCGCGCCCGCCACGACCCGGCGCTCGCCGACGTCCCGACACTCAGCCCAGGCGCACGAACAAGCCGCCGCGCCAACACCCCGGAGCCCCGAACCGCGACCTGATCCTCACCGGTACCGGCCAGCACCTGACACAACCGGCGAGCCGCACGCTCATCAACGACCGCGGGCAGATCGACCAGGCCGCCCCACAACTGCGGGACCTCCAAAGCCGCGACCCGGCCCAACGCCCACACCTGCGCACCCATCGCACTGCCCGGCACCTCGTCGGGGCCGGCAGCAACCGCACCTGACGTCACCGCCCACATCGGCGCCGACATCCCGGCGTCGCCCAACGCCTGCACCAACGCCAGTGTCCCCGCCACACCACCAGCCGAGCCCGAGCCATCCTCCAAAGCCAACAGGGACACCACACCGGTCACGGCATCTGTCCCAGCGCCCGGGGAGGCGTCGCGCAACAAGGTGGACAGCTGTTCCCGGTCCGCCGACGCCGCTGTCACCGCTGCCACCTGAGCGCCGTGGCGGGCTAGGGCGGCGGTCACCGCCCGGAACGCCTCGCCCGGGACGGCGTCCGGCAGAACGACCAGCCACGTTCCGGCCAGCGCCGCCGCCCGCAGCGCGGGCACCGGTTCCCAGTCCACTCGGTAGCGCCACTCGTCGGCCACTGCGGCCTGGCGATCCCGACGCCGCCATGCCGCCAGCCCGGGGAGCACGGCGCGCACCTCACCGCGGCCCGCCCCCAGCGCCGCCGCCAACTCGCCCTCGTCGCCGTCCTCCACCGCGGCCCAGAACCGCGCTTCGCCCGCCGACCCACCAACCACAGCCGCCGGCGCCGACCGCAACCAGTACCGGCTCCGCTGGAACGCGTACGTCGGCAGCTCGACCCGCTTCGCCGGACCAGTGACCCTTGCCCAGTCCACCGGTATGCCCGCCACGAACGCGTCCGCCAATGCGGTCAGGAACTGCCCGGCCGCCGGACGATTCCGACGCTGCACGGCAACGAACACCCCGCCACGAACACAATCGGGACCCAGCGTGGTCAACGCCCCATCCGGACCCGCCTCCACAAACACCCGACCACCCAACGCCGCCGCCGCGGCAATCGCGTCGGCAAACCGCACCGGCTGACGGGCCTGCGCCGCCCAATAACCCGGCGCCCCGAAATCCTCAACCGAAGCCACAGCCCCAGTCAGCGTCGACACCACCGTCACCCGCGGCTCGTGGTAAGACAACCCCGCCGCCACCCGCTCCAACGACTCCATCACAGGGTCCATCGCCGGGGAATGAAACGCCCGGCTCGTCGACAACAACGTCGCCTTACGACCCAGCTCACGCCACCACGCGACCACCTGCTCGACCGCGTCCGCCTCACCAGACACCGTCACCGCCGACGGACCATTCACCGCCGCCACCACAACCCGGCCACCAAACCGCTCCAACGACGCAACAACCTCGGCCTCACCCGCCGCGACCGCCGCCATCGCCCCACCCGCCGGCAACCCCTGCATCAACCGACCCCGAGCAGCCACCAACCCACACGCATCCTCCAGGGACAACATCCCAGCCACATGCACGGCCGCGATTTCCCCGACCGAATGACCCAACACCACATCCGGCACCACCCCGGACGCCTCCAACAACCGAGCCAAAGCGACACCCACCGCAAACAAACCCGCCTGCGCAAAAACCGTCTCACTCAACCGGGCCTCGTCCCGACCCAACACCACATCCGCGACCGGCAAGTCCAGCAGACCACCCAAAATCCCGCACACCTGATCGAACGCGGCCGCAAACACCGGCGAAACCGACCGCAACTCCCGGCCCATCCCCGCCCACTGACTGCCTTGACCCGGAAACACCAGCACCGTCAATCCGTCGACGCCGGCCACCCCGGCCGCGTGCTGACCCACCGCCGCCAGACCCGCTAGCAACTCCCCCCTGTCCGCACCGACCACCGCCGCCCGATGCGCCAGCGCCGCCCGCGTAGTCGCCAGCGAGAAGCCCACATCCACCGGATCCAACTCCGGCCTCACGCCGACGAACTCCCGAAGCCGTTCCGCCTGCCCGGCCAGGCCCGCCGCGTCCCGACCCGACACCGGCCACACCACCGGACCACCCGCCACCAACGCCTGACCCGCCACCGTCGCTTCTTCGAACGCGGGAGCCTCCTCGAGGACGAGGTGCGCATTGGTACCGCTGATCCCGAACGAGGACACCCCGGCCCGCCGCAGCCGACCATTCCCTGCCGGCCACGACACCGCCTCCGACAGCAGCCGGACGTCCCCGGCCGACCAATCCACATGCGGCGACGGCTCGCCGGCATGCAACGTCCGCGGCAGCACCTCATGCCGCATCGCCAGGACCATCTTCATCACCCCGGCCACACCCGCCGCCGCCTGGGTGTGCCCGATGTTCGACTTCACCGACCCCAGCCACAACGGCTCACCATCAACCCGACCCTGGCCGTACGTCGCGAGCAGCGCCTGCGCCTCAATCGGATCCCCGAGCCTGGTACCGGTGCCGTGCGCCTCCACCACATCCACATCGGAGGACTTGAGACGCGCGGCCGCCAGAGCCGCTGCGATCACGCGCTGCTGTGACGGCCCGTTCGGCGCCGTCAACCCGTTGGACGCGCCGTCCTGATTCACCGCACTGCCCCGAATGACGGCCAGCACCCGATGACCCGCCCGCTGCGCATCCGACAGACGCATCAGCACCAGCACCCCGGCGCCCTCCGCCATCCCCATGCCGTCCGCGCCCGCCCCGAACGCCTTACACCGCCCGTCCGGAGCCAGGCCCCGCTGCCGCGAGAACTCCACCAGTCCCACGGGACTGGCCATCACCGTCACCCCGCCCGCAAGCGCCAGGTTGCATTCCCCCGCCCGCAACGCCTGAGCCGCCAGATGCATCGCCACCAAC
This sequence comes from Actinoplanes sp. NPDC049265, assembly GCF_043197135.1. Classification (NCBI taxonomy): domain Bacteria; kingdom Bacillati; phylum Actinomycetota; class Actinomycetes; order Micromonosporales; family Micromonosporaceae; genus Actinoplanes; species Actinoplanes sp. NPDC049265. The sequence continues at coordinate 3,383 of NZ_JBICSP010000050.1, read as the reverse complement.
GACGACGAACACGCCGTGTCGATCGTCATCGCCGGACCCTCCAGACCCAGCACATACGACACCCGGCCGGACAGGACGCTGGCCGCGGTGCCCATCACCACGTGGCCGTCGGTGCTCTCCGAGCCCGCGCCGTATCCCCACCAGCCGGACACCCCGGCGAAGACTCCGGTCGGGCTGCCGCGCAGCGACTCGGAATCGATTCCGGCGCGCTCCAGGGCCTCCCAGCTCACTTCGAGCAGCAATCGCTGCTGCGGGTCCATCCCCAGGGCCTCGCGTGGCGAGATACCGAAAAACCCCGCGTCGAACTCCGCCGCTTCCGCCACGAACCCACCGGCGCGCGCATAACTCGTACCCGCGTGGTCGGGATCCGGGTCGAACAATCCCTCCAGGTCCCAGCCTCGGTCGCCCGGGACCGGTCCCACCGCGTCGGTTCCCGACTCCAGCAGCTCCCACAGACCTTCCGGGTCCGACACTCCGCCCGGGAATCGGCATCCCATGCCGACAATCGCCACCGGTTCGTCCGCCGCGACGACGGTCGGCGCCGGGGCCACCGGGACCCTGGCGAGGCTGCCCGCCAGCTCGTCCCGCAGGAACCGGCCCAGGACGGCCGGCGCCGGGTAGTCGAACACTGCCGTGGCGGGCAGCCGCAGGCCGGTCGCGGTAGCGAGCCGGTTCCGCAGCTCGACCGCGGTGAGTGAGTCGATCCCCAGGGCCCGGAACGGTCGGCCCGGTTCGACCGCCTCGTCCGAGGCATGCCCCAGGACCGCGGCCGCCCGCGCGCGCACCAAGTCCACCAGCAGCCGTTCCTGTCCGGCCTCGGTCATGCCGGCAAGCCGCCGCCGCAGCGCCTCGCCGGCGCCTTCCCCCGCGTTCGGAGTGGCCCCCGGGCGGGCACTTCCGCCGACGATCCCCCGCAGCAGGGACGGAATTTCCGTGCCGCGCGCGGCTTGGATCCTCAGCCCCGGAATGTCCAACCGAGCCGGGATGATGAGCGCCTCGTCCATTTCGAGCGCCGTGTCGAGGAGCGACAGGCCCTCCTCGGCCGTCAGGTCGCCGATCCCGGAGCGAGCGATTCGGTCGAGGAGGCGCGGGGACAGGTTGCGGCCGATTCCCGTGCCGGCCACCCACGCTCCCCAGGCGAGGGAGGTCGCGGTCAGCCCGTCGGCGTGACGGCGGGCGGCCAGGGCATCGAGGAATGCGTTGGCGGCGGCGTAGTTCCCCTGCCCACCAGCGCCGAAGGCGGCCGCGCCGGAGGAGAACAGGATGAAGTCGTTCAGATCGGCGGCCGCGGTGAGCCGGTGCAGATTCCAGGCTCCATCGGCTTTACCTCGCATCACGGCGTCGATCCGGGCGGGAGTCAGGGAACCGATCACACCATCGTCAATGACACCGGCCGTGTGGATCACGCTGGTCAACGGCGTACCGGAAGGAATTCTTGAGATTGTCTCGGCAAGTGCCGGCCGATCGGCAATGTCACAGGCGACTATCCGCACCGGGGTTCCGGCCGCGGCCAGTTCCGCGGCCAGGGCGGCCGCACCCGGAGCGGCGGGACCGGAGCGGGACACCAACAGCAGGTGCCGGGCGCGTCCGGTGGCAGCAAGGTGCCGCGCGGTCAGGGCGCCCAGCGTTCCGGTTCCTCCGGTGATCAGTACGGTGCCCGGGGCTCGCCGGGTCACCGAAGCCGGCGGGGCGCTTGCGGGGCGAACTATCCGGCGTCCGTAACCGTTCCGGTCGCGGACCGCGAGTTCCGGCTCGTCGGTGCCAAGGAGATCCGCGAGTACGGCGGTGGCCCGCGCCGCACCTACGTGGTCATCGGCCACGCCGCCGGGCAGGTCGGCCAGCACAATCCGCCCGGGGTTCTCGGCCTGCGCCGACCGCATCAGACCCCAGCAGGCCGCGCCGGGCAGATCAGCAACGCCCTCGTCGGGGTACGCCGCCATCGCGCCCACGGTCACCATCACCAGCCGCGACTGCCCCAACTCGGCCAGGCCCAGCCATTCCTGCACCAGCCCCAGCGCCTGTCCGGCCGCCCGACTCGCCGCAACCGCCAGATCACCGTCGTCCGCCGCTACTCCGGCGCGGACCAGCACCACGTCGGGCGCCGGAGCACCAGCGCGGACCGCCGCGGCCAGGTCGGCCAGATCCGGGTACGCCGTTACCTCGGCACCCGCCACAGCCAGGCCCGCGGCCATCCACTCCCGACCGGCCCCGGCCACCGCCGCGCGGATCCCCGCGCTTCGCTCGGGGGAAAGCTGAATCCAGTCCGTGGTGAACAGCGCATCATGCAGGCCCGGACGAGCCGCCATGAGCTGCTCGGGCGCCACCGGCCGCATGACCAGCGAGGCGACCGACAGTACGGGCAGCCCCGTCACATCGGCGGCCTCCAGCGACAGTTGACCCGCTCCGCCGGCGCGCAGCCGGACTCGCAGTTCGGCTGCGCCCGCCCGGTGGACCGTGACGTCGCCCCAGGCGAACGGCATCAGGATCTCGTCCGCACCGGCCGCCGGCTGGCCGGCCAGCCGTGCCGCGTGCAGGGCCGCGTCCAGCAGCACCGGGTGCATCCCGAATCCGGCCGTGGCGCCGGCGGTCTCCCCGGGCAGGGCAACCTCGGCGAACACCTCGTCCCCGCGCATCCAGGCCGCCCGAAGCCCCCGGAACGCCGGCCCGTACTCATATCCGGCCGCCGTCAGGTCCTCGTACACTTCGGAGACGCCCGCCGCCACCGCGCCCTCCGGCGGCCACACCGTCAGCGCATCAGGTTCGGCCGGCGAGGAGGGGGCCAGCAACCCGCGGGCGTGCTGCGTCCACCCCGCCCGGTCGCCCTCGAACCGGGCATGGATCTCCACGGCCCGCTGACCATCGGCGTCCGGGCCGCCGACGGTCACCTGAACCTGAACCGCGCCGTCGGCCGGGATGGCCATAGGGGCTTGCTGCGTCAGCTCCGCTAACCGGGGGCATCCGGTGCGGTGGCCGGCCGCCACCGCCAACTCCACGAACACCGTCGCGGGCAGTAGCACGGTCCCCGCGACCATGTGGTCGGTGAGCCACGGCTGGGTGGCCGGCGACAACCTCCCGGTCAGGACCAGGCCGTCTCCGGAGGCGAGCTCGACGGCCGCGCCGAGCAGCGGATGCCCGGCCGGTCCGAGGCCCACCGACCGCATGTCGGCCGCGCCGGAGGCCGGTTCCAGCCAGTATCGGGAGCGTTGGAACGCGTACGTCGGCAGATCCACCCGCCGACCCGGGCCAGTAACCCTCGCCCAGTCCACCCGGGCGCCCGCCACATACGCCCGACCCAACGCCGTCAACAACCCGGCCGCCCCACCCGCATCCCGGGTCAGCGTGCCAGTCACCAACGCATCGTGGATACCGACGTCCTCAAGGGT
>NZ_JBICSP010000049.1:0-9375 GCF_043197135.1 Actinoplanes sp. NPDC049265 | reverse complement strand
GGAGGCGCCGGTGATCAGCACGGTGCCGTCGGGGTCCCAGGGCTGTGCTTCGGCGGTGGTGGTGCGGGTGAGGTGGGGGGTCTGCCATCGGCCGTCGGTGAACCGTAGTCGGGGCTGATCCACGGGCACCGGGGGCAGGGGTTGGTTGCTTTCGATCAGGGTGAAACGGTCGGGGTGTTCGGATTGTGCGGAGCGGACCAGCCCGGACACTGCTGCCGAGGCGAGGTCGGTGCCGGTGTGGATGATCAGAGTGCTGTCATCAGCCAGCGCGGTATGGATGGCATCCAGGGTTCGAGAGGTCAGCGTGCGGGCTTGGGTGAGTGGGTCGTCGTCGCTGGTAGGGAGCGCGGTGAACACAGCCGCGTCGGAGGCCGTCGTGTCCGTGATATCGGTCCAGGTGACGGTGTAGAGATCCTGGATGTCGGTGGCAGCCGGACGAGTGATCAAAGAACCAATGGTCGCCACGGGATGGCCGCTCCCATCGGCGGCACGGATATTCCAGCCATCGTCAACCGGTGTCACGGCGACACGGAGGGCGGTGGGGCCGGTCGAGGCGATCTGGATGTTGTTCCACGAAAACGGCAGCCGCAGTTCCTGGTGATCCTCCGGGGCATGCAGCAGGCAGGCGTGCAAGGCGGCATCGAGGAGGGCCGGATGCACCGCGAACTGCGCCGCGTCCGATTCCTGCTCGTCGGCCAAGCCGACCTCGGCGTAGATCGTGTCGCCGGCGCGCCAGGCCGCCCGCAAACCCTGGAAAGCCGGACCGTACTCGTAGCCGAGAGCGGCCAGTTGGTCGTAGAGGCCGGACACGTCGACGCTCGCGGCCGGCGGCCACACCTCGAACTCCGGCAGGGTGACAAGGTGCTGAGCCGCGCTGATGGTGGCCGTGGCGTGCCGGGTCCAGTGCTCCGACTCGTTCGCTCGGGAGAAGACGGTGACCGTGCCCTCGACCGCCTTCACCGACAACTCGACGCTCTCGGAACCCGGGAACACCAGCGGGTTCTCGATCACCAGCTCATCGACGACGTCACAGCCCACCTCGGCGGCGGCCCGGACGACCAGCTCCACGAACCCCGTACCCGGCAACAACACACTGCCCCGCACCGCGTGGTCGCCCAGCCACGGGTGCGTGGCCAGCGACACCCGCCCGGTCAACACCACACCATCACCATCCGAGCCGGGAAGCGCGGTCGCCGCACCCAGCAGGGGATGCCGCACCGCCGCCAGGCCCAACCCGGCAACGTCCCTGGATGACCAGGCCGTCTCCGCCCAATACCGTTGGCGTTGGAAGGCGTACGTCGGCAGATCCAGTTCTCGCCGCCCGGCGGTGATCGGCCAGTCGACTTTCACACCACGCACGTGCAGCTGGGCCAACGCGGTCAGCGCGGCCCGCGGCTCATCGTCACGGTCGAGCATCGCGATACCGTCGATCAGCCGCGCCAGACTCCCATCGGGTCCCACCTCGACAAACAGCGCGCCGTCGTTAGCGGCGACTTGTTCACCGAATCGGACGGTGTCGCGGACCTGCCGCACCCAGTATTCGGGTCCGTCCCCAACAGCCATCGCGATCCGCGGCACCCCATACGACAGCTGCCCAGCCACCGCCCGGAACTCGGCCAGCATCGGCTCCATCCGCGCCGAATGAAACGCGTGACTGGTCGCCAACCGCTTCCACCGGCCACCCAGGCTTTCCGCCGCCTGCAACACCGCGAATTCGTCGCCGGAAAGCACCACCGACGACGGTCCATTGACCGCAGCAATCTCCACCCCGTCGGTAAGCACAGCCTGAGCTTGCTGTTCAGAGACTGGGACAGCGACCATCACCCCGCCCAGCGGCAGGGCCTGCATCAACCGGGCACGAGCCGACACCAGCGCACAGGCATCCTCCAAAGACCAGATCCCCGACACATAACCGGCCGCCAGCTCACCAATCGAATGGCCGATCAACGCGTCTGGGCGTACCCCCCAAGAATCGAGAAGACCGAACAACGCAACCTGCAGGGCGAACAAGGCCGGTTGGGCATAGCCGGTGTCGTTGACATCCAGGTCGGGGATGTCGAGCTGATCCCACACCTGCTGACGGATCTTCGCGAACACCGGGAACACGGCGGCGAGATCATCACCCATGCCGGCGCGTTGGGAACCCTGACCCGAGAACACGAACACCACTCGCGGATCCGGCTCGGCCACCCCTGTGACCGTGTCCTCGCCCAGCAGGACGGCGCGGTGGTCGAACAACGACCTCGTCTCAGCCAACGTCGACGCGACAGCCGTCAGATCCCGGCCGCCGGTCAAAAGGGCCCGAAGCCGGTACTCGAGCTGGGTCAGCGCGGCCGGGGACTTGGCCGAGAGGAGTAGCGGGGTCAGTTCCGAGGGCTCGTCGGGGTGGGCCGGCTCCTCGGGCACGCCCTCCAGGATCACGTGGGCGTTCGTACCGCTCACGCCGAACGACGACACCGCGGCCCGGCGCGGGTGACCGGTCTCGGGCCAGGGCTGGTTGTCGGTGGCGAGTCGCACCGTTCCGGTGGTCCAGTCGACGTGGCGGGACGGCTCATCCACGTGCAGGGTTTGCGGTACGACGCCGTGTCGCATGGCCATGACCATCTTGATGACACCCGAAACGCCGGAGGCCGCCTGGGTGTGGCCGACGTTCGACTTCAACGAACCCAGCATCAGCGGCCGTTCCCGATTGCGGCCGTAGGTGGCGATCACGGCCTGGGCCTCGATCGGGTCGCCCAGGCGGGTGCCGGTGCCGTGGCCTTCGAGCACGTCGACCTCGTGCGGGGACAGGCCGGCGCTGGACAGGGCCGCCTGGATCACTCGCTGCTGGGACGGGCCGTTGGGGGCGGTCAGGCCGTTGGAGGCGCCGTCCTGGTTGACGGCCGAGCCGCGGACCAGAGCGAGTACGCGATGGCCGTTGCGTTCGGCGTCGGAGAGCCGTTCGACGACCAGCACGCCGGCGCCTTCGGACCAGCTCGTGCCGTCGGCGGCGTCGGCGAACGCCTTGCACCGGCCGTCGGGGGCCAGGCCGCCCTGGCGGGAGAACTCGACGAAGATCTCGGGCATCGGCATCACGGTGACCCCGCCGACCAGGGCCAGCGAGCACTCCCCTTGCCGCAGCGCATGCCCGGCCTGGTGCAGGGCCACCAGCGACGACGAGCACGCCGTGTCGACGGTGACCGCGGGGCCTTCGAGGCCGAAGAAGTACGACACGCGGCCCGACAGCACGCTCACAGCACCGGCGGTGACGCCGAAGCCGGCCAGGTCGGCGCCGGCCCCGTACCCGCCCGAGAAAGCGCCCATGAAGACACCGGTGTCACTGCCGCGCGCCGAGCCCGGTTCGATGCCGGCCCGCTCGAACGCCTCCCACGTCGCTTCGAGGATCAGCCGCTGCTGCGGGTCCATGGCCAGGGCCTCGCGGGGGCTGATGCCGAAGAACGCGGCGTCGAAATCGGCGGCGGCGTCAAGGAAACCGCCGCGCAGCGGGAGGTCGGGCCAGCCGCGGTCGGCCGGGAAGCCGGAGATCGCGTCGGTGCCCGACTCGACCAGCCGCCACAGGTCTTCCGGGGACTCGACGCCGCCGGGCAGCCGGCAGGCCATGCCGACGATGGCCAGCGGTTCGTCCCGGGCGGCCTGGAGGGAGGCGTTGGCCTTGCGGAGTCGCGTGTTCTCCTTGATCGACTTCCGTAGGGCGTCGACGATCTGGTCGTCGTTCATCGTTCCCCCTCCAGCACATGCTTGATGAGGGCCTCGGCGTCCATGGCATCGACGAGGTCGTCGTCGGCGGGTTCCGGCTCGGCCGCTGTGGTGGCGCCGGCCAGCCGCAGCAGCGCGTCCAGCACGCCCGCCTCCCGGAACCGCTCAATCGGTACGGCCGCGAGCGCCCGGCGCAGCTCCTGCTCCTCGGGAACGGGTTCCGGTTCCGCCGGGGCGAGCAGTTCGCTCAGCCGGGCGGCGAGCGCGCCCGGGGTCGGGTAGTCGAACACGATCGTGGCCGGCAGTCGCAGCCCGGTCGCCTTGGCCAGGCTGTTGCGCAGTTCCACGGCGGTCAGCGAGTCGACGCCCAGGTCCTTGAACGCGGCGGTCGGTGTGACGTCGCGGCCCTCGGCGTACCCGAGCACCATCGCACTGCTGTCACTCACCACCTTCCGCAGAGCCTGTTCTCGTTCGGCCGGGGCCAGAGCGGACAGGCTTCGCGTCATGTCGACGGCGGCGCGGCGGGCGACCGGGCGTTGCAGTGCCCGCATCAACGCCGGGACCTCGCCCTCCTGGGCCAGGTTCATCGGGGCGGCGACCACCATCGGTTCGCCGAGGGTGGCGGCGCTGTCGTAGAGGTGCATGCCGTGTTCGGCGGTGATGGTTCGCTGGCCGCCGCGGCGGATGCGCTGGTGGTCGGTGTCGGTGAGGCTGGCGGTGAGGCCGCTGGCGTCTTCCCACAAGCCCCAGGCCAGTGACAGGCCGGGGAGACCTTCCGTTTGGCGCCGTTCGGCGAGCGCGTCGAGGAACGCGTTGGCCGCCGCGTAGTTGGCCTGCCCGGCCGCTCCGAGCACGCCCGCGGCGGAGGAGTAGACGATGAAGGCGGCGAGGTCGTGGTGCTGGGTGAGTTGGTGCAGGTGCCAGGCGGCGTCGGCTTTGGGTCCGAATACGGCGTCGAGCCGCTCGGGGGTCTGGGCCTCGATGATGCCATCGTCGAGCGCTCCCGCCGTGTGAACGACCGCGCTGAGAGTGACCCCGGCCAGTGCGTGGGCGAGCTGCTCGGGGTCGGACACGTCGCATGATGCGGTGTCGACCTCGGCTCCGAGCTCGGTGAGCTCGTCGATCAGGGCCTGGTCGGGGGTGCTGCGGGAGAGCAGCAGCAGGTGTCGGATGCCTTTGTCGGTCACGAGGTGTCGGGCGAGGATGCCGGCCAGGACTCCAGAGCCGCCGGTGATGAGCACCGTGCCGTCGGGGTTGATCGGCTGGGGGATGGTCAGGACGTTTTTGCCGGTGTGGCGGGCGCGGCTCATCCAGCTGAACGCGTCGCGTGCTTGGCGGATGTCCCATGTCTTGACGGGCAGGGGTTGCAGGATGCCCTGCTCGAACAGGGCGAGTAGTTCAGTGAGGATTTCCCGCAGTCGGTCCGGGCCCGCATCGAGCAGGTCGAAGGCACGAACCCCGGCCCGGATATCGGTTTTGCCCATCTCGATGAACCGGCCGTCCGGGGCCAGCAGGTCGAGCGACGCGTCGATGAACTCGCCGGTCAGGGAGTTGAGGACGACGTCGATGCCCTGCGGGAAGGTGTTGCGGAAGTCGGTGGTGCGTGAATCGGCGATCTGGGCGATTCCGGCCTGGCGCAACAAGTGTTGCTTGGTGACGCTGGCGGTGGCGTAGATAGTGGCCCCAAGGTGGCGGGCGATCTGGGTGGCCGCCATACCGACGCCACCCGCAGCGGCGTGGATCAGGACGGACTCCCCCGCACTGAGGCCGGCCAGGTCGACCAGGCCGTAGTAGGCAGTGGCGAACGCGATCGGGACCGACGCCGCCGTGGTGAAGGACCAGTCGGCGGGCATTGCGGCCAGCAGCCGGCGTTGGGTGACAGCGGTCGGCCCGAAGCCGTCTTCGACCAGCCCGAAGACACGCTCGCCGGGGGCCAGGTCGTGCACCCCGGGACCGGTCTCGAGGACGATGCCCGCGGCCTCGCTGCCGATCGCTCCCCCGCCCGGATATTTGCCCAGGGCGATGAGGACGTCGCGGAAGTTGAGGCCGGCGGCGCGGACGGCGATGCGTACCTCACCGGTCTCCAAAGGTCGTTGCGGAACCTCGGCGAGGGTGAGGTCATGCAGGGTGCCCGTCCGGGGCTGTCGCAGCTGCCAGGAGTCGCCGTCGGGGATGGCCAACGGATGCGCGCGGCTCAGCCGTGGTGCTTCCCAACGGCCGTCGGTGACCCGCACTCGTGGTTCGTCGAGCGTGGTGGCCGCGGTCAGTTGGTCGTGGGTGAGAGCGGCGTCGCTTTCGACCAGGACGAAGCGGCCGGGGTGTTCGGTTTGGGCGGAGCGGACCAGGCCCGACACGGCGGCGGAGGCGAGGTCGGTTCCAGTGTGCACGATCAGCGTGTTGTCGGTGATGAGCTCGGCCTGCAGAGCGTGAAGGGTACGGGTGGTCAGCACCCGAGCCTCGGTGAGCGGGTCGTCGCTGCCGGGGTGGGCGGCGAAGACCACGACGTCGGCGGTGGGCGCCTCGTCCGGAACCGGGATCTCGGTCCAGGTGACGACATACACGTCATCGGTGTCGGTGGTGACCGGCCGGGTGACCAGGGAGTCGATCGTGACCACCGCACGGCCGACCTCGTCGGTGGCCTGGATGTTCCAGCCGTCCGGCCCGGGTGTGACCGCGACGCGGAGCATCGTCGGGCCGTCGGTGGCGCCTCGGACGTGAATGCCGTTCCAGGAGAACGGAAGTCGCACCTCCTGTGGTGCCTCAGGGGTGTGCAGCATGCAGGCGTGCAAGGCGGCGTCGAGCAGCGCGGGGTGTACGGCGAACCGGGGCGCATCCGGTGTCTGAGGCTCCGCCAGGGCGACCTCGGCGTAGATCGTGTCGCCGGCGCGCCAGGCCGCCTGCAAACCCTGGAAGGCGGGACCATACTCGTAGCCGACCGCTGCGACCCGGTCGTACAGGTCCGACACATCCAGGCTTCCGGCCGGCGGCCACACGACCAGGTCCGGCGCGGTGACCGGGCCGTCGGACGTGCTGATCGTCGCCGTGGCGTGCTGGGTCCAGGCGTCCGCGTCGGCCGCGCGGGAGAAGACGGTGACCGTGCCCGCTCCGGCTTTCACCGACAACTGAACGCTCTCCGAGGCCGGAAGCGGCAGCGGGTTCTCGATCACCAGCTCGTCGACGACGTCACAGCCAAGCTCGGCGGCGGCCCGGACGACCAGCTCCACGAACCCCGTACCCGGCAACAACACACTGCCCCGCACCGCGTGATCGGCTAGCCACGGATGGGTGGCCAGCGACACCCGGCCGGTCAACACGACGCCATCACCGTCCGAGCCAGGTAGCGCGGTCGCCGCGCCCAAGAGGGGATGCCGCACCGCGGTCAGGCCCAGCCCGGATACGTCGCCCGGCCGGCCCGCCGCGGTCGTCCAGTAGCGCTCCCGTTGGAAGGCGTAGGTCGGCAGATCCGACACCCGGCGTCCGGCGGTGATCGGCCAGTCGACTTTCACGCCGCGCACATGCAGTCGCGCGAGGGCTTTGAGTGCCGCTCGTGGTTCGTTGTCGCGGTCGAGTGTCGCGATGCCGTCGATCAGCCGCGCCAGGTTTCCGTCGGGTCCGAGTTCGACAAATACCGCGCCGTCGTGAGCGGCGACTTGTTCACCGAATCGGACGGTGTCGCGGACCTGCCGCACCCAGTAGTCGGGTCCGTCCCCAACGGCCATGGCGATTTGCGGGGTCTGATAGGTGAGCTGCTCGGCGACGGCCCGGAATTCGTCGAGCATCGGTTCCATCCGGGCCGAGTGGAAGGCGTGGCTGGTGGCCAGCCGCTTGGCCCGGTCGCTTAGTGTGGCGGCCGCTTGCAGCACTGCTGTTTCGTCGCCGGAGAGCACGACCGACGCGGGTCCGTTGACCGCGGCGATCTCGACCCCGTCGGTGAGCACAGGCTGGGCTTGTTGTTCGGAGACTGGGACAGCGACCATCACCCCGCCCGGCGGCAGGGCCTGCATCAACCGGGCACGAGCCGACACCAGTGTGCAGGCATCCTCCAGTGACCAGATGCCCGACACATAGCCGGCTGCCAGTTCACCAATCGAATGGCCGATCAGGGCGTCTGGGCGTACCCCCCAAGAATCGAGAAGACCGAACAACGCAACCTGCAGGGCGAACAGGGCCGGTTGGGCATAGCCGGTGTCGTTGACATCCAGGTCGGGGATGTCGAGCTGATCCCACACCTGCTGACGGATCTTCGCGAACACCGGGAACACGGCGGCGAGATCATCACCCATGCCGGCGCGCTGCGAACCTTGACCCGAGAACACGAACACCACTCGCGGATCCGGCTCGGCCACCCCTGTGACCGTGTCCTCGCCCAGCAGGACGGCGCGGTGGTCGAACAACGACCTCGTCTCAGCCAACGTCGACGCAACAGCCGTCAGATCTTGGCTGCCAGTCACGTAGGCGCGGAGGCGGTCTTCGAGCTGGGTCAGGGCTGCGGGGGTCTTGGCCGAGAGGAGCAGCGGGGTCAGTTCGGAGGGCTCGTCAGGGCGGGCCGGCTCCTCGGGCACGCCCTCCAGGATCACGTGGGCGTTGGTGCCGCTGATGCCGAACGATGACACACCGGCGCGGCGTGGGCGGCCAGTCTCTGGCCATGACTGGTTCTGGGCCAACAGTTGCACCGCTCCGGCGGTCCAGTCGATGTGGCGGGTTGGCTCGTCCACGTGCAGGGTTTGCGGTACGACGCCGTGTCGCATGGCCATGACCATCTTGATGACGCCGGAGACACCCGCGGCGGCCTGGGTGTGGCCGACGTTGGATTTGATTGAGCCGAGGAGCAGTGGTCGGTCGCGGTCCTGGCCGTAGGTGGCGATTACGGCTTGGGCTTCGATCGGGTCGCCGAGGGTGGTGCCGGTGCCGTGCGCCTCGACCACGTCGATGTCGGCCGGGGTCAGACCGGCGTTGTCGAGTGCCGCCTGGATCACTCGCTGCTGGGACGGGCCATTCGGAGCCGTCAAGCCGTTGGAGGCGCCGTCCTGGTTGACGGCTGAGCTGCGTACGACGGCGAGGACACGGTGGCCCTTGCGCTTGGCGTCGGACAGGCGCTCGACCAGGAGGACGCCGACACCCTCGGACCAGCCCGTGCCGTCGGCCGCGTCGCCGAACGCCTTGCACCGGCCGTCGGAGGCCAGGCCGCCCTGACGGGCGAATTCGATGAAGGTGCGCGGGGTGGCCATCACCGTGACGCCGCCGACCAGGGCCATCGAGCACTCGCCGTGCCGCAGGGCATGGCCGGCCTGATGCAGGGCGACCAGGGACGACGAACAGGCCGTGTCGACCGTCATTGCGGGGCCTTCGAAACCGAAGAAGTACGAGACCCGGCCGGACAGTACGCTGACCGCGCCGGCCGTCGCAGGAGAATCGTCGCCGTCGTTGCCATAGCCGGCGGAGAAGGCGCCCATGAACACGCCGGTGTCGCTGCCACGGGCGTCGGCCGGGTCGATGCCGGCCCGTTCGAAGGCCTCCCAGGATGCCTCGAGGATGAGGCGCTGTTGGGGGTCCATGGCTAGGGCTTCGCGGGGGCTGATGCCGGAGAAGGCGGCGTCGAAGTCAGCGGCGCTGGTGAGGAAGCCGCCCTGGTAGGGGTGATCGGACCAACCGCGGTCGGTCGGGAAGCCGGAGATGGCG
>NZ_JBICSP010000048.1:0-12481 GCF_043197135.1 Actinoplanes sp. NPDC049265 | reverse complement strand
CGATTGCTTGTCTTACCGGGAGCCTCACCCCGCCCAGCTATCGACTCCCTCGCCCTGCCCCCACCTGAACGAACCCAGATGAAAAGTGCTCACTGGTCATACTGGCGGCGCCGCCATCAATACCGGGCTCGAACCAGTCACTACCTGCGCAGACTCAGGATCTGAAAGTGCGGCTGGAGTACTAAGTCGGTGTCCGGACGGTGCTGGGCGCGACGACGTCGAGACTTACACGAGCGGACCGTACCGGGCAGCGTAGTTTCTGAGACATCGCATTATCGCGACCCTGCAAGCCTGCTGATCATTGCTGGACGGGTCCCGTGGTGGCTTGGGCATCGAATCCGTGTAAGTGACCATTTACCGGAAGCGAGCCAATGACGCCAATGTCGCAAAGACCACGTTTGCCGTCGCCGTGCGCGCGGCGGACCAAGATCGCCGAGTTCGTGAGACAATCAATCATTGACGTTGCTGTGTACGTCCGCTGGAGGCTAAGTTGGGAACTTGGGATTGCGGGCCGCTCGATAACGACACAGCAGCAGACTGGTGCATGAATCTCGACGAAGCGGATCGTGCAGATCGCCGGGAGATCGTTCACACTACTCTCACCGAAAAGCGAAGCGATCCTCAAGAGATAGTTGCTGCAGCTGCCGTCGTGGCGTCGCAGATTTCCGACGGCCCAGTGATGACGAGCAATTTCGGGCCCAAATTCGTCGTCCGCGGTGAGCCTTTGAACGTCGCGGACCTGAATGTGGAGGCGGCAGCGGCACTGGAAAAGGTAATGCATTCGCGGAAATGGAATTCTTCATGGCCTGCTGGAGAGGAAAGGAACGAGGCCATACGGAATCTCACCGCGCTACGGGCAGTGCTTCTCGCTTCAGACGGAACGCCTCGGAAAGAATCTTCTAGCGCAACAATTGAGATGCGTGGCTTCGACGACGACCCGGCTGAACGCGATTCGCTTAATAGGAGTGTGCTTGTTCAGGTCTTGACGGACTTGCTGTTACCCAGCCAGGACGTCAAGAGTGCGCCGCTGACCACTGGGCCCAAAGTAATCGGGATAGAGGGCGCTTGGGGATCAGGAAAAACTAGCACGATGAATCTCATCTACAGGAATATCAAGGCGCGCGAGAGAGAAGAAGATGAGAGAAGCGCCTTCTCGCTCACACTCATTGATCGGATCACAGCCATCTACCGATCGAGGCGCCTAACACCATGGGAGGCTTTACGCACAACATCCAGATTGCGCTCCGGCGACCTTCGTCACTCCCTCAGCGACGCGGCGAATGCCGAGCAAGGTCAGGAGGTTTCGGTACCGATTGTTACCAGATTCAATCCATGGGCGCATCAAACGAGCGAACAAGTTTGGGCTGCGCTCGTTCGTACCGTCAACCAAGCTGTGATTCCCCACGTCTTTCGGTCCCGAGGGGAACAAAATAGATTCTGGTTCACGGGAAACGTCGCACGCCTTGACGCCGGTCCTATTCGGCGCGCAATCTGGAGAGGTGTCATTTCGCTCTTGCTGCGCGTCTCCGTATTTGCTCTGATTGTTCCGGTTGTCGTCCAGTTCCTTCGTTCTGACTCTAAGTTGTTTTTATGGGGAATCACTGAAATCGACATGGCTTTGCTACTTCCAATTTCCCTCGCCTCTGCTGGACTGTTTCATACGGCAGTGATGCTGTTCTTTGGACGGGTCGACGCGCTACTTCCTGCCGAGTTGTTCGTGGGCCCTGTTTTAAGCAACACTGTAGCGGTCCCAGCCTCCAGTAGTTTGTTGCAAGATCCGTTGTACTTTGCTCGATCCGGTTACCTCTATCTGGCGCAGCATGATGTCCAGAAAGTGCTGAACGCGATGAGTGAAGCGGGACGAGACCTAGTCATCTTTATAGACGACCTGGATCGATGCAGTCCTTCCGCGACGGTCGAAGTCCTGCAGGCAGTGAACCTTTTTGCTTCAGGTGACTTGAAAGGTTGCCGATTCGTCCTTGGCCTCGACCAATCAATTGTGGCCGCGCAGATTACGCAGTTCTATGGGCAGGATTCCAGCGGCTCGGCGATGACCATCGGGGATGATCCGTCTCCCGGATGGAGTTTCCTACGAAAGATGATACAGCTAACGGTATTCTTGCCCAACCTTAACGAGGACGACATCGCGCTCTACGCAGACGCGCTCCTTGGTCCTGAAGCCGGCCTCCCCGACGCGATGAACAACCTGCAAGTACGGGGACCGGGTAGCGGCAGCGCTTCCGAGCAGCAGCCGCTTGCGAGACGAGAAGATGTAGACCCCCTCCACATCCTTGGGTTCAGCTCCAGCAGTGCTTCAAGCGTTTACCAAGTCCGCAGCCAATTGATAGAACGCCATCCAATTGTGCGCGAATTTCTTCGTAATAGGATGGCTTCGAACGCGTACATTTCGGCGCGCGAGATCAAGCGTTACTTGACTGCGTGGCAGTTCTATCTCCGCGTGACTGTCAGCAGTAAAGAACAAGTTTCCGAAGAAGACGGACTTCTCGTGGCCTACCGAGTCGCGGGCGCCAGCGAAATTATGGTGCGCTGGCCCTCGATGATCCGTCACGTGACTCGAGTAATCGATGGTCAGCCAGCGCTAGCCAGATTGGCCGCGGCCATCAATGACGATGTTGCTTGGGGGAAAGCGGTCGCAAAAGTTTCACTAGACAAGGAGATGCACAATCGAGCCGTCAAGGGGCTTAGGAAGCTCTTACAAGAAGGCGACGCGTTCGCCGTAGCGGAAACCACGCTGAAATTTCTCTAGTCGCCTCGCTTGATCGGTGTTCCTGACAAGCCACTACACCTGAAAATTCGACTCCTTCGGGTTAAAGGCGAAGCCGCGTCGATCGCCGAGCAGTTGCTTGGCGGCGAGCTAAGAGTCCAACCGCCGTCGCGGTTCCCGAACCCATGCCAAAAGCAATTACTCCGGGCCAGGGATGCCCTTCGTTAGCGAGGTGGATCAAAACGAAGACGCTAAAGCTGTGTCCGAGCAGGACGGTGCCTGCCCTTAGACCCCAATGCGCCCACTCGATACGCCGTGCGTTTCGCATGTGGCGAAGCGACTCGTCAACGAGTGACGCTGCCAACTCTGGATTGCTTCTACGCCACTCCGCAGCGCGCTCAAAGGGGAGCAAACCAGCCCATGCGTCTTGGGCCGACTGCGGAGTCTCATCAGCGGGCACTCAAATCGCCTCCGGCGGACGTCGGATTCCAGCCCGGGGGAGGACCGACTTCAAGAAATACGCTGTCTAAGAACGCTTCGGCCTCACGAACATCTTCCACAAAGACGTCATAAAGAACTTTACGCGGTGGTGGAGGAAGGGGAATGACTCGTGAGATTAAGCCGATAAGGGAGCGGATTCTGCTAGCTCTCGGTTCGGAATTCGTCGAACGATCGTGCAATTTCTCCCTGAACTGCGTAAAGTCCTTTTGCATGGCGCTTTCTAGTGCAACAATGAAATCTTGCGAAATGTGTCCCTCGTTCGCCAGGCGGTAGGCATATGGCGGGATAGTAAGCGGGACGCTAGGATCCCCGTTGTCTATGAGAATCGGCCCGCCTTCTACCTCACGTCGCTCGAAAGCGGTAGAGCCTATCGACTCTCCGAAAAAGTGCGCGCCGCCCAGCCGGGGGCTTAGAGCGTAAAGCCGCCTACCGCGAACAAGCTGAACTTCAAGGATGCCTAGCTGCGTCATCCTCAGCAATGTGCTCTCGTCGGCTGCGTAAGGAATCAGATTGATTACTTCAGTAGCCGTCAGGGCCGTTCTTTGATCCGCCAAAGCAAAGATCACGTGACGATATTCGCGTTTTTCGAAGATTGGTCCTCTAGGGCGTCTTACGCCCGGAAATGGGATACTTCCGTCCGGGTCCAGATAATAGGCGTCTCTAGAGATCTTAAAAATAACCGCTCCTACCAGACCACTACTTTCCGTCTCGGAAAGGCTGCTCTTGTTAAGGGCAGTTGCAAGGTATTTGAGTGTTTCGCTAGTCTCGCCGGGAGTCTCGAGCCATCTGTTGAATGAGCGTGCAGACGGCTTGTTACGATTCGCAAAGGCTTGATCGCCGCTTGCTTCGGCCCAGACATTCACCTTATTAAGATCTGCGTTCAGTGCGAAGGATGTCTGGTCTGTAACGACGAGGCCGACCGATACGAGCTCATCCAGCGCTTCGCGGACCTCAGTCGGACCGGCATGTGATTCCGCCGAAATCTCGTCCGGGCTCAATGCAAATGCGCTGCAGGCTAAGGCCAGAACTACTCTGCGGATCATCGCTTTATCCGCAGTGCCAACGTCCGCGCGCATGCCGTCAGGCTAGTGAGCGTGGCCCCTCGAGGCAACGGCTCTCATGAAAACCTCGGATTTTGCTCAGTGAGGAGGCAATTGATCATTCATTGAGCAGCAGTTGCGCGAGGGTATGGCGGACCTGGCTAGTACTCCAGCCGTGCTTTCGGGTTCGACGTCTGCGCAGGTAGTGGCTGGTGCGCGCCTCGTATTGATGGTGGCGCTGCCGCAACGCTGACCGTACTATCGACGCTTCTGACCTCGCGTCAGTGGATCTTGTGACGGGTTGGATGGCCGGCCTGGATGATGTGATGGACCTATCGCGGCCCGGCTCGAGCGGGCCAAACCACGCCACCGGGCGCGGGGTTACCTGCTCGGTCTGCTGGCGCCCAAGCCAGTCGTACTGGTCGATGCGGGAGCCGTACCGGCGACGCATCTGCTCATCGACCTCCGGTTGGCATCCGGTGGCTTCGGCGCTGCTGTGGACGCTGCCGGTCAGACGAAGCACTTCGGCGTCGGCAAGCGCTGCCGCAATCGCGGGCAGGTCGTCGTTGTGGAAGGGACGCAGTCAGACCTTGGGTCGGTCAGTACCGGCTTGACCGCGGACGGGGGTCTGCTCACCGCACGACATCAATGACCACCGGGTGACACCCCGTACCTGAGCCCGACGCAATACCGGTATCCGGATTTGCCGCGAGTCGCGTGCTCCGACGATTGCCCGCTGGACTCGTCGCGGAGGATTGCAGGCGGGTGGTCCGCCTCAGCTTGGCGTCCCCGGCCACTGGAAGACGAAGGCTGTTGGCGGAAGCTCGTCCTCAACGAGTAGCTGGACGAGCTCGTCGAGCAGCCGGTCCAGGCCGCTTCGGTCGGCAAGTTCATAGTGCTTGTTCACGACCCGGTCGTCGGTCAGGCGCACCGTAGAGACGTCCGCCTCACCGCTGCTCCAGATTGTGACTTCGACCAGCCAGATCGAGGATTCGAACTCGACACCCGTGACCGGTTTCCCATGGTTCGGGTGAACGGGACGCACGTTCTGACGCAACTCCAGCGCAGCCCATGTGCTTGCTCGTTCCCGGACCGCCGGTTCCAACTCTTCAAGCGGGAAGACCACAGCGACATGATCCCCCTCCATCGACCATGAGGCGGGTCCGGATCTGCCGCCGGGCGGGTGCCGTGCCCTCCAGAACGTTGTGGACCGGGAGATGGGGAGTTTGTTTGGTAGGAGCGGTGTCCGCTGTGGTCACGTGGCGGCGCTACATTGGTGATCTTCACGTGTGTTGTGTCGGTGTCCTCGCCTGTCGGGGCTCGCGGCATCGACCTCGCGAACGGCTGCGACCCCGGCGGAGGAAGTTCATGGATTCGTACACGATCACAATCGCGCCGAACGACGACAGCGGTGCCGCGACCCGGCTGGTGATCGAGACCTCCGGTGATCAGGTCCGGATCACCGATGTGCATCTGCACGCACCGCAGGGACTGTCCAGTGGGCACATCCCGACCGTCGACTTCGATCTGCTCCTGCAAGCAGTGACTGGCACCGTGACCCCGTCAACCGCTCAGCAAAGCGGTGAACGGGCCGAGCTGAGCGCTGCGAGCGGGACCCCTGCCCTTGAGGCAGCTACCGCTGACAAGCCGGTCGCACAGCCCAGTTCTTCTGAGGTGCCTAAGGGCCGTACACGCAAGAGCGCGCCGCGCGCCGCGGCCACGCCGGCGCCCCGGCGGGCACGCGCACGTAGTGCCAACGCACCGTCCGGCGACGAAACTGGTGCGCGGCGGCGGTCGGCAAGAACACCCACCGAATGGAAGACGCGTACGGCCAGACAGGCCCCGGCGGAGGCAGCCAGGACGGCCGCGGCAGCGAAGACCCCGCCCGCGCCGGCGCGGAAGCGGACCGCTACGAGCGCCACACCCTCCGCGGAGAAGCAGACAGCCGGGAAACGAACCCGGGCGGCCGCTACCACCGCGGCGCCTGTCACGGGCGGGCGGGTCTACCGCGTCTCGCCCGACGATCTCGCGGCGGTCTTCGAGCAGATCGGGACGGCGGCAGGCGTAGCCGCGCACTATCAGGTGCCTCGCCACACCGCCCAAGGGTGGATCAGACGCCTGCGCGCCAAGGCGTGACGTCGGCAGAGCCGACCCGATGAGGCAGCCGAGAAACCTTTAGCCCCGGCGCCGCAGGGCCCGACACAGCGGGGGCCAGCCATGGTCTATGACCTGTGCGAGACATCGACCGTCGGCGCGATGTGCGGGGCGAGTTCACCGGCGAACAGCTGCCCGATGTCATCCTCGATCGGATTGTGACCGCCGCGCACGCCGCGCTCAGCGTCGGGTTGCCCCAGCCGTGGGACTTGGTGGTCGTGCGGGACACCGCGTTCCGCACAACGTTCCACGAGCACGTACACCGCGCTCGTCGACGCCGCGACGAATCCAGGCCGGCGTGTCGTACTCGCGGGTACAAGAGCGCCGCCCTCGGCAAGGACTGACTGCGGTGAGCACCAAGACGCGGACACCTACCGAGAGCGGCCGATGCCCAGGATAACTGCGCTGGTCTCGTCGATCTGGTCGGCGAGGCTGGGGTACCCCCGGCATTGCGGCAGCGTACTGATTTGCCGCTGATCGAGCGGCTAGGTGTGCCGCCTACTGGCTGTCGCGTGAAGGGCCTACATGTGACAATCGTCAGGTCCCGACAACAGGCGCACCGGGGCGCCCGAGGCCCTTGGGCCGAACCGGTCGGAGTACGAGGCGACTCTCGGGGCGGTTGCACGCGTGAGGCGCGA
Source organism: Actinoplanes sp. NPDC049265 (assembly GCF_043197135.1). NCBI lineage: Bacteria > Bacillati > Actinomycetota > Actinomycetes > Micromonosporales > Micromonosporaceae > Actinoplanes > Actinoplanes sp. NPDC049265. The sequence continues at coordinate 5,423 of NZ_JBICSP010000048.1, read as the reverse complement.
ACGGCTTCCTGAATAGGCGCGACCGGACCCGGGCGTACCCCTTCCTGTTCGCACTCTTCTGCCGCTGGTGTGGCGCGCGATGAAGGTGCATTTGAAAGTGATCGACGCCACGACGCGCGTCAGGACCGTTCGACCAGGTACGGAGGAATGGCCTGAGGTTGGGCTTACGGCCGCGTCGGGCCGTCGCCGCCAGAGGTGAGGATCTTCTGCATGCCGGCCCTCAGCCGGCGTCGGTCGACAGGCTTTACCGCGAGCCGGAACGTCAGCCAGCCGTCAGCGTCGTCGATCCTCAACGCATCGACGGCCTCGTCGGTGAACCGCAGGGCCAGCTCCTTGTCAGACACCGTCCAGTCACGCAAGCCGTTCGCCACCACGCCGTGGGCGGGCTCGAGGCATACGGTGTAGGGCTCCTGCTCGTCAGGGTCGAGCTGAACGATGATCCCTCGACCCGCGCCATCAGCATGTTCGGCCGCCCAAACCGAGAAGATCCCGTCGACCACCCCGGAACCAGCCAGGCTCAATGTTTCCGGCGGTCCATCGATGCACCACGGACAGACGACCGGCTCCGGCTCGGGCAGCACCGGGACCGCCCATATCCCGTCGGCCAACCCGAACTTGCCCTGCCAGGCACCGTCCTCGCCCTCCCAGGCCTGCACGATCCGGCGGCGCGGCCCTCGATGCACCTGGTAGACCAGGCCATCGACCTGCACGTCGCCGCAGTACGTGACGCTGCCGTGCCCTGAGCGCGTGTCCAGCGGTATAACCGCATAGCCGCCGCGGCCGGCGAGGAAGGACCAGTGCTCGACAGCCTCCCGGCGACCCGCCTCACCGTCCTGCGGCGCATCCGACCGCAATTCGAACAGCAAGGTCGAGGGGTCCGGCAGACGAGCCAGTGCCGACAGTTCATCGAAGGTAGACATCGCCGCGCATAGTAAGCCACTGCCGTGGCGACCGTGAACGACCAGCTGCGCCAGCGGCCCCGAATAGAGATGAACGTTGTCCCAATTCGGCTGCAGTGGAATCCGAATGACCGGACGGTGAGCGACGCATTCATTTGCCGCGATGAGGCGCGCTAATCTTGGAGCGTTCTGGCACGGATTATCCCCCACCGCTGTATAGATAGATCCAACCTGACGGCTGGGTCTCCTCGTTGGTCAGCACGTACACATGCCAACCGGCACCACCGCGCCGTACACGAAGCCCGCGGGGAGGGTTGCGGCCTTCATCGCCACATCGAACGATCTGGGTTCTTCCGTCCCAAGGTCCCCCACGCAACCGAACTCCGACATGGCCGCTGACTGTCTCGCCTTGCAGCCAGCGTCGGATGAGGTCCAAATGCGAGTCGGTGGACGGCATGCCGGCATTCGACCACGCGCCGCTCGGCGTCGCCAGCCGAATCGGAGCCGATGAGCTAACGACCTCCGTGCCGCATATTCGGGGGACTCGTCGGCAAGATCGGGTATCCGGATCTGCCGCGATCCGCACACCGCCCGAAGCCACAACGCGCTACCGCTTCTCGCGCGGTACCTGCTTTACCGGGTGCTCCATACTGATGAGCGCTGAGGAAGGTGCTACCCCAAGATGGGCCGTAGCTTCTCGCGGCCGCCCTCGCTGCCTTTCCTCGGTGGCATGCCGCGCCCGACGACCCTTACCTGTCCGGCCCAGCCGTAGACCTGTGCCGGCTTCGGGTGGTGCGGCCGGGTGGCGAGCTCCGGTTCTTCGAGCAGGTTGCGCCGTCCGCATTGGCGAGCCGCGCAGGTTCGACCGCGCGGGCTGGTTGTCCGCTGACGGCGTCCCCGAGCCGCGGCACTCGCGGCTGGCCGCGCCGCTGGGCCGTGGCGTCCACTTCGTAGAGTGGCTGGTCGTGCCCCGCGAATCCGCCGCCGCGACGCTGGCCGCGCTGCTCGACCGGTCGATCGCCCGGGTCGGTGAGCTTGCCGCCGACGGCCGCTGCTTCGACCGCGGCGAGGTGGTCCGGGCCTGCGACGTCTGGGACAACAACACCGGCCCGTTCTTCCGGGTCGCCTGCTCACCGTGGTGGGCCCGGGAACGCCGGGGCCGGCAGGCGCTGTGCTGGCTGGCCGACTTCGGCGACCGGCGACGGGACTGGGTGGCCGGCCTCGTCGGCGACCGGCTGCTGCCCCCGGCCCGTCCAGACCCGCCGTTCCACCGCGACCGCCGCGGCGTCGTGCAACCGGCCTGGGACGTGCTGACCGCGACCGCCCTCGACTACCTGACCCGCGACTACGACCTGGCCGGGGCCGAGGTGACCGGCATCCACGTGGAACGGGCCGGCGCCGCGATCACCGGACGGGTCACGCTGACCGCACGGCGCTTGTTCGACGCGCCCGAGGCCACGGTGCCCGCGGTTGTACGGCTCATGCTCGGCGACATCCGGACGGTACGGCTCGACAGCGCGGACGCGACCGGCGCCGCGGCCGACCTCGGGGCCGGCGGCGTGACGATCCGGGCCGGGTCGCGAGGGGTGCTGGCCGGCGCGGACGCCACCTTCATCGTCGAGGACGACCAGTGGCACCTGTCGTCCGGCGGGCGCGCCGCCGACGCCCGCGCGGCCGACCTCGTCCGGGGGGACCGCCGGCCGCTCGACCGTCCGGCGCTCGGGGTGCCCGCCTCCAACGCCTCCTTCGTCCTGCACCGGGCGATGCTGCTGATCCGCTCGGTCCGGTACGCGAAGTTGGTAGGGAGGGCGCCGCTGCGCGAGCTGAGCGCCGGACTGAAGGGGGCCGGCGAGGCGATACTGTCGGCCGCGCACAGCGACCGGGCGCTGCAACGCCTCCACGACGGCTGGCTCGAGGCCTGCCCGCAGCTGGCCCGGGAACTGCACCGCCAGCTGCCCGACAATGCCGCGTTCCGGGCCGTGCCGGTCGGCGACCCGCCACCCGACCCGGCGCCGGCCAACCACGGCCAGCTCACCCTGGCCTCGTTCGGCCGCGGCGGCGCGACAGTCAACTTCGCCACCGGCGACGACTGGGAGCTACGGTCGGCCGAGCTGCCCGGCGCCGAACGGATCGTCCTGGACACCGCCGCGTTCACCGAGCCGCACCCCATCTCGTACGACGCCTTCGCGATGGGCGACGATGTACTGACAATCAGGTGACGCCCTAAGTCGCGCTGGCTGGTTCGGGCATTGAAGTCGTCAGCGCTGTGGGTCTTGTTGTGTCGGAAGCGCTGGCCAGAGGATCAGCTCGACGTCAGCGCGCCGGCCGATCTCGGCTGTCAGCAGCCGGTGCAGAAGCAGGCCTTCCTCGGTGTAGGCGGTGGCGTGCTCGGGCGCCCGCCAACCGTGCTCGTGGTGGAAGTGTCGCTCGAAGTGTTCCTGCCATGCGCGCAGGCGGGTGGCGAGTTCGGCCGAGACGCCGAGCAGCGTGGGATCTGTTTCACCTTCGTCGCCGAACAGCGGCCAGTCGGCGCCGTACTCGCTCATCAACCGGATGTGTTCCCGGTCGTTCACGCGGGCTCCTGCCCTGGGAGGTGTCGGGTACGGAGCTCAGCCAGCAGGTGGTCGCGGTAGTCGTCGAAGGTGGCGATGGCGTCGTCGAAGGTGTCGACCAGTGCGATGAGTGGGTCCGGGTGAGCGGCGTGCAGGACGGCCGGCAGTGCGAAGGATGGGCGGTGCACGGGCACGCCGAACTTCGGCGTGTCTGGTTCGGCGTCGATCACCGCGTCGGTGACGCCCGCCACCTGGAGTGCGTCCGGTGCGACCCAGGCGTGCATAGTGTCGGGCGTGTCGAACGGGGCCGGTAACGGGTCGCCGCGGTCGAGTGCATCCAGGGCGTCGCGGGCCCAGCCGAGCTGGTCGAGACCGGCGATGGCGAAGGCTTGCCGGGCGAGCCAGCGTGCGGCGTCGCGCTGGGCGGCGGGCTGCAGGGCGTCGAAGGCGAACAGCAGGTCGCCGTACCCGTCGTGCAGCATGCCCCAGGCATGTACGCCGAGCTCACGCAGCCGTGGCGTGGGTCGCCGACCACCCCACTCTCGTAGCTCGTAGGCGGGTTCTCGTTCCTGCTCCTCGCGACGCTTCCGCTCTGCCTCCGCCAGCGCCGCAGTAGCTCGCTGCTCTGCCTCCTGCTGCCGGTTGGCCCGCGTCTTCGGATCTTCGGGCAGGCGAAGCCACAGGTCGGGCGGCCCGGTGAACGCACGGGCGTCTACCGCGGCCGGACCGGCCCGGGCGCAGCAGTATGCCAACGGATGACCTACGAAGAGGTACGCCCGGAGCACCTCATCGGCATCGTCGTCCGGGAACGCATCCGCGCCGCCGGGATGCAGGTCCCAGCCGACCAGCGTGCCGTCGACCGACAGAGCGCCCTGATTGCCGCTCTTCGGGTTGCCGGACACGCCATAGCTGACCGTGCCGCGGCTGAGTTTGTTCAACACGTCCCCGCTGGCCGCCAGATAGCTGCCCCACTGGGCTACCACGCATCCGCCGGGCACCTCGGTCACGCCGACGATCGTCTCCAGCTCGTCGAACTCGTACGGGTCTCGCAGCAGCAGGCCGGTGTCGACGCCCTCCAACAGGGTCGCGCCGAGCCGCCGCTGCGCCTCCGCCGCATCGATTCCGGCGATGCAGCCGAAACTCGACGCGTACGGGTCACAGCCGGCCAACACGTCGATCAGCCGTCGGCTGGCCTCGACCGCGGCGCGCTCGCCGGCCGACAAGGCGACACCGGCAGGGACAGCGCCGAACAAATCAGGGTCGGGACCAGCCAACGCGAGCCGGCCCGGCGACCAACCCGCCATCATCGGCCGCCACGGATCAGCACCCGACTCGAACAACACCTGCGCGTTCGCAGCCTCACCCGCCATGACGGCCTGCCACAGCGCGGTGCGCCCCCACCACATGGCGTCCACGTCGGTGTTCCGCCGGATCAGCAGCGCCACCGCTGCCGGGTCACTAAACATCGCCGCGTCGTGCAACGCCGGCCTTTCCAGGCTCTCCGCTTCCGGGCCCACACCAGCAGTCTCACAGACCGCATCGAGTTTCCGAGCTGGTCTCCGGAATTGGCCGGTCGACTGCGCCGGCTCGGATCGCGATGATCACGCCGTTGCCCGCTTCCGGGTTGACGGCGCAGTGCAGACCCAGGTCCGTTATGCGACCGTCGCGTACGTTCCACTGTCCGGCTCCGGCGTCGCGGCCGAGCGCGGGCACGTTCGGCAATAACGGCATGTACCCCGGCGATGAAAGCAGTGGAACGGGCCTGGCCGGGTGAGCCGGCCTTATCCCAACTGGCAACCGCCGGTTCGACGTCGAGCGTGTCGCCTACCGCGACTGGCCGTGGATAAAAGACGGGTCCGGTCACAGCTGGAATCTATAGTGAGCACTTTTCATCTGGGTTCGTTCAGGTGGGGGCAGGGCGAGGGAGTCGATAGCTGGGCGGGGTGAGGCTCCCGGTAAGACAAGCAATCGA
>NZ_JBICSP010000047.1:0-13477 GCF_043197135.1 Actinoplanes sp. NPDC049265 | reverse complement strand
GGTCGATTGCTTGTCTTACCGGGAGCCTCACCCCGCCCAGCTATCGACTCCCTCGCCCTGCCCCCACCTGAACGAACCCAGATGAAAAGTGCTCATAGGTCGTGACGGCCGCCCGCTCACACCAGGCCACATCCGCGATCTCTTCTGGAGCTGCAACCTGCGCTGTACCACCAACGAACTCGCAGGCGACGTAAACCATCGTTCGGTCGGTGTCAGGGTGGACCCGCCGTCCTAAAACCCGGGCGGCTCGTACTGCAACGCCGGTCTCCTCCAGGACTTCTCGGACCGCCGCTGCGTCGGCGGCCTCACCGAGATCGACCTTTCCGGCTGGGAACTGCCACGAGAGTCGGCTTCTGACACTCGCCGCCGGACCAGCAGGATGCGGCCACCGTTGAGGACGACGCCCGCAGCTACCCAGGACTTCTCACTCACGTATCGACGATAGGTGCGGTGCTGGCCGCACCGGATCCCTCGCTCGTAGGTCCTGGGCGATCCAGCTGCCGTCGTCCGTGGATGTCTTTGACCTCAGGAAAGTCGTCCGCCCTGGCTAGTCGTGGCGGTGCCCATGCGGACCGGAGGCTGTCGAAGCTTCTGAGATTCGCTCAGAGCCCCGAGCCATTCTTCGAGATCGTCAGGTCGCCGGGCGATTTCCAACTGACGACTACCAGCTCGATCCAACATTCTCGGCGTGCTGCTCCGTGGACTCTCTCGATGGGCACAAGTCTCTTCTTGGACCTCAACGGTTCACAACTAAGCGATAAACGCAGCTCCCGCGAAGATCGCCCCCACGGCCGTCGCGCTGCCGAGCTCGGTAGCCGTTGTAAACAACGTAAGCGCGGCGCCCGCCGCGAAGCGCGCCGTTATGTATAGGCGTGCGACGCGTTGTGTACCCAGGCCGGATCGATAGCGGCGATGAGGTCCCCGCTTGAAGATGTGATCATCTTGGAAGCTCCGATCCGAAGGTCGACATCCCATCTGAGCCGTGACCAGCGGCGGACCGGTTGTGCGATCTTGCTTGTGGTTGATTTGTCGTAGGGCTGGCCCACACTGGACACTGCCGGCGCACGACCAAGTTCGTACGGCACCGCTCCAGAGCAGACCATGTACCCAAGGTGTGCATTCGGTTACGATCCGGGGTGGTGCCGTTCGGTCAGGTCCTTGACCGAACACGCCCACTTGGTCGAACAGCCAGAAGTCCACTGCGTCAGGGCGGAGCATCTTGTGGTCGTGAGGGAGCAGTGGGATGGAGGCGAGTGGGAAGTCCACTGCTGCGCACTTCTGGGGATCAAACATGGCGATGATGTTCAGATCATTCCCGCCCGGGTCGACGGAGACGGTGGACTGGAGGCGTACCGCCTTGATGACGGCATTGTCTATCAATGTTACGCCCCAGAAGACTCTTACACGGTCGCCTCTCAAACCGATTCACAAAAAGGGAAAATACGCGACGACATCGCCAAGCTGGTTACCAAGCCAGCCGAAACGATGAAGCTTTTAGGAGCAGACTACAAGATAAGAAGATGGGTACTCCTGACACCAGAATATGACGACAAAGAGCTGATCAAATACGCTCGCTACAAGAGCAAAAAGATCAGGGATTTGAATCCACGGCCGCCATGGTGTCACGATGACTTTCAAATCATCATTTCCAATGACAGCGAGCTTTTCGCCGCCCAGCTAGCTACAATGAACGGCATGTCGGCCGGATCCATTCGTGTACACGTCCCAGATCCGCCAGCAGCCGAAGTTGAGTTCCATGCAAAGCCTTAGCAAGGGTTGAGGCAGAAGCTTTCGGAACATCCACGCCTCGCTGACAATCCGGACCTACTCGACGAGTATTGCGAAGATACCTTGTACGAATACGTATACGGAAAGAAGCAGCTGGAAGTCCTACAAGGTCGATATGGACTTGCCTACGAGACCATTCTGAGGCGAGCGAGGGCAACGTTTCGGACGGTGAAGAAAGTCGCCGCGACCGGTGGTGCCGGTTCATCGCCAGATCTCGCCCAGCTTGTCGATCAGCTGGCCGCTAGTTTCTTACGAGACGTTCCCGCAATGTCACCAATTGCGTGCGATGAGCTCGCGAAGCACTACATAGCCTTCTGGCTGATCGAATGTCCGTTGAGGCTTAAGGACTCAGTGGCATGACCGAGCAACCCATCGCGAACGCCAATGTCGGTTCAACTCGGACATCCGGCAGCCTGTCACGCAGGGCAGGGCGAAAAGACTGGCAGGCCTTAAGCGGGCGTGGTTTGTCGATCCAGGCGGTGCCGATGCCGCTGCCCGGCAAAGAGCGAGCTGCATGGAGGGTGACCGCTCTTGCACTTTGCCTAGCGGGCTGTCGCGGTCAATCAGCAACAGTTGAACAACTTCACGTCCTTTCTTGGGCACTTCGTGATGTAAGCAATGGCGCTCGGCTTTTGGAAGCGTGGGACGCTCATGACCCTACAGTTAGCTTGCGCGCGTGGGACACAGCGCTCGATGACACCCTGAAGCTCGCCCAGGCCGCCGGCCTCGTCGATGCTCAACCAAATGGTCGACGGAAGCTCACCGATCTCGGAAAAACTCTCGTCGCTGCCGTCAGAAATAGTGACGACCTCATGATCGAGGAACAGCAGCTCCTTGCCGGGTTGGGTCAGATCAGCGAGATAGCCATGTGGCGACGTTTGGGCACGCCACCTAAGGCTCCTAGACGCACCGATGGAGAGAAATAACCATGAGCATGCAAATTTCCTCGGTCGCGCTCACCGTCGTCACATCGGACGGAATCGCCGAATATAGAGCCCGAATTGGGCCAGGCTTTAATGTTCTAAATGCCGCAAACAGCTGGGGCAAGTCGACGCTATTGCAGGCAATTGTCTATGCCCTTGGTCTGGAAGGATCTCAGTCTGCTAGCCGCAGATCGCCGTTGGGTCCTGCGATGACGACTGTCGTTGAGACATCAGTCGGTCGGTACGCAGTAGTGGAATCATACGTGACGCTTACGGTCGTGAATGGTGCAGGACAATATTTAAAAGTTAGGCGTTGGGGGCTGAGTCCGGACGTTAAACGTGATCTCCTCCAGGTATGGCGAGCAGACACGGAACTTGCCCTTGACCATGCGTCCCAAGTAGACATGTTCGTGCGCGAGTCCGGTTCCACTACGAGCCGTGCTGGATTTCATCGACTCCTAGCAGAATTTCTGGGGTGGACACTCCCACTGGTGCCGAACTTCTCCGGTGGAGTGACCCGGTTGTACCTAGAAGTTCTATTTCCTCTGTTCTATATTGAACAGAAATTCGGATGGTCCGGGATCGCTCCGCGAATACCTACTCACTACGGCATTCGGGAACCACTAAGAAGAGGCGTTGAATACGTTCTGGGTCTGAACACCCTCGCTCGCTTGCGCGATATTGAAGCACTTAAAGATGAGGAAGCCTCACTCTCTCGGGACTGGGGAGTGCTGGTCAATCGGGCTTTGGTGGCGGCTCAAACCGAGAATTTCCGCCTAGTTGGTCTCGGCGAGAAGCCCTCAAGTGCGGCTCAAAGGCGTGCTGCTTCCCTGGAGGTCAATGTCGCCGGTGAGTGGATTGCGATTTCGGCGGCCGAAGAACGGTGGAGACATCGCCTCGGAGAATTGAGAACCGGGAGCGACAATGCTGGCGAACGAACCGCTCAGACCAGAGCGGAGCTTGCTCAGGCTGAGCGAGAACTGCAACGTCTCGGCGCGGTCGCGAGAAACTTACGTGAGCAGGTTGAGCTATCCCGTGGTGATCAAGACGCTATTGCAATGCGCCTCAAGGGCGTTGAAGAGGATAAAAAGAAACTTGGAGACGTTAAGCGAATCGAACGGCTTGGCGGCGAATTGGAACTCCCGCTCCTTGCCGAGGGCCGCTGTCCCACTTGTTCTCAAGAGGTTGACGTACGCGAAGTCGTAACTGAAAGTGTGAGTTCGGTAGACGAAAACATTGCACTCCTTGATGCAGAACGGGTGACTCTGCTCTCCATGCAGGGCTCCGCGACGCAGCGATTAGAGGAACTTGCGAGATCCGCAAGGGCTGCGGACGCTGCCATGTCTGAGGCTCGCGACAGAGTCCGACTTCTCCGCGATGAGCTTATTGGGCCGTCCAACGCACCGAGCCTTGCCGACGTCCAAGAACGCCTCTCAATTGACGGTCGATTGCGTGCAGCGAAGCGCGTACGGGAACTCGTTGCAGTAATAGACGAAGAATTGGACGAACTCGCGATCAGCTTGGACGAGGTTCGAGCAAAGAGAATCGCACTCGGCACTGGTGTCGCGGATAAAGATGATCAGGCGACACTCCTCAGATTTCGGACTAGCTTTCAAGAACAGCTGATTGAATACAACCTTCGTAGCCTCTCGCCTGAGTCTGTCACAATCGACGAGAGAACGCTTCTCCCGGTTAACGATGGGTTCGAGCTTACTTTTGACGTTGCGATGGGAATGAGCGCATCTGACACGATCCGGACAAAGTGGGCCTATTACACTGCGCTTCTTGAGGCAGCTACTCAGCCCGGCGCGCATCACCTGGGCTTACTTATGCTTGACGAGCCACGTCAGCAGGAGACAGACAGGGCCAGCCTGGCGGCGTTTCTTCGTCGGCTGAGGCGTGACAGCAGCTCGGCGCAAATTATCTACGCCACGAGCGAAGACTCGGAAGTACTGAGCAGCCTTCTAACTGATGTACCGCACACACTCCTGCCAGCCGCAGGTCCCCACCTCATTGATTTCCGCTAGCGGGTTCTATAACCGCCTTAGCCATCCCGTCACCATCGACCCGCGTCTCCAACTAGTACCACCGTAAGCGTTCAACCGACACCGCCGAGGGTTCGTCGCTATTCAATTCTTCCGCCCGACGTCGCTCAGTTCGGGTGCCGGGATACCACCGGCCCAGCTGCCGGCCAAAATCATCTCGATCTGACGCGACGCATATCCCCAGTCAAGCAGCATCGAGCGAACGTCAGCAGACGTGCAGGCCAGCATCCCGAAAATCTCGTCATCGGCCGGCAATAGATGCACGTCCTCGATTCCAAAGAGCTCTCCACCAAACCTTATCCCCACTTCCGTGCCAGCTGGCAAGCTTGCAATCCGCTCCAGCAATTCCTCTCGCAGCATGAGAATCCTTTCGCCCGGTCTTCCTCGGCGAAATTCTGTTGGAGAGGTCACCCAACGGGCACCCCCTCTGCTCGGACGTCCCGCGACATCTCCGCGTCCCACTATCAACTCGCCTTCTCGCGCCGCCCTCGCACCACGATGCCCTTGGCGCTGCCATAGAGGACGATGAACCTTGGCACCAGGCCCTACACCGTCCTCTTGAGCCGCACTAGCATGGCCGGTGAGGCAACCCGCAGTCAGCCAGCTTGGTTCGTTTGTACCGGCTTGTCACCAGCACGACGAGGTGAACCTTAAGCTCCGCTAGGGCGGTGGGCCCCGCCGAGCGTGTCGCTCCGCTCCACCCGGGTGAGTGACCACGGTTACCGCTAGAATCATCCCGTGCCACGCAGTTACTCACAGCTAACGCTGAAGCTCCTGTTCGGCACGGCGGGTCACTGCGCATACCCCGGGTGTTCGAGCCCGATCATTTTCGAGGACCGAGGCCTGCTGACACCGACGGCGCAGATCGCGCATATCCGGTCCGAGTCGCCCAAGGGACCGCGCCACGACCCGACATATACGGACGACATAAACGGCTTCGAGAATCTGCTTCTCCTCTGCGGCGTGCATCACCCACCGGTCGACCAGCATGACTCGGCCTACTCGATCGAGGAACTGCTGGAGTGGAAGGAGCAGCAAAAGCGCCAGGGCGAACGCCATGTGCGCGACGCTGAGCTCGCGGCAATCGAGCGGCGGCTTAACGGCGTTCCGCCGGTCACGCCGGACGCGGTGCTACGCGGCCCGATCGCTCACCTGGGCGAGGCCGAGCGGCTCCAGCAGGCGGAAGAGCGTCTGGCTGAGTCTCCCCCGGAGGCGGCCGCCCTGTTCGCCGAGGTCGCGTCCAGACTCGAAACGACCCCCTTCGCACGACACGCGATCCTCCTCCGGACCCGCCAGTGCGCGGCCCTTGAATCCGGCGGAGACTTCGAGACCGCCGCCGCGCTCCGCCTCGCCCTGGGATGGGACCTCCACGCCTCCGGAAACTCATTCGGTGTGGCCGAGCACGTACGCGCGCTGAACAGCAATCGCCAGCATCTGTCCGCGTCGATCATTCGTTCAACCGGCGCGCTTTCCTACGTGGCCGCGTTCGGTTACGAGCATTCCGTGGAGATCGATGACGTCGCCTCTGCCCTTGACAAGCTCCAAAGCACCGATCCGAAGTACCTCGAATGCGCGCTGGTTCTGGCGGAACAATGCATCGTGTGGCGGCGGACTGATCTCCTGGCTGCTCGGATGGAAAGATTGCGCGACGCAGCCCTGACTACCCCTCTCGACGATCACCACCTGACGATCCGCGCACGCATCCTGATGTGCCTCGCCGAAGCAGCCAGCGACTGGAGTGAGCTCGACGACGCGAGGCGGCACTACCCACCAAACGCCGTCGCGTGGATCGCCGCTCGTCATGCACGGCATCTGGCCATCAAGGGGCATACGCAGGAAGCACTGCGGCGCTGGCAAGACGCGATCGACGTGGCGGTCCAAGCGGGACTCAACGACTCGGCGGCGTCCTGGCTGTACGCCACGGTCTGGGTCCGGAGGCGGAACTACGGTCCGCAGGAGGAGGCGGGTGACACTCACCTGCTCGCGCAGGCGCTGAAGGCAGGTGGCAGCGGCTCGGTCATCCCGGAGCCGCAGCCCTACGCCTCACGTGCGACGTCCAACATCCTCGACAAACGGTGGCCCGATGCGCGGCACAACCTCCACCAGCACCTCTCGTACGCGGTACTGGGTGCCGATTGGCAGGAAGAGTTCCTTGCGCACGAGCGGTTCGGCGACCTGTACGCGGAAACCAGACAATGGACCGAAGCTATCAGGCATTACATTTTCGGTGGCTACCGGCAGAAGCTGAAGGCCTTGGTCGGCCGGTTGCCCGACCAGCCGCTCGACTTCTATCCACCATCGGACGATCAGCCGGCATGGGAGCGTGCGGCGTCCTTCCACTTCGCGTCGGTGGCCGCCGAGCTCATTCCGGAGGAGACGGCCGGGCAGTGGGCGAGCGCTTCGTATCGCGAGCTCACCACCAAGGAGTTCTCACGTTCGCCCGACGACACGTGGGGGCCCGCCTTTGCAGCGTTCGCCGGATCCTGCGGAGCCGCATCGCTGGAAGAGGCGGAAGGATTCCTGAATATGACGGAGGAATACCTCTCCGATTCGACGACCGACTCGTTCTTTGCGTTCTATGAGGAATACATCAAAGCGTTGGTTGCCATTGCCGAGACTCATCCTTCGCTGAGCGCCCAGGTGATGGATGCTTTGTGCGATGCCGTGCTGCTGAATAACCATATTGCCGCCTACGCGTCCGACAGAGGCGAGCTTCTCTTCCGTTCCGATCCGGAACGCGTTTCGGAGCGCCTGGCGACAGCGGCCTCGGAGGGAAACCGGCACGCCGCTCTCACGATCGTGCTCGCTGGCGGTGACGTCGGGAAGGCACTGGAGGTTGCTCGCTCCTCCTTCGAGCGTGACTCGCAGCCCTTCGAGTTCAACCCGGGTGTCACCACGTTCGGCACGGCACTGAAGGAAACGGCCCTCTTGACGCAAATCTTGGACGACGCCGATCGGGTCGCCTTCGCCGAGGCGATGCTGGCCCGGGTGGCCGAGGTGCGCGACGCCGCCGAGAATCGCTCCGACGCCCTCGGAGCGATTTTGTATCTCGGCCCCACCTTGCCGGTCGAGACGCGAAACGCAACATTCAACGCACTCATGAGCTTCGTCCGGGAGCCTACCGAAAGCGTGGTCGCGTTCGGGATCGACAACGGCCCGTTCGCCCGGTTCAAGGTCACTGGCAGCACCCCGCCGCTCGCGGCCCTTGCCCTCCGCGTCGCGGCGGTCCTGGCGACCACCCAGGAGCAGTTCACGCAGATTCAGGAGCTTGCTGTCTCCCTGATGGCTGGGGCCCGGGATACCGACTGGTTGCACATCGCGCACGCCCTGATTGCCCTCCCGGTCGAGGCCCTCCAGATCGACCTCCCAGTCTTCGCCGCGCATCCCAATAAGGCACCCCGAGCATTCGCCGCACGAGTATGGGTGCGCGCACCCAGCCAGTGGTCCGGCCTGGGCGTCAAGCTGGCCATGGACCCCGAGCCGGCCGTCAGATATGCGTTGGCCAGCTCCCTGACCGACAGCCCAGAGCACGACGACGTCCGGCGCTTGCTCCAAACCGACCACCGGAGGCTGATCGCCCGAACCGCACGAGCCCAGGCCGGCTTCCGGGCCTGACGGCGGAAATGATGCCCCCGGTCGGCGCCGGGAGCCGACCTTCCACCGTGAGGTGCAGTGCGAACGCGCCGTCCGACGATTACATTCGAGTCGGCAGCACGCGGGCGACGAGGGTGTGAATATCACTCGTGTTGGGCCTCGGACACAGAAAATCCGCATGGGTGCGTAGAAACCCGTGGTGGTGTTCAGAGATCTCTGAACACCTTTTCCTCCGCACAGGGCCGCATCACGCGGCCGGTCGGCGGGGGTGGTCCTCGTGAACCCTCCCGTCGTCGCACCTGTCATCCCCGCGAGTGATCCGGCGATCCATCCCGCTCGCGGCCCCCTTCAGGCGGCTCGCGGGCCGCTGCCCCTGGCCGACCTCGGCGCCCCCGTCATGGCCACGCCGATCGCCTACGCGCTGAGCGCGGTGGACCGCAGCGGCCGGATCGCCGACCGCGGCATCGTCCGCGCTCTCGGCTGGACGCCCCGCCAGCACCTCGATGTCCGCGTGTACCGCGGCACCGTGGTGGCCCGGCCGAAGGCCGGAGCGACCGGTCGGGTCGACCGGCGGGGGTTTTTGCTGCTGCCCCTGCCGGTGCGCCGACGGTGCGAGCTGCACCCTGGTGACCGGCTGCTGCTGGCGGCCGACCTGGACGCCGGGGTGCTGACCGGCTATCCCCTGCCGGTGCTCGGGCCGCTGCTGGCCGCGACACAGGCAGGGGGTGCGGCATGAGCGCGGCGCCACCGACCCCGGCCGAGGTGCAGGCGGCCCGGCTGCTGCTGGAACGGATGGGGATTACCGCCGAAGATCTGCTGCAGACCCCGGCGGTGCGGGCGGTGGCGCCGACGTTCGCGCAGTATGTGCCGGTGGTCGCGGCTGCGGTGTCGGCGGGGACGCGGCGGGCGTACGGGTCGTACTGGAACAAGGTCCTCGCGGTGTGGGGTGATCGGCGGATCGACGAGCCGGCGGCCTCGGAGATCGAGCGGTTGTGCCGTCAGGTGCAAGCCGACGTCGTGCCGCGCCGTAACGCCCGTGGCGGACGGTCGGCGGCCGAGCATCTGGTCGCGGCGTTGCGGTGTCTGTACAAACGGGCGCAGGCCGACGGGCTGATCGACGCGGCGGCCAATCCGGCGGCGAAGGTGGCCAAGCCGCGCCGGGTGCCCAGCACCCGGCGGGCGATCGCGGACACCCGGCTGGCTGAGATCAACGCGGTGGCCGCGCGGATCGGTGATGACCCTCAGTTGGACACCTTGTTGATCCGGCTGCACACCGAGACGGCGTGCCGCCGCGGCGGCGCGTTGAACCTGCGGCCGCGGGACCTGGACCCGGACCAGTGCCTGATCTTCCTGCGGGAGAAGGGCGGCACCTCGCGGTGGCAGCCGGTCTCCCCCACGTTGATGCGGCACCTACTGCAGCATCACGCCGAGCGCGGTAACGGGGACCGGGAGAGGCCGCTGTTGCGTTACCGCGACGGACGCCCACTCACCTCCCGGCGCTACGACCACCTCTGGGTGCGGATAGGCCGGGAACTGCCATGGGTACGGGCGCAGCAGATCAGCACCCACTGGCTGCGCCACACCACCCTGACCTGGGTCGAACGCCGGTTCGGCCAAGCCATCGCCCGCGCCTACGCCGGACACACCGACGAGCGCAGCGGGAGCAGCAGTTCCACGGCGGGTTATGTGCGGGCGACCGTGCCCGAGGTGGCCATGGCCTTGGCGGCCCTGACCGGCGAACCCCATCCCGCCGCCGCAAACGGCTGATCGGGATACCAGCCGCCGCGGCGGTGTTCCACGTCGTGAACCGCACCGGGAGCCGGGACCGCCTGGCCCCGGTGCGGTACGGACCGGCGATGGTCGCCTGTTGCCGTCCGGTTCGACAGGAGCATGGCGGCAAGTACTCCATGAGCGCCGCATCCCGCGCGGCTTGTGGGACCGTGGACTGTTCGTGATGCGTTAGGCGCTGTAGTGACTTTGCGGTGGGGTGTCGATGGGCAGGTCGGCGTCACGACGGCAACGCCGCCACGAGCTGATCAGATTGCCCTCGGCGACCCGGAGGTCCTGCAGATCCTGGAGCCGGAGGTAGCGCGAGCCCGACCGGACGGCTCGAGGTCTACGCGAATCTGTGGATGCACTGCTGGCTGGCCGCATGGGAACTCGGCGAGGTGGACGACGATGAGCTGCGGGAGTTGACCTCGATGATGTTCACCAACGCCCTGGCGTGGGAGTGGTGGCGCCGTTCGGGTGCTCGTGGATCGGCACGCAGACCCGGCGGCGGCAGCGGTTCATCGACTTGGTGTCTCAGGAGCAGCTGAAAGCCTCCCGCGCCGGCACATGGCCACTCCGCTGCGGTTGCCCCCGAGGACCCGTCGGCGGGTCGCGCGTGGGGTGCGGGACGTGTCGCTGGTCGCCGTGGGTGCGGCCGCCGCCAGCGCGGTGTGGCGGTGGCGGCGAACCGGCTGAGGTCAGCCGCATGGCTGATCGACGCGGCCGGCATTGACGGCGTCGACGAAGCTGATTCAGCTGTCGGCGGCGAAGTCCGGCACCGGCCCGGCCCGGCCGGATCTTTGGGGTCCCGCACGAGGTTCGGACCACCCGGGCCGACTGCCACCTCGACGCAGGCGCCGTTGGGAACCACTCGCCGGTCAGACCGAGGGGCCCGGATGAGCCCCAACGTGATGGAAGTTTTGTGCCGCCGGGTCAGCAGTTAGCCGGCCGTTGCACGGTGGCCGTCGGGCCGAGAATGCGACGGTGTCGCCAGGCTGCCATCTGCGCTTTCTGAGCCGGCGGCATCCGGGGCATGTGGTGACGGTGAGGGGCGGACAGAAACCGGTCGCATCGCCGACAGATCGGGCACGGTCGGCGTTGTTTGCTGGCCACCTGGCGAATCGCCGGTGACGAGCAGGATTATGGGTAGCTGCTCACTTGGCGCCGTGGAAGGCGTCGACCACGGCGCTCGGGATGCGGCCGCGTTCGGACACTTCGTAGCCGTTCTTGGCGGCCCATTCGCGGATGGCCTGGTTCTGGTCACGGTTCGTGCGAGCCGGCGCCGCTTGGCGGGCGCCGATCCGTCCGCTGCCTGCGGTGCGTCCGACGCGGGTGGCCTTGTCGAGGTAGGGGTCGAGGGCCTTACGGAGCTTGCCGGCGTTCTTGTCGGAAAGGTCGATGGTGTAATTGACACCGTCGAGCCCGAATTCGATGGTGCGGTCGGCGTCGCCGCCATCGAGGTCATCGGTCAGAACAGTAATGACTTGCTTGGCCACGGATACTCCTGAAACGTTCGGGTGCTGAGAGCAATCGGTGCGTGAACAATACCTCAGCAATAGCCGGAGTGTTGTCCGGCGTGAGAACAATTTCACCTGAAACATCGCCACGCAATGGATACGTGGCGCATCGTGATCACGTCACTCCGGTCCGGGGCCCGACCTTCCGATTGGTTCTGTGCGCGTATCAGCGGAGGTAGGCGCTGGCCATTACGCCGGCCGGCGCCTGCTTCATGAATGCGTTCAGGCGGCGAAGAGGACGGGGAGCGAGTGCGATGCGGCGGTCGTGCGGGAACCGGCGAGCGGGTGGGGTTCGCCGGTGAGAACGGCGACCGCCGCGGCGACCTCGTCGAGCTGGGCGTGCACGTAGGTGATCGTGGTGCCGATGTCGCGTTGCCCGCTGTGCCCGGCGAAGGCACGCGCGACGGCGTAGCTGAAGGTGCGTTCCACCCAGGTCAGCGTGGTGTAACGCAGCCAGTGGGTGGTGACCTGCTGGGTCGCGACCCACGGCAGGTGCAGGCCGAGCCGGCGCCACAGGGAGTCGTAGCGGCGGCGGGTCAGCCGGTTGCCGTTGCGGTAAAGCAGCAGTGGCCCGTGCTGATCGTTGTCGCCACGGCTGGCGTGGTGGTCCTGCAGGTATCGCATGAGGGTCGGCGAGACCGGCTGCCAGCGCGCGGTGCCGCCCTTCTCCCGCAGGGAGATCAGGCACTGGTCCGGGTCAAGGTCACGTGGCCGTAACCCGAGCGCGCCGGCGCGGCGGCAGGCCGTCTCCAGGTGCAGACGGATCAGGAGCCCGTCCAGGTCGCGATCATTGCCGGTCGTCGTCGCGACATGGACGACAGCGGCAAGCTGCTGTTCGGACAGGGCGTGGCGGGCGTTGGCGAGCCGCCGCGGTTTGGCGACCCGGGCCGCCGGGTTACCGGCCTCGTCGATCAGGCCGTCCAGCTCTGCATGTCGGTAGATGCATCGCATCGCCGAGATGAGGTGCTCCGCGGCGATACGCCCGCCGCGGGTGTTGCGGCGGATGATGGCCTCGTCGCGGATGTCCTCGGCGAGACGCTTGATGTCCGACGCAGTCGCTTCGGTGATGCGTCGGGCGCCCCAGCGGCGGCAGATCTTGCGAAAGTACGGCTGGTAGACGCGGCGACTGCCGGCCGATATCGCAGCGGTTACCTGCGGGACGTATTCGTCGAACGTCGGGATCTCCCGGATCGGCGACCCGGCGGCGGTGAGCAGTTGTTCGGGGCGTATACCGAGCTGGTCGAGCAGTGCGCGCACCATGGCGATCTGGTCGGTGGCGTGTGAAGGTGTCCTGGTCATGGGTCCTCCCCACGGTGAGTGGTGACGAAGTCGGCCACGATGGATGCCGGCATGATGATCAGTTCACCGGGCTCCCGGTGAGCCACGATCACCACGCGGTCGCCGGTGACCAGCTCGCAGATGCGCCGGATGTGCAGCGGCAGCCGCAAGTGGCCCCGCTTGGTGATGACCGTCCGGGTGTCAGCCCGTGCCGGCGGGGTGCGCGCGACGATGACGGGGCCGGCTCGGGTGTGCAGTGCGACCGTGTCGCCTGGCGACCAGCCGACATGGGTGACTGGTGTTTGATCGGCCAGACGTCCGTCGCGGTCGACCGTGGTGACCACCACGCGCGGGACAACGCGACAGACGCTGTCGCGCAAGACAGGTAGGGGCAGCCCTGCGCCTGTCAGTGGTGATGTGACGACTGACGGCTCGGCTGGTTCGGTGTCGGCGGGCGGGCGGGACATCACTGAGCGCTTTTCAACTGCCGTGGATCGGGTTCTCGATGTGGTGCAGGGCCAGGATGGCCTGCACGATGGCGGTGGCGCGGCGTGGGCAGCAG
>NZ_JBICSP010000046.1:0-13511 GCF_043197135.1 Actinoplanes sp. NPDC049265 | reverse complement strand
CCGCCCACTGACTGCCTTGACCCGGAAACACCAGCACGGTCTTACCCGACCGTCCAACCGCCGTACCGGTCACAACGCCGGCACCGGGCCGGCCCACCGCCACCGAGGCAAGACCAGCCAGCAACTCGTCCCGATCCGCGCCCGTCACCACCGCCCGGTAATCCAGCGCCGCCCGCGTCACCGCCAACGAGTAACCCACATCCACCAGATCCAGCCCCGGCCGGGCCGCCACGAACTCACCCAGCCGTCCCGCCTGAGCCGCCAGCCCCACCGCATCCCGACCCGACACCAGCCACGCCACCGGGCCACCCGCCACCAGCGCCTGACCCGCCACCGCCGCTTCCTCGAACGCGGGAGCCTCCTCCAGGACGAGGTGGGCATTGGTACCACTGATCCCGAACGACGACACCCCAGCCCGGCGCGGTCTGCCGTTGGCGGGCCAGGACTTCGGGGAGGACAGCAGCCGTACATCCCCGGCCGACCAATCCACATGCGGCGACGACTCGTCGGCATGCAACGTCCGCGGCAGCACCTCATGCCGCATCGCCAAAACCATCTTCATCACCCCGGCCACACCCGCCGCCCACTGGGTGTGCCCGATGTTCGACTTCACCGACCCCAGCCAGACGGGACGCCCATCGGGCCTGCCCTGCCCATAGGTAGCGAGCAGCGCCTGCGCCTCAATCGGATCCCCGAGCCTGGTTCCCGTACCGTGCGCCTCAACGGCGTCCACATCAGTCGGCTCAAGCCGCGCCTTGGCCAACGCGGACCGGATAACCCGCTCCTGCGAAGGACCGTTCGGCGCCGTCAACCCGTTCGACGCACCATCCTGATTCACCGCACTGCCACGAACCACCGCCAGCACCGGGTGCCCCGCCCGCTGCGCATCCGACAAACGCATCAGCACCAGCATCCCCGCACCCTCAGCCCAGCCGGTACCGTCCGCGCCCGCGCCGAACGCCTTACACCGCCCATCCGGGGCCAGGCCCCGCTGCCGCGAGAACTCGACGAACGTGGCCGGCGTCGCCATCACCGTGACACCACCGGCCAGCGCCAGGTCACACTCCCCCGCCCGCAAAGCCTGAGCCGCCAGATGCATCGCCACCAACGATGACGAGCTCGCGGTGTCCACGGTCATCGCCGGACCCTCCAGGCCCAGCACGTACGAAACTCGGCCGGAGATCGCACTGGCGGCGCCGCTGGTCAGGCCGTGGCCCTCCGCTTCCGCCGACCCGCCCGGGCCGCCAACGCCGTACCCCGACGTGGCCGCCCCGGCGAACACCCCGGCCGACGTGCCCCGCAACGACACCGGATCAATGCCGGCTTGCTCCAACGCTTCCCAGCAGATCTCCAACAGCAACCGCTGCTGTGGATCCATCCCCGTGGCCTCGCGTGGCGAGATACCGAAGAACCCCGCGTCGAAGTCCCCCGCCTCCGCCACGAACCCACCGGCGCTGACATAACTCGTCCCCGCGTGGTCGGGGTCGCTATCGAACAGGCCCTCGAGGTCCCACCCTCGATCGTCGGGGAACGGACCGATCGCGTCCCCGCCCTCGGCCAGCAGCTCCCAGAGCTCCTCCGGATCCGACACACCGCCCGGGAACCGGCACCCCATCCCGACGATCGCCACCGGCTCCGGGGTGCGCTCCTCGCCGTCGTCCGGCCGCCGGTATGCATCACGCGAACGGGATTTGACAAGCCGGGAATACCTACGGAATTCTCTGGACCGCTTCATCGAAAAACTCCAAGGCAGGGGTACAACGAACCGGTCGGTCAGGTGCGCCGTTGAATGCGGCAGCCGCCGTCTTTTGCCTGAATTCCGGGGAATAGCTTGTCAGGAGATCGCCTCGGGCGAGCTCTCCGCATCCGCCGGCTGGGCGGGGACGGTAAAGCTGGGCACGGTGAGGTCCGGAACCGTCTTCACCGCTTCGAGCGCCGCCTCGATCGCCTCAGCGAGCGAGGGAGAAACCTCGTCGTCGAAATCCATTTTTGTTACGGGCGTTTCCGGACTGGTCGGATGTGAATCGGCCGTGAAAACCGCGCCGGCACATCCCGCCTTCTGCAGAGCCGCCGATTCTTCGTCGCTGATCTCGCGGCTCAGAACGAGCGAGAACTTATGCCCCATCACCAATCACTCCTTGAGGTAGTCATGAACCCTTTTGAATGCAAAATCGCCAATGCTATCGGCGCTGCGGCACCGACGCCGCTTCGACCGGCGACGCGTACGGAATCCGCGACGAAGATCGCCGGACCGCAG
The DNA here is from genome assembly GCF_043197135.1 of Actinoplanes sp. NPDC049265. Taxonomy (NCBI): domain Bacteria; kingdom Bacillati; phylum Actinomycetota; class Actinomycetes; order Micromonosporales; family Micromonosporaceae; genus Actinoplanes; species Actinoplanes sp. NPDC049265. Next base: position 11,254 of record NZ_JBICSP010000046.1, on the reverse strand, counting down.
AGGAACCGGCAAATATCCATCTGAGAAACTCTCCATCGACGCGATCGGGTTCGCCGTGATGTCGAAGCCGGCCGAGGGCGTCATCAGGCCGATCACGATGACCTCTTGGCGGGCGCCGAACTTCTCGCGATCGGGGAACGGCACGCCGAGGAACTCGCAGATCACCGTCCCTGGCAGCAGCGATGCATGGCTCGCGACCTGGTCGACCTGTCGGGGACCGGCGAGCAGCCGGCCGATCAGCTCGTCGACGATCCCCCTGGATCCAGGGGGGCGGCTTCACGGCCGCACGACTGGTGAGCCAGGTGGCCACGGTTCGGCGGCAGCGGGTGTGGTCGGGCGGGTCCATCGCCACGAAGACGCCGAACGACAGAGTGTCTGCGGGCACGGATGTCCTACCCAACATTCCGAGTCAATGCCATCGAAAAGGGAGGTTGACAAATGTACGAAGAGCCTCATTCACCGAGTCGAACTCGACTTGACGAAGATCCTCCGACCGTAGCAGGGGATCTGGAATACCGGAATGCGCCCGGAGCGGCCCGAAACCTTCGATACACGGATTGCCACGAGGTTCGCTTCGGGCTCTCGAACCACTATCAGACCAGGGATTATGCACCTGCGAGAAGTATGAAACTTTCATTGCCGAACGATCATGGATGCCGCATTCTCGCAGCTCAGCACGGGTTTTGTCCCCGGACAACCGTCCACATGAGATTTGCGATGATAATTCAGCAGGTCAGCTGTCCATTCAAGTGGCTCGCCAGGCCCCAAGTGACGAAGATCACCGTGAAATGAATGAACGATGAGGCGAAACCATCGTTATATACAGTCCCCCGGTTCATTGGGCATTCGAATGTCGTGCTACCTCCGCACTCGGTTTGTTGTTGACCCGTGGGGAGCGATCGCGGGCCCTGGTTGATCATGGGATCAGCCCTTGGCCAATGCTCTTCTTGCCGAGGAAATTACATCAATACCAAGGGCTGTCTCGTTTAATAGTGTGCATTGCGCTGCAGTTGGTTGGGGCGGTGAAATCGTCGGTGGGGGTGAGTTTGGCGCCGGAACACCGGCGTGGTCACGGCGCGATGTATGACGCGTTGAATCAGGGCCGCACCGATGTGCGGAGGTTGCGGAACGCGATGGCCGGGCTGACGCTTCCGCGTGCCGGCGACGGCCGGTTGATGCTGGCCCTTCCCGGATAAGCCGCTACGGCGGGAACCACGTCCACTGGGACGTCTTGCGACTCCCCCCGGACCCCGAACGACAGACAGAATGGCGCGGGCAACCGTAGACCGAAGCCAACTGCGGTTGAGAGCCTCTGGCCCGCCCTCCTGAATCGATGCTGATCAGCGCGACGATGTGAAGATCAGTCTCGTTCGATCGCTGCTTCCGTGCCGAGGACGGCAACCCATCGGCGGGGACAACGAACGTCAGCCGACAGCGCACCCGGACCTGGAAAAGATCCAAGGTCCCCGCGTCGCACGAGGAAGCCCGGCCGGCCACGGGGGGAGGCCGACCGGGCTCGTATCAGCCGGGCACGAGAGGCCCGGTCCGGCTACGACTCGGCGGATCGCTGACCCGGCGGCTTGTGAGCCAAGCGCCGGGCGAGCGTGTCGCGTGGAGCGTTCAGCGTCCTCGACGTGTGTACGCGCGCAACGAAAGCGGAACGAAAACCAGCATCAGTGCGAGCGACCAGAGCAGGACGGCGGTCGTCGGATGCTCGAGTGGCCAGACCGTGTTCCCAGTCGGCACACCCGGGTTGCCGAACAACTCCCGCGACGCGGCGGTGAGCGCGCTCACGGGGTTCCAATCGGCCAGGAAGCGCAGCCATCCCGGCATGCCGCCGGTCGGGACGAACGCGTTCGACAGCATGGTGAACGGCAGGCCCAGCGGCACCAGCGCGTCGGCGACCTGCTCGTTCTTCACCGACAGACCCACGAACACACCCACCCAGCTCAGCGCATATCGCAGCACTATCATCAGCAGGAAGGCCTCAACCGTGGGAACCAGGCCGCGGTGCGGCTGCCATCCCACGACCAGGCCCGCGATCACCATGATGGACAGCATGAGCAGGCCGATCAGCATGTCCGCGCCGGTCTGCCCGAAAGGAACCGCCAGACGTGCCATCGGCATGGAGCGGAACCGGTCCATCACTCCGCGAGCGGCGTCGGTGGCCACTCGCGTCGTGATTCCCAGCCACGCCGAGAAGGTCACCATCGCGAACAGGCCGGGCATGAGGTATTCCCGGTAGTTGCCACCGTTCGGCACCTGGATCGCGCTGCCGAAGACAAACCCGAACAGCACCACCATGATGACCGGGAAGATCAGCGCGGCGACGATCTGCCCCGGCTCCTGTTTCAGCCGCCCGACCTCACGGCCGACGAGGGTGAACCCGTCGGTGAAGGTCCAGCCGAGGCGCCCCATCGGCGAGGTGGTGGCGGTCATCGAACGGCCTCCTTACGGTCGGTGAGGCGCAGGAACACCTCGTCGAGGGTGGGACGGCGCACACTCACGTCGGCGGCGGCGATGCCGGCCTGGTCGAGCTCGCGCACGATGTCGGCGAGACGCAGGCCCGTGGGCGGCAGCGCGACGCTGAGCCGGTCGCCCTCGCTCGTGGTGGCTTCGGCGCCGGCCAGGTTGCTCAGGATGGTCGCCGCCACAGGCAACGCGGCAGGGTCTTCGGTGGTGACGTCGAGGCGGTTGCCGATGGTGGCCTTCAGCTCGTCGGGCGTGCCGGTGGCAATCACCTTTCCATGGTCGATGACGACGATGTCGTCGGCCAGATGGTCGGCCTCGTCCAGGTACTGCGTGGTGAGCAGCACGGTGGTGCCGTCCGCCACCAGCTCGCGGATGGTGTCCCAGATCTCGTTGCGACTGCGCGGGTCCAGGCCGGTGGTCGGCTCGTCCAGGAAGAGCACCTGGGGACGCAGGATGAGGCTGGCGATGAGGTCGAGCCGGCGGCGCATGCCGCCGGAGTAGCCGGAGACCGGGCGGTCGGCGGCGTCGGTCAGATCGAAGCGGTCGAGCAGTTCGTCGGCCCGCCGGTGCGCCTCACGGCGCGGCAGGTGGTAGAGCCGCCCGAACATGCGCAGGTTGCTGCGGCCCGTGAGCTTCTCGTCCACGGCGGCGTACTGGCCCGCGAGCCCGATCCGCTCACGTACGTCGCCGGCGTCGCGGACGACGTCGTATCCGGCGACGCGGGCACGCCCGGAATCGGGATCCGACAGGGTTGCGAAGATGCGCACCGCGGTCGTCTTGCCCGCCCCGTTCGGCCCGAGCACCCCGCAGACCGAGCCCTCCGGGACGGCCAGATCCAGACCTCGTAGTGCCTGAGTGCCGCCGAAGGACTTGTGCAGCCCTTCGGCGATCACGATCGGTTCTGCCATGATCCCCTCACTGAGTACGATGTACGCGGTCAGGCAGAAGCGTAAGGCACTGGGTACGCTGTACGCAACTGGAAGGATGGCACGGTGACCGACACGCGGTACGTAAGCATCTGGATGCGGCCCGAGCGCCCGGCCTACGGGCCCAAACCGGCGTACAGCCGCACGCAGATCACCGAGTCGGCGATCCGCATCGCCGACGCCGAAGGCCTGGAAGCCGCCACCATGCGGCGGGTCGCCGCCGAGATCGGCGCCGGCGCGATGTCCCTCTATCGGTACGTCCCCAGCCGAGACGACCTGGTCGAGCTCATGTCCGACCGGGTGCTGGGCGAGATCGACGTCACGGGCATGCCCTCCGGCGACTGGCGCGCGGACCTGACGCGTTACGCCGAGGCACTCCGCACCATGTGGCTGAGGCACCCGTGGATCACCACGGTGCAGCGATCGCTTCCCAGCCTCGGCCCCAATCAACTGCTGCTGATCGAACGACTGATGGGGATCCTCGACGACGATCTCTCCATCGACGAGAATCTCGCCTTCACAGCCATGCTGAACAGCTACGTCGAGGGTGCGGTCCGCGACGAGATCAACTCGGCGCGGGAATTTCGTCGCAGCGGGCTCAGCGAGTCGGAGTGGATGGCGCGAAGCTACCCGTACGTCGACCAGCTGGTGAAAAGCGGAAACTACCCGATCTTCACCAAAATCGTCATGCAGGCGCGGCAGCCACACCTGAGCCGCGATGATCAATTCCGGAATGGACTCCACCGCGTACTCGACTGCATCGCCGCAGCCCTCCCCGCGGCCGGCCGTGGTCCAGAAGACTCAGCGAACCTCTCGTCCGGACACACGCGTCCCTGAGCGGTCAGGACAGCAGGAGGTACGCACCACGAGCGCCGCCTCGCCCGACGTGATCTGACCAGCCACGCTCCAGCTCTAGCGAAAATCGAGCAAGAGGCCAGCAATCGTCGGCAGGATGAACCGCGCGGCGCGTCCTGGCCCATACGGCCACGCAGGTCGGCATTCTCGGGGCAACTGCCGGCACCACAACGGCGCCGCGCTGACCGATGTCGAGCGACGCCCTCGACTGGACCTTTCTCGGCAGCAGGTCGATCCGGTGGCCCCTGAAAACGTCGAAAGGATTCCCGATGAGCGGCCACAAAGCCACATTCGTTGACGTCCTTCTCGAAGGCGGTCCGGCCGAGGTCCCTCGGAAGCAGCGGGTCGCCCTGGACGACGAGAGCCGGGAGAAGATCAAGGTTCCGCTGCTCGGCGGGGTCGAGCATTTCACTGTTGTCGGGGATCCGGCCGCAGACGTTCACCCGCGGCTCTACCGCTGGACGATGCGTACCCGGATCGCGGAGTGACCTGCCGCGGCCATGGCCTTGCCGCTGTGCGGTGATGTCGTAACTTCGTCGCGCGCGGGTCCATCAGCGGCGGGACGGGAGGACATCCAGGGCCGGCCGGCGGGGCGCCGCGGGGCGCCGGGACGACTGCCGCCGACCGGGAAGTCGTCCCGTCCCCCGCCACGAAGGCGACTACTGGCGGACCTGCTTCGACGTCGCCCAGAACACCGGGATGAGCACTCCGGCGACCGCGAGGTGCACGAGAGCCAGGGTGACCTTGCTGCCCGACGGCGCGTCGACGGAGAACAACGGGAGGAACGACGCGGCCAGGACCACCAGCGCGACCACCGTCCACACCAGCCGGCCCTTGGCGAGCACGCGTTCCAGCACGGCGAGAAACGCCCAGCCCAACAGGCCGACCAGCAACGCGACGGTGACGATGGCACTCGCCCCGAGGTCTATCGCCTGCTGCCCCGGAGGCTCGAGGATCAGGTCGTAGCCCAGCAACGGCTCGCCCACGACCCAGATCAGGACGGCCGCCACGACGGCCCCCACCACGGCGATGACCCGATTTCGCCGACGCGCTCCCGCGCTGACGTCTCGTACACCGTTCCGAAGTGCCACCGAAACTCCTTATACGGGTAGATAGTCCACACACTGAAGTGTTTGAGTCTAAACAGTACTCAAGGACCTGAACAGTGCAGGTCTTGAAGTAATGCGTACGCTGGGACAATGAGCACGGAAGCCGATCCGGTCCTGGACGAGTTGAGCACCCTGGTGTTCGAGATGACCCGCCGGTTGCGCAACGACTTCAACGTGTCCGCGGCTGAACTGAACCTGCCGCCCACGCAGGCACTCGCTCTGATGTGCCTGGTGGCTCCCGCATCGATGCGCGAATTGGCGACCCGGCTGTCCTGTGAGCCCTCGAACGTGACAGCGATCGTCGACGGCCTGGAGCGCCGCGGCCTGGTCACCCGCGAGCTTGATCCTTCCGACCGACGGATCAAACAGGTGACCCTCACCGGGGAAGGGAAACGCCACCGCACCAAGCTGGGCTCCCACAACAAGGCCAAGGTCGCCGCCGTCTTCAACCTGTCCGCCCCAGACCGGTCACAGCTACGGGACCTGCTCTCCCGTGCCCTGGGCGACTCTTCGCGATCAACCAGCGATTCATCGGAATCCCGGCCCGCGCCGCAGTGAGACCGACATCTGATCGGCATCCCCTACTGGCGCCACAGTGAGACCGCCATCTGATCGGCATCCCTACTGGCGCCGCGGCGAGACCGGCATCTGATCCGCCGGACCTCGCCACGGGAGTGACGGGCCTGGAGAGGCACGAGGGCGGTACGCCACACCGAGTGGCCGACCCGGCCGAGCGCACCGCCCCACCGGGGCTCCGTCGACCGCGTCGGTGCCGGACGTCCGACGGCACGAGCTGAGGGGACAGCGCCCACGACCTGTTCGTTCCCGTCCCGGTTCAGACCGTCCAGATGATCGGCTGGACGGTGCTGTACGTCCGCGCCTCGAAGGGACCGCCGTCGCGGAGAACATCGGTTTCCGGGTGCGGCTCCGCGGTGTTGACGCCCACCGAGCTGCTGCGGAGCCGGGCCGCCAGCCGCCAAGCACGGCTGGTGTCGCCGGAGAAGACGTAGTCGTGACCAGGGGCCGGGGCGCCACCGGCGATCCGTACCGCCTCGTCCTCGTCGTCGAAGGGGATGACCGCCACCACGGGGCCCACGATTCCCTCACGCGCGACGGCCATGTCCTCGGTGACGTCAGCGAGGACGTGGGGCGCGACGTAGAACCCGGGCTTGATCGGTGGACGGTCACCACCGGTGGCGACGCGGGCTCCCTGATTCCGGGCCTCTTCGACGGCCGCCTCGACACGGTCGCGCTGGGCGTCGGAGATCAGCGGGCCGAGCACCGTGGAGTGGTCGTCCGGGCTGCCGACCGACGCTGACTGGGCCTGCTTGACCAGGGCGTCGACGACCCGCTCGTACATCGATCGATGTACGAGCATCCGGGCCGGCGCCAAGCCGGCCTGACCGCTGAGCAGTGAGAAGTTGAGGCTCCCGGCCTGGACGGCCGATCCGAGGGCGCGCTCGTCGGCGTCCTCGAGGACGATGGCCACGCCCTTGCCCCCGAGCTCCATCCGGGTGGGTTTCAGCTGCTCGCTCGCGGCTCTCGCGATCCGCTTCCCGACGGCGGCGGCACCGGAGAAGCTGATCATGTCGATGTCGTAGTGAGCGATCAGCGCTTCGTTGGTGATAGGGCCCGATCCCGTGACGACGTTGAAAACGCCGTCGGGCACGCCGGCCTCCTTCATGATGGGACCCAGCTCCAGAAGGCCGAGCGGGTCCTGTGGTGCGGGCTTCGCGACCACGGTGTTGCCCACGGCGAGGGCCGGGGCGACCATGGCGACAAGCTGGGCGAGGGGGAAGTTGTGGGAGGTGATGCACCCGACGACGCCCAGCGGACGTCGCATGGCGGCCACACCGATGAGCCCACCGGCCGCGAGCGGGCTCGCACCAGCGGGCTGCGGTGCCCGGGCCACAGGACCGGATTCCCGTGCGCTCCGTGCGGCGCGGCGGAAACAGTCGGCCGCGGCGAGCACCAGAAACGACTGCGCCACCGACGTGGTCGCGCCACTCTCGGCCCGCACCAACGGCACCAACTCGCCGGCCTGATCGGAAATCAGGGTGGCGACCCGTTCGAGGACGGCGGCACGGTCGTCCGGATCGGTACGGGACCACGCGTGGAGGGCGGACCGGGCAGCCTTGGCCGCGATCCACACCTCGGCGGCGTGCCCCTCGGAGGCGTGGCCTACCACTTCCTCGGTGGCCGGATCGGTGATCTGGTAATGGCCCTGCTCAGGCTGGTGCCACGCGCCAGCTATCCAGTGACCGTACTTCTTCGGGAAATCAGCCATGATTCAGGCTCTCTTCGCCGGTCCGAGGCTCGTTCGAGCCGTCGTCGACGAGAGGCCAGCCCGCCGTCGAGCCGTCGCCGACGAAAGGCCAGCCCGCCGGCGGCGACAGTGCTGATGCGAGGTCAACGAGCCGGTGAGCCCGGCCACGGCAGGTCGGTCGCCACCGGAACCGCATAGTCGACTCCGGGGACGTCAAAGCCGTACAGGGCCCGGAACTGGGTACGGAACCACGGAACGTCGGCCAGCTCGGTGAGCGTCGCGGGAGTGACTGACCGCCAGCGCTCGGCCATGGTGGCCTGGACCGCCGCTGACAGTTCCCAGCGATCGAGCCGGATGCGGCCGCGCTCATCGACGTCGGGCCGGTCGGCGGTGAGCTGCTCCCACAGCTGGAGCGACTGCTCGACGGGTGACGGGAATCGGTCGCCGAGAACGCCGCGGAGCAGACAGACGTAGAGCGGGATGCCCGGTACGGCGGTCAGCGCCTGGCTGATCACGGCCCCGTTCACCGAGACGAGAGCGCGCCCGCCGAAACCGGCCAGTAGCGCGTCCAAGGTGACAGCGGTGGACTCCAGATGCTCCTTGGCCGCGCCGATCGTGCCGGCACGATAGATCGCCGAGGTCAGCGGCGAGCCGATGTAGCTGAGGGCGACCGTACGGAAACCATCGCGCAACAGTCCGCGCCCCGCCAGTGCCGTAACCCAGCGGGACCAGTCCTCACCACCCATGACCCGCACCGTTGCGGCCTTCTCGGCCTCGGTCGCCGGCTCGACGGTGACATCCCGCAGGAGTGCGGTTCCGTCGTCGGCGAACTCCAGATTCCGGGTGGTGTGCGGCTCGCCGAGCGGCTTGAGCACCGACTGATGAGTGATGCCGGTCCGTGGATCGGTGCGCCGGGGCGCGGCGACGCTGTAGATGAGGTAGTCCACACCGCCGAACCGTTCCTCCAGCAGGTCAAGCGTTTCAGACTTGGTGCTGTCGGCGAACGCGTCGGCGTTGCGGAACACGAAATTCGATCGCAGGTCGCGCGCGATGGTGGCGGCGGCGATGGTGCGGTACCACCCGGCGCTCGCGCTGCGCTGTCCGGCCGCCCGTTCCCAGCCGATACCTACGCCGTCGATGCCGTACCGCACCAGCCCGGTGATCGTGCTGGCCAAGCCGTAGCCGGCACTCGAACCGATCACCAGCGCCGTCGGCCGCCGTGCGGGCGGGGCGTCCGGGGCCGGGACTTGCGCCCGCATCAGCTCCACACCGCGAAAGCAGCCGGCCGGATGCGACTCGAGCTGGAGATAGCCACGCCCGGTCGGGCTGACGAGGCGTTCCGATCGTACGGACGGTGGGTGCATCATCGTCTCCTCTGCCCCGTCAGTTTCCGAGCAACGCTTGCCTGAGGTGCTGGACAACGTCGTCCGGCGTCGACTGGTGAGACACCGACGAGGTGTCGAGCCGCAGACCGGTCGACGAGTTCAGGCGGTTCCGTAGGGTCAGGATGGACAGTGAGTCGAACCCGAGGTCGCGGAACATCTGGTCCGGCGGCACCACGTCACCCGGGTCGAGCCCGAGGACAGCCGAGATCTGGGCCGAGATGAGGTCGAACAGCGTCTGGTCCCGGTCGGCCGTGCCCATCGATGCGAGCCGTTGCCGCAGCGATGTCGTCGAGACCACGCCGCCGCCGGCCGGGCGTTTGCCGGGGACGCGGACCAGCGATCGGAACGCCGGCGGCAAGACTTCCCCGGCCCTGGCCTGCCGGTCCAGCTCGGCCAGGTCCAGCCTCGCGGTCACCAGCACGGCTTCGCTCGTACCCCGCGCGGCGTCGAAAAGCGCGACGACCTCACGTGCTCCCAGCATGCTCACGCCTGCGGCACCGCTGCGGGCCGGCGTACCGCTCGGGGCCCACGGTCCCCAGGCCAGTGACGTCGCCGGGTCTCCACCCGACCGGCGCCGCCGGGCAATCGCGTCCAGTGCGGCCGCGGCGGCGGCGGAGGCGGTTGTGGCGAGCCCCCCGAGGGTGCCGGCGAGCGACGAGCACAGGACGAGGTGAGCGCCTCCGCACTCCTCGTCGAGGATCTCCGCGGTCCCGACGGTCGTACGCAGCGCGTCGGCCAGCGCATCCGGCGTCGGAGCGGACCGCCCGTCGTCGGCCAGCTCCTGCGGTACGTACACGACCGTGCCCAGCGGATGCTCCACCGGCAGACCGTCGATCAGCTTGCGCAGTGCCGGTCGATCGCCCGGGTCGCACGTCGCGATGGTGACCTCGGCGCCCAGCGCGGCAAGCTCGGCAGTCAGGCCGGAGTCCTCGGCGCCCACGAGCAGAAGGCGCCGCATTCCGTGCTCGGCCACCACATGCCGCACCAGCCGTGCGCCCATGGGAGTGCTGCCGCCGACGACCAGCATTGTTCCTTCGGCTTCAGCGAAGGGTCCGCGGCCGTTCGATTCGCAGGCCGAGAGCCGCGGTACCCTCACGCGCCCCGCACGCAGAGCTATCTGAGGCTCTCCGTCGGTCAAGGCTCTCGGCAGAATCCGCCACGATGCGTCGGCGGCGTCTACATCGGCGAGGAAGAGCCGTCCGGGATCGTCGGCCTGCGCCGAGCGGACGAGGCCCCACACTGCCGCGCCGGCGAGGTCGGCACCAGCCCGGGCGAACGCCGGCATCGCGGAGGTGGTCAGAAGCACCACGCTCGCCGCGTCGAGCGCTCTGGTTGTGGACAGAACATCCAGTTGGTGCGCCACCTCCCGCACCGTGCGGGCGACGTCGGCACCGGTCGGCACGGTGAGCACGAGGTAATCCGGAGCGTCACCATCGCGTTCGATCAGTGCATCGAGGTCCGGATATGCCGTCACGGGTACGCCCGCAGCGGTCAATCCCGTCGCGGCGCCCAGCGGATCCGCGCCCAGAACCGCCCAATTCGCCTTGCGCGGCAACGACCTCCCGACGTGATCGACCCACGTTTCCCGGTACAGGGCGCCGATCTGGGCCGCCCCGGCCGCCCGCAGCTCACCGGGCTCGATCGGAGTGGTGTCGACCACCAGGTCGGCGACCGGGTCGCCCAGGGTGTCGGCCATGATCACCGACATCCCGGTACGGCTCGGGCCGATCCGTACCCGCAGGGCCGACGCACCGACCGCGTAGACAGTGACATCGCGCCAGGACGTCGCCAGGGCGGGACCACCGGTGAGTCCGGCGTGGAGTGTGGCGTCGAGGAGGGCGGGATGGATGGTGTAGGTGTCGGGGTCGGTGGGCAGGGTGACTTCGGCGTAGACGTGGTTGTGATGACGCCAGAGTTTGTGCAGGCCTTGGAATACGGCGCCGTAGTGGTATCCCTGCGCGGCCAACCGGTCATAGGAAACCTCGACCGGTTGCGCTCCCGGCGGCGGCCAGACAGTCAGGTCCCAATCCGGCGCCGGAGCCTCGACATCCAGAACACCGGTAGCGTGACAGGTCCACGACGAATCAGTACCGCTATCAGGCCGCGCGTCGATACGCACCCCACGTGCCCGCCCACCGGCACCACTGTGCTCACCACCGGCACCACGATCGACCTCAACACGCAGCCGCACCGCACCATGCTCGGGCAACACCAACGGCGCCTGCACGGTCAACTCACGAA
>NZ_JBICSP010000045.1:0-13878 GCF_043197135.1 Actinoplanes sp. NPDC049265 | reverse complement strand
GGGGGCAGCAACGGTGGGCGATGACCCGACGGATCCAGATGCCTCCGGCCCTAACGAGCCGGACAACAACAAGGGTCCACCAATGAGCTGCGGTCAGCACCACCCACCCAGCTACGACATCCAGCCCTTGAAGTGCATGAAAATCTCACTCTGCGTGGTCGTGGAGACACGTTGGATGCAGCGAGTTTGCCCTTTTCAGCGGTCTATGCGGAGGGCCATCGTGCGGGACTTCGGTTACGTATGGCAATCAGAGAACATCAGGGTCGGCATCGCCAGGGGAGGAGCGACCTTGCTGAAGTTCAAGAACGCCGCGGAGCAGGCTGCCTACACGTTCGCGGAGGCCCTCAGCGAGAAAGGCATGTCCTGCATGAAGCAGGCCGAGGAGGCCGCGGAGGCGTTTCAGTCCGGCAAGCAGCAGATGCGGCGGCAGTTCAAGGCGCGCGGGTTGTCGCAGGTCGACGCCGATATTCGGTGGTCGGGGATGACGGCCGCCAAGAAGGCGCTCTCCGATAACGGGTGGTACATGAGCCAGGCGGCCATGTACAGCCAGGCCGCTGCCGCGCAGTACGCGAAGGCGCTCTACCTGAAGGGCACTGACGACTAAGCCGAGTTTCGCGGTTCAGGACCACGCCTCGCACTCGGCTGGACCGCGAACACGGCCTACGCGGCGCGGTGGCGCAGCGTGGCGATCGTCGAGCCGGCCAGGGCCAGCAGGCACTCGGGTAGCTGGCCGTCGGAGATCGCGGCGCTGAACAGGGCTTCGCCGGTGTGGACGTCGCCGTTGACGTACGCGCTGACGAAGCGGGCCACCCAGCGCTTGTCGTAGCGGGCGTCGTCGATGCCGGGGAAGTCGAGCGTCCACGCCCCGCCGAGCGGCACGTTCTGCCCCACCATGGTCGCGGCCAGGCACCAGGCGACGTCGTAGGCGCCGACGACCCCGGACCGGTCGACCACGGCGTCGAAGGTGCCCACCACCGCATCGCTGTCTCCGCTGAGCGCGCAATGGAGCACCTGCGCAGCGTCGTCGAGCGCATGCTGTGGTACATCGGTCACGCAAAGAACGTACGTCGTTCCGTCAAGGACCGCAGCGATCATGTGGCACGAAGCAGGCAGGTGAGCCGGGCCGTGCACACCCGATCACCGGCCTCATCGGTGATGATGATCTCGTAGGTGGCGACCGACCGCCCCCGGTGCAGCGGTGTCGCGGTCCCCGTCACCAGCCCGGAACGGACCGCTTTGTGATGGGTCGCACTGATGTCGACGCCCAGCGCAAGCGGCCGATCCACGGTCTTCCCGTGCAGCGCCGCGCCCACCGACCCGAGCGACTCGGCCAGCACACACGAGGCGCCGCCGTGCAGCAACGAGTACGGCTGGGTGTTCCCCTCCACCGGCATCGTGGCGACCACCCGTTCGGGCGACGCCTCCAGAATGCTGATGCCCATCCGATCGCCGAGCACTCCGGCCGGCCCGATCTGCTGATCCACGAACCTGACGTTAGTTGTCCGGTCGCGCCGATGGCGGCGGCACCCTATGGTCTGACGGAGGCGGGGGCGCCGATCGTTCGAGGAGGAAGAATGACCGAGCCGCAGGAAACCGTGGAGACACGCGGCGAAGACCGGGTGGACCTGCTGGCCACCGACACAACGGGCGACGGCAAGCCGGACGTCTGGGTGTCCGACACCGACGGCGACGGCAAGGCCGACCTGTTCCAGTTCGACACCAATGGCGACGGCAAGGTCGACATCACGATGGTCGACCTCGACCAGGACGGCACACCGGACGCGGTCGTCGACGGCGACGGTGGCCTGCCACCAGCGGTCTGAGCGTCACGGCGTTGGCGGGAGCTGCCACATCCAAGCTCAAGATCAAGAGCTGGCGCTCAGCTGCCTTCGTCACGCCGGCGCCGGCGATCTGGCATGGATTCCGCACGATCAAGGCGCCGCGCGAGCGCGGCGCAGGCCGGACGCGCTCGGCCTGCTGGCGGCCTACGGCCGGCATCGGCCGGCGCACCGGCTGAGATCTGCGATCACTCAATCGTCCGGATGTCGCCTCCGGCGGGGATCTCGGGCATCTGAGATGGCAGTGAGCCATCCCGTCCGCCGTCGACCCAGGTGAGACCAGCAGACCTGTCTCAGGGCGACAAGGTCGTTCGTCCGGTAGGGCGCTCCACCTTGTCGCCCTGAGACAGGACCGCTCCCATGCAGGTGGGTCGACGGCGGACGGGATGCCAGCTCGCGGGTTCGGTTCGAGTCCGTGGCCGGAAGTTAGCGTCCAGTCGCGAGGGACAACTGCAGGGACCGCATGAGCAGCGCGGTGGCTCCGCCGACGGCGACGAGCCAGACCAGGTAGTAGGCGTGGCCGAAGTTGGTCAAGGGTGACGTGAATGCGTTGGCGTACGTGAAGGTCCGGGCACCCGAGGGCACGCCGGTGAGCTCCGAAGCGTGTCTGATCAAGTTGATCAGCTGGACGAGGAAGACCAACACGGTGGCGCCGGCCAAGATCTTCCACGCGACGTTGAGGAATGACGCGGCCTGGCGGTGCTTCTTGCGGAGGAATAGCACCGTGGTGACGAGAACGAAGGCTGCGGCGAGGATGGCGATCGCCCAAGCGGTGTCGAAGGCCAGCGACTTAGTATTGCCGAGCGCGGTGAGTTGTTTGCTGATCAACGCCGCCGCATCGGAAGCGCATGCTGAGGTGGTGCATTCCTGAAGCGTCCGTTGGGATTCGCCGGGCAGCGGGGTCAGCTGCGAGGTTGCGTAGCCGTCGGTCGTGAGCCAGGCGAAGAGCACGATCGAGGCGACCGCTGCCGCCCAGCAGCTGGCCAGAAGGTAGAGGCTGCGCCGGCGTGGTTCAGCCAACGTTGACTGCCTGGGGCCAGGTGCCGACCGGTGGGCCGACCAGCTTCTCGACGTTGTTGACGGACGCTTTCACGTCGCGGGCGCTCTTGAGGACTTCGACGAGGCGGGATGCCATGTTCATGGTGTCGTCGAGGGCCCTGGTGACGAGACCGCCGACCAGCTTCGCGAGCTGGTCGATGGCCCAAGGGATGTTGATGACGGTGGTGGCGTTGGCCGCGGCGGTGATCAGGCCGCCGGCGATCTCGGACACGTACGCGCCCATGGACTTGGCGTAGTCGACGTTCGCCTTGGCGATCGTGAAAAGCCAGGTGCTGATGAAGTCGGCCTTGGCGGCCATGTCCGAGGTCGCGGCCTGCTGGAAGGGGAGCTTGGATCCGTACGCCTCGGCGGCTGCGCCCTTCCAGTACACGAGTCGGTCGCCCTTGACGGCTATCTGGCCGGCCACGCCCGTTGCAGGCTTCTGCACCTTCTCCAGCCAGTGGAAGCTGGTGATGATCAGCGAGACGATGGGCGTGGAGTGTTCCACCATGTACTGCGCCTTGGCGACGAGCTCGACGAGCTTCGCCCGGAAGTCGTCCAGTTTCTCCTTGGCCCAGAGCAGGAATGCCGGGCCGGCCAGGAAGCCCCAGTCCGCGACCTTGTTGACGATCGTGTTGAACGACTCGACGATCTGTCCGATGCCCGTGCGTGCCTGCTCGATTGCTCGGCGGAACTCGGCTGTCATCGCGTCCGGGCTGAGCCCTGCGTCCGGTGCCATCAGAGGTCTCCGTAGATCTTCGTCAAGGTCTCGGCCGATACCTCGTCGCTGCCGTCGTACTCGTCCGCGGCCCGGTTGAGGGCCTCCCCGATCTGTTCGAACTCACTGGAGCCCTCACCGCAGCGGTCCTGTACGAAGTCCTGGAAGTCGCGGTAGATCGGCGCCGGCGCAACCGTGATCTGGTCGCCGCACCAAAATGCGCTGTCGTCCAGCGACAGACCCGCGATGTTGCCCGCGACGGTGTGCATCTCGTTCGAGAGGGTGAACCACTTCTTACCCTCGTCTCGAAGCGCATCGGTGACGACCTCGGTCTTGTCCACGTCGCTACTCCCACGCCTGTGACGGTGGCGCCACTGCCATACGGAAGGCCGCCAGCGCGTCGGCTGCGATCTGGTTGGGGGACTTCTCCAGAGCCACCCGAGCATCGATGAGAACGTCGGTCACCGTGAAGCCGTCGACAGCCAGGCGGACCAAGCCGGCGGGGCCACTGACATGCCGCTTGGAGACGTCATCGCGTTCCAGCATCTCGGCGTTGCGGGCGAGGCGCGCGTCGGTCTCGTCCAGCTCGCGGCGAACGGCGTCGAACCAGGCTGCGTCGTCGGGATAGGTGGTCGCGGCAGAGGCCGGCTGTCCGGCCGCCGGGGCGGACCACTCGTCGGGGACCGGTCGCAGCGTTGCGGTGGCAGCGTCGAAGGCAGCCCGATAGGCAGCGAGAAGGCCCTGCCGTAGACCGTCCGGGGTGAGCGCGTCTCGCCAGTAGGTACTGATTTCGACGGCCGACGGGTCGCCGTGACGGCTGAAGCGCACCACGACCATCCGGCTGGTGTCGCGGCCCTCCAGATCGCCATCCGGAAGTTCAGCAGCGGGAGCGTTGCCAGCCTTCGCCCTCAGTTCCTCGTACGAGCCCAAGACATTGAGCGGCGTCAAGCCGAAATCGCTCATCTCACCCCCGCGGTTAAATGAATCATCCTATCGATGAGGTGCGATCCGATGAAACCGTCGTTCAGCCGACTCAAGACTGCCGACGTTGCATCACCGCGCAGGCGTGTCCACCGCTGCTGAACTCGCTGACGTTGACCAGCTGCCACCCGTACGGGAGCAGCATCTCAGCAGCGGCCAGGACCAAGCTGACATGGTTCATCCCTAGCTGACCCTCTTGCACGACACCAAGCAGTTGGTAGGGGTAGCCGTTCAGGTCAGCGCGTCCGTCGAACAGGGCGCCCGCTGTCACGGTGCGGGACCGAGCGATCATTTCTGCCGTCTCCAGGTTCGCCATGCGAACACCCTAGAGATGCTTCGAAGCGCGGGCCGGATGTCGGAGCTCACCAGAGGAGAAGAACAACAGTGTGACCAGCAGCACTCAGGCGTCCCATGCGGTCCCCATCCACGGGACCGTGGCGTGCAGCCAGCGTGCAACTCACAGCGGCGATCATGAGGAATCAGAGGTCAACAGGGGACATCGTCGCGATGGACGAGAGGCCTTTAAACGAGAAACCCACCATGCGTTTCCGCAGGTGGGTGACGTTCTCGGCCAGGTTCGGCGTGGTGGCCAGGGGCGGGGTCGAACCGCCGACCTTCCGATTTTCAGTCGGACGCTCGTACCAACTGAGCTACCTGGCCGTGATGGTGCTTGGCGGTCCTGACGGGACTTGAACCCGCGACCTCCGCCTTGACAGGGCGGCGAGCACTCCAACTGCTCCACAGGACCTTGCTATTCACTTACCGTGCCGTACCCCCAACGGGATTCGAACCCGTGCTACCGCCTTGAAAGGGCGGCGTCCTGGGCCACTAGACGATGAGGGCAACTCCGCCATCATTGCATACCCGCAATGGCGCCGGTGGTTTGCCCCAACCGGGCCCCCCGCTTGAGGCTTGGAAAGCATACGTGATCCCCTGGCCGCCCTCCAAACCGGTATCCCACAACGCTGTCACCAGCGACTATGCGGTGGCGGCGGCGGTGACGACCTGGATCGCCTCGGTCAGGCCACCCAGGAGGGGGACTTCGGCGGGGAGGGCGTGTTTGGTCCAGCCGGGGCCGGCCACGGCGACCAGGTAGGGGCGGCGGGGGCCGGTCAGCAGGGGCTCGAGCTGGGCCGGATCGGCTGTTTCGGGGGTCTGGGACCAAATGACGACGACGGCGGGGCCGGTGCGTTCGATGGCACCGGCCAGGGCGGGGGGCGGGACGCGGGCGCCGAGCATGCGGGTGGGTACGCCGGTTTCGGCCAGGGCCGCGGCCAGGGCTTCCAGGGGCAGGGTGTGTTGTTCCTCATCGGCCGCGGTCAGGAGGATGCGCGGGGGGACGCCGACGGGTGGGCGCGGGACGGCGCTGAGGGCTTCCGTGATGGTGCGGGAGAGGAGGTGCTCGACCTCGATGAACTTGAGGGTGGCGGCGTAGCGTTCGCCGATGCCGGCCAGGACCGGCATGATCACCTCGTCCCAGGCGCGGACGACGCCGCGGCGCGAGATGGTCATCTGCAGGAGGTCGCGCTGGGCCGCGGCGTCCAGGCGGATCGCGGCGCGGGCCAGGCCGCGGGCGGTGGCGCCGGCGCGGCCGACGGGGATGGCGTGGCCGCCGCCGTCGCGGGCGGCGGGGATGGCCTCGGTGGTGGTCCAGGCGGGGTCGCTGGGTGCGGCTTTCTCGATGGGTACGGGCATGCGCTTCGCCCACGCCGCCGCCTCGGCCGGGGCGACCCCCTGGGCGGTGAGCCGGCGCATCACCTCGAGGCGGTCCAGGTCCTCGCTGGTGTACCGCCGGTGCTGACCGGGCGCGTGGCTGCTCGGGCCCAGCCCGTAGCGCTGGTGCCACGTCCGCAGCGTGGTGACGGCGACGCCGAGGCGACGTGCGACGGCCCCGGCCGTCAGCGCCTCATCCATCACCGCCCCGCTGATCCGCCAGTTCAGCGCTGGAGGGGGCGGGGGCGTCGGCGGCGACGCCGAGGACGCCGCGGAGCCACGGGACGTAGGTGCGGTTGTCGGCGGCCACCTCGGCGCGGAGCGGGACGACGGGCGCCCAGCGCAGTTCGGCCACCTCGGCCGGGTCGGGACTGGTGGCGATCGACTCGGGCACGGTGCCGACGAGCACGTGGTCGTACTCGTATTCGACGCGCCCGCTGGCCGGGTCCTCGGCGTAGTAGGGATACACCCCGACCACCGACAGCGAGACCCCGCTGATCCCGATCTCTTCCTCGAGCCGCCGTGCCGCCGCGACGACCAGTTCTTCGCCGGGCGCGGGATGCCCGCAGGCGGTGTTGCCCCAGCGCAGCGGGAACCGGGTCTTCACCGCGGCGCGCTGCTGCAGCAGGACCCGCCCGGACTGGTCGTGGAGCAGCACTGAGAACGCCCGGTGCAGCTGGCCGGGGGCGCGGTGGGCCTCGTCGACGGTCATCGAGCCGATCGCCGCGCCGTCGGCGTCGACCAGTTCGACCAGGTGTGCTTCCCGGTTCACGCGTCGACCACCCGTGCGGCCGCGAGCTTGCCCGAGATCAACACCATCGGTACCCCTACTCCTGGTTGTGTGCCCGACCCGGTGAACACCACGTTCTCCAGTGTCGGATGAAGGTTGCCGGGGCGGAACGGCCCGGTCTGTGTGAACGAGTGTGCGGCGGCGAACGGGGTGCCCGCCGCCATGCCCTGGGCCGCCCAGTCGGCCGGTGTCACGATGCGCAGCACGTCGACCTGGTCGCGGAAGCCGATGTAGCCGCGGCGTTCCAGCTCGGCCATGATCTGGTCGGCGTACACGGGACCGAGTTTGTCCCAGTCGAGCGGCGCGACGTCGAGGTTAGGTGTGGGCGCGAGGATGTAGTACGTGTCCGGGGTCGGGTGGGTGACCAGTAGCGACGGGTCGCTCATCAGCTCACCGCGCCGGATCACCTCGTCGAAGGTGCCCTTCCAGGCCGCGCCGAAGTGGATGTTGTGGTGGGCGATCTTCGAGTATGCCGCCGACGATCCCACGTGCAGCACCACACAGGACGGTGAGTAGCGCAGCCGTCGCCGGTACGGGGTCGGCAGCAGCGAGTACGCGACCGGCAGGTCGGGGTTGAGGACCACCACGTCGGTCGGGATGTGGTCGCCGTCGGTGGTGACGACGCCTGTCGCACGCCCGTTGTAGACGCCCACGGACGCGACAGTCGTGTCGTACCGGAATCGGACCCCGTGTTTGGCCGCGGCCCCGGCCAGCGCGGCCGGCACCGCGTGCATGCCGCCCTTGGGGTAGTACACGCCGGCGACCGAGTCGAGGTAGGCGATGACCGCGTAGATGGCCAGCGCGTCGTGCGGGGCGAGGCCGGCGTACATGGCCTGGAAGGAGAAGATCCGACGGGTACGCGGATCCGTGAAGAACTGGTCGATCTTCGCCTGCAACCGCCCGAAGCCGCCCATCCCGAGCAGCCTCAGCAGATTGAGGTTGACCAGGTCGAGGGGCGTGTCGAGGTTCTTGTCGATGAAGTGGTGGCGTTCCAGTTCCCACAGACGGCGCGCGTAGTCGACGAACCGCAGGTATCCGTCGGCCTCGCGTGGCCCGCAGACCCGGGACACCTCGGCCGCCATCCGCACCGTGTCAGTTCGCACGTCCAGTGTGGAGCCGTCCGGATAGTAGGCGCGGTAGGCCGGGTCGAGCGGCGTCAGCTCGAGCCAGTCGGACAGCTTCTCACCCACGGCGGCCAGTGGCTCTTCGATGAGGGAGGGCATGGTCAGCACGGTCGGCCCGGTGTCGAACTCGTAGGGGCCGACGCTCAGCCGGCCGGCGCGGCCACCGGGGACCGGCTCGCGTTCGACCACTGTGACCTCACGCCCGGCCGCGGCCAGGTGCAACGCGCAGGAGAGGCCGGCGAGGCCGGCGCCGACCACGATGACCCGGTCGGTGGGTCCCGAAACGGTACGCACGGCGTTCATCATGCCGGGCGGTGGGTCGCGGCGACGGCAAGGTGGGTCAGTGCGGCTCGCGCGTCCGGATGGAGCGGCGCGTCGCGCAGGGCGGCCAGCCCGTCGTCGACCCGTCGCCGGATGAGCTCCTCGACCCGGTCGGGCGCGCCGGTGGCGGCGATGACGTCGGCGAGGCGGTCGATGGGGGGACCGCCGGAGCCGTCGGCGGGGTTGACGACTCCGGCGGGGTCGAGGGCCGGCTCGGCCAGCTCGGCCAGTTGCGCGGGGGTGGCCAGGCGGCGGGCCAGCATGAGCAGGGCGGTGGGTTTCCCGGTACGCAGGTCGTCACCGGCCGGCTTGCCGGTGACCAGCGGGTCGCCGTACACCCCGAGCAGGTCGTCGCGCAGCTGGAAGGCCTCGCCGACGACCTCGCCGTACCGGGCGTACGCGGCGTCGACCGCGGACCGCGAGTCGGACGCGGAGGCCGCGGCCAGGCTGAGCCCGAACTGCAGCGGGCGCTGGACGGTGTAGCTGGCGGTCTTGTAGCGGGCGACGAGCAGGGCGCGTTCCAGCGACCAGGCGTCGGGCTGGGTCTCGCCGAGCACGTCGAGGTATTGCCCGGCGACGGTTTCGACGCGCATCCGGTCGTAGCGGGCGCGCGCCGCGAACAGCGTGGCGGTGCCGAGCGCGGCCCGGGCCATCAGCTGGTCGGCCCAGACCAGGCAGAGGTCGCCGAGCAGGATGGCCGACGTGGAGCCGAACCGGTCGGCGTCGCCGAGCCGGCCGTCGCGGTCGTGCTGGGTGGCGAAGATGCGGTGTGCGGTGGGTGCGCCGCGCCGGGTGGCCGACTCGTCCATGACGTCGTCGTGGACGAGGGCGAAGGTGTGCATGAGCTCGAGCGCGGCCAGCGCCGGGAGGATCGCCTCGAGCGCTTCGCCCGGGTCGGCGACGCCGCGCCAGCCCCAGTACGCGAACGTCGGCCGCAGGCGCTTGCCGCCGCCGAGGACCAGGTCACGGGCGGTGCGGGCAAACCCGCCGAGGGCCGGGTCGACGGCGTCGAGGGCGGCGATCTGGGTAGCTAGGAAGTCGGCCAGGGTGCCCTCGACGTGGGCGACCAGACCGGTCTCCCCACGGCTCTGGTGGGGGATCGGGTGTCCCGTGAGGGTGTCGTTGGCCACGTACCCGACAGTACCGTAGGCTCCGTGTTGCGTCGATTGCTGAGTCGATTTCGTTAGGATGGAAACCATGAGCGACGACCTGGCCGCCTCCTACGAACGCTGCCGTGAGCTGCATCGACGGCACGGGCGCACGTACTATCTCGCGACCCGTCTCCTACCCGCGTGGAAGCGCCGCCATGTGCACGCGCTCTACGGGTTCACGCGCTACGCCGACGAGATCGTCGACCGCACCGAGGACCTGCCGCCGGCCGAGCGCGCGGCCCGGCTGACCCAGTGGTCCGAGCGCTTCCTGGCCGGCCTGCGCGGCCAGCCGATCGACGACCCGCTGCTCCCGGCCGTACTGCACACCATCGCGGTCTTCGACCTCGACCGGGCCGACTTCGACGCGTTCCTGCGCAGCATGGCGATGGACCTGACCGTCACGTCCTACGCCACCTACGACGACCTGCTCGGCTACATGGAGGGCTCGGCCGCGGTCATCGGCACGATGATGCTGCCCATCCTCGGCTCGGACGATCCGCGCGCCGCCCACGCGCCGGCCCGCCAGCTCGGCCTGGCCTTCCAGCTCACCAACTTCATCCGGGACGTGGCCGAGGACCTCGACCGCGGCCGCACCTACCTGCCCGACGAGCATCTGTCGCGGTTCGGCGTCACCCGCGCCGAGCTCGAGGCGCGGATCGCCACCCCCAGGATCAAAGACCTCATCCGGTACGAGGTGAGCGTGGCCAAGGACCACTACCGACAGGCCGCCCCCGGCATCCCGATGCTGCACCCGGCCTCGCAGGCGTGCATGCGCACCGCGTTCCGGCTCTACGGCGGCATCCTCGACGAGGTGGTGGCGGCCGGCTACGACGTCTTCACCCGCCGGGCCACCGTCCCCAACCAGCGCCGCGCCGGCGTGGCCGTCCGCTCGATCCTGACCCGGCCGGGAACGCCGGTGGAGGTGCCGGCATGACCGGCCGCACCGAGCGGCACCCAGCCCAGCCCGCGGACGGCGTCGCGCGGCTGCGGGTTCGCCTCAAGGAGCACGCCCTGGGCCGGCGGCACAGCTATCTGTCCGGCACGGGCGAGGGCCAGACGGGCCTGCCGAAGGAGGACTCAGCATGAAGACCGCGGTCGTCCTGCTGACGCGGGATCTACGCGTACGCGACAACCCCGCGCTGGCCACCGCCTGCGCCAACTTCGAACGGGTCGTCCCGCTCTACGTCCTCGACCCGAGCCTGCAGGACCTCTCCCCGAACCGATCCCGCTTCCTGCACCAGTGCCTGGCCGACCTGCGCGAGACGCTCCGCGGCCACGGCGGCGACCTGGTCATCCGGCGCGGCGACCCGGTGGCCGAGACCATCAAGCTGGCCCGTGCCGTGCACGCCGAGGGCGTCGCCCTCACCTCGGATGTCAGCCGCTACGCCCGGCGCCGTCAGGAGCGCCTGGCCGCCGAGTGCGAGCGGCACCGGATCTCGTTCCGGCTCTTCCCCGGCGTGACCGTTATCGATCCGGGCGACGTGAAGCCGGGCGCCGGCAGCGACCACTACAAGGTGTTCTCCCCCTACCACCGGGCGTGGGCGGCGGCCAAGTGGCGGGACGAGGTCGCCACCCCGCGCACGGTGACGCTGCCCGACGGCGTCTCGGCCGGCCGGCTGCCCGCGGCCCCGAAGGGTGAGTCGCCGGACGCGCTCGCCGGTGGCGAGACGGCCGGGCAACGCCGGGTCGCCGGCTGGCTCGGGCACACCGGCCCGTACGACGAACTGCACAACGACCTGCCGGCCGACGGAACATCGCGGCTCTCGGCGTACCTCCGCTTTGGTTGTGTCTCGCCCCTCGCCCTGGCCAACGCCGTGCGCAAGCATGACGGCCCAGGTCCGGAGGCCTTCGTCCGGCAGCTCTGCTGGCGGGATTTCTACTACCAGGTCGCGTACGCCATGCCGACGCTGTCCACCGACGCCATCCGCAAAACCGGCGAATCCGACGGCTGGCGTGACGACTCGGACGCCCTGCGGCACTGGCAGGACGGGCTGACCGGCGTACCGGTGGTCGACGCCGGCATGCGCCAGCTGCAAGCCGAGGGCTACATGCACAACCGGGCCCGGCTGATCACCGCGTCGTTCCTGACCAAGCACCTCGGCCTCGACTGGCGGCCCGGCGTCAAATGGTTCTTCCGCTGGCTCAACGACGGCGACGTGCCGAACAACTCGGGCAACTGGCAGTGGGTGGCCGGGACCGGAAATGACACCAAGCCGTACCGGCGGTTCAACCCGATCCGTCAGGCCGAGCGTTTCGACCCCGAGGGCGTGTACGTTCGTCGCTACGTACCCGAACTCGCCTCTATCGAGGGCAAGGCGGTGCACCAACCGTGGCGCCTGCCCGACGCCCAGCGGCGCGGCCTGGATTACCCGGCGCCGCTGGAGTCGCACCGAGACGAAGCGGTGTGGTTGCGTAAGTAGCAGCGGGTCCTGCCGACGTTGCGTTCGTCCGTTCGGCCGGCAGGACCCGCGCCTAAGTTCCCACCCGGTCCCCACGAAAACGTCACCGCCGAAAGTGATGCGTCGGTGTGCTCAGAGCGCTCTGAGCACACCGACGCATCACCTTCGCGAGCCGCGGCCCGCGGCCTGCGAGCCGCGGCCCGGCGTCACTTGGGCAGGCCGCGCCAGGTGCCGTAGCGGTGGACCGCGATCCCGCCGAAGGCCGGCTCGGTCCGCGTCGCCGCGTCCACCTTGGCCAGTTCGGCGGCCAGCACCGTCGAACCCTCCTCGTGGAACGTGCAGTACCCGCAGTCCGGCAGCGTCTCGGTCTCGGCGCCCAGCCGTACCCGCTTGGTCTGCGCCGCACCCCGGTCCAGCCAGTCCTGACCGACCGCCATGATCGAGTTCGGCCCGGTGCCGGTGTCGCGGTAGCTCATCACGGTCACCGCGCTCACCCGGCGCAGCACCTCGTCGGCGAAGTTCTTGTTGCCGACCCGGTACTCGCCGTACCAGAACGGCACGTCCGCCTCCAACGGCAGCGACGTCGCCGCGCGCATCTTGTCCAGCATGGTCAGAAACGCTTTGAGCGTCGCCTGCTGATCGGTGGACCAGGCGGTGAGCAGGTACGGCTCCACGTCGACGTGCACGCCGGCGAAGAGGCCGGTCTTCAGCGCCGTCTTCTCCCAGGCCAGCGCCGCGGCGTGGTTGGTGACCCACGACGTGTCGCCGCCCAGCGCGTACAGCTTGATCTGCCGGGCACCGGCCTGAGCCCGCATGTCCTGCAATCGAGCCAGGTCACCGTTGGTCAAGACCGACGGCGAGACATGTACGAAGATCTCCGACACGCCCTGCTGCGCCGCCCAGGTGATCACCTCGGTGGCCGGCTGATCGCCCCACAGCCACATCGCCCGGGTGCCCGCCGGCAGCGCGGACATCCTGGCCTTGCCCGCGGTCGACACCCCGGGCAAGGCCAGGGCAGCGGCGACGAGCATGAGAATGGCAGCCACCAGCCCGGTCCGCCATCGCCCACTCATGGAATCGCCCCCTCCGCTTTGTGTTTCCTTCTTCCGCGGAGGTTCAGAATCGTCTGCGGGTCCGGCCGGTTTAGGAGTCGCCGAGCGCTTCCTCGATCCGGTCCACCGTGCCCGGGGGCCGCTCCGGCGATGCGGCGGCCAGGTCGGCGCAGAGCACACCCCACTCGGCCCAGGACTCGGCCGGGCGCGGCACCGGGAACGCGGGCGGACCGGCGGTGTGCGTCAGCAGCTGGCGTACCGAAGCATCGGTCTTGAATTGGGCCAGTGCCGTGTGGCCGGGTCATCGAGCGCGATCCGGCCGCGCTCGACCAGTCCTTCACCTGCTCGACTTTCGGAAAACCCGGCGCTGAGCTGGGGTTATGAGGAACACTGGTCCCCGATTTGGAGCGCGGGTGGGGCACCGGGTAGTGTTCTCTCTCGGCAGGGAAACGGGCGAGAGCGCGGCGGAAGCCGCGACGGCCGTCCTGCCAGTCCTCCTAGATCAGAGCACGTAGTTTTGCTGCGCGCTGTGTCGACGGGGACGTACTGGAACGGATCGGCACGAACCGGGAGATACCGGTTGACAGGGCCAGGACGAGACAGTAAAGTTGAACGAGTGCCCCGAGGGCGGGTCACCTGAAACGGTGGCAAGTTCTTCGGTGTGTGGTTGTTCTTTGAGAACTCAACAGGGTGCTAGATAAGCCAGTGCCAATTATGGCGAGGTTTTGTTTTGCCTCGCGATTCCTTTGGCAA
>NZ_JBICSP010000044.1:0-18870 GCF_043197135.1 Actinoplanes sp. NPDC049265 | reverse complement strand
CCACAACGCCGGCTGCACCACCTCCACCCGCTCCAACAACTCACCATCAGCCAGAACATCCTCCAACCGCCAACCCGTCAACGGCTCCAACACCCCAGAACACTCCGCCAACCGAGCCGCGAAAACCGGCGACACCCTCGCCAGCTCCACACCCATCCCAACCCACTGACTGCCCTGACCCGGAAACACCAACACCGAACGACCACCGCCGACTGCCGTACCCGAAACCACCCCGGCCCCAGGCTGACCCACCGCCACCGAGGCAAGACCAGCCAGCAACTCACGCCGATCTGCACCGACCACCACCGCCCGGTGATCCAGCGCCGCCCGCGTCACCGCCAACGAGTAACCCACATCAACCGGATCCAGCTCCGGCCGGGCCGCCACGAACTCCCGCAACCGACCCGCCTGCCCCGCCAGGCCTGCCACGTCCCGGCCCGACACCAGCCACGCCACCGGACCACCGGCCGCCAGCACCGGGTCGGCACCGACGACCGGAGCCGGGTGAATGTCTTCGCGGGCGGGGGCTTCCTCCAGGATGACGTGGGCGTTGGTGCCACTGATCCCGAACGACGACACCCCGGCCCGCCGCGGCCGGCCGTCGCCCGCGGGCCACGGCACCGGCTCGGACAGCAGCCGGACGTCGCCGGCCGACCAGTCCACGTGCGGGGACGGCTCCTCGGCGTGCAGCGTTCGCGGCAGCACCTGGTGCTCCATCGCCTGGACCATCTTGATGACGCCGGCGACGCCCGCCGCCCACTGGCTGTGGCCGATATTCGACTTCACCGACCCGAGCCACAACGGCCTGCCCTCAGGCCGGTCCTGGCCGTACGCCGCGATCACCGCCTGCGCCTCGATCGGGTCGCCCAGCGTGGTGCCGGTGCCGTGCGCCTCGACCGCGTCCACGTCCGCCGGCCCCAGCCGGGCGCTGGCCAGCGCGGACCGGATCACCCGTTGCTGCGACGGCCCGTTCGGCGCCGTCAGCCCGTTGGACGCGCCGTCCTGGTTCACCGCACTGCCGCGAACCACCGCCAGCACCCGGTGACCCGCCCGCCGAGCGTCCGACAGGCGCTCCAGCACGAGCATGCCCGCGCCCTCGGCCCAGCCGACGCCGTCGGCGCTCGCGCCGAAAGCCTTGCAACGCCCGTCCGAGGCCAGCCCCCGCTGATGGGAGAACTCGACGAACGTGATGGGCGTCGCCATCACCGTCACCCCGCCGACCAGCGCCAGGTTGCACTCCCCCGACCGCAGTGCCTGGGCCGCCAGGTGCATCGCCACCAGCGACGACGAGCAGGCGGTGTCCACGGTCATCGACGGGCCCTCCAGGCCCAGCGCGTACGAGACCCGACCGGAGATCACGCTCCCGGCGCCGCCGGTCACCCCGTGGCCCTGCACGCCGGCTCCGTACCCGTATCCCGTGGCTCCGGCGAAAACCCCGACGGGGGTGCCGCGCAGCGTCCCCGGGTCGATGCCGGCCCGCTCCAGCGCCTCCCAGCTCACCTCCAGCAGCAGCCGCTGTTGCGGGTCCATCCCGACCGCCTCACGCGGACTGATACCGAAGAACCCGGCGTCGAAGTCCGCGGCCTCCGCCACGAACCCGCCTTCGCGGGCGTAGCTGGTTCCCGCGTTGTCGGGGTCCGGGTGGAACAGGTTGTCCAGGTCCCAGCCTCGGTCGACGGGGAATGGCCCGACCGCGTCGCTGCCGTCCGCCACCAGTTTCCAGAGACCCTCCGGGTCGGCCACGCCGCCCGGGAACCGGCACCCCATCCCCACGATCACCACCGGTTCCTCGGGCGCAGCGGCAGGGGTCGGGGTCGGGGCGGGCGCCGCGCTGCCGGACTCCTCGGCCAGGCCAATCGCCAGCTCGTCCCGCAGGAACCGGCTCAGAGCGACCGGCGCCGGATAGTCGAAGACGGCAGTGGCGGGCAGCCGGAGGCCGGTCTCGGTGGCGAGCTGATTCCGCAGCTCCACCGCGGACAGCGAGTCGAAGCCCAGCTCCCGGAACGGCATCTCCGGCCCGACCGCGTCCGCCGAGTCGTGGCCCAGGACGGTGGCCGCCTGGGCACGGACCAGTTCCAGCAGGAGCTGCTCCTGCCCGGCCGCGGGCATGCCGGCGAGCTGGTGCCGCAGTGCCTCGTCGGCGCCACCCCTCGGGCCGGCCTTCACGTCCGTCGACGCGCTTCCTCGGCCGGGACGGTGAGCCAGTTCGGCCAGCAGCCGAGGTCCGTCGGCCGTGAGCGCGGCGGGGCCCAGTGGGGCCAGGACGGTCAGCGGCTCGTCGAGGGCGGTCGCGGTGTCGAACAGCTTCAGCGCCTGCTCGGTCTCCAGCAGACGCATCCCGGCACGCTCCAGCCGGGCGGCGTCCCGGTCGGTCAGGTGTGCGGTGATCCCGCTACGTTGCTCCCACAACCCCCACGCCAACGACGTCGCCGGCAAACCCGACGCCCGACGCTCCGCCGCCAGACCATCCAGAAACGCATTCGCCGCCGCGTAATTGCCCTGCCCCGGCGACCCGAACGATGCCGCCGCCGACGAGAACAACACAAACACACCCACATCCAGACCAGCCGTCAACTCATGCAAATGCCACGCACCGGACGCCTTCGGCCCCATCACGGTATCGATGCGAGCCGGAGTCAGCGCCGTCACCACACCGTCGTCCAGCGCACCCGCCGCATGCACCACCGCCGCCAACGGCCGATCCCCCGGAACCCCGGCAATCAACGCCGCCAACTGCGGCCGACTGTCCGCATCACACGCCGTCACCGTCACCGCGGCACCCGCACCCGCCAACCGAGCCGCCAACCCGGCCACACCCGGCACCGCCGGACCACCCCGCGAAGCCAGCAACACATGCCCAGCCCGATCAGAGACGACCAAATGCCGAGCCAGCTCCGCACCCAGCGTGCCCGTACCTCCAGTGATCAAAACCGTGCCATCCACATCCCACCCGCCAACACCGCCACCACCCTGAAAATCCCCAAGAGCAGGACGAGCCAGCCGCCGGGCCAACACCCGACCCTCACGAACCGCCACCTCCGGCTCACCATCCAGCACCGCCGCCACCGCCGCCGTCAGCCCCACCTCAGCCGCACCCGGATCAAGGTCAATCAAGGCGAACCGGCCCGGATTCTCCGCCTGCGCCGAACGCAGCAACCCCCAAACCGGCGCCGCGCCAAGGTCCGCCACGCCCTCCTCCGGGTCCGTGGACACCGCCCCTCGCGTCACCACCATCAGCGCCGAACCCTCCAGCGGGCTGGTCTCCAGCCAATGCTGCACGAGTTCCAGTGCCTGGCCTGCCAGTCGGGCACCGCTCGCCGCGGCGTCACCGGGCTCTCCCGTCAAGACGGCCAGCACCGCACGTGGCGCCGGAGCCCCGGCGGTCATCGCCTCGGCAATGGCATCCAGGTCCGGGTAGGCGCCGGCATCGACACCCGCCGCCTCGAGCGCCGCGGCCAAGCCCTTCTCGTCCACACCGGTCACCGCTATCGGCCCAGATGCGGCTCGTTGCCCCTGGCCGGCCGGGTTTTCCGGGCCCGCTCCGTTTTCCCGGGCCAGGATCCAGCGGACGGTGAACAGGCTGTCCCGGTCCGGGGCGGCATGCTGGGCGGCCGATACCGGGCGCAGAGTCAGCGAATCCACGGTCAGGACCGGCCGTCCGGCGGCGTCGGCGGCCTGCAGCCGGACCGCGTCGGGGCCGACGCGCCGAAGCCGTACGCGGACCGCTGTCGCACCGGCGGCGTGAACCTGGACGCCCCGCCACGCGAACGGGATCAGCGCCCGGCCGTCGGGCAGCACCTCGCCCGGGCTCACCGCGTGCAGCACCGCATCCAGCACCGCCGGATGCATCTCGAACAGCCCAGCTTGGCCCGATCCGGCGTCTTCGGGGAGCCTGACTTCGGCGAACGCCTCCTCTTCACGCCGCCACACCGCTCGCAGTCCGCGGAACGTCGGCCCGTACTCGTATCCGTTCTCGGCCAGGTCCTCGTAGATCCCCGAGATGTCCACCGCGAGCGTGCCCGCCGGCGGCCATTGCCCTTCGTCCCAGCCGTTCCCGATGGGCCCGGCGGGAGCCAGGGCGCCGGTAGCGTGTTCGGTCCAGTCCGTCGTGCCGACGCCAACGCGGGCATGGACTGCCACCGATCGAACTCCGGTTGTCTCCGGCGCCCCGACGGTCACCTGCACCTGAACCGTCTCGCCCGCGGGAATCACCAGCGGGGCCCGCAACACCAGCTCCTCGACCCGCCCGCAACCGGCGCGTTCGCCGGCGGCGACTGCCATTTCCGCCAGCGCCGCCCCGGGCACCACCACCGCGCCCAGCAGAACGTGGTCCGCCAGCCACGGCTGATCCGCCAACGACAGCCGCCCGGTCAGCAGCAGACCGTCACCGGAAGCCAGCTCCACCTCCGCACCCAGCAACGGATGTCCGGCCGAGCCCAGACCCACCGATGCCACGTCTCCCGTCTTGGAAGCCGCGTGCAGCCAGTAGCGAGTGTGCTGGAATGCGTACGTCGGCAGCTCGACCTTCCGAGCAGGCCCGACAACCTTCGCCCAATCGACCGGCAAACCCTCCACAAACAGGCCCGCCAGAGCGGTCAGGAACTGCCCGGCCGCCGGACGATTCCGACGCTGCACGGCAACGAACAACCCGTCAGGAACGCAATCGGGACCCAGCGTGGTCAACGCCCCATCCGGACCCGCCTCCACGAACACCCGACCACCCAACGCCGCCGCCGCCGCGACCGCATCAGCGAAACGCACCGGCTGACGGGCCTGCGCCGCCCAATAACCCGGCGCCCCGAAATCCTCGACCGAAGCCACAGCTCCGGTCAGCGTCGACACCACCGTGACCTGCGGCTCGTGGTAAAACAACCCCGCCGCCACCCGCTCCAACGACTCCATCACAGGGTCCATCGCCGGGGAATGAAACGCCCGGCTCGTCGACAACACCGTCGCCTTACGACCCAGCTCACGCCACCACGCGACCACCTGCTCGACCGCGTCCGCCTCACCAGACACCGTCACCGCCGACGGACCATTCACCGCCGCCACCACAACCCGGCCACCAAACCGCTCCAACGACGCAACAACCTCGGCCTCACCCGCCGCGACCGCCGCCATCGCCCCACCCGCCGGCAACCCCTGCATCAACCGACCCCGCGCAGCCACCAACCCACACGCATCCTCCAGGGACAACATCCCAGCCACATGCACGGCCGCGATTTCCCCGACCGAATGACCCAACACCACATCCGGCACCACCCCGGACGCCTCCAACAACCGAGCCAAAGCGACACCCACCGCAAACAAGCCCGCCTGCGCGAACACCGTCTCATTCAGCCGGGCCTCGTCCTGCCCCAACACCACGTCCGTGACAGGCAAGTCCAGCAGACCGCCCAAAATCCCGCACACCTGATCGAGCACCGCCGCAAACACCGGCGAAGCCGACCGCAACTCCCGGCCCATCCCCGCCCACTGACTGCCTTGACCCGGAAACACCAGCACGGTCTTACCCGACCGTCCAACCGCCGTACCGGTCACAACGCCGGCACCGGGCCGGCCCGCCGCCACCAACGCCAAACGCGCCAGCAACTCGTCCCGATCCGCGCCCGTCACCACCGCCCGGTGATCCAACGCTGCCCGCGTCACCGCCAACGAGTAACCCACATCCACCGGATCCAGCCCCGGCCGGGCCGCCACGAATTCACCCAGCCGTCCCGCCTGAGCCGCCAGCCCCACCGCATCCCGACCCGACACCAGCCACGCCACCGAACCCCCCGAAGCCGGAGCCCGAACCGCGACCTCCTCAGGCACAGGCGCTTCCTCCAGGATGACGTGGGCATTGGTACCACTGATCCCAAACGACGACACACCAGCCCGCCGCAACCGACCACCCACAGGCCACGACCTCGCAGCAGACAACAACCGAACCGACCCGGCCGTCCAATCCACATGCGGCGACGGCTCATCAACATGCAACGTCGCCGGCAACACCCCATGCCGCATCGCCAAAACCATCTTCATCACCCCGGCCACACCCGCCGCCGCCTGAGTGTGCCCGATATTCGACTTCACCGACCCCAACCACAACGGCTCACCACCGGAACGACCCTGCCCATACGTCGCAATCAACGCCTGCGCCTCGATCGGATCCCCCAGCGTCGTGCCGGTACCGTGCGCCTCAACGACATCCACATCAGACGGAACAAGCCGGGCACCAGCCAGAGCCGACCGGATAACCCGCTGCTGCGAAGGACCGTTCGGCGCCGTCAACCCGTTGGAAGCACCGTCCTGATTCACCGCACTGCCACGAACCACCGCCAGCACCGGGTGCCCCGCCCGCTGCGCATCCGACAAACGCATCAGCACCAGCATCCCCGCACCCTCAGCCCAGCCGGTACCGTCCGCATCCGCGCCGAACGCCTTGCAACGCCCGTCCGGGGCCAGGCCCCGCTGCCGCGAGAACTCGACGAACGTGGCCGGCGTCGCCATCACCGTGACACCACCGGCCAGCGCCAGGTCACACTCCCCCGCCCGCAAAGCCTGAGCCGCCAGATGCATCGCCACCAGGGAGGAGGAACACGCGGTGTCGACAGTCATCGCCGGACCCTCCAGGCCCAGCACGTATGACACCCGCCCGGACAGCACACTGGTCGCGATTCCGGTCAGCCCGTAGCCCTCGGCGCCGGCCGCGTAGCCGTATCCGGTGGCTCCGGCGAACACCCCGGCGGCTGTGCCACGCAGCGTCCCCGGGTCGATGCCGGCCCGTTCCAGCGCCTCCCAGCTCACCTCCAGCAACAGACGCTGTTGCGGGTCCATCCCGACCGCTTCACGCGGCGAGATACCGAAGAAGCCGGCGTCGAACTCCGCCGCTTCGGCCACAAACCCGCCCGTACGGGCATAGCTCGTACCCGCATGGTCGGGGTCCGGATCGAACAGGCCCTCCAGGTCCCAGCCTCGGTCATCGGGGAACGGGCCGACCGCGTCCCCGCCCTCGGCAAGCAATCCCCACAGCTCTTCCGGACTCCCCACCCCACCCGGGAACCGGCACCCCATCCCCACAATGGCCACCGGTTCGTCCATCGCCGCGGTCGGCACCGGAACATCTGACGCGCTGCCGGACTCCCCGACGAGCTCGGTCCGCAGGTGCCGGCCCAGGACGGCCGGGGCGGGGTAGTCGAAGATCGCGGTGGCGGGCAGCCGCAGGCCGGTGACGGCCGCGAGGCGGTTGCGGAGGTCGACCGCGGTCAGCGAGTCGAACCCCTGGTCGCGGAACGGCCGGGCCGGCCCGACCGCTTCCGGCGAACCATGCCCCAAGACGGCGGCGGCCTGGGCCCGGACCAGATCCACCAGCAGCGCCTCCTGCCCAGCCGGCGGCAGCCCGGCCAACTGCCCGGCCAGCCCCGCGGCGGGGACGGTGTCGGCGGTGGCGATGGTCTGGCCTGCCTCGGGCAGGTTCTTGAGCAGCGGGCTGGGCCGGCCAGCCGTGAACGCCGGGGCGAACTGCTCCCAGTCGATGTCCGCAACGGTCAGCGACGTCTCGCCGCGGGACAGCGCCTGCCCCAGCGCGGCCAGCGCCAGGCCCGGATCCAGGGTCCGCACCCCGTGCCGCGCGAGCCGCTCCCTCTCCGCTCCGGCTCCGGCGTCGGCTCCGGCGTCGGCGTCGGCGTCGGCGTCGGCGTCGGCCCACGATCCCCAGGCCACGGACGTCGCCGGCAGCCCTCGTGCCCGGCGCCGGAGGGCCAGCACGTCCTGGAACGCGTTCGCCGCAGCGTCACTCCCCCGCCCGACACCACCGATCACGGTCGAGCCGGAGGAGAAGAGCAGGAACGCGTCCAGGTCCAGTTCTTCGGTCAGCTCGTCCAGGAGCTGCGCCGTTGCCACCTCGGGGTCGACCAACGCGGCCAGTTTCCCGGCATCCAGCGCGTCCAGCACGCCGTCGTCGGGTGTTCCGGCGGCGTGTACGACGGTGGTGAGTGGCCGCGATGCTGGGATACCAGCAATCAGTGCGGTCAGCTCGGTGCGCTCTGTGGCGTCACACGCGGTCACTGTGACGTCGGCACCCGCGGCGGCGATCCTGGCCGCGAGTACGGCGGTACCGGGTGCCGCGGGGCCGCTCCGGGTGGCCAGCAGCGTGTGCTGGGCGCCGGAACGGGCCAGCCACTCAGCGGTATGCCCACCCAACGCCTCGGTGCCGCCAGTGACCAGCACGGTTCCCCGCGCCTGCCATGAGTCCGGCCCGACTCCCCGGGCAATTGCGGCGCGGGCCAGCCGGCGGACCAGGACTCCGAAACCTCGGACGGCGACTTGGTCTTCGCCAGTACCGGCCAGGACCTGACACAACCGGCGAGCCGCTCGCTCGTCAAGACTCTCCGGCAGGTCGATCAGGCCGCCCCACAGACCGGGAGCTTCCAAGGCCGCGACCCGGCCCAACGCCCACACCTGCGCGCCGGCCACATGGGTCGGTGTCTCATCGGGGCCCGCGGCTACCGCGCCGGAGGTCACCGCCCACACCGGCGCCGTGACCCCGGCGTCGGTCAGTGCCTGCAGCAGTGTCAACGTCCCGGCCAGACCACCCGCCGAACCGGGGCCGCCCACGGCCGCGGTTTCCGGCAATGCCAGCAGCGACAGAACCCCGGCGAGCCCCGCCCCGGCATCGGGTAGCGTCTCGTCCAGGAGTGCGGACATCTGTTCCCGGTCGGCTGACACGGCCGTAGCCGTCACCACCTGCGCACCATGCCGGGCCAGAGCAGTGGTCACCGCCCGGGTCAACTCCCCAGCGACAGCATCCGGCAGCACAACCAGCCACGTTCCGGCCAGTGCCGCCGCCGGTAGGGCCGGTACCGATTCCCAGTCGACCCGGTAGAGCCACCCCTCAGCCACAGCGGTCTCACGGTCCCGGCGTCGCCACGCCGCCAATGCCGGCAGCACCGCGGCTACTTCCCCACGGTCGGCCCGCAACGCCGCGGCTAGTTCTCTTTCGTCGCCGTCCTCTACCGCAGTCCAGAATCGTGCCTCACCCACCGAACCAGCACCCACCACCGCCGCCGGGGCCGGGGGCGGTTGCAGCCAATACCGAGACCGCTGGAATGCGTACGTCGGCAACTCGACACGCCGGGCGGGGCCGGTGACCGCCGCCCAGTCCACCGCCACACCCGTCACGTACGCGCTCGCGAGGGCGGTCAGGAACTGCCGTGCCGCGGGGCGGTTGCGGCGCTGCACGGCGACAAACACCGAACCCTGGCCGGCGTCGTCGGGGACACAGTCCGGGCCGAGTGTGGTCAGTGCCCCGTCCGGGCCCGCCTCGATGAACACCCGACCGCCCAACCCAGCGGCGGTGGTTATCGCGTCAGCGAACCGGACCGGTCGGCGGGCCTGCTCTGCCCAATACCCCGCGCTCTGGAGGTCGTCACCCGACACCACGGCTCCGGTCAGGGTTGATACCACCGTCATCCGGGGCTCGTGGTAGGTCAATCCGACCGCGACGCGTTCCAGCGGTTCCAGCACCGCATCCATCGCTGGTGAGTGGAATGCCCGGCTCGTCGACAACACCGTCGCCTGACGACCTCGTTCACGCCAGGATGCGGCTATCTGCTGCACCGGGCCGGTCTCCCCGGACACCGTCACCGCCATCGGGCCGTTGACCGCTGCTACGACCACCCGGCCGTCGAAATGGTCGATGGTGGCCTTCACCTCGGCCTCACTCGCGGCTATCGCGGCCATCGCTCCGCCGGAGGGTAGCTGCTGCATCAACCGGCCCCGCGCGGCCACCAACCCGCACGCGTCCTCCAGCGACAACACCCCCGCCACATGCGCCGCCGCGATCTCACCGACCGAGTGACCCACCACCACATCCGGGACCACCCCCGCCGCCTCCAGCAACCGCGCCAGCCCCACCCCGATCGCGAACAGGCCCGCCTGCGCGAACACCGTCTCGTTCAACCGGTTCTCGTCCCGGCCCAGGACCACCTCCGCGACCGGCAACCCCAGAATCTCCTCCAACACCGAACACACCCGGTCGAACGCGGTCGCGAACACCGGCGACACCGACCGCAACTCGGCGCCCATCCCCGCCCACTGGCTGCCCTGGCCCGGGAACACCAACACCGTCCTGCCCCCGGTCACGGCGACCCCGGTCACCGGCTGAGCCGCCAGCAACTCCTCCCGGTCCGCGCCGACCACCACCGCCCGGTGCCCCAGCGCCGCTCGCGTCACCGCCAGCGAGAACCCCACATCCACCGGATCCAGCCCAGGCCGCGCAGCCACAAACTCACCCAGTCGCGCCACCTGCGCCGCCAACCCCGCCGCATCACGACCCGACACCGGCCACGCCACCGGACCACCGGGCGTCAGCACCTGATCCGTGGCCTCGGCCGGGGCCTGCTCGCCCGCTACTTCCGAGGCAGCGGCTTCTTCGAGGATGAGGTGGGCGTTGGTGCCGCTGATCCCGAACGAGGACACCCCGGCCCGCCGCAGCCTGCCGTTGACCGGCCAGGGCTGCGCGGCCGACAACAGCCGGACGTCGCCGGCCGACCAGTCCACGCGGGGGGACGGCTCTTCCGCGTGCAGCGTTTCCGGGAGCACCTCATGCTGCAACGCGAGGACCATCTTCATCACCCCGGCCACACCCGCCGCCGCCTGGGTGTGCCCGATGTTCGACTTCACCGATCCCAGCCACAACGGCCGGTCCTCCCGGCCCTGGCCGTAGTTCGCGATCAGGGCCTGCGCCTCGATCGGGTCCCCGAGCCGCGTTCCGGTGCCGTGCGCCTCTACGGCGTCCACATCGGAGGCGCTCAGCCGCGCGGCCGCCAGAGCCGCCGCGATCACCCGCTGCTGCGACGGTCCGTTCGGCGCGGTCAGCCCGTTCGAAGCGCCGTCGTGGTTCACCGCACTGCCACGGATCACCGCCAGTACCCGGTGACCCGCCCGCTGCGCGTCCGACAGACGCATCAGCACCAGCATCCCCGCGCCCTCGGACATCCCCATGCCGTCCGCGCCCGCGCCGAACGCCTTGCACCGCCCATCCTGGGCCAACCCTCGCTGCCGGGAGAACTCGACGAGAGTCGCCGGAGTCGACATCACGGTGACACCGCCCGCCAACGCCAGATCGCACTCCCCCGCCCGCAACGCCTGACTCGCCAGGTGGAGCGCCACCAGCGAGGAGGAGCACGCGGTGTCGACGGTCATCGCCGGACCCTCCAGGCCCAGGACGTACGACACCCGACCGGAGATCACACTCCCGGCGCCGCCGGTCACCCCGTAGCCCTCGGCCTCCGCCGCTTCGCCCTGGCCCACCGTCCCGTACCCGTATCCGGCCGCCCCGGCGAACACCCCGGCCGGGCTGCCGCGCAACGACCCCGGGTCGATCCCGGCCCGCTCCAGCGCCTCCCAGCACACCTCCAGCAGCAACCGCTGCTGCGGGTCCATCGCCGCCGCCTCACGCGGCGAGATACCGAAGAAACCGGCGTCGAACTCCGCCGCCTCCGCCACGAACCCGCCCGCCCGTGCGTAACTCGTCCCCAGGTGATCAGGGTCCGGGTCGTACAGGGCTTCGAGGTCCCAGCCTCGGTCACCTGGCAACGGGCCGACCGCGTCACCCCCCGACGCCAGAAGGCCCCACAGCTCCTCGGGGTCACCCACCCCACCCGGGAACCGGCATCCCATCCCGACGATCGCCACCGGCTCATGGCTGCGGCCTTCGACCTCCTGCAGCCGCCGACGGGTCTGGCGCAAATTCGTGGTAACGAGATCGAGATATTCGCGGAGTTTAGATTCGTCCGACATTTCCACTCCTAGGGAAACCTAGAGGGTTCCGATTTCCTTGTCGATAAGGTCGAATATCTCGTCATTGGTCAGCGTCTTGACTTGCGCATCGTCGGACGCTTCACCCGAGTCCCCGCCGTCGCGAATCTCGCGCAGCATGACCTCGAGGCGGGCCACGATCATGGATCTCTCCGTATTACGCAGTGACGCCCCGGACACCATTTTCCCGAATTCGTCGAGCACGCTCAGGGCGGAAGCCGGCGGCGTCTCCGAGTCGAGAGTTTCTGTTCGCAGATGTCGGCCCAGGGCCGCGGGAGTGGGATGGTCGAAGACCGCGGTGGCGGGCAGCCGAAGGCCGGTGGCGGTGGCGAGCCGGTTGCGGAGCTCGACCGCGGTCAACGAGTCGAACCCCAGATCCCGGAACGGCCGGCCCGGCTCGACCACGTCCGGGGTGGTGTGGCCCAGGACGGCGGCGGCCTGCGCGCGGACCAGGTCCAGAAGCAGCCGTTCCTGGTCGGCCGGGCGCATGCCGGCGAGCCGCCGCCGAAGTGCCTCGCCGACGTCTTCCCCGGGATTCACGGCAGCGTCCCGGCGGGCCGGGCGCCGGGCGACTCCGGCCAGCAGTGGTGGACCGCCCGCGGTGAGGGCCCTGGGGTCCAGCGAGGTGAGGACGGCCAGTGGCTCGTCCAAGCCGGTGGCGGCGTCGAACAGCGAGAGTGCCTGGGTGGTACTCAAGGGCCGCATTCCGATACGGGCGAGACGGTCGGTGTCCCGACCGGCCAGATGCCCGGTCATACCACTGCGCTTCTCCCACAAACCCCACGCCAACGACACCCCCGGCAAACCCACGGAACGCCGAGCCGCCGCCAAACCATCCAAGAACGCATTCGCCGCCGCGTACCCACCCTGACCCGCCGAACCAAACGACGCCGCCACCGACGAAAACAACACGAACGAGCCCAAATCCAAACCAGCCGTCAACTCATGCAAATGCCACGCCGCAACCGACTTCGGACCAGCCACCACCTCCACCCGCTCCGGCGTCAGCGCCGTGACAACACCGTCGTCCAAAACCCCAGCCGCATGCACCACCCCCGTCAACGGCACCCCGGAAATCACCGCCGCCAACTCACCCCGATCAGCCACATCACACGCCGTCACCGTCACCGCCACACCCGCAGCAGCCAACCCAGCCGCCAAACCCACCGCCCCCGACGCCGCCGGACCACGACGAGAAACCAACAACAAACGCCCCGCCCGACCCGTTGCAGCCAAATGCCGAGCCACCTCAGCACCCAACGCCCCCGTACCACCCGTCACCAACACCGTCGACGACGGCTCATCGTGAGGAACGGTCAAAACAACCTTGCCCGTGTGCCGGGCCTGCGACATAAACCGGAACGCCTCCCGCGCCCGCCGCACATCCCACGCCCGCACCGGCAACGGTTCCAGCACACCCCGCTCGAACAGATCCACCAGCACCGCGAACATGCGCTGAATCTCCTCCGGGCCCGCCTCCGCCAGATCGAACGCGCGGTAGGTGACCCCCGGATACCGCGCCGCGATCTCACCCGGATCGCGCACGTCGGTCTTGCCCATCTCCACAAACCGGCCACCACGCGGCAACAAACGCAACGACGCATCCGTCAACTCACCCGCCAGCGCGTTCAGCACCACATCCATCCCGGCACCCCGGGTCGCCGTCAGGAACTCCTCCTCGAACTCGGTCGACCGCGACGACGACATATGGTCCAAGCCCATGCTGGTGAGAACCGGCCACTTCGCCGGGATCGCCGTGGCATACACCTGGGCCCCGAGATGCTGGGCCAACTGCACCGCGGCCATACCCACCCCACCGGCCGCCGCGTGTACCAGCAACCGCTCGCCCCGGCGCACACCCGCCAACACCACCAAGGCGTAGTAAGCGGTCAGGAACGCTACCGGGGTTGATCCTGCCTGCGGCCATGACCAACCCGACGGAACCCGCACCAACAACCGATGATCAGCAACCACCACCGGCCCGAACCCGGCCGTGACCAAACCCATCACCCGGTCCCCCAAGGCCAGACCCGACACCTGCGGACCCACCTCGGTCACCACACCGGCACACTCGACGCCGATGTCACCGCCACCCGGATACATCCCCAACGCCACCAACACATCACGGAAATTCACCCCGGACGCCCGCACCGCCACCCGAACCTGACCCGCACCCAACTCCGCAGCAGCCCCGGGGGCCGCCGCCAACACCAGCCCGTCCACCGTTCCGCCCTCGGCACGCAACCGCCACGGCCCCGCCGGTGCTTCCAGCAACTCCCCATCCACCGGACGCGCCAACCGCCGCACCAAAACACGATCCCCGCGCACCGCCACCTCCGGCTCACCAGCCGCCACCACGGCCAACGCCGCCCTCAGCGCAACCACGTCCAAACCCACCGGATCAAGATCGACCAAAGCAAACCGACCCGGATTCTCCGCCTGCGCCGAACGCACCAACCCCCACACCGACGCCGCACCAAGATCGGTCACCACCTCGCCCGACTCGGTGGACACCGCACCCTCAGTCACGACTGCGAGCACCGAGGCCTGCGACGGGTCAGCCTGCAACCACTGCTGCACCAAGGCCAGCGCCTGGCCCGCCGCCCGGGCACCACCCGGTTCGCCGACCACCCGGGCCAGCACCACATGTGGCGGCCCGTCGCTCACCGCCGCGGACACAGCGTCCAGGTCCGGATAAGCACTCACCGCCCCCAGGGCCGCGGCGAGGTCCTGCTCACTGGCACCGGCCACCGCAACCTCGACCGGCTCTTCCCGGGCCATGTCTTCTTGAGACGGGATCCAGCGGACGGTGAACAGTGCGTCCCGCTCCGGAGCGGTACCGAGCTGGTCAACCGTCACCGGCCGCAGCACCAGTGAGTCCACGGTCAGGACCGGGCGGCCGGCGGCATCGACGGCTTGCAACCGGAGCTCGTCCGTACTCGAGCGCCACAACCGGGCCCGCACCGCAGTCGCTCCAGCCGCGTGCAACGTCACGCCCCGCCATGCGAACGGAATCAGCGTCGGCCCATCGGCCGCAGCCAGCAACCCACCCGGACCGACCGCGTGCAGCACAGCATCCAGCAACACCGGATGCACCCGGAACAGCTCGGCCTCACCCTGGACTTCCTCAGGGAGCCGAACTTCCGCGTACGTCTCCTCCTCGCGCCGCCACACCGCATGCAGCCCTCGGAAAGCCGGCCCGTACTCATAGCCGCGGCCCGCGAGTTCTTCGTATGCCTCCGAAATGTCCACCGCAGCCGCGCCTGCCGGCGGCCACTGCCGTTCATCCCAGCCGCCCTCGGCAGGCCCCTCATTCCCGCGGTCTCCGGCGGGTACGGGAGGCGACAGGGTCCCGCTGGCGTGTTCCGACCATTGCGCGGCGCCGCTGTCCGAGCGCGCGTGCACGGCAATCGACCGGATCCCGGCCGCGTCCGGCACTCCGACCCGCACTTGGACCTGGACCGCCTCATCCGGGGGGATCACCAGGGGGGCCTGCAACACCAGTTCCTCCACCCGGCCGCAACCCGCGTGTTCACCGGCGGCGGCCGCCATCTCCGCCAACGCCGCGCCCGGCACGACCACCCTGCCCAGCAATACATGGTCGGCGAGCCACGGCTGGGTGGCCAAGGAGAGCCGTCCGGTCAGCACCAGGCCGTCTCCGGAGGCCAGTTCCACTGCCGCGCCGAGTAGCGGATGCCCCGCTGTTCCCAAGCCCGCCGACGTCACGTCCCCGGTCTTAGGAGTCTCCTGCAGCCAGTAGCGGGCCCGTTGGAATGCGTACGTCGGCAGATCCACCCGTCGGCCCGAACCGGCTACCAGCTCCCAATCCACCGGGGTGCCGGCCGCATACGCGCGACCCAACGCCGTCAACAACCCGGCCGCCCCACCCGCATCCCGGGTCAGCGTGCCAGTCACCAACGCATCGTGGATACCGACGTCCTCAAGGGTCTCGGATATCGCAGCCGTCAATACCGGATGCGGAGACGCCTCGATGAACATGCGATATCCGCGCTCGGCCAACACCCGCGTCGAACGCCGGAAATCAACCGGGGCCCGCAAACTGTCGAACCAGTACCGGGCATCCAACTCCGGACCGTGCAGGATCTCACCGGTCATCGCCGACACCATCGGCAGACGCGCCCGACCCGGACGCACAGACTCCAACGCCCCCAGAATCTCCCGCTCCAACACATCCACCTGCCGGCCATGCGAGGCATACCCCACCGGCAGCAAACGCGCCCGCACCCCCTCCGCCTCACACCCGGCCAACAACTCCAACGCCGCCACACGATCACCGGACACCACCACCGCCGACGGGCTATTCACCACCGCAACCGACAACCGGCCACCCCACACGGACAAGCGCTCACGCACCCTGTCGGCCGGCTCAGCCACCGCCACCATCGCACCCGAACCATCCAGGTGTGCCAACGCCCGCGCCCGCAACGCCACCACCCGAGCGGCATCCTCCAGCGACAACACACCCGCCACCACCGCGGCGGCAATCTCACCCTGCGAATGACCCGCCACCGCATCCGGCAGCACACCCGCCGCCTCCCACACCGCCGCCAACGACACCATCACCGCCCACAGGGCCGGCTGCACCACCTCCACCCGCTGCAGCAGCTCACCATCAGCGAGAACGTCCTCCAACCGCCAACCTGTCAACGGCTCCAACACCTGAGAACACTCCGCCAACCGGGCCGCGAAAACCGGCGACACCCTCGCCAGCTCCACACCCATTCCGGCCCACTGACTGCCCTGACCCGGGAACACCAACACCGAACGACCACCGCCGGTTGCCGTACCCGAAACCACCCCGGCACCGGGCTGACCCACCGCCACCGAGGCAAGACCAGCCAGCAACTCACGCCGACCCGAACCGACCACCACCGCCCGGTGATCCAGCGCCGCCCGCGTCGTCGCCAGCGAGTAACCCACATCAACCGGATCCAGCTCGGGCCGGCCGGCCACGAACTCCCGCAACCGACCCGCCTGCCCCGCCAGGCCTGCCACGTCCCGGCCCGACACCAGCCACGCCACCGGACCACCGGCAGCCAGCACCTGTCCCGGATCCGGATCGACGGCTTCCTCGACAGCGGGGGCTTCCTCCAGGATGACGTGGGCGTTGGTGCCACTGATCCCGAACGACGACACCCCGGCCCGCCGCGGCCGGCCGTCGCCCGTGGGCCACGGCACCGGCTCGGACAGCAGCCGGACATCGCCGGCCGACCAGTCGATGTGCGGGGACGGCTCGCCGGCGTGGAGCGTTTCGGGCAGCACCTCGTGCCGCATCGAGAGGACCATCTTCATCACCCCGGCCACACCGGCGGCCGCCTGGGTGTGCCCGATGTTCGACTTCACCGACCCGAGCCACAACGGCCGGTCCTCCCGGCCCTGCCCGTACGTCGCGATCAGCGCTTGCGCCTCAATCGGGTCACCCAACGCCGTCCCGGTGCCATGCGCCTCCACCGCATCCACATCGGTCGGCGTCAGCCCGGCGCTGGCCAGGGCAGACATGATCACCCGCTGTTGCGACGGCCCGTTCGGCGCCGTCAACCCGTTCGAAGCGCCGTCGTGGTTCACCGCACTGCCACGGATCACCGCCAGCACCCGGTGCCCACCGCGCTGCGCGTCCGACAAGCGCATCAGCACCAGCATCCCGGCGCCTTCCGACATCCCCATGCCGTCCGCGTCCGCCCCGAACGCCTTGCAGCGCCCATCCGCGGCCAGCGCTCGCTGCCGGGAGAATTCGACCAGCCCGGCCGGCGCCGACATCACGGTGACACCGCCGGCCAGTGCCAGGTCGCACTCCCCGGCCCGCAGCGCCTGGGCCGCCAGGTGCATCGCCACCAGCGACGAGGAGCACGCGGTGTCGACGGTCATGGCCGGACCCTCCAGGCCCAGCACGTACGAGACCCGCCCGGAGATCACACTCCCGGACCCACCGGTCACCCCGTAACCTTCAGCGCCTCCCACCGAGCCCGCGCCGTACCCGTACCCGGCCGCTCCGGCGAACACCCCAGCCGGCGTGCCACGCAACGAATCCGGGTCGATCCCGGCCCGCTCCAAGGCCTCCCAGCACACCTCCAACAGCAACCGCTGCTGCGGGTCCATCCCGACCGCTTCACGCGGGCTGATCCCGAAGAAGCCCGCGTCGAACTCAGCGGCATCCCGTACGAAACCGCCCGCGCGCACGTAGCTCGTCCCCAGGTGATCAGGGTCCGAGTCGTACAGTCCGTCCAGGTCCCAGCCCCGGTCGTCGGGGAACGGGCCGATCGCGTCTCCGCCCGCGGCGAGTAGGCCCCACAGCTCTTCCGGATCACCTACGCCGCCCGGGAACCGGCATCCCATCCCCACAATCGCCACCGGTTCGTCCGCTACCCCGGCAACGGGCATCACCTGAGGCGTGGCGTCGGGCTCCCCGGCCAGCTCGGCTTGCAGGTGCCGGCCCAGGACGGCCGGGGCCGGGTAGTCGAAGACCGCGGTGGCGGGCAGCCGAAGGCCGGTGGCGGTGGCGAGCCGGTTGCGGAGCTCGACGGCGGTCAGCGAGTCGAACCCCAGGTCCCGGAACGGCCGGCCCGGTCCGATCGCCTCGGGCGAGGCATGCCCGAGGACCGCGGCGGCCTGGGCACGGACGAGATCCACCAGCAAGGCCTCCTGCCCGGCCGAGGGCAACCCGGCCAACTGCGCGGCCAGCCCTCCGACGGACTGAGCGCCCCGCCCGGAGGAGACGTCCCGGTGAACAGGACGGCGGGCGATTCCGGCGAGCAGCGGCCGGTCGGCGACCGCCAGTGCGGACGGGTCCAGCGCGGTGAGTACGGCCAGTGGCTCGTCCAGATCGGTGGCGGCGTCGAACAGCGAGAGTGCCTGGGTGGTACTCAAGGGCCGCATTCCGATACGGGCGAGGCGATCGGTGTCCCGACCGGCCAGATGACCGGTCATACCACTGCGTTGCTCCCACAACCCCCAGGCCAAC
This sequence comes from Actinoplanes sp. NPDC049265, assembly GCF_043197135.1. Classification (NCBI taxonomy): domain Bacteria; kingdom Bacillati; phylum Actinomycetota; class Actinomycetes; order Micromonosporales; family Micromonosporaceae; genus Actinoplanes; species Actinoplanes sp. NPDC049265. The sequence goes on along the minus strand of NZ_JBICSP010000044.1, from coordinate 89 downwards.
GACACCGCCGGCAAACCCACGGAACGCCGAGCCGCCGCCAAACCATCCAGGAACGCGTTCGCCGCCGCGTAACTACCCTGACCCGCCGA
>NZ_JBICSP010000043.1:0-22700 GCF_043197135.1 Actinoplanes sp. NPDC049265 | reverse complement strand
CCATACGACGGAATTCACGGCAGTGGTTCGCCGTCCGCGTCGGGCGGCTGGGTGATCTTCATCATGCTGCCTGACTGCCGAGCCACCAGACCGCCAGCCGTTGTCCGGATCTGCCGCGACTGTGGCGCGACAGATGCCTAATTCCGCCCCATCTGCTGTGTCCAACCTCGATCGATGGTGTCGAAATCAGGGATCGAGGCATCGCCACCTCGGTTGGGTGACGAGTACCGAAGCCATCTAGGCGCTCGGCGAGGGCGAAGAAGGCTGGCCTGACTACCTCCTCGCGCATCCTTTCCCATGACCTCGCGATCCGGGTGTACGTAGTAGTCCGGTCGTCCGCGCGCCGTTGGTGTCGAGCAGTCAGCGCAGCGATACGCGGCTCAAGATCTTCCCCACTAGCGAAAATTGGCTGATCAGCAGGCGGCTTCAGCATCGCTGACAACTCCTCTGCGACCTCGCGCATTGAGGGTCGAGACGTCGGATCGCGAGCCGTGGACCTCTCGATAATAAGATCCAGCTCTGGAGCGTATTTGTAGTCGACTCGTGCGGTGAGTCGACAGATTTCGTCGTCGGCGCGGTGCGCGCCGGGGAATGGGATGTTTGCTCCGGCCACCAGGACCCATAGGGTTTTTGCGAATGAGTAGACATCGGCGGCCGCGGGATCTGCTTCATCGGGGCATTCCCGCATTTCGGGTGCCATGAAGTCGGCCGGACCAAGTTTGCGCCCATGCCTCGTTAGCGGTGTTCCATTCGGGTATTTGACAAGTCCAAAATCACCAATGCACCATGCGCGGTCGAGGCGAAACAAGTTGTCAGGCTTCAGATCTCGGTGCGCGATGCCCCCTTCTGCAAGGGCTGCAAGCGTTGCGCTGATCGCGGCCATCGCTTCGACAACGCCCTGTGTCGCTCGATCGCCTTCCAGGGCGTCACGAAGTGGAACGGCCAGAGGCATCACGTACCAAACCTTGCCGTTGCTGTCCAGGTCGTGATCCACGATCGGTACTACTCCTGGGCGCTGCCGCTGAGTGAGTAGAAAACCAATCTCGTTTCGAAAGCGGCCGAAGCGCTCCGCGTTGCGCTGGTTGGACAGCACTTTGATGGCAGCCGTGCCGTCATACCCCGGTCGCGTACAACTCCACACTTCGCCGTTGCTACCTTGGCCGAGCGGCTCAGCCAGTAGCCAACGTCCGACCGAGTCACCTAACTGACAAGAAGGCTCACCGATCGCTGAGATGTCCTGTCGAGACCCTGGAGCAGTTGAGGTCCGGAGTCCGTGGCGCAGCCTTGGGTGAGACGGCGTATCCGTTGTGGCTATGACATCACGCCGGACACCTTGCGCTGTAGTCACTCAGCTACCAGAAGAGGCCATGTCCATCGATCGGACATGGCCTCTGAGCTGGTGGACCGTAGTTGGCAGATTAAGAACCGCATACCCGCAGCTCAGGGCCAAATCGTGACGCTACCGGCGGTACGCCGTCGCACGACCTGACCGATTCAGCGGCCGCCGCCCGCCGTAGCGCCACCATGCCGATCCGATCGGCCCATCGTCGGCGCTGCGGCCGTGGCCGCCCGCCCACCACTGCTGGATCACGAACGCCAAGGCGGCAACCTCCTCGCCCAAACCCTTGCAGAGATGTTGATGATGATGGTTTCGGTTCAGGTGTGAGCCTCGTCGGTCGAGCGGTCGGCGTACACGAATCGTTCGATCTGCGACACGGTCAGGTCTCGTCCGAGGGGGCTGAGGTAACGATCGGCGTACTCGGTGGGTCCGACTTGTTCGTGTTCGGTCCAGCCGTAGTCGCGTAGCAGCCCGGGCGTCTCGTCGGGGAGCAGCCCGAAGTGCCAGACGTGGCGTTTGATGACGAACTCGCGCCGTGCCGGTGCGGCGCCGTAGTCCTCGGTGCCGTCGAGGAAGTCGCGGCGGATGTAGGTGAAGATGAGCCGGCTCCCGGACGTGGCCGGGGTGAGACAGGCGAGTGTCTTGCGGACTGCGTCCTCGGTCAGGTACTGGGTGACGGCCTCCCAGACGAACATGGCCGGTTCGTTCCAGTCGAATCCGCCCGCGGTGAGCGCGGCGGTGAGATCGTCGGTTTCGAGATTGACGGCGGTGAGGGTGGTGTTAGCCGGTAGCCGGCCGTAGGTCTCGATGAGGCGGCGGCTCTTGTAGGCGATGTTGGCTTGCAGGTCGGTCTCGAACGAGCGGGCGCCGGTCGGTGCCACGAGGCGGGCAGGCCGGGTGTCGAGCCCGGCGCCGAGGAAGACGAACTGTTTGATGCCGTCGTGCAAAGCATCGCGGACCTTGTCGTCGGCATACCGTTTACGGCACAGCATGCTGGCCCAGAGTCCCTGCGCCTTAACGTCGGTGGCCCGGACGAGCAGTTGGTAGACCGGTTTCCACCGGCAGGCGCCGACGATCAGGCGTTGGCTGGGTGGTAGCAGACGAACGGCGTCCGGGTCGTCGAACAAACGTTTATCCGCTGGGAGGATCTGTTCGCATGCGGCGATGACCATCGGGCCGAAGGCGGTCTGTGCCGCAAGTGGTCGTGCTGTCATCGTCGCTACTCCTTGGCTGCGCGGGTGGATGAGGGCAGCGGTGGCGCGTTGTCGAAGATCTGTTGCATCCATCGGAAGACTTCGTTGGCGGCGGCGAGGCGTCCACCGCGATCGAGTGACGGACCGGCAAGGGGGGTGCCGTCGTGCAGGATGTTTCCTAGGGAAGCCAGCGAGGCGATCTGGCGCTGGACGACTTTCTCCCAGGCGTCGTCGTCGACGCGGTAGTACACGGTCCGGCTTGCCGGTTTGGTCAGGACGCGGACGAACCCGACGGAGCTGAGCAGCCGGAGGTTCGTCGACAGCGACGCCCGGCTGGCACCGATCGCGGTCGCGATCTGCTGTGCGGACTGCTCGGGCGGGTCGCAGATCATCAGCCAGCCGAGCACGCGCCCTGCGATCAACGGCACGCCATCTTGGTCCGAACAGTACTTGGCGAGCCGTTCGACCCATTCCAGCACGTCCACCGACGGTCCGACTGAGGCATCGTGATTGGACTCTTCAGTGCCGGATGGCTGTTTCATAGGTTTCAGTGTTGACTGAAACATGCGGTCTGTCCACTGCGAAGTGCTGACGAGCGGCCTACCCCCTCGGCTCGCCGGCGGAGGAACCGAACCCCGCACGACCGCCGTACGGCGGCCTGTTCAGCCTTAGGACAACGGGCCGCCCGGCCCTGGCGGTCTCCTCGCGATCCTGCCTACGTTGCCGTCGAATCGCCGCGGTCGGTTCGCGTCACCCTGGGGCGTAGCGGTCACCTGGAGGCTCACATGGATATCCCGTCGGTACCTGACATCCGGACCGATGATCGCGGCCGGCCTCACCCTTTGGACGTCCACGGTGGGAAGGCCCGCACCAGACTACGGTTGGCATGGGCGACGAGTGGACTCGTGCTGGTCCTGAGTGGCGCCGCCGCTACGGGTGGGCTTCTAATCGATGGTCTCTATCCTGAAGCGGCGGTGGCCGCGGCGGCCTTTCGCGGCAACGATCTGGCCACCATGATCGTCGGCATGCCGGCGTTGACCCTTGCCGTCATCGGCTCCATACGCGGCTCGTTGCGAGCGCATCTGGCCTGGATAGGGATGCTCGCCTACTCGATCTACAACCTCGCCTACTACGTTTTCGGCGCGCAGTTCAACGACCTGTTCCTGCTCCACGTGGCCGCATTCGTGTCGTCAGTGTTCGCCTTCGGGCTGGCACTGACAGCCCTCGACGTCACCTCGGTTGACGGGCGGTCCGCACCCCGCACGCCGGTCCGGTGGATCAGCGTCCTGCTGGCGCTCCCGGCAGCGGCGATCTTGGTGCTGTACAGCGTGGCGGCGGTGCGATTCGCCATCACCGGACAACAACCGTCCGACGTGCTGCCCATGCCGTCGCAACGGGTACACCTCGCCTACGCGCTCGACCTCACCCTGCTCGTTCCCGCGGTTGCCCTGGCAGCGGTTCAACTCTGGCGCCGGACCGCCTGGGGCTACGCCCTCGGCACCGCGGCATGCCTTGCCGTCGGCGTCTACCAGCTCAACTACATCATTCAGAAGATCTTCGTCGCGGAAGCGGGCGTTGCGGGCGTGACATCGTTCGATCCGCGCGATCTGCCCGTACCGGCGGTACTGCTCTCATCGGCCACAGTGCTGCTGCTGGGTCTCCGCAAGACACCAACGAAGTCGGTCCCGGCCCCGACCGCCGCAACAAGAACGCCCGGCACCTAAACTTCGCGCCACGTCCGGCGGCGCCAACGCCCAGACCGGCAACGCATTGAGCTCCTCATCATCTCTGCGCACGAGCCAGGCGGCCCCGGTTACCGGGTGGCCGCCATCGTGACCGCCTTAGCAGGGGGTAATCCCAGCTCACCATATGTCTGACCGACATGGTTCGCGCACTGCCAACAATCGATTCACGTTTGCCCAGGTCAGGGCCTATTGCTGGACCATAGTTGGCAGATTAAGAACCGCATACCCGCAGCTCAGGGCCAAATCGTGACGCTACCGGCCGCACACCGACGCGCGACCTGACGGGCCCGGCTCCGATTCCACCCGTCGAATGCCGCTGCCGATCCGCTCCTACGAGCGCATCGAAAGCCCGTCTGATCGACAGCATCCCGACCAGCAAGACCGGCCTCCGATCGACGACGCGGCGGCCCCTCGCCACAGCGTGGATGATATCGTGATATCACCACACGCTGTGGAGGTGTGTCATGGCCAACATCCTCATCCGCGATCTGAGCCAGGAAGCCGTCGACCGGATCGACGCTGTCGCGGCAAACCTCGGCCTGTCCCGCAACGAATACCTCCGCCGCAAACTCGAAGAGGGCCTAACACCCACCGGGAAACAGACAGTCACCGCCGACGACTGGCAACGGTCTGCGGAGGCCTTCGCCGACCTGGCCGACCCAGCGGTGATGGACGCAGCATGGCGGTGACGAGCTGGCTGATCGACAAGTCCGCGTACGTACGACTCCAACTCGACCAAGCCGCGAACCGAGACGAGTGGAGTTCACGCATCAGCCGCGGCCTGGTCCGGCTCTCTACCATCACCCGACTCGAACTCGGCTACTCGGCGCGCTCCGGAGACGCCGGACGCCGGCAATTCGCCCTTCCCCCGCTGTCGCTGATGCCGATCGAATACCTGACGCCCGCCATCGAGGACCGCGCCTTCCAAGTACAGATGTTGCTGGCCGACCAAGGCCAGCACCGCGCCCCCTCGATCCCCGACCTGCTGATCGCCGCAACGGCCGAGAAAGCATCGCTGACGGTTCTCGCCATCGACAAGGACTTCGACCTCATCGCCACGATCACCAGACAACCCGTCCAAACCTTGGACGGTTGAGATCTCCACCCCGAACCACTCGCGGCCATGCCGTCGATCAGGCCCCATCCTGCCGACCGATACCGACACCCTGACAAGGAGACTGCCGGTCTGGCAGCCAACTATTCCCGCGGGTCGTCCTACGGGCTTTGCTGGCGTTGACGACGTAACAGGCTGGCAATCGGTTCGCTGGTTCCCCGAGCCCGGCGTACAGATCAGGCTCGGGGGGCCTCGTGGAACGCTTCGAACTGGAACCCGGCGCGGACAAGCGCCATGACGACGTCACCGACCGGCCATACGAAAGTGGAGAACACCGGAGCAGGCTTCGATGACAGCGGCATGTGCGTGCGTGTGATCAACCAACGGGTGAACGGTTGAGCACCGGTCACCCATTGGATGGATGAGGACCGGCCCTGGTGCGGCTGCGATAGCTACAAGACTGTTGGGAACCGCCAGCGGGTTGCGCTGAAACCTTTGGTCTTCCCGAAGCCGAAGATCTGCTCGGGGTGGATGGCATAGACGGCACGGATGATGCCGGGGTCGTCGGCTACGAAATGTCCGTCAATGACCTGCGGATGCCACCACGCGTACTTGCGGGGAAAGGCGTCGGCGACGGCTTGCAGCGCGGCGGTATCCACGAGCTGCTCGGCTGTCCCCTCGATGGTGAAGTCGTACTTCTCGCCTGCCACCGAAACGGCGACGGCCGGATTCTGGACGAGGTGCCGCGCCTTGCGAGCTGAGACCTCGGTGTTGAACACCAACGTGTCGGTGACCCAGACGGCAAGAACCGGCACGGCGTGCGGACGGCCGGCCGGGCTGACGGTCGCGACGAGGTAGGTCTCAGCTTCGCTGATCTTGGCCAGCGCACCGGACCAGTCAAGGTCCAGGCGGGGAACGGTGACACGTGACCGCAGCGTCTCGCTGATGGGTGTGGTCATGACATCCTCCTGTCGGTGTGCGGTATCAATCCACGTCGAGCGGTCGAGGTGCGCCGATGGAGTCGAGGCGGGCCAGGATCGTCCGGGCGATGCTCGCCAGTGCGTCCAACTGCTGGTGCGTCAGAGCGTCGATCATGCAGCGCCGCACCGCTTCGACATGTCCCGGCGCGGCCTGGGTGAGGGCCGTCAGGCCATCGTCGGTCAAGCAAACCGTGAAGCCGCGGCCGTCCCCAGGGACGCTGACTCGCTCGACCAGGCTGCGCGCCGTCATGCGGCCGAGTTGTCGGGACAGTCGGCTCTGTGACCAGCTCAGCCTCGACGCGAGGACGCCGACACGGACGGCTTGGTGCTCTGCGTCGGCGAGCGTCGACAACACGTCGTAGTCGGCCATCGAAAGCCCGGACGACTGCTCGAGGTCACGAGCGATCTCGGCGTCCAAGCGCAAGCGCATGCGCCGGTAGCCCAGCCAGGCTGCCATCTCATGGTCGTCGAGCCATCGGTCCACCGACCCGCCATCGGTTGTTGACATGTAAAGCATCGTACACAAGAAGTATTACATGTAAAGTATCGGTCGGCGAGGAGCCGGAGGCCGGGCAGAAAGACGTCCAGCATGTCTTCTTCTTGCACACCGAACCGATCGACACCCCGGTCTCCGGGCCCAGGCCAACCCCGCCACGGCCAAAACACTCCACTCGCAGACCACGCGACGAGACATCCGCATATCAAGCAGACCCGATTCCAATGGCGGGCGGGTTCCGGCCAAGGAGCGTGGCCTCCACCCCGCCTCTACGCTCAGCGCATGACTGTCGCGCGGCCTCATCGACCGTCCGCGATCCGACGTTCTGCTCTGCCGCGATTGGTGCGCCCGGCTGAGGGCCGTTGGCACACCCTTACCCGGTTCGCCGCTCGGATGCCCGGTCAAATTACACGTGCACTACGGCGATCCGCTGGTCTTTGGGCCGTTCCGGCTCCTCCACGAGGCGGGCCAGCTCGTCGGGGTCGCTGGTCAGCAGGAGCACGGGGCGCGGTAGCTCCAACGCCGTCGCCGCCACCACCGCATCGATGGCATACCTGTGCCCGGACAGCCCGACCGTGCCAAGAAGTTCTCCCGCTCGCCGACCGAGTTCCTGACTCACCGGGAGCACGACGACTCGGGACAGCACGCGATGGACCGAAGCATCCCGAGGCCCGCCCCGGACCACCTCGGTCAGCGTGATGGCGCTGACCACCACTCGGGCGCCACGTTCGCGTGCTGTTATCAGGAAGGCGCGAACTCGATCGTCTCCCGAAGCAAGCTTGGCGAGACCCTCACTGTCCACGACAAGTGTTCCGCCGCTGCTCACCGAGCGTCGGGCCACGAACGCCTCGCTTCATCCAGAGCCTCGTCAGAGACCGGTCCGTGCTCCGACTCCAGAAGGGCCGCGATTTCCCCAAGGAGGTCGAGCTCAAGCTGCCTGGCAACCGCTTCGGTCACATACTGGCTGAAATCGCCCCGCCCTACACGTTGCTGAACAGCAGCCGTGAGGTCTTCGGGCATGGAGACGCTGACCTTACGTGCCCGGCCCACCAGCCGAAGCCGGCCAGATTCCGGCGAGTGGACGCTCAGAAGCCGCATCGCTGCAGCTTGGAGGTCAGGCGACGCCTTGCCGAGGTCGTGTGCGACACCCTGCAACTCCGCCAGCGAAGGCTTGTTGCCGGCAGGTTCCTCGGGCGAAGGGACCGGCGGCAGAGGTTGTGCACTCACAGAATCATGCTGCCGCCGGTAGCAAGCAGAGGCATATCCTTGTCCAGGACAGCGGGCCTGCCGCGCACCTGCGCGATTCACCGCATATCCGTAGCTCAAAGCACTTCGAGCGGAACGATTCTTGAACTGCCAACAATCGATTCGCGTTGGCCCTGGTCAGGGGCTTGGTGGACCATAGTTGGCAGAATCAGAACCGCATCATTGCAGCTCAGGGCCCCGACGTACCGGTCACCGCCGTCCGGCGGCGTCGATGATCTTGCTTCGGCAGCAGTGAGTTGGGTTGTCGGCAGTTTGCGCCGGGCGCCAAGCCGCCGCAGCAAACCCGCAGACCAGTTTCCTCGGGCAGCTCGTGGCGCCGCGGCTCCGGCCGTTCGGCATCCGTCACCCTGACAGGGAACAAGCTTTCCCAAGAGCCAACAATGCCGCCGGGCGAGCCTCGCCGAGACATGCCCGCCAGCGAGGCCCCGCGGGTGGCCCTTTCGTCCGCCGGATGGTCAGAGAGTGCTCAGCCCCTTGATCGCGTCCGCGGTGAGGAGGCCCTGGTAAGTGCGGACGGCGTCGATGTCGCCGGGGAACCACTCGGCAGTGCTGCCGTTGCGGCGGGCTCGTCCGGCGGCAAAGGCGCCCGGGGCGTTCCACGGCGTCGTGGTGGTCATCGCGGTGCCGGCGACGTCTCCGTTCACGTACAGAGTCACGGTGTTGGCGCCGGCGTCGTAGGTGGCGGCCAGATGGGTCCAGGTGTTCAAGGGTGTGCTCGCGGATGCGACCGCGGCGGTGCTCGTGGTGGTGTTCTGGTCGGCGTCGGCGCTGGTGAACCGCCAGCAGCCACATTGCTGGTTCCATTGCAGCGCGAAACGGCTGGTGTTGGTGCCGTCCTGGCTGAGAACGGTGTAGGTGCCGTCGGTGCGGGTCAGTTTCGCCCAGGCGGCGACAGTGAAGGACTGGTCGGTGCGCAGCAGTTGCGGGGCCGTGACGGCGGCGTTGGTGCCGTCGAGGTGCACCGCTTTCTCGTCCCAGTCGAAGTGGCCGGGTTCGTCGTAGGTGGCGCTGCCGGCGAGGGTGCCGTCGTTGTGCTCGCCTGAGGTGTCCACGGCGGTGGCCGGGTTGGCGTCGTCGTCGAGTTCCCAGCGGGCCACGGGGGTGGCGGCCGCGTCGTTGGCGAGTTCGGCGTCGTTGCCGGCTCGGTTCCAGATCTTGACGTCGGCGATGTCGCCGGCGAACCAGCTGGTGTCGCTGCGTCCGATCCAGGTAGGCCCGTTGGGGTCGTTGAAGGCTTTGACGTCGTCGGCGGCGCTGTCGGCGACGCCGTCGACGTAGACGGTGAGGGTTTGCAGGGTGGCGTCGTAGGTGGCGGCGAGGTGCGTCCACAGTCCGGTGCGGGCCGGCGCGGACGAGATCGCTTCGTGCCAGGTGACGGCGTCGCCTGCGGCGGCGGAGGGCATTTGCACGACCCATCGGTCCGAAGCCTGCTGGTAGCGCAGGTACAGGGAGGCGAAGCCGTTTCCGGATTCGCGGGCGATGACGGTGCGGTCGCTGGTTTTGTCGGTCAGCCTGACCCAGGCACTGACGGTGAAACTCTGGACGGTGTTGGTTTTGAGGTCGGTCTCGGCGTAGCTGCCGGTGCCGTTGAAGGTGCCGGCGAAGTGTCGGGCGACGCGCCCGGGACTCCAGCTCACCTGGTGCAGCGTGGCGTCGTGGGCGGTCCCGACCCCGGCGGTGTCGCTGGCGGTGGTGCCGCTGCCCTCGTTGAACTTCCAGACCGCGACGGGCTCGGCCCCGGGATCGGTACCGCCGGTCGGGTCCTCGGTGGCCCAGTCCTGACCGTCGACGTCGTTGAGGTACTGCTCCGCCAGCTCCCGGTAGTAGTCATCGTTGGGCGTCGGGGGGTTTCCGGCCTTCAGGTAATCCTCGTGGGTGGTGCTGGCGTTGTGGTCGCTGTCGGCAGCTACCGCCGCCGCGAAGTCGACCGTGTTGTCGATGGTGGCCTGCAGCGCGTTGCTGCCGTTGATGCCGAGGATGTAGTCGTTGACCAGCCTCCGGGCTTGTTCCTGCGCCGTGGTGGCGGTGGCGATGAACGGTGGCAGCGTGGCGAGGTAGATCTTGAGGGCGCCGGTGTCGCCGCGGGGGATGCGGTTCGGGTTGTTCGCGTCGTCGGTGGTGAAGCGGCGCAGCTGGACGGCCAGGGCGGTCAGTTTGTCGGTGACCGGGCCGGCGCACGCCTGGGCGGTGGCGGCGGTACAGGCGAGCAGGTCGTTGGTTCCGGCGGAGATGAGCACGGCGCGTACGTTGTTCTGGTTGAGCACCGTTCGGTCGAGGGTGGCCGTCGCGGTGTTCGGCTCGCTGGCCGTGATGGCGGGGAGCTTGGCTTTGCTCGAGCCAAGGTTGAGGACGCCGAACGGCACGGTGTTACCGGTTGCCGGCGTGCTGGCGAGGGCTTCGGCGAGGCGGTTGTCGAGCTGGCTGCGTCCGTCACGGGTAGCGGTGTCGGCGTTGACGGTCTGGTCACCGAAGAGCACGACCGATCCGGCCGGGTTGGAGGGTGCGGTGGTGACGTCGATGCCGGCCAGGAACGGGGTGCCGAGCATGGCCGATGCGGTGAAGGCGGTGGCCGCTTTGTCGCCGGTGTGGTCGCTGTTGTCGGCGGCGCTGACATAGACGGGGGTACGCCCGTCCTGGTGCCCCGACAGCGCGGGCAGGGTGCCGCGGACCTTGATGCTGATCAGCAGGCCGGTACGGTCGGGGGCAGCGAGGGTGATCGGGTCGCTGAGGATGTCGGCGCCGGCGGGCAGCGTGAGTTCGCGTGCTCCGCCGAAGGTGACGGGCAGCGGGGTGGCGGCGGCCGTTGCCCCGCCTGTGGTGGTGTCCTGCGCGGCGAGTGAGACGGCGTCGAAGGTGACCGGTGTCTTGCCGAGGCTGTTGGCCAGCCGGACGCGCAGTTGGTGGCCGGCGGAGGTGCCGATGCTCAGCTGGGCGGGAATGCGCACGGTCTGGTTGTTCAGGGTGGCGTCGACGGTGGTGTTTCCGCTGGTCTGTTTGACGGTGGCGGTGTCCTGGGCGGTGGCCCAGCTCCCGGTCCAGCGCACGGGCGCGGTGCTGCTGCCGGTGGCGGAGGTGGGGCGGATGCCTAGCCCGAGGATGTGCAGAGCCGGGACGCCGCCGGCGACGCTGTTGGTGACCAGCGGCAGGGTGATGCCGGTGACCGGGACCCCCGGGCAGGCCAGCGGGACGGTGATGGCGAAGACGCTGACCGGCACGTTCTCCTGCGTAGCGTTGCTCTTATTGCGGCGCGCCAAGGTGAGTGCGGCGTCCGCCGGTGTGGTGGTTGCCCAGTCGGCGATGGAGTCGAGGGTGAACGTCTGGCTGGTCACGTCGCAGCCGCTGCCGTAGGTGATCGTTCCGCGCCGGTCGGCGGGAATGGGGCCGGTGGCGAAGCCGGTCAGGACGACGGCGTTGCCCTTGGTGACGACGCCGGTGGCCGGGACGGTGATCAGCTGGCCGGAGGAGAGCATGTTGTCCGAGGCGCCGGTGCCGTACGCGGCGGGCAGTGTGATCGCGGCCCCGTTGACGGTGACGGTGCTTGCCGGCGTCCACCCGGTGGCGCGCAGCGAGCCGGCGTCCAGGCTGATGCCCGTACCGGTGGCGTCGGCCACGGTGACGGTGGGATTCGTGCCGGCGGTGTAGGTGCTGATGCCGGTGTTGTTGAGGCAGCGGGTCGTGTCGTTGATCGAGCAGCTCAGCGCGGGGGCGAGCCGGAACGCGTCCACCGCGGCCTGATAGCCGGTCGAGGCGGTGTTCTTACCGGTCACGTCGAGGGTGATGGTGTGCAGTCCGGCAGCCAGCTGGCGTGGGGTGCTGCTGCTGTCCTTGACGATGCCGAAGTTCCGGTACGTCGTCAGTACGCCGGTGCCGTAGGCGTCGAACCCGGTGATGAGTGTGGTTGCGTTCGCGGTGCCTTTGTCGAGGGTGAGGGTGTAGGTGCCGTAATCGGCGGCGGTGGTCAGGTTGGCGCCCATCTCCCAGAGACCGGAGGTCGGCAGGTCGATGTAGAAGGTGGCGCTGTCACCGTTAGCGACCTTGCTGGTGGTGGACCGGTTGGCCAGGAACGCCTGCGCGTCGCTGATGTAGTACCGGCCGGGCTTGGCCTCCTGGGCGACCATCATGGCGGTCTGACTGGTGGTAGTCGCCGGCGGGACGACGGTGGTGCTGCCGTCGCCGTTGGTGGCGGTCCAGCCGCTGATGAGTTTGTCGCCGGTGGCGAAGATGGGCGTACTGCTGCCGGCGTAGAAGGGGTAAATCGTCTGCGCTGAGGTCGAACCGGCACGGTCGACGGCCTTGGCGACGATCTTGTGGCCGCCGGCCGTGCCCGGCGGGAAGGTGACGCCAGCGGACCCGTTGATCACGACGCCGGTGCCGGTGCCGGTGCCGTTGTCGTTGTCAGCCGTGGCCAGGTACACCTTTCCCGGCTGGATCACCGTCGAGCTTTCCCACTTGGTGCCGTCTCCGGCTTTGGTGACGCTGCTCAGGTCGCCGTCGAGGGTGAACAGGTAGCCGTTGACGTTGTTCGTCTTGTCGGCGATCAGCTCGAACACGCCGCGATCGGTGTATGAGCCACCGAGCTGGTTGGGCGGGAACTGAGTTGACTTGATCTGTGGTGGGTTGGGCTTCTTGGTGTCGACGGTGAATGCCTGGGTGGTCGACCAGACGCCGCCCCAGACGCCGGAGGCGTTCTTGATGGCCGCTTTCCAGGTGTAGTTGCCTTCGGGCAGTGGTGGGGTCACATGCCATGGCGCCCCGTTGAGGGTGTAGCCGCTCGCGGGCCCGTACCCGGTCCGGACCTTCAGGCCAGCGAGGAAGATTTGGTAAGTGATCTGCACGTTCTCCTGCTGACCGTTCACCTTCGGCGTGAACCCCTGCGCAGACAGCGTCGGGGTCGAGTTGGTGGTCAGCCGTACGCCGTTGTCGATGACCGACGGCGTCAGGGTCGGATTGCCGGTGCCGTTGAGGAACTGCGGCTTGTAGCTGTAGGTCACCGACAGGGTGGCGCCCCCACCGTAACCGAGTTGCTTCCAGTGGAACTTGTCGCCTTCGTCGGCGGCCTGCACGAGGAAGGTGACGTTGCTCATCTGACTGGCCGAGGCGGCCTTGATGTAGCTGAGCACGTTGAAGTTGAGGCTGGCTGGGCTGACCCGTTCCTTGGAGGTGTTGCAGTCAACCTGGCGGCTGTTCACGCTGGACAGCAGGCCGCTCTTCTTGGCCGGTTGTTTGCCCCAATTCAGCGCCGAGGCATTCCAGGCACTCGGGCGGGCGGTGGCGTAGACGACGGCGGGAGTGTTGCTGCAGGAGGAGGCGTGTCGTTCGACCACGTACAGGCTGGCCGAGAAGATCTGCGCGCCTTTGATGCCCGAGGTGTTCATGTGGTAGTAGGTCCGTGCGGTCTCGCCGGCGCCTCCGGGCCACTGGTCCAGGCCGATGCGGGCGCTGGTGGCTCCGGTCCTCGAGGTGGAGTTGTAGTAGTTCCAGCCGTTGGAGGAGATCCGCGCCCAGTGCAGCTGAGACGGGGACGGGGAGCCGGACCAGACCGGGTCCACGTACACGGGGAAGGTGGTGCCGGCCCCGGTGAGCAGATTCTGGTCGAGGGTCAGCCGCTGCTTGCCCTGCTCGATGTCGATCTGCACTTCGGCCATGTTGCGGCCCGGCTGCTGCGGGCCCGGAGGATCAGCCGAGGCGCCACCGGCCGACGCCTTGGCGGCAGCCGCGGGCGGGGTGCTGTCCCACATCAACGCGGTGTCGGTGTGAAAAACCTGCTCACCGCTCGCGATGTCGACAGCCTCGGCACCACCGTTGGCGGTCTCACCGATACGGACGTTGCTGCCGGTCAGCCCGAAGTCGATGGTCTGCAGCGCCCCGGCGCGGGCGGCGTCGCGGGTCTTGACGACGAACACAGATGAGTAGCCGGTCGGGTCGGCGGTGATTCGCAGGTCGACGCCGGGATACACCTCGGGGTAGGTGGCCGTGTCGCCGTTCACCACCGGAGTGGGCAGGGCCTGCGGCCAGGTGAAAGAGATCTGGCGGGAGCCGTGCTTCATGGTCAGCAGGGCGGTGCTGCGGTCGGCGGCGATGGTCAGTCCCGTGGTCGCCGCGCGAGGCGCGTATCTGCCGTCGCTCTGCCGGACGAGGGTGGTGTCGATCGGAACCCAGGTGTCGTCCTGTTTCGCCCGCTCGGGTGCCGAGGAGTGGATCGTCGTGAGGGTGCCGTCCGGGTTGGCACTCGTCGTGGAGTATTCGTCGGTCAGCCGCGGTACCGGCACCTGCCGGGCTTCGGCGCGGGCCTTGCTGATCGCGGCGGCGACCGGGTCGGCCGGCGGTACGGCACGCTTGCCGGCCGGTGTTGGGTGGGCGGGCACCGCGGCGTGCGCGGGCGGCGCGACTGTCAGCAGCCCAGCGGCCAGAGCGGTGAGGACGGCGGTGGTCAACGACAGTCGGCGCCGGTACGGCGCGAGGGACACCATCTGCCTCGGGGCTCCTTCACTGGGCGCGTGGCGGTACCGCGAACGCGAACGGCCGTCATTGTCAGCCGCCGGACCGCCGGACTTCGACCCAACTCGATGCCCAAACCCAGAGTGTGGGTTCAATCACACAGCGAAATCTCAGAATGAAACGTCCTTTGTGGATCAAATTAGGACACCGCACGTTCGGCCGCGCCCCGTACGCTGAGCGCGCCGCTCCGGAGATCGTCCGGCATGAATGGCTTGCGGCGCCGCGTACGGGGAAGGGCGGGAAGTTTCATGCTGTCCACCAACGTTGGCCGCACTCTGCTGCCGGTCGGCCGGCGGCGCCTCATTGCGCTACCGGTCGTCGCCGTCATGACGATCTCGGGCCTGACCGTCCAGCATCCGGCAGAAGCCGCTCCTGCCGCTCCTATGCTCCCCGCGCCGCCTAAGGAACCGGCGGTGAAGCTGGTGGCGCCGCGTCCGGCGCCGAGGGTCACGCCGCCCAAGCCGTACACGAAGTTCAATCCCGCCGCACGGGCGTCGCTGCCCGGCGCGCAGCAGGCCACGGTGGCACTGCCCGCCGCCGGCAAGGTCGACGGCCGGTCCGCCGCGCCGGCACCGGTGAAAGCCGGCACAACGCCGATCTCGGTATCGAGGGCACGCTCCGGCCCCGCACCCCAGCAGGTCCGGGTGACCACCGCCGACCAGTCGACCGCGCAGGCCGCCGGCGTACACGGCGCGCTGTTCAGCCTGAGCGCCACCGCGGGGACGGGGACGGTCGGTGTCGATGTCGATGCGTCCAGCTTCAGCAACGCCTACGGCGGCGACTACGCCGCCCGGTTGCGCCTGGTCCAGCTGCCCGCGTGCGCACTGAGCACCCCGCAACTGGATCGTTGCCGCACCCAGACGCCGCTCCGGACCGCGGTCACCGCGCCGCTGGCCACCCGGCTGCCGCTGGCCGGCCAGGACGTGGTCGTGCTGGCGGCGACCGCCAAGGCCGACGGGCCGACCGGTGACTACAAGGCGACGAGTCTGTCTCCCGGCGGTACCTGGTCGGCCGGCGGGAACACCGGAGCATTCACCTACAGCTACCCCATCGCCGTGCCCCCGCCGATCGGCGGCCTGGCACCGACTCTCTCGCTCACCTATGACTCGACCACCCAGGACGCCCGGACCGCCGGTAGCAACAACCAGTCCTCCTGGATCGGCGACGGCTGGAGCTCCACGCAGAACTACATCGAGCGCACCTATCAGTCCTGCAGCGAGATGGACGACTCCGGTGCACCGGCCGGCAGCGGGGACCTGTGCTGGTCCAGCCAGATCCTCACCCTGTCGCTGAACGGGCACTCCACGCCGATCGTCTACGACGATGACCTGAATACCTTCCGCCCGGCCGATGACACCTCCACCACCAAGATCGAGGACCTGACCGGAGCCACGAACGGCACCGATAACGGTACGAAGAACCGCGAGTACTTCCGGGTCACCCAGGACGGCGTGCAGTACTACTTCGGGCTCAACCGGCTGCCTGGCTGGTCCGGCCAGAGGACCACCGACTCTGTCTGGACCGTTCCGGTCTACAAGGCCCACGGCGGCGTCGCCGACTGCCCGGACGGCGTGTTCGCCAACACCGCCTGCACCCTGGGTTACCGTTTCAACCTCGACTACGTCGTCGACACCAACAGCAACGCGATGGCGTACTACTACCAGCCGGAGAACGGCTTCTACGGCGCCAACGCCAAGAACACCGCGGTGCCTTTCATCCGCGGCGGCTACCTCTACCGCATCGACTACG
This sequence comes from Actinoplanes sp. NPDC049265, assembly GCF_043197135.1. Lineage (NCBI taxonomy): Bacteria > Bacillati > Actinomycetota > Actinomycetes > Micromonosporales > Micromonosporaceae > Actinoplanes > Actinoplanes sp. NPDC049265. Next base: position 6,380 of record NZ_JBICSP010000043.1, on the reverse strand, counting down.
GCATGACCAAGGCGACGGTCTATTCGGCGACCGCGCCCGCACAGGTGCTGTTCGACACCACCGAACGCTGCATCAAAGGTTCCCCCGCCGGCAACAACTGCGACGACGGCCAGTTCACCGACAATCACCCGGAGTACTGGCCGGACACCCCGGTCGACTTGAACTGCGTCAAAGACGCGACGAACTGCGTCATGCACTCACCGAGCTTCTGGTCGCGTAAACGGCTCGCCTCGATCACCACACAGATCCAGGTCGACGGCACGCCCCAACCAGTCGACCGCTACGACCTCACCCAAACGTTCCCCGACGGCGGCGACCACGCACCCACCCTGTGGCTCGAGTCGATCCAGCGAACCGGGAAATCCCGTCTCGGTGAAGCCACGACGGATACCACCACGCCGGCGGTGACCTTCAACCTTGAGCAGCTGCCGAACCGGGTGAAGAACGACGGTCTGCCACTGGCCTATCACAACCGGATCCGCAACATCACCACCGAGTTCGGCGCGGAAACCATCGTCGACTATGAAGCGGCGCCATGCTCGGGCCTGCCCGACAGTGACCTCGAGGATCAAGAGGACACCAAGGCGCAGCAGTTCGCGTCGACCAACACCACGGGATGCCAGCCGGTCTACTGGACCCCGGAGGGCCAGCCCCGTCCGCTGATCGATTGGTTCCACACCTACCGGGTCAAACGGGTCTCCACCATCGATCAGCACAATCATTACCAGGACGGCGACATCAGCCTGGTCAGCGAGTACTCCTACGCAGATCCGGCGTGGCACTACGACGACAACGAAGTGGTCAAGAAGCGCTACCGCACCTGGGGCCAGTTCCGCGGCTACGGCGAGGTCGATCTCACCACCGGGGACCCTTCGACGTTCCACAAGAACGACGGTGCCCAGGTCTTCGACCAGAAGACCCTCACCAAGGCGTTCTACTTCCGCGGCATGAACGGTGACACCCTGCCCGGGGGACGGACCCGCAGCGTCGATCCGCTGACCAGCCAGGACGGCACCGTCACAGTCGCCGATCACGCCGCCTACGCCGGCCGGGAGTTCGAGACACTCACCTACACCGGCGCAGGCTCTGCCGCGTCCGTCGACAACGCCACCATCACCGTGCCGACCATGATCGGCCCTACCGCCACCCGCAGCCGCACCGGCCTGCCCGCACTGACCGCGCAGATGGTCCGCGACGCCAAGACGCTGAAGCGGCAGAAGGTGTCCACCGGCTGGCGTCGCACCGAAATCGACACCTTCTACAACACCACACTTCGGCAGACGACCACGGGCATGCCGACGCAGGTCGCCGATCGCGGAGACGTCGCCGCCTCGGGCAACACGACCCAGTGCTCGTTCACCCGCTACCTGGACGGCGCAGCCGCCGCCATGGTCGTACCAGCCGAGAAGATCACCACCGACCAGGACTGCCCCAGCGCCGGCGCAGCCCCCGCCGGGAACCTGATCTACGACGAACGCACCTCGTACGACGGCAACCCGTTCGCCACCAACGCCGACCCATCGCCGGCACGCCCGGCCAAGGGCAATCCCACCCTGGTGCAGCGTGCGTCGGCCGCCTCCGGCGCCACCGCCAGCAGCTTCATCGACATGGTCGAGACCGCATACGACGACTACGGCCGCGTCAAGAGCGCCACCAGTACGCCCCGGTCGACCGCACCCGCCGGCGGGCTGAGCAACGCCACCTACAGCATCGCCCAGACCACCTACACCCGGTACACACCGGCGACCGGGGCCCTGCCCAAACGGGTGGACACCATCACCCAGGCCAGCGCCGGCAAGAACTGCGCCGCGGTCACCACATCGTCCGCCGACTGCCACTTCTCCTCGGTCATCATGGAACAGGCGCGGCAGCTGCCGCTGACCAAGACCGACGCCGCCGGGCAGAAGACCTCCCTCACCTACGACGCCCTCGGCCGGCTCACCGCGGTGTGGCTGCCCAACAAGGACAAGGCCGTCGGCGCCGAAGCCAACCTGAAGTACACGTACAAGATCTCCAAGACCAGCCCGAACGTCGTCACGACCCAGACCATGCTGGAACGGCCGGCCAACGCGACCAGCAGCCCGTATGCGACCAGCAAGGTGCTCTACGACGGCCTGCTCCGGCAGCTGGAAACCCAGACCGACGGTGAGAACGGCACCACCACCGTGTCGGACACCCAGTACGACTCCCACGGCTGGACCGTGCTCGTCAACAACGCCTATTCGGTCGCCGCACCACCGTCCGACACGTTGTTCACCGATCGCGTCGGCGCCGACATGCCGTCGAGCACGGTCACCGAATACGACGCGATGGGCCGGCCGACCCAGGTCACCGAGGAGCACGACTTCCGGGCGACCTGGTTCACCCGTACCGCCTACACCGGCGACACCACCACCGTGATCCCGCCCACCGGCGGTGTCACCACGACCAAGACCACCAACGCTCGCGACCAGCTCACCCGCCTGCAGCAGTACACGACGCTGCCCACCGTCAGCGGCAACCGGACGACCGGATACTCCGTCAACGGCGGTACCAGCCAGAACATCACCTACCAGTACGACGCGGCCGGCCGGCTCACCACCACCATCGGCCCGGCCGGCGACAACGGGACCGCCGGCACCCAATGGCGGGACAACTACGACCTGCTCGGCCGGATCACCAGCCACATCGATCCGGACACCGGCACCAGCGTCACCAACTACGACGACGCCGGCAACGTCACCTCCACCAGGGACGGCCGCAACAACTGGCTCGACTTCACCTACGACCTGCTCGGCCGCAAGGTCACCGCCATCGACCGCGGCGCGAACTTCAAGTACGCCTCCTGGATCTACGACACCCTGCGAATCGGGAAGCTCACCGCCTCGACCCGCTGGGTCAAGAACGTCTCGACCGGGTACACCGTCGCCGTCACCGGCTACTCCGTACTGGGCAAACCCGCCGGTCAGCGCATCACCCTGCCGAACGAAGAATCACCGCTACCGCGCGAATACACGACCACCTACGCCTACACACCCAACACCGAGCTGCTGACCAGCCAAACCGAACCCACTGTCGGCCGCCTCAGCGGCGAGACCATCGACTACAACTACACGGCGCTCGGCAGCCCGACCAGCACCGTCGGCGTCCAGGCGTACGTCGCCGGCACCGTCTACAACAACAACGGGCAGCCCAGCCAGATCACCATGGGCTCCGCGACCACCACCGCGGCCGTCGACTACGTCTACGACGCGCAGACCCGCCGACTCACCGGGCGCACCCTCAGCCGTACCCAGAGCATCGGACCGCAGGTCGACCAGACCACCTACACCTACGACCCCGCCGGCAACCCACTATCGGTCGTCGACAAGCAGTCCGAGACCGGCAACACCATCACCGACACCCAGTGCTACCGCTACAACAACCTCGCCCGGCTCACCCAGGCATGGACCGCCGCCGGTGACTGCCCCGGCCCCGCGACTGCCGAGCCCGCCGCAGGCTCGATCGCCGCCGGCCCCGGCTCCTACTGGCAGACCTTCACGTACGACAAGACCGGCAACCGCACCCAGCTCGTCGACCACTCCACCACCGGCGACGCCGACACGACCACCACCTACACCAACGGCTGCCAAGCCAACTGCAACAGCACCGGCGCACAGCCCGACACCCTCACCGCCACCACCGGCGGACCCCAATCCAGCACCTTCCGATACAACACCGTCGGCCAGCTGATCCAGCGGACCCCGGCCAACGCCGCCCAACCCGGCCAGAACCTCACCTGGGATTCCGAAGGCCGGATCGCCAAGGTCGCCACCACCGGCGCCAACCCGACCAGCACCACCTACCTGTACGACGCGGACGGCAACCAGCTCATCCGACGCGACCCCGGCCGCTCCACCTTGTTCGCCGGAGACAGCCAGGTCGTCGCCGACCTCACCAGCACCCCACCGGCGCTGCTGGGCGCGTCACGCATCATCACCCACGGGGGCACCGGCGACGCGGTCGCCATCCGATCCACCCTCCCCGACGGTGGCAACCACTACATCATCAGCGACGCCCACGGCACCGCCGGTATCGCCATGGAGACCACCACCCAGGCGCTCTCCCGGCAGCAATACAAGCCCTACGGGGAACCCCGCACCACCACCAACCCCGCTATCTGGCCCGACCCCGTACGCGGCTATCTCGGCGCCCCCAAAGACGCCACCACCGGCTACACCGACCTCGGCGCCCGCAAATACGACCCCGCGCTAGGCCGGTTCATCAGCGCCGACCCGGTCCTCGATACCAAAGACCCGAACCAACTCGGCGGCTACACCTACGCCGGCAACAACCCCATCACCCTCTCCGACCCCGAAGGCCTCCGCGCCAAAGATCCCGACCTCGACGACAACACCGGCAAACCCAAGCCGATCAACCCGCCGAAATATCGGGACCCGCCCCAAGGCAGTGGGAGACCGGCCCACCCGTCGAGCTCGGGCCAATCCAAGAAAGAAGACCACGGATTCTGGGGAACCTTCGTCGATGACCTCAAGGCCACCGGCACCGGAACCTTGCAACTCGCCTGGGACATGAACCAATGCAGCACCTCCTACTACGGGAGGGACAACTGCAACAGGCTCAAGTCCACCGCCATCGACCAAGCCAAGTTCTACTGGGATCTGAACCAGTGCAACATCTTCGGAACCCTCTTGGGAGATCCGCTCGGCGGCTGCGCGAGGGCGACGCAAAAGCTCGGGTGCACCTCCGACGCCAGCGCAACCGAATGCGCCGGACACCTCACCTTCTTCGTCGCCTCCATCGTCGCCACCGAAGGCGTCGGCCGCCTCTTCAAAATGCCGATCCGATGCGCAGGAAACAGCTTCGCACCAGCAACGCCAGTCCTTATGGCGGACGGCTCCACTAAACCCATATCCAAGGTTGAAGTAGGAGATCGGGTTCTAGCCTCCGACCCCGTCACCGGATTCACCCGCTCTCAACAGGTGACCGAAGTCCACATCAACCGTGACACCGATCTCGCCGACCTGACGGTCAAAACACGGCACGGAGCGGCCACTCTCCACACCACACAGCACCATCCGTTCTGGAGCATGACGCAGGGTAGATGGGTGGATGCTGACAGTGTCGAGACGCTGGAAATTGTCGCTACGCGTTACGGCACAGGTGTTGCTGTCCTACACGTCCGGAATTTCAGCGGCAGCGCGGCAATGTACAACCTCACCGTCAACGCCATACACACGTTTTACGTCTTGGCGGCCGAGACCCCGGTCCTAGTCCACAACTGTGGCGGCGCCGTAGAAGGTGAAAGCGGGTTGGCAGCGGCCGAGCGTGCCCGTAATGAGGCTGGCTTGAAGCCCGACGGCGCACCGAACCGCCAGTCACCCGTCTACGTTGGGGGCTACGACGCAGAAGGCAATGTGATGGGCACGGGTAATGGCCCTCGGGGCAGCGAAATTCATGCGGAGGATATAATCCAAGACCGTATGCCTGGCGCGAAGATGACTCAGCCTTACGCTTGGCGAAGGAATAAGATTACGGGTGAGCTGGATTGGAGACCTCATACAGTGTGCCCGAGGTGTCAAGCAAAATACCCGCCATCCATGTTCCCTCCCGGCACCGTTGGTGAATCTGGAGGTGTGTGGGGTGACTAAGGTGGGCACTGGCCCTGCCGGTCTTGCGGAACTGCTGATCGAAGCAACTGATTGGGGCAGCTATCGGCAGATCGACGGCGTCCCGGCGGCAGACATCGGCCAAATCTTGACGTCGCTTCTCAGGTCGGATCCCGAGATGATCGATGCCGTCGAGGACTCTTTAGAAAATAGGATTGCCCCCCAAGCCAATCTATACAGTGTGGCTGAACCAGCAGTTAGCGTCTTAGCGGCAGCATTGGCCGGACCCAGGCCGCGCTGGGTTCGAATTACAGTGCTTGAATTAATGTTCTTGATCTTGTCTGCTGCGCCAGTCGCCGATGAGGTCGAACGCGGAAACGATGCCCTTGGCGAGCGGTGCATCTCCCGAGTTCGGGAATCGCTCTGGCTAATAGCGCACGAGGCGCTGTCCGACCCGAGCTGCTATGACGCTGCACTTGACGTACTTACCATCGCTGATCCGGCGGGGACTGCCACCAATCTTGTTCGATCAATGCATTGACGTAGCATCTCGTGTTTAGACCCGCGCTGAATCAACATCGAATTGCTCGGCGGATCCCAAGCAGCCGCTGCCGGCTACCGGCAATGTCCGCCCGGGTCCGTCCTTGCCGCTTTCGCATCGGCGATAATGCGTTTGTAGACGACGTACCGATTCCGCACTTTTAATCCTTAGGTTCAGGGTTCGAGTCCCTGGCGGCCCACCCTTTTTGCCTGCGGTTTCACCCCGCCCGACTGTCCACGTTGGTGTTTGGA
>NZ_JBICSP010000042.1:0-28563 GCF_043197135.1 Actinoplanes sp. NPDC049265 | reverse complement strand
CGATCAACGCCTTCGCCATCACATTCGGTGACCGCTGGCCGGCCGCCGAAACTTACTAACCGAAGAGCCAGAAACACCGTCCACGTTACGGACCCCTCGATGCCGAAGCCAACCGACCTGTTGTGGGCCGGCGCTACGAGTCGGTGGTGTCGAGGACTTCGCGGATTCGGGTGAGCAGGCTGGTTTCGGAGAAGGGCTTCTCGACAAGGATGACGCCCGGGTCGAGGGTGCCTTGGGAGGCCAGGACGGGTTGGGCGTAACCGGACATGTAAAGCACCCGGATGGTGGGGCGTTGCTCGACCACTTTGCTGGCGAGTTCTTTGCCGAGCATGCGCGGCATGATGACGTCGGTGAGCAGCAGGTGGATGTCGTGTGTGGTGTGTTCGACGATTTTGATGGCTTCGGGTCCGTTGGCGGCGGTCAGGACGTGGTAGCCGTTGCGGGTCAGGATTCGTCGGGCGACCTCGCGGAGTGCTTCTTCGTCTTCGACGATCAGTACGGTTTCGCCGCCTCCGCCCGGTTGCGGGGGTTCGGGTGTCTCGACGGGCGTCGCGGTTTGGTCGGTGGCGGGCAGGAGGATGGTGATGGTGGTGCCGGCGCCGAGTGTGGAGGTGATGGCGGCGTGTCCGCCGGCTTGCACGATGATGCCGTAGACGGTGGCCAGGCCGAGGCCGGTGCCTTCGCCTTTGGGTTTGGTGGTGAAGAACGGTTCGAAGACTCGTTCGGCGACGTCGGATGGGATCCCGGTGCCGGTGTCAGCGATCCATAGTTCGGCGTGGCGGCCGGGGTTCAGGCCGGTGCGGGAGGTCACGGCGTTCTGGTCGAGGGTGCGGTTGGTGGTGCCGATGCTCAGGGTGCCGCCCTGGGGCATGGCGTCGCGGGCGTTGACGGCGAGGTTGACCAGGACTTGTTCGAGTTGACCGGGGTCGGCCAGGACGGGCCACAGCTCCGCTGCCAGCTGTGGGTGCAGTTGGATGTGTTCGCCGATGGTGCGGCGCAGGAAAGGTTCGATCTCGCCGACCACGGTGTTGAGGTTGAGGACTTGCGGTCGGACGACTTCGCGGCGGCCGAAGGCCAGGAGCTGGTGGGTGAGTTCGGTGGCGCGTTCACCGGCGCGTTGGATCTGGGTGATGTCGTTGCGGACCTCGTGCCATTCGCCGTCCGGGTCGGCCTGCGCTTTGGCGGTGATCTGTTCGGCGATGAAGGTGGTGTAGTTGAGCATGACGGCGAGGAGGTTGTTGAAGTCGTGGGCGACGCCGCCGGCGAGTTGGCCGAGGCTTTCCAGCCGTTGGGACTGGTGCAGTTGCGCTTCGAGGCGTTCGCGTTCGGCTTGGGTTTTCAGTCGTTCCCGGGCGGCCTGCATCTCTATCCGGTCGGTGACGTCGCGGATGGCGGCAGAGACGACCACGCCGTCTTCGGTGTCCAGCGCGGAGAGGCTGATCTCGACGGGGAATTCGCTGCCGTCCTTACGCCGGGCGGCGAGTGCCATCCCGGCGCCCATCGGGCGGGGCACGGGCTGGGCGAAGTAGCGGGTGCGCCGATCGGGGTGCACATCGCGAGCGTGGTCGGGGACCAGGATTTCGATGGGCTGGCCGAGCAGTTCGGCCCGCGTGTAACCGAATAGCCGTTCGGCCTGGGTGTTGACCAGGGTGATGGATCCGTCCTGGGTGATCCCGACGATGGCGTCCGGGGCCGCTTCCAGCAGGCCACGGAATTTCGCTTCGGCTCGTGCCCGGTCGGTGACGTCGCGGATCGCGGCGGAGACCAGAACGCCGTCCTCGGTTTTGATCGAGGACAGGGAGATGTCGGCGGGGAACTGGCTGCCGTCCTTGCGGAGCCCGGCAAGCTGCATACCGGCGCCCATGGGGCGTGGTTGTCGGTCGGCGAGGTAGCCGCAGCGGTAGCTTGGGTGGTCGCCGCGGGCGTAATGAGGGACCAGGATTTCCACCTGCTGGCCGAGCAGCTCTGTTCTTCGGTAGCCGAAGAGGCGTTCGGCCTGGGCGTTGACCAACGCGATCTTCCCGTCCGGGGTGACGCCGATGATCGCGTCCGGGGCGGCCTCCAGCAGTCCTTGGAATTTCACCTCGGCGCGTAGCCGCTCGCTGATGTCGCGCGACACCGACGCCACGCCGACCACGTCGCCCGTATCGTCGATGATGGGCGACAGACTCAACGACACCGTGATCGTGCGGCCGTCTTTGTGGCGTCGTTCGATCTGGAATTGCTCTACGCGTTCACCGCCGGCGATCCGGCGCATCACCGACGCTTCGGTGGCCCGCCACGCCCGCAGAAGCAGAATGTCGACGCGGCGGCCGATCATCTCCTGGGCGGTGTAGCCGTACAGCCGTTCCGCGCCCGGGTTCCAGCTGGTGATCCTCCCGTCCAGAGTCTTACCCATGATCGCGTCGTGGGAGGACTGCACGATTGCGGCGAGCTGGTGCTGCGCTGCGGCGGAGGCCCGTCGTTGGGTTACGTCCCGGATCGCCGCCGAGATCAACATCCCGTGTTCGGTGTCGATCGCCGACAGCGAGATCTCGGCCGGGAATTCGCTGCCGTCCTTACGGCGGGCGGACAACTCCGTACCCTCGCCCATCGGACGAGGCTGCGGATCGCTCACGTACTGGGTGCGGCGGGCCGGGTGCATCGCCCGTTTCGCCTCCGGCACCAGGATCTCCACCAGTTGCCCGACCAACTCGTCACGGCCGTAACCGAACAACCGCTCGGTCTGGGCGTTGACCAACACGATCCGCCCGCCGGCGTCCACCCCGACTATCGCGTCGGGGGCGGCTTCCAACAGGCCCCGGAATTTCGCCTCGGCCCGGACCCGGTCGCTGACATCACGCACCGCGGCGGCAACCAGGCGTCCATGCGTGGTGTCGATGGCCGACAGGGAGATCTCGGCCGGGAACTGGCTGCCGTCCTTACGCCGGGCCGCCAACTGCAACCCGGCCCCCATCGGCCGCGGCTCTGAATCGCACCAGTACCGCTGACGGTGACCGGGATGGGCGGCCCGCACCGCCTCCGGCACCAGCAACTCGATCGGCTGGCCCAACAGCTCCGAGCGGGCGTAGCCGAACAGCCGCTCGGCCTGCGCGTTGATCAGCGCGATGGTGCCGTCCGCCGTCACCGCGACGATGGCGTCTGGCGCAGCCTCCAGCAAGCCGGTCGATCCGAACTCCAACGGCGCCGCCACGATGTGCCACCTCCCCGCAAGCCAGGCACGGACGGTCGGCGCTTGCCGCGTAAAGACCCCGCCCTCCCGACGCTAATCCGTTTGTCTCCCCGGCCACCGAGAACGCTTGAATTGCTCCCCCCAACGGGTAGCGAGGCTCTGGCAACGCCCAGGCACCGGTGGTCGCTCCGATATGCGTGATGCATGCGGCATCAGCGGGTGCATTTCCATTCGACCGAGTGGATGCCCTGGGCCCGCCCCGGGGGCCCGACACACCCGCGACTTCGAACGCCGGCATCCGCCTCATCCAAGCCCGCGCCCACGGCTACGCCCACCTCGACAACCTCATCGGCACAGGAGTTCTTGCCGGTGACTTTGGGTTCAGTGGCTCTTCACCGGGCGCGCCGCAGGATGGTGAATCCGTCCCAGCCTTTCGACCCCACGGTCTGCAGGCTGGTGGCGTCCAGGCGGCCGTCCTTCGCGATCTTTTCCAGGACGGAGCGAACACCTTGAACTCTGTCGTCCGTACTGCTGGCATCGATCACGGCACCGTTGCGCACAACGTTGTCGATGACGATCACTGTGCCTGGGCGACTCAGCTGCAAAGAAGCTTCCAGGTATGCGGGATTGCTGGGCTTGTCGGCATCGATGAACACAAAGTCATAAGGCTGTGTTTCGGCATCGATAAGGCGTTGTGCCGACTCGGCTGCCCGGCCGACCATGATCTGTACGCGATCCAGCACCCCGGCGCGCTCCAGATTCTTCTCCGCGACAGTAGCGTTCTGCTGCTCCAGCTCGAGAGTAGTTACCTGGCCGCCCTCGCCCACGGCACGAGCAAGCCAGACGGTGCTGTAACCGGCCAACGTGCCGAACTCCAACACGCGGGTCGCTCCCACCATCCGCACCAGAAGCGACAGAAGCTTTCCTTGGTTCGGAGCTACCTCAGCTTGCGGCATCGTGGTGAGCCGGCCCGACTCTCTGGCTTCCACCAGCGCGTCGTCCTCATCGACCAGCGTCTCCACGAAATAGGCATCCACGTCACGCCACAAAGCATCTGATTCGTACATCGATCCCCCGGCCGAAGGTCTTGAAGACGCCTCGCGACCTTACCTGGGCCTGGTGCCACGTCTCGGCTCGCTCGATGCCGCAACCCTGGCCTCCGTACCGGCGGATATCGGGGAGACCGACGAGGACGGCAACCGCATCTCCGACTGGGCACCCGACGTATCCAAGGTCGGCGCTCCTGCGTACTCCTTCGCGGTAGGCCATGCTGGACCCCATGCCCACGATCCGGAGTGCTCACGGCCTCGCGTTCCTGCTGGCCGCGGCCGGCGGCTCGCATTTCGCGGCGCCGCGGGTGTATGACGCCATCATCCCGCGCGCGTTACCGGGCAGCCCCCGGATGTGGACGTACCTGAGCGGCGCCGCCGAACTCGCCGTGGCCGCGGCGGTCGCGCATCCGCGGACCCGCCGCGGGGCCGCGCTCGCGGCCGCCGGCCTGTTCGCGGCCGTCTTCCCGGCCAACGTGAAGATGGCCCGCGAGTGGCGTCGTCGCCCGCCCGCGTACCGGGCCGCCGCTTACGCCCGCCTCCCCCTGCAGGCCCCGCTGATCTGGTGGGCGCTGCGCGTCGCCCGCCAGGCCCGATGACCGGCGTTCGGCCGGCGGCCCGCAGCCCACGACCGCCCCGGCGGCGCCTCACCGAGTGGACCCGGGGCAATCAGAGAAGCGGGCGATCACGGCGGGCGGGGCGGCGGGTAGGCTGCGGCGCATGGCGATGACCCTGTCCGAGGCGTGGGAACTGAGCCGAGGCGACTCCGGCCTGGCGCTGGTGTCGACGCTCCGGGCCGACCAGACCATTCAGGCGTCCCTGGTCAACACCGGGATCGTCACGCGGGGCGAGCCAGTGCTGGCGTTCGTCACGTACGGGAAGGTCAAGCTGGCCAATCTCCGGGCCCGTCCGCAGCTGACCGTGGCGTTCCGCAACGGCTGGCAGTGGGCCGCCGTCGAGGGGCGGGCCGAGCTGGCCGGCCCGGACGACCCGCGCGACGGCCTCGACGCCGAGGGCCTGCGGCTGCTGCTGCGCGAGATCTTCACCGCGGCCGGCGGCACCCACGACGATTGGGAAGCCTACGACCGCACCATGGTCGAGCAGGGCCGCACCGCAGTGCTCATCACGCCGACGCGCGTCTACAGCAACGCCCCCGCCTGACCGCCCCGCCCGGAAAACCGCCCTGACCTACCACTGAACGGTAGGGGCGCAACCACTTGCGCAGGTGGAGCGAAGCGACCCGGCGGGAGCGACGGTCAGCACCACCCACCCGGCTACGACCTCATGATCTTGATCTTCAGTAGCGGACGTCGCTGGCCAGCAACGGCGGGTAGACCGCGCTCGCCTCGCCGTCCACTGTGGTGCCGCCGAACTGCAGCATCGCGCGCATCGCCCCGTGCAGCTGGGCCGGATAACCCAGGACCGGCGCCGACACCGCGTCCAGGTCGGCGAGCTGGGTCGCACTGAGCGTCAGATCGAGCGCGGCCAGGTTGTCGTCGAGGTGTTCGAGGCGGCGGGCGCCGACGATCGGAACCACCGTGCCGGGGCGGGCGCGCAGCCAGGCCAGCGCCACCGCCGCGGGTGAGGCCGACAGGGACGCCGCGACCGACGCCACCGCCTCGATCACGTCGAAGTCGGCCGGTGCCGGCGTGCCCACGTGCGCGGTGCGGGCCGAGTCGGTGGTGACCGCGTCGCGGCGGTACTTGCCGGACAGGAAGCCGTTGCGCAGCGGGCTCCACGGCGTCAGCGCGAGGCCCTGGTCGAGGGCGAGGGGCACGATCTCCGCTTCGACGGTACGGGCGAGCAGCGAATACTCGACCTGCAGGGCGATCAGCGGGGTCCAGCCGCGCAGCACCGCCGCCGTCTGCGCCTGGGCGGTCACCCAGGCCGGCGTGTTGGAGAACCCGACGTACCGGATCTTTCCGGCCCGGACCAGGTCGTCGAGGGTGCGCATGGTCTCTTCGAGCGGCGTGTTCCGGTCCCAGTTGTGCAGCCAGTACAGGTCGATGTGGTCGGTCCGCAGGCGGCGCAGCGACTCGTGCAGCTGGCCGACGATGGCGCCGCGTCCGGCGCCGCCGCCGTTCGGGTCGCCGGGGAACATGTTGAAGAAGAACTTGGTGGCCAGCACGACGCGGTCGCGGCGGCGGGGCTGGCGGGCGAACCAGTCGCCGAGGATCTTCTCGGAGTGGCCGTTGGTGTAGAAGTTGGCCGTGTCGATGAAGTTGCCGCCCCGGTCGAGGTAGGCGGCGAGGATCTTCTCGGACTCCTCGACGCTGCTGCCGGCGCCGGGCGGGTCCTCGCCGAAGGTCATCGCGCCGAGGGCGAACGGACTGACGCGCAGGCCGGAGCGGCCGAGGGTCACATACTGGTCGAGTGGCATGACTCCAGCCTCGCGTCGCCGCCCGCCCGGGGGTAGTCAGAAGCGCGCCACCTCTTGCACAATCCTCTTCATGGAGCTGCAAACCCTGATCGAGAGGTACGCCCGTCCGGACATGCATACGCGGATACCGGGCCTGCTGCTGTCGAGGGTGACCGGCACCGGCCCGGAGTATTCGCTGACCGACCCGATGCTGGTCGTGATGGCCCGGGGCGGCAAACGGCTGCTGCTCGGCGATCGGGTCTACGAGTACCGCTCCGGCGAGTACCTGATCGTGACCACGGGTGTCCCGGTGAGCGGCCACTTCTTCGACACCCCGGCGCTGGGCGTAGCGCTGACCCTGCGCCCGGCGTCGATCGCCCCGCTGCTGCTGTCCGCTCCCCCGCCGGCCCGTCCCCCGGTTGCACAATCGGCCCTGGCTACCGGCCCGGCGGGCCCGGCGCTGCTGGACGCGGTGACCCGGCTGGCCGGCCTGCTCGACGAGCCCCGCGACGCCGAGGTGCTGGCGCCACTGTACGAGCGGGAGATCCTCTGGCGCCTGCTGACCGGCCCGCACGGCGGATCCCTGCGGCAGATCGCCCTGGCCGACAGCAACCTGGCCCACGTCAACCGGGCGATCGGCTGGCTGCGCGCCAACTTCGCCGAGCCGATGCGGGTGGACGATCTGGCCCGGCTGGCCGGCATGAGCACGTCGGCGTTCCACCGGCACTTCCGCGACGTCACGGCGATGAGCCCGCTGCAGTTCCAGAAGCGGCTGCGGCTGCAGGAGGCGCGTTCGCTGCTGCTGGCCCGGCCGGACGACGTGGCCGGGGTCGGACATCTGGTCGGTTACGACAGCCCGTCGCAGTTCAGCCGGGAGTACCGCCGCCTGTTCGGCCGGCCGCCGGGGCAGGACGCGGTCCGGTTGCGGGCGAGCGAGCCGAGCTTTCCGTGAGCGGGGATGAACCGGTTGGGTGCCGGATCCGTATCGCTGGGTGATCGACACCTGTGAACGGGAGAGCACCATGGACGCCACCGCCGGTAACGGTCCCGAGTCACTGCCGTCCATCGCCGACTACTGGCCCGACCTGCCGCATCGCATCGCCGAGGCCGACTACTACTCCGAGGAACCGCCGACCGAACCGATTCCCGAGATTCCGTCCGTTCCGTCGTCCCTGGCCGGCCGGCCGACCGTGCCGCTACCCCCGCCGCGTCCGCCGCGCCGGTCTCGCCGCCGCCCGGTGGTGTTGTCGGCGCTGGCCGTTCTCGCGCTGGCCGCCGCCGGGACCTACTTCTACACCCAACGCCGCCCGGCCGACCCGCCGGTGGCCACGTCGGCCTCGCCCGAGGCCGCACCCATCCCGCCGACCGAGGTCGTCACTGCGCCGGCCGACGGGCGGACCAGTGCGGTCTTCGTGGTGGCGAGCGGCGCGTCGGCGGTCCGGATCCGGGCCGGTGACACCGAGTCGGACCTGTTCCGGGTGAGCAGCCCGCCCGGCGGCAGCGTCCGGCCGGAGGCCCGGCTGACCGGTGACACCGCCGAACTCAACCTGAAGGCCACCGGCCGGCCCGGCCCGGAGGCGGTCGACGTGCTGCTCTCGGCCGGCGTGCGCTGGACGCTGAAGGTGGACGCGTCGATCAACAATGCCGACATCGACATCAGCAAGGCCTCGGTGGACGGGGTCGAGCTGGCCGGCGACGCCGCCGACATCCTGCTCCGCCTGCCCCAGCCAAGTGAGACACTTCCTGTCCGAGTCACCGGTGACATCAACCGGCTGAAGCTCTCGGCGGGCGGCGAGGCACCGGTCCGGGTGCGGGCGCGCGGCGGGGCGGGCAGCGCCACGATCGAGGGCAAGCTGGTCAAGGGCGTCGCCCGCAACACGGTCTTCGAGCCCGGCGCCTGGCGTAAGGCCGACGACAAGGTCGACGTCGACGTCCGCGCCGGGCTGGGCGCGATCAACGTGGAGCGGCCGGCGAGCTGAGCGGGCCGGCGAGGAACCCGGCCAGGGCGAGGTCGAGCAGTCGCGCCGCCTCCCCGGCCGGGTCGGGCGTGTGCTCGGTGGCCAGGGCGATTCCAGTGACCAGCCGGAGCAGGTCGGCGATGGAGACACCGGGCGTCAGCCGGCCGGCGGCCCGGCGCACGAGTGGCCGGCCGGCCTCGGTCAGCCGGCTCGTGGCGCAAGGCGCTCGCCCCGCCTCGCGGTTGAGCGCGAAGGCCAGCCCGCGCAACGTCGCGGCCGCCGCGCTGACCGCGTGCAGCCACCCGGCCAGCGCGTCCCGCGCGTCGTCGGCGCCGGCCCGGTCGCGGGCATCGGCGCACAGGGCTTCGACGTGGTCCTCGAACACCGCTTCCAGCAACGCGTCCCGGCTCGGGAAGTGCCGGCGGACCGTGCCCGAGCCGACGCCCGCGGTCCGCCCGATCTGCTCGAGCGAGACCGCGGCGCCGTCCTCGGCCACGGCCTGACTGGCCACGGCGAGCAGGCGGGCGTAGTTGCGCCGGGCGTCGGCGCGCTGACCGGCCACGGAGCGCCTCCCTCTTGCTAACCGGCGGGGTCCGCCATATCTTAGCCGAAGGAAACGGCGGGCGCCGCCGTTTAACTGAGGGAGACGCATGTCCACCGATCAAGCACCCGTCCTCGTCACCGGCGCGACCGGCCGGCAGGGCGGGGCCACCGCCCGCGCCCTGCTCGCCGCCGGTGTTCCGGTCCGGGCCCTGGTCCGCGACCCGTCATCCGATCGAGCCCGGGCCATCGCCGGCCTCGGCGCCGAACTGGTGACCGGCGACCTCACCGACCCGGGCACGCTTCCGCCCGCGCTCGCCGGGGCCCGCGCTGTCTTCTCGGTGCAGATGCCCGCGTTCAGGGACGGCGCGTACGACTTCGGCAGCGAACTGGCCCAGGGCACCAACCTGGTCGACGCCGCGATCGCCGCCGGCGTGCCGCAGTTCGTGCACACCTCGGTCTCCGGGGCCAGCCGGTACACCGAGGTGCCGGGCCACGCCGAGGGTCGCTGGGCGAGCATGGATCCGACCTACGCCGCCAAGGCCGGTGTCGAGGACCGGGTGCGCGCCGCCGGCTTCCGGCACTGGACGCTGCTCAAGCCCGCCTTCTTCATGGACAACCTGCTGCCCGAGGTGGCGTACGTGATCCCGCGCGGCCTGGACGGCGGCATCGCGACCGTGCTGAAGCCGGACACCCACCTCTCCCTGGTCGCCACCGAGGACATCGGGCGGGCGGCCGCCGCGGCCGTCGCCGAGCCCGGACGGTTCCACCGGGTCGAGCTGGAGCTGGCCAGCGACTACCTGCCGATGACCGACGTCGCGGCCATCCTCGCCGAGGCGTGGGGCGCCGAGCTGACCGCACCGGACATGACCGAGGAGGAGGCCCTCGCGGCCGGGATGCCCGGCTACGCCGCCGTCGCGCACGAGCGCCTCAACGTGGCCGGTCAGCCCGCGCGCCCGGAGTTCGCGCGGGCCCTGGGCATCCCGCTGACCAGCTTCGCCGCCTGGGCGTCGTCAGTTGCCGGCGCCCAGGCCGGCCATCATCGCTGACGGGTAGCGGTCACCGCGGGCCGCGCCCTTCGGGACGGCCTTCTCGAGCTCGGCCAGGTCGTCCGCGGTCAGGTGCAGGCCGGCCGCGGGCAGGGCCTCGTCCAGCCGTACGCGGGTCCGGGCGCCGACCAGCGGCACGATGCCGTCGCCCCGCGCCGCCACCCACGCGATCGCCAGCTGGGCGACAGTGCAGCCCCGGGCCTCCGCCACCCGGCGCATCGCCTCGACCAGCCGCAGATTGTGCTCGACGTTCCCGCCGGAGAAGCGGGGCATCATCCGGGTACGCGGGTCGGCGGCGCCGGCCGTCCAGTGCCCGGAGATCAGGCCGCGGCCCAGCACCCCGTACGCGGTCAGCCCGATGCCCAGCTCGCGCAGCGTGGGCAGCACCTCGTCCTCGACGCCGCGGGCGATCAGCGAGTACTCGATCTGCAGGTCGGCGATCGGGTGCACGGCATGTGCGCGCCGGACGGTGGCCGCGTCGGCCTCGGACAGGCCGGCGTGCCGCACGTACCCGGCGTCGATCATCTCCTTGATCGCACCGACCGTGTCCTCGATCGGCACGGCCGGGTCCATCCGCGCCGGCCGGTAGATGTCGATGTGGTCGACCCCCAACCGCGTCAGCGTGTACGCGAGGAAGTTGCGCACCGCCTCGGGCCGGTTGTCCTGCGGGCCGAACACCGGGCCGGGCCCGCGCATCTGCCCGAACTTGACGCTCAGCTGGTAGCTGTCCCGGTCCCGCCCACGCAACGCCTCGCCGAGCAGCAGCTCGTTGTGCCCCATGGCGTAGAAGTCGCCGGTGTCGATCAGGGTGACGCCCGCGTCCAGGGCGGCGTGCACGGTGGCGATGCTCTCGTCGCGGTCGGCCGGCCCGTACGCGTCCGACATGCCCATCGCGCCCAGCCCCAGCGCGCCGACGACCGGGCCGGTGTTTCCCAGAGTTCGTGTCTGCATGTCCATGACTGTGGGTCGCGGATCGGACCGCCGGGAGCGGAGCGTTCATCGTGGGACAGCCGCTCCCTGGCTGACCGGCCCGGCTCCGGTGATGATGGTATTCATGCAGCGTGAGCAGCTCGCCGACTTCCTGCGCCGGCGCCGCGAGGCGATCCGCCCGGCCGAGGTGGGACTGGCCGGCGGCTCGCGCCGGCGCACCACCGGGCTGCGCCGGGAGGAGGTGGCGATGCTGGCCGGCATGTCGGTGGACTACGTCGTACGCCTGGAGCAGGGCCGCAGCAGCCAGCCGTCGACCCAGCTGCTCGGCGCCTTGGCCCGGGCGCTGCGCCTGTCCGACGACGAGCGCGACCACCTGTTCCACCTGGCCGGCCACCAGCCCCCGCCGGCTGAGGGCGTGGCCCGGCTGGCCCGCGCCGGGCTGGTCCGGCTGCTCGACCGGCTCGGCGACACCCCGGCCCTGGTCTTCTCCGACCTGGGCCAGGTGCTGGCCCAGAACCGGGCGTCGACGCTGCTCGGCGGCGACCTCACGTCGTTCACCGGCGATCGGCGCTATCTCACCTGGCGCTGGTTCGCCGAGCCCGGGACCCGGGCCGTCCACCCGCCTGGCGAGCACGAACGCCACGCCCGCGAGCTGGTGTCCGACCTGCGCGCGACGGCCGGTCGCCGGCCCGGCGACCCGGTCGTCACCGGCCTGATCGATCGCCTGAAGGCCGCCAGCGACGAGTTCCGCCGCCGGTGGGACGAGCACGAGGTCGGGGTGCGCCGCGCCGACCGCAAGACGCTGGTGCACCCGCGGGTCGGCCCGTTGCTGATGGACTGCGAGACGCTGATGACCCCCGACCAGGGTCAGCAGCTGCTCGTGCTGACCCCGGCCGACGCCGGGAGTCGTGAACGCCTGGCGTTGTTGCTGGTGCTGGGCACCGAGGAGTTCCCGGTCGGCACGTGAGGATCACGCCGGTACGCGCGTCGCGTCCTCGTCGTCGACAGTGATCCAGCCCTGGCCGAGGTCGGTCTCACCGATGTGGTGGTAGTGGTCGGCGCCGGTGCGGGTGAACGAGTCGCGCAGCGGCACGGTGTGCCCGCCCAACGTGATCGTGCCCTCGAAGACCAGCTTGTCGTCCTGCCAGCCGGCCGACCGCTGGGTCGCCCGGCCGCCGTTGCCGTCGAACCACTCGGCGACGAACTCGCCGGCCTGGGCGTCGAAACCCCACAGATAGCGGGCGGTCAGCGGGTCGGGGTTCTGTGCGGTGACGAGCTCCTCGGTGCGGATCACGGTCCAGAACCCGCGGTCCTCACGGCTGCCGGTGATCGTCATCTCGATCGGCTTCTCCGCGCCGAACGGCGTCTCGTGGAACCGCCCGTTGGCCCGCCACGTGCCGACGAAGTAGTCGAGCTCGGCCATCCGGGGGTGGGGCTGGGGCCCGTTGTCTGCCATGGTTCTCTCCTCGAAGCTATTCGGAAGGGGTCTTCCAGATCCGTACGCTAGCATAACCGGAAGATGGCTTCCAAATTCGAGGGAGGGTGTACGTGCGAGCCGACGCCGAACGCAACCGGGCCCGGATCATCGAGGCCGCCGCGCGGGTCTTCGCCGAGTCCGGCGTCGACGTGCCGATGAGCGAGGTGGCCCGGGCGGCGCAGGTCGGCATCGCCACCCTCATGCGCAACTTCCCGGCCCGCGAGGAACTGATCGAGGCGACGTTCCTGGACGCGATGCGCGACTACGCCGACGCCGCCGCGGCCTCCGCCCGGCACGACGACCCGTGGCAGGGCTTCGGCGACTTCATCGAGTACGTCTGCCGGGTCCAGCTCGAGAACCGCGGCTTCAACCAGGTGCTGACCACGATGTTCCCCAAGGCGGAGCAGCTGGAGGCGCAGCGGCAACAGGCGTTTCGCGATTTCGTACGCCTGATCGGCCGGGCCAAGGCCGCCGGCCGGCTGCGACCCGACTTCTCGCCCCACGACCTGCCGCTGATGCTGCTGGCCATCTCCGGCGTGGCCGGCCCGGGCACCGAGGCGCTCGCCGCCGCCGGCCGCCGGCTGGTCGCCTACCTGCTGCAGGCGTGCGAGGCCACCAACACCGGCCCGCTCCCGCCGCCCCCCGAGCCGCGCGAGCTCTACCGCGCCCTCGAAAAGGCCCACCGCTGACAGCGGCCGCTCGAGTGGTAGCCCCGCGCGGCATTCCCGCCCCGGCCTACCACAGCCCCAATCGAGTGGTAGCCCCGCGCGGCATCCGCGGCCGCGACCGCACCCGGGGCTACCACTGACTGGTCGAGTGGCAGAGGCCGTACTGAACGAAACTGTTTCGTTTCGCGGAGGGCCGGGGGCCTACGGGGGCGGGCGGAGGCGGACGTGCATGGCCTGGGCGGCTGACACCGGTGACAAGGCGACGCGATTCCACTGCAGGGCCAGGCGGTGGCCGGGGTAGTTGACCGCCCGCAGGGTCAGGCTGCCACCGGACGCCGGCTCGGGGCAGAACGTCGCGTCCGACCGGAACAGCGAGGTACCGTCGTTCCGGGTCAGCTGCAGCACGAAGTTCTTGTGCCGCAGGTAGAAGCCCTTGAAGTTGGACGCCTCGAAGGACAGGCAGCCCTTGTTGGCCAGGCCGGGACGCAAGACGAAGGTGGCGTCGGCCCGGTCCAGAGCCCGGCTGGCCGAGCCGACCGGAGACACCTGGGCGACGAAGTTCTGGTGCCGCAGCAGCATGCCGGCCTGTCCGCCGACCTCCAGCGCGACCGGCTGGTTGAGCGAGGCCGACCAGATCGGAGCGGCCGGTTTGCGGGCGGCCGGCTTCGACGGCGTACGGGTCGGGTCCGGTCGCGGCGGCGCCGTGGTCGTCGGCCGGGGCGCGGCCACGAGGTCGGCGGGCGCCACCGACGTGGACGGGTCCAACGGCGAGGGCGGCGGCAGTTCCAGCGGTTCCATGCTGATCGGCGGGGACGGCAGCGGGGCGAGCGGCGGCATCGAGCCGAAATCGAACGGGCTGGCACGTGCCTCGAGCGGTTCACCGGCATCCCGGCGCGGGGTCAAGGTCAGCGTGACCAGCACGACCAACGCGATGACGGCGGCGCCGAGAAGCACCCAGAAGGCGAGCGAGTCGCGATCCACCCGGAACAATGCACGATGCGACGTCAACGTATTCCTCGGGGGCAGAAGGAACTGGACGAACGACCACGAAATGTGAGCAGAGCCATGTTCTTGTATCGACGCCGCGCACGCAAGCCTTGACCCTCTGTTTTGGAGGATGAATTACGCGGAGCTACGAATCACCAGTCGAGGTGCAAAAACTTACTCTCGGTCATCGACCAGGGGTTACCACCGGAGGAACCCGCGGCGGCCGGGCGTGGCCCGGCCGCCGGGCGGTCAGCTATTCGATCGGGAAATCGAAGTAGGTGTCCGGGTACGGTTCGTTCTTCAGCGTGTAGTGCCACCACTCGTACTGGTACGCCGTGAACCCGGCCTCCTCCATGATCGAGCGGAGGTGCCGGCGGTTCTCGGCCTCGGCCGGGCCGACCCGGTCGGAGTCGTGATGGGAGATCTCGTCCATCACGTCGTGGTCGCCGCCCATCGGCACGAGCTCGCCGGTGGCCAGGTCGAAGATCGTCAGGTCGACGGTGCTGCCGCGGCTGTGACCGGACTTGGTGGCCACGTACCCCTGATCGAACATCGCGGCGCGGTCGATGTTGGGGTAGTGGCGTTCCTTCTTACGGCCGTCCTCGGGCAACTCGGCCCAGCGCATGAAGGCGTCCACCGCCCGCTGCGGGCGGTAAGCGTCCCACAGCAACAGGGCGAAGCCGAGCGACTCGGCCTTCTTCTGCGCGATCTTCAGGGCGTCGCAGAACGCGCGCGAGGCGACGACCCGGTTGACCAGGTAGCCGTCGACCGGCTTGCCGGTGAAGTTGTCCCAGGTCGCGTACTTGGCGTCCCAGCGGATGCCGGGCACCACCTCGTCGACGTAGGCGAAATCATCCCTCAACGGTCTTGCCCGTCAGCGCCAGGGAGACCAGCCGGTCGATCAGCTCGGTCAGCGTCAAGCCGGCCGCGGCCATCATGCGCGGGTAGCGGCTGTAGGAGGTCAGGCCGGGCAGGGTGTTGACCTCGTTGAGGACGATGCTGCCGTCCTCCTTGAGGAACATGTCGACGCGGGCCAGGCCGACGCAGCCGAGGGCGCGGTAGATGACCTTGGCGGTCTCCTGAGCCATCTTGCGCGACTCGTCGGGGATGTCGGCCGGCACCATGAACGTCGCGTTCTCGGACTTGACCTCGGGCTGCTCCTCCTGGTGGATCCGGAAGAAGCCGTGGGTCAGCGCGACGCGGTCGACCTCACCGGTGAACAGGTCCGCGCCGTTGCCGAGGACCGAGCAGCCGACCTCGCTGGCGGTGACGCCCTCCTCGATCAGCACCTTCTCGTCGTACTGCCGGGCGGTCTCGATCGCCGCGGGCAGCTCTTCCTTGCTGGTGACCTTGCTGACGCCGAACGACGAGCCGGAGCGGGTCGGCTTGACGAAGACCGGGTACGGGAGCTGGTCGGCATCGACGGTCTCGTTGCCGGTGATGGTCCAGAAGTTGGGCGTGGGGATGCCGGCCGCCCGGACCACCGTGTACGCCAGGGACTTGTCCATACACAGCACCGAGCTCTGCACGTCGCAGCCGACGTACGGGACGCCGGAGAGCTCCATCAGGCCCTGCAGAACGCCATCCTCACCCTGCTTGCCGTGCAGCACGGGCATGATCACGTCGAGCTTGATGGTCTCGTACGTGCCCTCGTTGAGCACGAGCAGCCCGTGGGTGTTCACGTCGGGCGAGAGGACGGCCAGCTTGGCGCCTTCCTCCCAGTTCGTGTCGGGACCGTCGCAGAGCTTCCACGAACCGTCCAGCGTGATCCCGATGTAGTACGGCTCGTACTTCTCGGTATCGAGGGCGTTGGCCACCTCACGCGCGGACTTGATCGAGATGGGGTGCTCTTCCGACCGACCGCCGAAGATGATGCCGATTTTCAACTTAGCCACGCTGATTCCCGCTTTCGAACTTCAGGCAATTGAGGATCGAGTTTTCAACAGTGTCGCTCAAGGCATGGTCTGTGAAGTACGCCGAGTGCGGGCTGATCACCACGTTCGGCATCTCCTGCAGACGCAGCAGAGATTTGTTCTCGATGGGCTTGTTCCTGCGATCGGCGTAGAAGATTCCTTCCTCTCCTTCGAGGACATCCAGGGCCGCGCCACCCAGGCCACCGTTCTCCAACGCCGAGATCAGCGCCTCGGTGTCGATGAGCGGGCCTCGGCCGGTGTTGACGACGATCGCGCCGCGTTTCATCTGCTCGATCCGCCGGCGGTTGAGCAGGTGGTGCGTGTCCGGGGTGAGCGGCACGTGCAGCGAGACGATGTCGCTGCGCTGCACCAGTTCGTCCAGGTGCACGTGTACGTCGGACTCCTCCGGCTTGGTGTCGAAGGTCAGCACCTGGCAGCCGAAGCCCTTGAGCCGGTCGAGCACCGCGCGGCCGATGCGCCCGGTGCCGACCACCCCGACGGTCATGTCCCGCAGCTCGCGGCCGCGGGTCTCGTGCAGGCGGTAGTCGTGCACGTCCGAGCGGCGGATGACCGCCTTCATGTTGCGGATGCACATCAGCATCAGCATCAGCGTGTAGTCGGCCACGCTGTCGGCGGAGTAGCTGATGTTGTCGACCGTGATGCCGACGCTGGCCGCGTACTTCACGTCGATGTGGTTGAAGCCGATGCTCCGGGTGACGATGTATTCCACGCCGGCGTGGCTGAGGGCGAGGAGCGTGGAGTTGGTGATCCGCGTCTTGTGGCTGACGCTGATGTGCCGGTTGCCCAGCGCCAGCTCGACGTTGGCCTCGGTCACCGGCTCCTCGATGATCGTCGGGATCACGTCGAGGCCGGGCGCCATGTCGCCGAACAGCACGGCCTCGTCGGGCTGGCAGCCGTAGATCGTGATGCCCATCTTGGGGGCCGGCGGGTTCGGCGACGGGGTCAGCGACCGCAGGCGCACCGGCGACTGGTGCGGGGTCGCGCCGCTGCGTCCGCACCGGGCCAGACCGGTGTCGACCAGCACGTCGAGCAGCCCGGTGTAGGTCAGGCCGGTCTCGTTCCAGGCCGGCAGGTACGGAGAGCCCGACGTCAGCCCGGGCAGCGTGTTGACCTCGTTCAGGGTGATCGACGCCGGTTCGCCGTCGGTGGCCACGAAGAAGTCGACGCCGACCAGCCCGGTGCAGCCCAGGGTCCGGAAGGCCCGGATCGCCATGTCGGTCAGCGCGGCGCCGAGCTCGGGGCCGGCCGGGACGGGTTCCTCGCGGGCGGCCAGTGCCACCGGCGGCGAGGCGACGACCTGGCCGTCCGGGTACTCCAGCACCGAGATGCCGTACCGCCGGCCGGGCAGCGCCTGCTCGACCAGGACCTTGGCCTCGTTCCGGAACGCCTGGGCCACGGCCGCGTCGAAGTCGGCATCGTCGGTGACCAGGGTGACCCCGGCGCTGGACACGCCTGAGTTGGGCTTGACCAGGACCGGCAGCCCGAGGCGCTTGCGGTCGACGTCGGAGACGGTCTCGGCCGGGCCGCGCAGCACCAGCGCCTCGGCCACCCGGACCCCGGCGGCGCGCAGGACCGCGTTGCTGAACTCCTTGTCCAGGCCGACCACGCCGGCCGAGGTGCAACAGCCCACGCAGGGTACGCCGAGCAGGTCGAGCAGCCCCTGCACGCGCCCGTCCTCGACCAGCAGGCCACGGATCACCGGCAGGACGACGTCGACCGACTCGAGCACCGAAATCGCCGAGGCCAGCGTGTCCGCGCGGCTGCCGGTGCCACTGGTCAGCGCCTTCAGCTCGGACGCGGTCAGCTCGGCCGGGATCTCGCCGTGCGGGGCGACCCGCCAGGTGCCGTCCTCGGCGATGCGCACCGGCACCGGATCGAACCGCCGCCGGTTGAGGTGGGTCAGCACGACGGCGGCGGAGTCACAGGAAATGTCGTGTTCCGCGTTCTGGCCTCCGAAGAGCACGCCTACCCGCAGCCTCGTCACTCGCCGTTCCTTTCCGTGCCGGCGGGGCGCGGAACCGCGCCGTCCACCGCCTGCTGTTCGGTCGGACAACATACCGTTGTCCGCGGCCGCGACGTCGACTCGCCTGGGCGGCACCTCGTGAGCACCATCGGCCGTGCGCCACAGGAACACCGACATAGTGGTACCAAGGACTCCGCAGAGTAGCATCACCGGGCAACAGAGCGGTCTATGCAACTTACGACATGACCGTGAACAGGCCATTTCCGCGAAGCCTCCGGACCCTTCCTCACGCACAGTAATTTGATCAGCGCGAGGCGTCTGACCACATGAGGCCATGGGTCAAGTGCGACAGCACCCGGCATTGACACTCTTGATCATCCTGACCAACGCTTCCGGCACCGCTCGAAACGGAGGCTCAGTGAGATCAGCAGGGATGTTTCTGGCCGCCACGGTCATCGCGAGCGTCGCCCTGGTCGGCAGCCCGGCCACCGCGGCCGGCGGAAAGCCTTCCACCGTCACGCTGCTGACCGGGGACTCGGTCACCGTGGCCCAGGGTGGACAGCTGACGATCGCCCGGGGCCGGGGCCGGACGTCGGCGCGCTTCCTGGTCGAGACCCGCCGCGGGCACACCTACGTACTCCCCGACGACGCCCAGCCGCTGGTCGCCTCGGGCCGGCTCGACGAGCGCCTCTTCGACGTCACCGGGCTGGTCGCCATGGGTTACGACGACGCCCACCGGGCCACGTTGCCGCTGATCGTCACCGGGAACGTGCCGACCGGCGGTCTGGTCGCCGGGCGCGGCCTGCCCGCCGTGGACGGCCGGGCGGTGACCGCACGGCGGGACGGCAGCGCGTGGGCCGCGCTGACGGCCGGCAACGCCTCGTCCCGGCGTACCCCGGGAAAGGTCTGGCTCGACGGCCTGCGCAAGCCCTCCCTGGATCGCAGCACCGCGCAGATCGGCGCGCCCGCGGCCTGGCAGGCCGGCCTCACCGGCGCCGGCGTGACCGTCGCCGTGCTCGACACCGGCGTCGACGCCGGCCACCCGGACCTGGCCGGCAAGGTCGCCACCGCCGTCTCCTTCACCGACAACCCGGCGACCACCGACGAGTACGGGCACGGCACCCACGTCGCGTCGATCATCGCCGGCACCGGCGCCGCCTCCGGTGGCCGGTACAAGGGCGTCGCGCCGGACGCCGTGATCGCCTCCGGCAAGGTATGCGAGCCGCAGGGCTGCACCGAGTCGGCGATCCTGGCCGGCATGCGCTGGGCCGCCGCCGACCTGCGCGCGCCAATCGTCAACATGAGCCTGGGCGGCCCCGACAGCCCCGGCGTGGACCCTCTGGAAGCGGCCGTCGACACGCTGACCGCCGAGTACGGCACCCTGTTCGTGATCGCCGCCGGCAACGACGGCAACGACGCCCCGGTCGCCTCCCCCGCCAGCGCCGACGCCGCGCTCGCGGTCGGCGCGATCGACCGGGACGGCGCGCTGGCCGGCTTCTCGCAGACCGGGCCGCGGCTCGGCGACCACGCGCTCAAGCCCGACGTGACCGCACCCGGCGTCGACATCGTCGCCGCCCGGGCCGCCGGGACCGAACTGGGCGAGCCGGTCGGGGACGCCTACATCACGCTCTCCGGCACCTCGATGGCCACCCCGCACGTGGCCGGTGCGGCCGCCCTGCTGCGCCAGCAACATCCGGGCTGGGGCGCCGGGTTTCTCAAACCGACCCTGATGGGTACGGCGCGACGCAACGCCGCCCTGACCACGTTTGAGCAGGGTGCGGGCCTGATCGACGTGGCCGCCGCGATCATCCAGCCGGTGTCGGCCGACCCGCCCGGCCTGTCCTTCGGCGAGCAGCGGTGGCCGCACGGTGACGACCCGGTGCTCACCCGCACTGTCACCTACCGCAACTCCGGTGCCACGGCGGTGACGCTGCCCGTGTCGATCGCCGGCGATGCCTCCGTCTTCCGGGCCGGCACGACGTCGCTGACAGTTCCCGCCTCCGGCACCGCGAGCGTGACCGTGACGGTGGACACCCGCACCGCCGGCCGGGACGGCACGCTGGAGGCACGGCTGGTCGCGGGCACGGTCAGCACACCGATGGTGGTGCGCAAGGAGGTGGAGAGCTACGACCTCACGCTCCGGCACGTGGACCGGAACGGGTCGGCCGCGTCGCTGTACGAGACCGCGGTGGTGGGCGCGCAGAGCGACTACTACGCCCGGGCGTACGACGAGAGCGGCACCGTGACGCTGCGCGTACCCAAGGGCCGTTACCTCATGTACTCGGTGGTCGGCACGCCCTACGGCGAGGAGTTCCAGCGGCACACCGCGATGTTCACGCAGCCGCGGCTCGACCTGACCCGCGACACCACCATCACCCTCGACGCCCGCACCGCCGGGAAGTTCGCGCTGAACATCCCCGAGCGCGACGCCGAGCTGATCCAGATCGACGTCAGCGCCTACCAGGACACCGACGCCGGGCCGGTCCGGCTGTCGCTCTACGGATACGCCGCCCCGGACGTCGCCACCCGGCACCTGGGCGCGACCGACTCCCGCTTCCTGGCCACGGTCACCCACATCTGGGCGAAACCGGACGGTCAGGGCTGGTACAACAACAGCCCCTACCTCTACACGCTGGCCGAGTCGCGGGCCGGCCGGATGTTCGACGGCTTCACCCGTACCTATCGGAAGAAGGACCTGGCGACGGTGCGCAACGACCTGCGGGCCGAACCCTCCGGGCTGGCCACCGACCGCTGGATCGCGCCGATCTTCGGCGCCAACGACCAGTCGCTGCAGTTCATCATGCCGGTGGCGGCGCCCGCCGTGCGGACCGACTACGTCAACAACGGTCCCGGCCTGCGCTGGCACAGCGGCGTGACCTATCAGACCGGCGCCTGGGACACCGCCCACGAGTACCGCGACGGGCCGCACACCTGGCGGGCCGGCCGCACGTACACCGACGTCTGGAACGCCGGGCCGATCGGTCCCGCCTTCCCTCCGCGCACCTCGGGCCAGCCGTGGGTCCGGCGCACCGGCCACCGCATGGTGGCGGAACTGCCGCTGTTCAGCGACCGGGCCGGGCACGCCGGGCAGACGTCGATCTTCGACACCACCCGGACCGCGCTCTACCGCGACGGCACGCTGGTCGACACCTGGGCCGGCCCGTCGGCCGGGTTCGACCTGGCCGACCGGCCGGCCCGCTATCGTCTGGAGACCCGCGCCACCCGGGCCACGGCCGAGCTCAGCACCGAGATCAGCGCCGCGTGGACGTTCCGCTCGGCGCCCGGGCCGGGCACGGTCGCGCTGCCGGTCACGGCCGTCCGGTACGCGCCTGCGCTGGACGCCGCCGACGCGGCCCCGGGCGGCCCGGCCGTCGTGCCGGTCACCCTGGACCGGGCCGGGCGGTCGCCCCGCCTCGGCGTCGACGTCTCGTACGACGACGGCCGGACCTGGCGGGCCGCCCCCACGATCGGGGCCGGCGACCACTGGCTGGTCACGTTGCGCCAGCCCGGCCACGGCTACGTGTCGCTACGGGCCCGCGTCACGGATCGCGACGACAACACGACGACCCAGACGATCATCCGGGCGTACAAACTGAAGCCGTAAGGGGTTGAATAGCGGCATGACTACCTGGCTGATCACGGGATGTTCGACCGGGCTGGGGCGGTCGCTCGCCTCCGCCGTCCTCGCTCGCGGCGACAACGCCGTCGTCACGGCTCGTGACGCCGGCTCGGTGCGCGAGCTGGCCGACGCTTACCCGGACACCGCCCTGGCCGTCGCGCTCGACGTCACCGACCCCGCGCAGGTCGCGGCGGCCGCGGCCGCCGCGACATCCACCTTCGGCGGCGTGGACGTGCTGGTCAACAACGCCGGGTACGGCTATCGCGCCGCCGTCGAGGAGGGCGACGACGAGGACGTGCGGCGCCTGTTCGCGACGAACCTGTTCGGAGCCGTGGCCATGATCAAGGCGGTGCTGCCCGGGATGCGGGCCCGGCGCAGCGGGACGATCGTCAACATCTCGTCGATCGGGGCCCGGGTCTGCCCGCCCGGATCCGGGTACTACGCCGCGGTCAAGGCGGCGCTCGAAGGGCTGACCGGGTCGCTGCGGGCCGAGGTCGAGCCGCTCGGGATCCGGGCCATGGCCGTCGAGCCCGGGCTGTTCCGCACCGACTTCGCCGGGCGGTCGCTGACCCAGTCGGCCGAGGCGATCGCCGACTACGCGGACACGGCCGGACCACGGCGCAAGGAGAACGACAAGGTTCACGGCACCCAGCCCGGCGACCCCGACAAGGCGGCCCGGGCCATGATCGCGGCGGCGACGTCGGACTCACCGCCGGCCCTGCTCGTCCTCGGCGCGGACGCGGTGCAGGCGTACGCGTCGGTCCTCGACCGGCAGCGGGCCGAGCTCGACCAATGGCGCGAGCTCAGCACGTCCACCGACTTCGACTGACTGTCCCGCGGCCTTCCCGTTCAGCCGTTAGTGCAGGTGGCGCCGTTCAGGGTGAAGGCCGACGGCGTGGTGAACGAGCCGCCGTGGGTGCCCTGGAAGCCGAACGACGCGCTGCCGCCGGCCGGGATCGCGCCGTTGTAGGTGACGTTGCGCGCGGTGAGGGCGCCGCCCGTACCGGAGAGTGTGGTGTTCCAAGTGTTGGTCACGGCCTGTCCGGCGGGCAGCGTGAAGCCGAGACTCCAGCCGTTGACCGGGACGCTCGCGGTGTTGGCGACGGTGACGTCGGCGGTGAACCCGTTGTTCCACGAGTCGGTGGCGTAGGTGACCCGGCACGACCCGGTCGGCGCGGGGTCCGGTGGCGGCGTGCCACCGTCCGCGTTCAGCGTGGTGGCGAACGACTCGACCGCCAGCCCCGCGCCACCGATCCACGGCTCGAACCCGGCCTGCAGACTGGTCAGATACCACGAACTGGTGATCGCGCCACGGTTGCGCACGTCGCTGATGAAGTCCAGCACGCTGAAGTTCCAGCCGGTGATCGGCGACGGCGCCACGTACGAGATGACGTTGTTCGAGCCGTTGCTGCCCTGCCACACCTGCCACGAGCGCCCGCCGATCGTGGTGGTTCCGACCGGTGAGCCGATCGGCTGGATGCCGCCCTGCCGGTTGAACCAGATCATGATCTCCATGGCGTTGTTGCCGTCGATGCGCGGCGTGGGGTCGAGCCAGATGTCGTACGCGGCGTCGTAGGTCGCCCCGCTCACGTAGCGATAGGTGATGCTGCTGGTCAGGCCGCTGATCTCACTGACCCGCTTCGGCAGCTCGGTGCCCGGCGAGCAGTTGGTGTAGTGACATCCGTAGTAGACGGCCGGGTACGACACCGGCGCGCCACTGGTGTTACCGGTACCCTGCTGGCTGGCGATCGTGAATCCGGTGCTGGTGACATCGATGCACTGCTCGGCGCTGGTGCCCCAGCGGTTGTTCATGACCACGTAGCGGTTCTGGATCGTGGTGCTGCCGTACTGCTCGCAGATCCGGGTGTCGGCCTGCGCCGGCGTGATCGCGACAGCCAGCGCGGCGGCGGCGCCGGCGACGAGGACGATCGCCGCGCCAAGGAGACGTTTCATCGATACTCCTCACGGGAACGGGGACGCTGCGCGGTGGGAGCGCTCCCATTGACCGTACGCTATATCGATGAACTCGTCACGCCGCCCGGCGGGTTCACAAGAGCGGCATTACTCTGCGCGAGTGACGTTGCCTGTGAGTGAACGCGAGCATCTGCTCGCATTGTATCGAGCTCGCGTCGAAGCATACGCCGACGTCGACGGGGATTACGGACAGCGTTGGCGCGAGTGGTGCCGGATTCTGTTGACGCATGGAGGTTCCCTGGTCGTTCCACCACGAGACCCCGAGGCTGATCTCGAAGCTCTGATCGCCGGCCAATCCCGATCGGACTCGCCGGTCCGTCCCGCACCCGGCGACATCGGCGAATGTCACCACAACGTCGCAGTTCTGTGGATCGACGGAGCGATCGACTCGATCGGCACCGGTTACGCCCTGTCGGACGACGGTCTCTGGCGACAGCACTCCTGGGGCCTGGCTTCCGACGGCGTGCTCATCGAGACCACCGACGAACGGCGAGCCTATGTGGGTATCGTGCTGCGCCCGAGGGCGCCCAGCGTCCAGTTCGCCGGCAGCAACGCCCCCGAGCATCTCAAGGCGGTGTTGACCCAACGCGGCCCTCGCGCACCCGAGCTGATCGCGATGATCCGCGAACTGGCGAACAGCGGCACCAGCTGACGGTGCCCGCCCGGCGCGGGGTTGAGCGTCGCCCTTTGCGCGGCCCGATCGCCGTCCTGCCCGCTGCGATGACCGTGCCCCGGACGCGGCGACGTCGAGCGGACCGACTCACCGGCCGGATTGAGTTGCTGGTTGAGCGCTTCGTGTAGTCATCACGATTGATGTCGGTGGGATCAGGTTCGGGGCAGGAGCGTGATCAGGTCTTCCGGAGCAACGCCGGCCGGTCGGTCGGAGACCTGGCCGTCGCCGAGCCCGACAACGCGCCACACCCCGTCGGCGCGGCGGGCGAGGTCGACAGTGACGAACGGCAGGTCCAAGCCGGCGATGGCCGGGTGGAGTGCGGTCAGGTCGAGGTCATCCGGCGGCGGGTCGTTCGGCGGGTCCGGGTGGGCGGTGACCAGGCGGCAACTGCCTTCGACCCACCAGGTGCGGACCTCGGCGCCGATGAACGACTATCTTGAGGCTTACCGTGGCAGAGAAATGGAGCTTGGTGAACGACATGGAAAGGGCCTTCCAGTCGATTCTGACGCTGATTCGCCCGCCTCTTCTCCAGATTCCGATAGCGTGCCAGCAGTGAATCACACAATCGAATCCGCTGAAGGCTTTGACGGCTGGGACGGCGAACGACGGGAGACTCCTCATACATGGATGGCGTCAGTCTCGCCGAAGGACCCCGTACGGCCCGAACAGGAGGCCCCCCAACCGCACAACCTCGACCCCCAAGATCCGCCGAAGCAACAGCCGAGTCCTCCTAGGGCGTAAATTTTGCCTGGATAGATATTGTGACGAGCCAGCAGCGGTCTTCGACGTCCGTCATCCGGCGTGCACGCCTCGCGCCCGACGTCAGTGCCGTTGTCGAGCGACACTACTATCCGATTGAGCAGTGACCATTTGATCTTCAGTACGTAGGCCGCGAGCCGAGACGTTGGAAGGAAGTCCGCGACACATGAAGCGCTGGGTGTTGAGGAATCCTGTTTGGTCCAGCGTGGTCATCGGCATCGTTGCCGTGCTGCTGGGGGCACTTGCGCTGGTGCGGGACGTCTTCGATATCACCCTCGGGTCATCCAACCCCGACGTTGTAGCCGAAACTCCTTCAGTTTCTCCGTCGGTATCGAATTCGCAGACAGCACCGACGACGGGTGTGGTCATGCCGCCGGACACCTCCGTCTGCGCTCTTGGCCGGCCGACCGACCCGGGCGCACCTGCGATGCCGCAAGGAGTGCGCCTCGACTCGGACTCGGATCGGGCATTCGCGCTGGTCTGGACCAGAAGTGCAGGGGCGACCAAGTATCGCGTCTGTTTCGCCGGTCCACGCGCCGCGGGAACGAACACCCTGGACTCTCTGTCAACGTCGTACCGGAAAGACAAGCCCGACCTTGCCCCCGGCGCCTATCTGTACTGGGTGAAGGCGCAGCACGGCGAGAAGGTCTCGGCGTCAAGCGCACAGATCACTGTCGTCATCAAGTGAGGTCCGCTCTCGACGCGGCAAACTCGGATGCCGGGCCGGAGGCTGTCGGGCACGATCGCCGGCGGAGCGACGCAGCGCGCGCCACGGCAGAAGGGTCGGCATGAAGCGAATCATCATCGTGGGCGGAACTATGGGAGTGGGTAAAACCGCCACCGGCCGCGAGCTACAGAAAATAATTCCACGGAACGTGTTTCTTGACGGCGACTGGTGCTGGGACATGCGTCCGTTTGTGGTCACGGACGAAACCATACGCATGGTAGAAGACAATATTGCTCATCTGATCAACAATTTTCTCGCTTGCGCGGAGTTTGAGAACGTCATCTTCTGCTGGGTGCTTCACGAGCAGAAGATATTGGACAATCTCATCGCCCGCCTGAACCATGACGGCTGGGCCATTCATTGTTTCTCACTGATCAGCGACGCACGTGCTCTGGCGGAAAGACTGAGGCACGACATAGCCACGGGAAAGCGGGAACCGGACATCATCGATCGCAGCGTGGCGCGGCTACCGCTGTACGGGGCGCTCGACACGGCAAAGATCGATGTGAGTGCGATATCGCCGATCGATGCGGCCCAGCGGATCAAAGAACACCTGGCCTGAGACAGAGCCAGGCCCCGGTCAGTGTTCCGGGATGCCGCCGCGCCAGCCCCACACGGCCAGGTTGATGCTGTAGCCGAGCAGGATCGCGTACGGCATGACGAGCAGCGCCTCCGGTGCGCGGAACGCGGCCGGCGCGAAGCACAGCCCGAATGATGGCGCCACCAGGTAGGCCTTGCTCCGGCCAGAACAGAGCCGCGCACCCTTCATTCTGAAGGAGTGGGGAAAAGCTCCAGCTCGAGCTCGTGGCGGATCGGAATGCCGTCGTTCTCCAGCGGGATCGAGGGCTTGACGATACGCGATCGGTCGACCGCCCCGTGATCGATCCGGACGAGATCGAATCCGCGCCGCTGATAGAACCGCAGCGCGTGCGTATTGTCGTTCGTGGTGATCAGCCAGACCCGCCGGACACCGTGCTCGCTTGCTTTCCCGATCACCCAGTCGATGAGCGCTCCCCCGGCCCCCACCCCCGGCCTGGTGGCGACCAGCGTGACAATCTCCCACCCGCCGTCACCGTCGGCCCAGTAGCTCAGCACCCCGGCCCGCACCCCGTCGAGCCAGGCCACCACCACGTCGGTGTCAGTCAGCCGAATCAGCTCCCCGTGCGCCACGACATCCGTAGCCCCCATGACCCCGCCGAGCGCCTCCTCGACGAACGCCATGTCCTCCGCAGCCGCCGCCCGCACCACCACCCCGCCGCCCATGCCACCACCCTCCCCATCGGACCACCGCAGGTCCACCCGATTCCCACGCCCCGCCGCCGCCCAGCCACGCCAGGCCCCGCCCCGCCGCGCCCCCGCCGCGCCCCGCCGCGCCCCGCCGCGCCGCCGAGATTCCCCGCCGCTGCCGCACGCCGCCGAGACAGCCGTCCGAGCCGCCGACGTCAGAGGCCGAGAGGTCCGCTGACCTGCAGGCGCCGATCCACGGCAGCGGGTCAGCGGCACCGCCGGATCAGCCCGGACATCCCGCGCCCACGGATGCGGGGCGGCCCGAACGGGCAGCCGGCGGCCCACCGCTCCAGCGTCGGCGTGAGCGTGACCAGTGCCCGAGGCTAGCGAGCCAGACCCGCCACCCGTGACCACCGATCGTAGGCGTCCAGGTCGACATTGCTGCCACAGATGATCGTGACGACGTGGCGGCCGGCGAAGCGGACCGGATCCTCCAGCACGGCGGCCACGCCCAGGGCGGCCGAGGGCTCCACGAGGAGGCCGGCGTGTTCGCGGAGCATGCGGACACCGGTGATGATCGACTTCTCGTCGACCAGGACCGCGTCGTCGGCGGTCTGCAGCAGGTCGTGCAGGACCTCGGGGATGGGGTGGCGCCCGGCTACGCCGTCGGCGATCGTGTCGACGGTGTCGGTGGTGACGACGCGCCGCTCGTGCCAGGAACGGGTCATCGCGGGGGCGCCACGCGGCTGCACACAGATGATCTCGACGTCCGGTTTCAGGGTCTTGAAAACGTATCCGACACCGGTAGCCAGCGCGCCGCCACCCAGGGCGATCAGGACGACGTCAGCCGAAGTCGCGTGATCGAGGAGTTCCAGGCCGATGGTGGCCGCACCCTCGCACGTCTCGATGTCCAGGCTGTCCTCGACCAGTCGGATGCCACGCTGCCGTGCGACGGCCGCGGCTCGTTCCCGGGCCGCCTCGTGGTCGCCGTCGACCAGTTCGAGCGCCGTGCCGAGGGCGCGTATCTGGTCCAGTTTGGCCGCGGATGCCGTCCGCGCCGCCACCACCGTGACGTCGAGGCCGTGACGCCGACCCGACCAGCCGAGCGCCCAGCCGAGGTTTCCCGCGCTGGCGCACACCGTGGCGTCCTCGCCCCGGGCGCGAAGCAGGCCGGCGACGACCTCGGTGCCCCGGCCCTTGAAGCTCCGGACCGGGTTGGCCGTCTCCAGCTTGATACTCACCGCGCAACCGAGGGCGCGGCCCAGGGCATCGCATCGGTACAGCGGGGTATCCAGGAACACCGGATCGATCACGCGTCGAGCCGCACGGACCCGATCGAGATCCAGGCGGGTTCCGCGCACGACATCAACGCCTTTCCGGTTTGAGCGCAACCACGCACGCACGTGGAGCGGAGCGACCTCGGCGGGAGTGCCCTGTGTCAACCGGTTGGTGGGGTTGGGTTGAGCAGGGTTTGCAGGGCGCGGTGTTCGGCTGGGTT
>NZ_JBICSP010000041.1:0-32208 GCF_043197135.1 Actinoplanes sp. NPDC049265 | reverse complement strand
GTCGATTTGCTGTCTTACCGGGAGCCTCGCCCCCATCGATCTCCGACCCCCCTACCCTCGCTGACCTGGAAGATCAGGTTGAAAAGGGCTCAGTACGTGTGGAGGTCGTCGACAGTGAGGTTGTATGCCGTTCCTTGGTAAGCCGTCCGCTTCAGAAGACCCTCGACCGTAGCGAAGCCCGAAGGGGTCGCCACGGCATCGCCGTCGGGCAGGGCGCCGGCCATCTCCCAACGCCGGTCAGTGGCGTTCCAGAACGGATGGTTCCTCGTTGTGGTGACCGTGCCTACGCTCAGCTTGAGTTCGATCAGTTCGTCGCCGTGGGCCCACGATGCGGTGACCGTGCGGGCACCCTTCTCGCCGGTCTCCGGGTCGGTGGCGTAGACCTTCTCGCCCGGCTCGATCTCGTCGAGCGGTTCTGTGGTGCCGTCGGCCAGCAGGACTTCGGTATCACCGCTGAAGCTGCAGGCCATTTCGGCCAGGCGGCCGGCCTTGCTGGTTGTGCTGGCACCCTTGCCGGCCATGCTCAGCAGGCGGGCCCCGCCCACCAGGCCGGATCCGCTGATCAAACTGCCGGAGCCCGCGGTCGCGGCCTCGCCGGAGACGTAGTCGTAAACCGCGGCTGCGCACATGTACGGCAACATGATGCAGGCCGGCAGCGCGACCGCCGCGGCGATACCGCCCCCGACGAACAGGATTTCCTTGATGTTCTTGTTCAGGTACGGGTTCGCGCGCTCACACTGCTCCGTGGTTTTCCCGAACTGGTTGGTACACACGAACTCCCAGTTGTGGGTGTCACGCCGCACGAATTCTTCCAGTGACGCCCAGGTGACCTCCCTGGTCTGAAGACCACCACGAGCGTTGATGCCGTCCATCACCTCCTTGCGGAGGGAGACTCGCTCGTGCCGGACGTCGTTGGCCTTGTGGTGCTCATGACCACCGCCGCCTCCGGACGACGAGTTCGAATTGGGATTCTCCCAATAACTCGTCGAACTGGTCGAGCCCTGGTACCAGTCGTCGGTGACCGGGAGCGCGCCGCTGGCGTCGGAGAACGTGTTCGGATTGTTCGTGGCGTAGGAATAGCCCTGCCACTGCTGTGGATTGCTGGTGTCCTGCACCGGGTCCAGCGAGATGAACGTGCCCGTGACCGGGTCGTAGTCGCGCACGCCCAGCCGGGTCAGGCCGGTCGTGGAGTTGACCGGCTTGTTGAGGAACCCCCGGTTGTCGGGGTAGGTGCCAATAGCACCGCGCGGCTCGCCGTAGGGGCTGTATTGGCGCCAGCTCGGGTTGAGGACCTGATTGTCGAAGTACAGCGCGGGGCTACCGTGGCCGTCAGTCAGAGCGAAGGAATAATTGGTACCGGTCCCCGAACGAATCGCCAGCGCACCCCCTGGGAGCGACACGTACCGCGTCCCGGTCACCACGCCCGTGGTCTTGTCCAGCACGTGCTGCTGCCCCGGCAGGTTAGGCCCAAGGAAAACGGCAGCGGGTGGACCGACCCGACCATCGTCTTCTCCCCGGGCGACTTCACTGGCGACGGCTACACCGATGTCATCACGCGGGCCACCGATGGGATCCTCTGGCTCTACCGAGGCGACGGCACCGGCAACTTCGTCGGCGCACGCAAGAAGATCGGTGATGGCTGGAACACCATCACAAAGATCACCTGATCGACGAGGCTCCGGCTGACTCCACCGGCTCGACCGCGACATTCAGCGGCCAAAACGGCCCCTCTTGTCCGTTTTAGTATTTATAGTCCGTTAATGACTATTTCCTGGACAAGGGGGCGCCGGGCCGCCGTGGCGCTCGCAGCCCTGCTGACGATCGCCGCGGCTCCCGTGCCCGCAACGGCGGCTCTGCCCCTGGTTTCGGCCACCCCGGAGAGCACGGTCGGATTCGACGGCCTGGTGTACGCCAGCGCCTACGTCGGATCGACGGTGTACGTGGGCGGCAGCTTCGGGAACGCGATGGTGGACGGCAAGAAGGTCCCCCGCAAGCGGCTGGCGGCGCTGGACGCGCGTACCGGAAAGCTCTTGCCCTGGGCCCCCCAAGCGAACGGCACCATCTGGGCCATGGTCGCGGCCGGGTCCTCGGTCTACGTCAGCGGCAAGTTCACCACCGTCGGTGGCCAGTCCCGGGCCGGTCTGGCCGGCCTCGACCTGAGCACCGGCGCGGTCGGCAAGCTGCGCGCCACCGTCAAGGGCTCGGGGCTGGCGCTGACCGCGGGCTCGGGGCGGCTGTACCTCGGCGGCTCGATCAGCAGCGTCGACGGCCGCGCGGTGGGCAACCTGGCCGCGTTCAAGCTGGCCGACGAGACAGTCGACACCGGCTTTCGCGGCAGCACCGACGGCGAGGTCCGGGCGCTGAGCGTCGGCGGTTCGCGGCTGTACGTCGGCGGCTCCTTCAAGCGGGCCGGCAACTCCGACAACACCGCCCGGCTGGCCGCCCTGGGCCTCGACGACGGCCAGGTGGACACGACGTTCCGGCCGGCCACCCCGTACGGCGTCATGGCCTTGACCCACGACTCGACCCGCATCTACGCGGGGCTGAGCGGGCCCGGCGGGCGGGTCGCGACCTACCGCGTCGACGGCAGCCTGGTCTGGAGCACGGTCACCGACGGCGACATCCAGGCGCTGGTCCAGCTCCGCGGGGTCGTGTACGCCGGTGGGCACTTCGTGGTCTCTTGTACGCGGCCCTCACGCAACGCCACCGCCTGGTGCCCGACCACGATGCCGGCGCAGCCCAAGCTGGTGGCCTTCGACGCGACCACCGGCTGGCTGCTCGACTGGAACCCGCGCAGCAACGGCAAGTGGGGCGTGCTGACGATGAGCGCCGGCGCGGCCCAGCGCACGTTCGCGGTCGGCGGCGAGATGACCGCGTTCGGCGGAGCCAGCCGGCCGCACTTCGCCCTGTTCAGTGGCATCGGCTACGGAACCGGCGGCGGCCGCCGATAGTTGTTGACGATCGCCTTCCCGGAAGATCATCTTCCGGGAAGGCGGTCTGTCGCCCGAGGCATTCGCCTTTTCTAGGCGGGACGGCCCGCGGATGGCGGAAAGATGTGCCGTGGTGCCTGCACCCGGCCCGCGGTTTGTGCTGGTCCTGACGTTCGGGTGCACCACCAGACGATCGCGGTTATGGCGATGACAGTGAGGGTCGGGACGAGCAGGTACGGTGAGCCGACTCCGGCTGAGCGGTCCTGCGTCGCACTACCCAGGTCTACCCGCAGGGTCACGGCCAGGACAAAGGTGAACGTGTTGAGTACGGCGTGGAGCATGACCGCCAACTCGAGGCCGCCTGTGCGCCAGGTGATGATGGCCAGCCCGGTCCAGAGCACGAAGTACCAGACGATGATGTACGGATCCGTTGCGCCGTGCATGGCCGTGAACAGCACGCTGGAGACCAGCACCCCGGCAACCAGTCCCGTCCCTGGGTTGCGGGTCCAGCTTCCGACGACGCGGAAGACAAGCCCGCGCACGCCGTATTCCTCACCCGCCGACTGCAGCGGGGTGAAGAGCATGGTGGCGATGAACATGGCTATGAGGTCGGTTTGCGACCAAGGAAACTCGTCGGCGGGCGGAAGAGCTCCGAGGGCGTTGGCGACCAGCCAGGCGGGACCGAAGACGAGGAGCGATTTGCCGAGCAGGTCGAAGCGGAACCGCGAGGTCACGGAGTGCAGGGATGCACCGGGCACGCCGTAGAGCCACCGCTGGATGAGCATGCTCCACGGTATGAGCAGGCCGAGGGAGATCATCGAACTGGCATGGGAGAGCGGCGTGTAGTCAGTGCCGCCCAGGATTGGCGGGGTCTTGCCCATCTGAACGTCGACGAGCGCAGCCGCCCTGCCGATGACCGTGGGAAAGATGACGAGCCCCGCCGCCAAGAGGATGATCGCGAAGATGCCGCGACCGATCCGGCGCTTGTCGCCTGCGAGCACCCGGTGATACTGCACCGCGGCGGGAACCGACGGCCCGTTGCGAGGCTCGCCCGGAGTCAGTAGCCAGCTCGGCCTGATCGCCATAGTCATGATTTCCTCTCGTCGACGCCTTGAGACCGTCGCCTGACTAACACGCTGTACTAGTGAGACGCTAACACGGCGTGCTAGTACGATGTAATAGGAGTTGGCCTGTGACACCGGACGACAAGAGCACCGGCTCGCGGGAGCGAATTCTCGCGGCCGCGGCGGCGATGCTCGCCGAAGATGTGACGACGAGGCTGAGCGTGCGTGCCGTCGCGGCACGCGCCGAGGTGAGCACGGGCTCGCTCAGGTTTCACTTCCCGACCCAGCGCGCCCTACAGGACGCCGTGCTCGCCAGAATCTACGGCCACCTGTTCCCGGACGACCCGATCCAGGACCGGTCGCTACCCGCCCGGGACCGACTGGTCAACTGTCTCCGGCAAGTGCTCGCCCCGGCCGGCGTCGGGGACCAGGCACGTGAGGCGTGGACCAAGGCCTACCAGACGTATATCGCGTCCGACCCGACCAGGGAGGTGCACGCGGCGTATCTCGCCTTGGAACGGGCAGGTCGGCGCCGTATCGAGTACTGGCTGACGATTCTCGCCGACGAGGGCGAGCTCCCCAAGGAAGACCACACACGCCGGGTGCGATTCCTGTCGACCGTCCTCAACGGACTCTCGATTCAACGAGCCCTGCCCGCGGAGGACTCGATCCTGAGGTCCGAGACCGAAACCCTCTATACGGCCGTGGACTGCGTCCTCAAAGGGATATGAATCCGCTTCGGCGGTATTTCCACAGCCTTGAGGGGAGTCGGCAACTGCCGGGCGTCACCACGGGCTCGTCGTCAGACCGTTGAGGTGATCTTCCAGCCGGCCGCGAAGGCGGCCGGCTCCAGCGGCGGCGAGTAGAGGAAACCCTGCGCGCGGCGGTAACCCAGATCGCTCAGCAGCCTCGCCTGTTCCGGCGACTCGACGCCCTCGGCCACCGTGGTCAGGTCAAGGGCGCGGGCGATCTGGCTGACCGCCGTCGCCACCGCGGTCGGCCGGGAGTCGATGCCCAGCCGTTCGACGAACGAGCGGTCCAGCTTGAGGCCGGACATCGGGCAGGTCAGCAGCAGGCCGAGCGACGAGGCGGCGGTGCCGAAGTCGTCCAGCGCGAGATCGAGGCCCAGGCCGCGCAGGCCGTGCAGTGCGGCCAGCACCACCGGTTCGTCCAGCATCGCCGACTCGGTGATCTCGATGACCAGCCGGTCCGGCGGGATGGCGAACTCGGCCAGCAGCGCCGCCACCTCGTCGACGAAACCGGGCGTCTGCAGCTGGCGGCCGGCCACGTTCACGGCCATCGTGACGTCGCGGGCCGCGTCGTGGTCACGCCGCCACTGGGCCAGCTGGCGGCAGGCCTCGCGCAGGATCCAGCGGCCGAGGGGCACGATCTCACCCGTACTCTCCGCCGTGGGAATGAAATCGGCCGGCGGGATCTCGGGACGGCCGGGCGGCTGCCACCGGACCAGCGCCTCAGCACCGAGCACGGTGCCGCTGGGCAGGTCGACGACCGGCTGATAGACGAGACTGAACTGGTCGGTGCCGACCGCCTCGCGCAGCCGGGTGCCCAGCTCCACGGTTTCCAGGATGCGGGCGCCCATGTCGGCCGCGTACTGCTGAATGCCGCCTTTGCCGGCGTCCTTGGCCGCGTACATCGCGATGTCGGCATTGCGCATCAGGCCCTCGGGGTCGTCACCGGGCGTGGCCGGCGCGACCCCGATGCTGGCCTTGACCACCAGCATGTGACCGTCGACCCGGGCCGGCTGGACCACGTCGGCCAGGATCCGGTCGGCCATCGCCGCCGCCTCGGCCTCGCTCACCCCGCGCAGCAGCACCGCGAACTCGTCACCGCCGAGCCGGGACACCAGATCCTTGGCCCGGACGGCGTTGCGCAGCCGGTCGGCCACCGTGGTCAGCAGACCGTCGCCGACGCCGTGGCCGAGGGTGTCGTTGACCGCCTTGAAATCGTCCAGATCGATGAGGAGTACGGCCAGACCGCGCGCCACCGCGCGCGGGTCGGCCAGGTCGGCCCCGACCGCCTCGGCGAACGCGGTCCGGTTGGCCAGCCGGGTCAGCCCGTCCCGGGTGGCCTGCTCGTGCAGCATGGCCTGGTGGCCGCGCAGGTCGAGCAGGGTGGCGTCGAGCCGGTTGATCAGGTCGAAGTTGTCCAGAAAGGCGAGCAGCTGCCGGATCACCACGATCGCGGTCACCGCGATCACGCCGACCACCCCGCCCCAGGCCCGGTAGCCCAGGTCGTCGGGCATCACGATGAGGAAGGTGGCGAGGGTCGCGGCCACTGCGAGATACGGCAGCACGTTGTACGGGCGGTGCCGGCGCTCACGGCGGAAGTCGGGCTTGACCAGGGTCTGCAGTTCCTGCACGCGTGGCCCGACGGCGAACAGGGCCGCGGCCAGGATGCGCAACGCCATCAGTATCGGGTGGATGCCGTCGTCGTCGACGATCGGCAGCGCCGTGGTCAGCGCCAGCAGCCCCGCCGCCGCGATCATCGGGATCGAGCCGCCCTTGGTCATCGGCGCGGTCCCGCTGAGTACCATCTTGACCGCGGCGAACGCGGCCAGCAGCAGCACGCTGGCCGCCACCAGCGCGCTGACCAGTTCGAGGCCGGCGACGCTCCGCGGGTTGAAGCTGAAGCACCAGGCCAGCACGCCGCCGCCGAGCAGCACGGTGAGTGCGTCCAGGTGGAAGCGCAGCCGTTCGCCGCGCGAGCCACCCGGCGACTTGTGGCTGAGCATGCGGAAGACCACCAGCAGCAGGCCGCCCAGGTAGGTGATCGTGGGCACCAGCCCGCCGTTGATGTCGGCGACCACCGGCCACCACAGGGACCGCACGAACTGGTACGAGTCACCGATGGTGAACGCGATCGAGGTGCCCGCCAGCGTCAGCATGTAGCTCCGGACAATCCGGTCGACACCGGTCACCCGAGCCGCACGCAGGCAAAAGACCCCGAGCAGAAGATCAAGCGGCAGTTGTACGCCCCAGAGGACGCGAAGCTTGAACACGTCATCACCGAGGTCGAGCAGCGGCACCAGCCCGGCCACCAGCGCGATCAGCAGGGTGACGCCCACGCCGGGGTCCCGCAGCACCCGCGGGGCGCCGCGCAGCCTCGTCCCGACCGTGCTCACGCCGCAAGGATCGGCACCCGCCGACCGAAGTCAACGAGTTCGCCGCGCCGCGGTCTAGGTCAGATCATTGGTCAGCGTTCGCGCGATGTCGACCAGCCGGCGGTTGGTGTCCTGGCTGAGCCGGGCCAGCACCGAGAACGCCTGGTCGGCGTTCATCTTGTAGCGCTCCATCAGGATGCCCTTGGCCTGGCCGATCACGTCCCGGGCGGAGATCGCCTGGTTCAGCTGCTCCCGCGTCTCGGCGTTGGACATCGCGACCGCGGCATGGGTGGCGAACAACGTACCCACATGTACGGTTTCGTCGGTGAAGGCGTGGGGCTTCCGCGACATCAGGCTCAGCGAGCCCAGCGTGTCCCGGTGCACGAACAGCCGGAACGACATCATGCTACCGACGCCCAGCTCACGGGCCGAGGGGGTGAACCGGGGCCAGCGCTCCTCGGTGCCGGTGTCGTCCAGCCGCCGGACGGTCGAGACGTCCCGCGCCGCGTCCAGGCAGGGCCCCTCGTCGAACGTGAACTGGGCCTGGTTGATCTCGCGGACCAGATCGTCGGTGGCCGCGCGCGTGATCACTTCACGCCGGCGCCGGATCGACATCAGGCCCGCGTACTCCGCCCCCGGGATCGTGCCGACCGCCGCGTACGCGATCCCCTGCAGCGTGCCGTCGACGTTGTCCTGAACTTCCAGCCGCCGGGCCAGCTCACCGAGACGCTCGGCCAGGTCCTGCCGCTCTCCGATGTGGGTCACAACCCTTCCCTTCCCAGGTCGCGCGAGCTTTACCCCTACCGCTGGCGGACGTGACCCTCCGCCGAACGATTGTCGAGCTGACCGCCCGAGGGCCGGGACCGGTCAGGCCAGGCGGTCGCCGTAGAGCAGCGTGCCGGCCTGCTTGACGTGGTGGAGCAGCGGGGACACCTCCATGCTGTGCAGCCCGGGCAGGGATCCGATCCGGTCGGAGGTGACCTCGAACAGCTCGTCGAGGTCCCGGCAGTGTGCGACGGCGTGGATGTTGCTGGGGCCGGAGATCGCGGCGACGAAGGCGATCGCGGGGTCGTCGGCGAGGGCGCGCCCGACGGTCTTGACCGCGGACGGGTGTACGCGCAGCCACAGGTTCGCGCGGGCGTGGTAGCCGAGGGCCGCCGCGGCTATCTCGACGTCGATGTGGACGACCCGGCGCGACAGCAGGGTGTGCAGGCGACGGGACGCGCGGCCGGGGGTGAGACCGGCCGCGGCGGCCAGGTCGACCAGGCCGGCGCGCCCGTCCGCGGCCAGGGCGGCCAGGATCTTCTCGTCCTCGGCGGTGAGTCGCACCGGGTCGCGGGCGATCACCGGGGCCTCCGTGAACGGCGTACCGTCGC
The DNA here is from genome assembly GCF_043197135.1 of Actinoplanes sp. NPDC049265. NCBI lineage: Bacteria > Bacillati > Actinomycetota > Actinomycetes > Micromonosporales > Micromonosporaceae > Actinoplanes > Actinoplanes sp. NPDC049265. The sequence continues at coordinate 23,717 of NZ_JBICSP010000041.1, read as the reverse complement.
TGCCCAGGGCCTGTTCCTCGGCGGCGGTGAGCACGCCGCGCAGTGCGGCCCAGAAGTGGCCGCGGCCGCCGAGGAACTGGCGCAGCATCACCGCGGCGTTGATGTCGACCACGGCCGCGGTGCGGGGAAGCCGGTGGCCGAGCAGGTCCTCGCGGTGCTCGCGGGTCCGAGACCGGACGGCGCAGGTGACCTCGGAACCGCCCGCGCACAGCGCCACCCAGCTGACGTCGTCGCGCCGGGCCAGCGCGTCGGCGATGGCGGCGCCGCTGCCGGGCCGGCACCGCAGCCGGACCATCCACTCGCTCTGCCCCAGCGCGCCCGGGTCGTAGACCCCGGTCACCCGGATCACGCCGGTCGCGGTCAACCGGCGGTACCGGCGCCCGGCCGTGCTCTCGGTGAGTCCCAGCGCGGTTCCGATCGCGGCCAGCGAGGCACGCGGGTCGACCTGGAGGGCGCGGATGATTCGCACATCGTCGGGCTCCAGGGTGACGGATTCCGCCATCAGCGGCTCCTTGTCGCGGGTGAACGCACAGAAGGCTACGCCGGCCGCGATGCCGGTGCGGAAGCTTGACGCATGTCTTCCACCACCGCACGCCTCGCTCTGATCGTCGGCGCCTCCCGGGGGCTGGGCCGCGCGATCGCCGACGATCTCGCCGGCCGGGGCTGGGACGTCATCGGGACGGTCCGTACCCCCTCGCCCGAGCCGACCGGACACCTGACCGTCGAGCAGCTGGACATCAACGACACCGACGGGCTCGCCGCCCTGCGCGAACGGCTCGCCGGGCGCACCGTCGACCTGCTGTTCGTCGCCGCCGGCACCACCAACAACGAGCAGACGCCGATCGGCGAGGTCTCCACCGCCGACTTCGTCGAGGTGATGGTCACCAACGCGCTCGGGCCGATGCGCGTGGTCGAGGCCCTCGCCGACCTGGTCCCCGCGGACGGGCTGATCGGTGTGATGTCGTCCGGCCAGGGCAGCATCACCAACAACGAGACCGGGCAGCGCGAGGTCTACCGGGGCAGCAAGGCGGCGCTGAACATGTTCATGCGCGGCTTCGCGGTCCGTCAGGCCGGCTCGGGGCGGGCGTTCGTGCTGATGGCGCCGGGCTGGATCCGTACCGATCTGGGCGGTTCCGAAGCGCCCTTCAGCATCGACGAGACGATTCCGCTGGTGGTCGACGTCCTGCTGTCCCGGCTGGGCCGGCCCGGCCTGGCGTACCTCGATCGATTCGGCCGGACCGTGCCCTGGTGAGTTGGTAGGACTGCCCGGCCTAGGGTCGAACCGACCACTTCCGGCCGACCGCCGGTCGCGGCTCCACTGGTGACATGGATCTTCGTTTCACCCATGACCATGTCGGCATCACGCTCGCCGCCGAGCACCTGGAGGCTACGATCGCCTGGTACCGGCACACCCTCGACTTCGTCGTCCTGGACCGGTTCGAGGCGGCCGGCTCGAACTTCACCTTCATCGGCAACGGCGACAGCACGATCGAGCTGATCTCGGCCGGCGCCCGGCCCCACCCGGCGCCCCTGGCCGAGAGCCTGCCCGCCAGTCACGACACCGAGCGGCTGCACCACTTCTGCCTGGCCGTCACCGACCTCGACGCCACCGTGAGCGAGCTGAAGCGGCGCGAGGTCCCGATCTTCGCCGGCCCGATGACGATCGACCGCATCGGCCGGCGCATCGCCTTCGTCCGTGACAACGTCGGCACGGTCATCGAGCTCACCCAGCCGCTGCCGTCGGACTCCTGAAGCCGTCCGTCGGCGCGTCACGGCGACCCGTGGTGGTTCTGGGCGGCTCATCGCCGGCCGGCGGAGGTGAGACCACGGCCCAGGGACGCGTCGGTGCGGTTCGGTCGGCCGGGTCGTGGGATCGCTCGTACGCCCGCCCGGCCCATTCGCGCCGGGCCGCCGCCTCGAGGTCGATCTGGTACCGCTCGGTCGAGGCGGTCATGGCGGCCTGGTGCGAGATCGTGCCCTCGGCCAGCCGCTGGTCGTGTTCCTGGCGGGCGAGCCGGGCGCCGGCCACGCGGTCGTACGCGGTGACCCCACCGATCCATTTCACCAGCACCGGCAGCGCGTCCATGGCCACGAAGAAGATCCGCAGCGCCCACTGCACGGTGTGGACGTACGAATTCCTCCCGACCAGGTCCGACATCGCCCTCAGCCGCTCCGCGAGGCCGACGACGCGCTGATTCTGCTCCATCTGTCCGACCAGTTCGTGGATGCGCTTGTCACGCTTCTCCGCATACCCGGCGCGTTCCGCCCCTTCCTTCTCGAGCAGGGCTTCGACCCGGGCGCGCAGTTCGTCGAGCTGGTGCTGGTTGGCGTCGAGCCGGTTGACGGCTCGATACTTCTCGGCCCGGTCGTTCAGCTGCCGGCAGACTGTGCCGTAGCCGTACGCGGCCGAACCGACGCCCGCGCAATTGTCGGCGGCCTCTTTCTTCAGCCTTCCGTACTCGCGTTGCCGGGGGACGATCTTGCGTTCGAGGGCGTCGGCCTTGCCGCTGAGGCCGGTCAGCAGTGTCCGGGTCGCGGCCGGGCTTCCACTGAGGCTGAGGCTGCGGCCGGCGGGACAACCGGCCGGTCGTGCGGCCGGGCCGCCGTCCGGATTACACCGTACGAGGTCGTCCTCATAGGTCTGTCGTTCCTGGGCCCAGCCATTGCGCACCTCGGACTCGACAGCCGAGTTGAAGACACCGAGCAGCAGCGGCTCGGCGATGAGGAAACCGAACATCACCGCCAGGGCGAGACGCGGAAGGAACCGCAGGAGGCGGGTCAGGCCGCCGGAGGTGACCACGGCCGACACCAGCCACCGGTCGAGGTTGAGAACGGCCAGGCCCCAGCCGGCCGCGAGTAGGATCACCACCGGGTGGGCGTAGGAGCCGAACACCGTACTCAGCGCGACCAGCATCGACACCGCGGCCAGGGTGGCCGTGGTCAGCACCACCCCGCCCAGCGAGGTGCAGCGTGCGCGTTCGCCGGGAACGAGGTCGAGCACGGGCTCCTGAACTCCGGCCAGGCGCCGCAGAAACTGCCCCCGCACGGGTCGTTTCGCTGTCTTCACCATTACTCGTCCCATATGTAGTCTTGCGGGGTTTTGGCGGGTTCGGGCTCGGCCGGCTCCGGTTCGGCGCGCGGCCGGTGATCCAACTCGACGAAGGACAGGTTGCAGGTCATCCCGGGGACGAACGGCGGCTGGAACCGATCACGTCTGCGCGCGTGAGCGGCGACCTCTTTCCAGGCCCGCCCGCCGGGCGCCGGGCCGGCCGACTCCAGCAGCCCGTCGAGAACGGGGTCCTCGCGCAGATAGCGGGCCAGTACCGGTTCGACGTCCCAGCAGCCGAACCGCAGGAGCAGCACCGGGTCGTTCACCCGGCAGCCGAACGCGAAGACGACCACGTGGTCCGGGCTCAGCGGCAGTGGACGCGTCACGACGACGGTCTGCACTCGCAGCGACACCTCGGCGACCGCGGTCACGTGCCGGGGTGCGCGGCCGGCCGGGACGAGCCCGAACGCGCCGCCCGACTCGCCGACCAGCACCGTGCCGGGACGATGCCGCAGGACAGCACCGAACGGCGGCCGGCCCGAAATCTCGATCTCGGCCGTCACCGGGTACGAATACCGCATGTCATTTCCCCCGACATCGTTCATCGCGGCGATAGTAATCTTCACGGAAACCAGACATCTATCCGATCTGTTCTCGCATTCTGCCGAGATCCCGGAGAATGCGCAGCTCAGCCCGATGACGTAAGCAAATCGCGGTCGCCCGTTCCCATTCTTGCCGGTCAGCGGCTGATCTTCCGGCCGGAATTTGTCCGCAGCGGCCACCGGGAAAGACCATTCCGGCTAATTCATTCGAGTGACTGCCGACGTTAGGATTCGCCAGTGGTGAAGGTCTTCGTCTCGCATACCGGTGACGACGCCCGATGGGCCGCAGAATTCGCCGGCGCCCTCGAGCGCTCCGGAATTTCCACGTTTCTCCGGGCGCGTGACGTCCTGCCCGGACAGGTGACGGTTCATTGGCTGGACGAGGCCATGGGTACCGCCGATGCCGCGGTTCTGGTCATCTCCGACGCCGCGGTCGACGATCCGGCCTTCCGCTCCGAGTACGCGGTGCTTCTGGAACAGGCGCACCAGCGCGGGATGCGGTTTCTGCCGGTGCTGCACGGAACCTCGGCGACGCGCCTGCCCCCGCTGGCCGGAAGCCATCTGTGGGCCGACTTCCGTGGATTGTCGCCGGCCGAACGAGCCGCCAAGGCCGACCTCCTGGCCGCGTCCCTGCACCGGTCCACCGGCGCCGTGCCGCACCAGGACGTGGCGGCCAACGTGCGGCGGACGATCCGCCCCGCCGGCCCGGACCCGGACCCGGCGTTCGTCGTCACCTACGCCGCGCCCGACACGGCCTACGGCGAGCGGCTCGTCGGCTGGTTGACCCGGGACGGGCTACCGGCCTGGTCGATCGCGGCGCTGGAGTGGGGCAGCCCGTACCTGCACGAGATCCGGCAGCGGATCCGGACCTCCCTGGCCATGCTCGTGGTGATGTCGCCCGCGGCCGAGGAATCCCCGGACGTGGAGCGAGAGATCCTGGAGGGTTTCCGGCACGGCTGCGAGTTCTTCCCGGTGCTGCTGCGCGGCGACCCGAACTTCCTGCTGGCCAGCAGCTGGTATTTCGACGCGCGCGGCGCGGCCCTGCCGGGCGGCAACGAACTGCGCCTGCTGCGCCGCCTGCACCGCGGCGAACGGGCCGGCGCCCCCGCGTCGCACAGTCGCGCTCCGGCCGGACCGGCGCGCGTGCCGACGGCGCCGGGCGCGCCGGAGCCTCTGGACCGGCTTCGCTGCCTGCTGGCCGAGGGCGAACTGGCCCACGCGGACGTCTGGACGACGACGCTTCTGCTCAACGCGGCCGGACGCCTGGACACGGGGTGGCTGGAGCCGGACGACTCCGCACGGCTGCCGTTGTCGCTGCTGGCCGACATCGACCTCGCCTGGGCCGAGGCCACCGGCGGGGCGCACGGGTTCGGCCGCCAGCGGCGTCTGCACCGCCTGGCCGGCGATCGGGGACACGGCCTGCTCGACGCGTTCGTGGCGTACGGATGGAGAACCGCGTCGGCGCGGCAGCCGGCCCCGCGCTACGAGCGTTTCGTGGCCCGCGCGGCGTTACCCGAAGGGTTCTTCCCCACGCTGCGGAACCCACAGACCGAAACCCAGCGGGCCTGGTACGACCGCTGGCAGAACACCGTCATCGCCGTGCACAGCCGGCTGCAGGATCAGACCGAGGGAGATCACAACAATGCCCGGTAGCTTGATTCCCGGACTCGCCAAGGTGCCGCCCGGCATGGTCGGAGTGGTGTCGAGCCGGTACGGCAGCGACAAGCGGGACGTGTTCGACATCAAGATGTTCGGCTCGCGCGGCGTCCAGGCACCTGTGCTCGCGCCGAACACGATGCGCGTGCTCGATCCCACCCGCTACCGGGTCGCCTACCGTCCGCAGACCTATGTCCCGGACGGCACCATCGGTCTGGTGAACGCACTGGCCGGCCGGGCGAAACCGCCGGGCCGCGCGCTGTGTCAGTACATCAAGGACACCAACAACTTTCAGGACGGTACGGCGTTCCTGCGCAACGGCGGCGAACAGGGGCGGCAGCTGGGTTATCTGCCGGGCGGCGCCCGCTACAACATCAATCCCGAGCTCTTCCAGGTCATCACCGTCGACACGCCGGACCTGCTGGCGCGGCATCACCTGTCGGCGGACGATCTGCACGACGTACAGGTGATCGCCGGTAACACCGGGGTGGTGATCACCAGGATCGGCCGGCAACCCGGCCCGGAGCTCGACGAACTGGGCCATGTGGTTGAGGGTCACGAGCGTTTCCAGTTGCCCTGGGTGTTCCTGGGCCGCGGTGGGCACAGCGGAGTTCAGGCGGAAACGCTGGAAGTGGGCAGCTACACGATCAATCCTTGGTTCGCGCGGGTGGTACAGATCCCGACCCGGGAACTGACGCTGGAATGGACCAGTCGCACGTCCGACAAACCGGACAACTTCGACGCCGGCCTCGAACGGATCGTGGTCAACATCCAGGGCTACCGGATCGCCCTGGAGGTCGCACAGACCCTCACCATTCCACCGGTCGCGGCGCCACGGCTCGTGCGGCGGTTTGGGCAGGGCGACGCCACCGATCCGAGTCAGGCCCGGCGGGAGCCGGTCCAGCGGTTCGTCGGCCGGGTCCTGGGCGCGACCGTCTCCGGGTACTTCAACGAGATCGTCGGCAAATACCAGGTCATGGAATTCATCATCAAGTTCGGCGTGCTGCGGGCCCAGTTGCAGGACAAAGTGGTCAACGCGCTGGAAGGCTGGGGCGTGGTCGCGGGCGAGACCATTCTGGAGAGCTTCACCCCGGAAGACAGCCAGCTCGACACACTCCGGCAGGCCCTGGCCGGTCAGGACATGGAGATTCGCCTCGCGATCAGGGAGCGTGAGCTGCTCACGGCGAAGAAGAGCAGCCGGGAGCTGCAGGCCGCGATCGACCGCGTGGGGATCGAACTGCGAGGTGAGGAGGAAGTGGTGGTCCTGCGCCGGCAGATCGAGTTGCTGGGTCCGTACCAGGTCGCCCTCGAACGCATCGTCGAGCGGATGGGCGACATCAAGGTTCCCCAGTTCATCGGCGGCGACACCGCCGACCAGCTGCTGTCCGCGATGCCCATGGCGCACACGCAGGAGATGATCCGGACCATGCTCGAGAAGTACTCGGCCTCCGACGGCGACCCGGCCGTCCCGTTGATCGCCGACGCCGAGGTACAGAATCCGGCCGGGCCGCCGGACGAACCGGTGGCGGAGCCCCCGGCATGACACACATTCCTCGTTTGGGTGATCCGGCTACGGTGCCGCCGTGAACGGGAATCCCACCGAGTTCGTCGTCGAGGTCGTCGGCGTGCTCGCCGGGCTGGCCAGCGCCTGGTTCGCCTACCTGCAGGTGAAGCGACGGCGCCGCGCGGTTCCCGGCCCGGCCGCCGGCCCGCCGCTGCCCGCCGGCGCCCCCTACGACGCCTTCATCGCGTACGCCCCCGAGGACGCCGGCCGCGCCACTGATCTGGCCCACGGACTGGAAGCCCGCGGCCTGAAGGTCTTCCTGGCCGAATGGCTGGACGCCGGCCTGATCGAGATGGAAGCGAAGCAGGACGCCCTGACCCGGTCGGCCAACGGCGTACTGCTCTACACCCGGAGCACGATGTCGCAGCGGGCAATGGTCGACGACTTCGCGGCGATCATGAACCGAGTCCATTCCGGCGGTCGTCTCTTCGTTCCCGTGCTCCTCGAGAACGTCGAGCTGACCGGCTACGCGGGAAGCCGCAAAGCCCTCGACTTCTCCGATCGGTCACGGGACCGGGAAAACCTCGACCGGCTCGCCCGTTCCCTGCGACGCGGCGCGGTCAGCGACCGTTCCCCGGCCGGTTGACCCAGCACAGCTTCGAGGCGGGAAGGTCAGGGAGTCAGGGCATGCTTTCCACCGCCCGGGTGACGCCGGCTCAGGAAGTCGAGAAGGCTTCCGGCCTCTGACAGGGGATGCGTCCCGGCGACTGGCACCTCCAGCTTGCCGGCAGCGGCCAGCTCGATGATGTCGGCACGCGCCGCGCGTTCCGCCGCCGCCGGCCAGGTGCCGATGGTGAACTCCATGTCCTCGTCGAACGCCCGCGGATAGGCACAGCACGTCATGATCCGCCGGCGATTCCGCACCAGGGCGAACGAAGCGTCCAGGGCCTCATCGGTCCCAGCGCAGTCCAGGGCCACCTGAATGCCGTCCGGCGCCATCGCCTGAACCCGCTCGGCAAGGCCCTCGCCGTATTCCACCGGCTCTCCACCGAACCGCCGGACCAGGTCGAAATTGTCCCTGCCGCAGGTGCCGATCACCCGGGCACCCAGCAGCCGAGCCTGTTCCGACGTTTGTGGCGACGACGGCCACACCGAGCATGGGCTTCCTCCGGATCTCTCGGGCGGTTTCCCGCCGAGCCGTTTGACCAGGCTATGAGGCGATCATCGGGATGGCTCTCCCCTGTTTCTGGGAGATATCGTCGGACGGGTGATGGAACCGACGCTCGACCGCGAGATCGTGCACGACGTCGCCGCCCTGCGCGACCTGCCCCTCACCTCTCGCGAGTTGTGCACTCGGATCGGCTCGCGGCTGGCCCGTCGGCTGACCGCCGACGCCTTCTGTTTCGGCACCATCGATCCGGTGACGTTGCTTGTGACCGACCATGTGACCGATGGCATCCCGGCGGACACTGCCCCCGCCGCCGCGCACAACGAGTACCTGGTCGACGACGTGTTGAAGTTCGCCGAGCTCGCCGGCGGCAAGGTCAGCGCCGGCGTGCTGAGCGCGGCCACCGGCGGAGAGCCGACGCGAAGTCACCGCTACCGTGCCCTGCTGCCGCTGATCGACGCCCGTCACGAGCTACGCGCGGCATTCGTCGTCGGCGGCCGGTGCTGGGGCAACGTCTCGCTGTATCGCAGCGGCCGGCGACAGGACTTCTCCGGGGCCGATGTCGAGTTGCTCCGGCGGCTCTCGGCCACAGTCGGCGGGGTGCTGCGCGGCGCCGCCCATCGCTCGGCCGCCGCCAACGCGGGCCTGTTCGGTGAGTCGGGCGTGCTCGTCCTCGGGCGGGATCTCACGCTCGTCACCGCGAACCCGGCGGCGCAGAGGTGGCTGGCGGAATTGGATCGCACGCAGGGGCTGCCGATCGCGGTCCTGGACGTCGCGGCCCGAAGCAGTCACACGGCACTACCCGCGTACGGCCGGGTTCGCGGCGCTTCCGGGCGCTGGCTCGCCGTGCAGGCGTCGCCGCTGACCGGCGGGGAATATCCGGCGCACCTCGCCGTGCTCGTCTATCCCGCGCCGGCTTCCGAGGTGACCGACGTCATGGCGCTCGCGTACGGACTGACCCGGCGGGAATGCGACGTCCTCGCGCATGTCCTGAGTGGAAAGCCGTCGCGCACGATCGCCGGCCTCCTGCACATCACGACCGCCACCGTGCAGGACCACCTGAAGGCGATCTTCGCGAAGGTCGGCGTACACAGCCGAGGTGAGCTGACCGCCCGCATGCTCAACGCCGACTTCGGTATCGACTAGCTAAGAGTCTCCGATGCCGTCGCGCAGTTGAGCGAAGGCCTGATCCGCGTCGGCGACCGCTTCCGGGTGCACGTCCCGGGCGGTCCGGCCGTCGGCGATCCGCTGCCAGTTGGCCCGGGCCAGGACGCGGTGCACGGCGATCACCTGCGCCGCCCGTAGCCGCGCGGCGATGCCGGAACCGAGGGCGGCGGCCAGGACCGCCTCGTCGTCGAGCTGGTACCGCGTCAGCCGTCCGGCCAGGCTGGGCGTACCGAACACGAGTCGGTGGAACGCCACCACCTCGGGGTGGTCGTTGAGGCCGGTGACCGGCTCGAAACGGTCGAGGCCGGCCTGGAAGTGCCGGTGCAGCGCGACCACCGGCGCGACCCCGGGCCCGCGGTCGCGTACCACCCGTGCGGCCTCGCCGCTGTGGTCGGCGAAGCGGTGCAGGACCAGGTCTTCCTTGGCCGCGAAGTAGCGGAACAGGGTCGGCTTGGACACCTCGGCCGCCGCGGCGATGTCGGAGACCGCCACCTGATCGAACCCCCGCGCCAGGAACATCGTGATCGCCACGTCGGCGATGGCGTCCCGGGTCCTTGCCTTCTTGCGAGCCCGCAGCCCGACCGGTTCGGTCACCTCGCCACGGTAACATTCGTTACCGGGTTGCTTTTTTAACCGGGTAACGGTTTGAATGGCGGCATGGAACACACCCCTGTGCTGGTCACCGGAGCGACCGGCCGGATCGGACGGGCCGTCACCGACCTGCTCACCGAGGCCGGCGCGCCGGTCCGTGCCCTGGTCCGGAGCACCGAATCAGCGGCGACGCTGCCGGCCGGCGCGGAAAGCGTCGTCGGTGATCTCACCGCGCCGGAATCGCTCGACGCCGCGCTGCGCGGTGTCCGTACCGTCTTCCTGGTCTGGACCGCGCCGCCGGACACCGCGGCGGCCGTCGTCGAGCGGCTGGCCGCCCACACCCGCCGGGTCGTCCACCTGTCCGCACCGCACCGAACCCCGCATCCGTTCTTCCGGCAACCGAACCCGATGGCCGCGCTGCACGCCGAGATCGAGCGGCTGATCACGGCGTCCGGAGTGGCCGCCACGACCGTCCGGCCCGGCCTGTTCGCTTCGAACGCCCTGCTCTGGTGGGCCGACACGATCCGGGGCGGCGGGGTGGTCCGGTGGCCGTACGGCGCGGCCGAGACGGCACCGGTCGACGATCGAGATGTGGCCGCGGTCGTCGCGCGGACCCTGCTCGATGACGGGCACGCCGGCGGTGACTACGTCCTGACCGGCCCCGAGGCACTCAGTCAGGCCGAGCAGGTGAGCATCATCGGTCAGGTCCTCGGCCGCCGGATCGCCTTCGAGGAACTGGCTCCCGGCGACTTCCGGCGCCAGACGGCGGGAAACCCGGCCGCGGACATGCTCCTGGCCGCCTGGGCCGCCACGATGGGACACCCGGCGTACATCACCGCCACGGTGTCGGACATCCTCGGCCGGCCACCGCGAACGTTCCGGCAGTGGGCGACCGATCACACCGCCGCGTTCACCGACGTCCGGAGGTGACGCAAGGCGTCCTCGGCCCAGTAGAGATGCATCCAGACCTCGTCCGAGAGCTGGGTCGCCACGTGCTGGAAGGACAGCTCCCCCAGCACCGGCAGCCGGTAGGTCTTGATGCCGGACGAGGGGGCGGCGACGTCGTGTTCGTCCCACAGCTTCCGGAAATCCGGGCCGGTGCGGTAGAGCTCGTCGACCAGCCGGGCGAGCACGTCGTCGTCCGGGAACCGGGTGGCCGCCGCGCGCACCACGCCCACGGTCTCCCGGGCCGACTGCTCCCAGCCGACCATGACCGCCGCGGCGGCCGGGTCGGCGAAAAGCCAGTGGGCGTAGAAGCGGTGTGCGGGCGGCCGGGCCCGGAAGTCGGTGGTCAACGCCTGGTGCAGGGCGTTCGATCCGAGCACCCGGGTGCCCCGCCCGACCACGATCGCCGGCACCGCGATCGCCCGCAGCAGCCCCTCGACATCCGGGGGCCCGGCCGCCGGGGCCGCCGGCGGGCCGGTCCGGCGGCCCCGGACCAGCAGGTACAGCTGCGACCGCTGCGTCGGGGAGAGCCGCAGCGCCCGGGCCAGCGCGTCGAGGACCCCGTCCGAGGGTGAGATGTTGCGGCCCTGCTCCAGGCGCATGTAGTAGTCGACGCTGACCCCGGCCAGCGCGGCCACCTCTTCCCGGCGCAGGCCCGGCACCCGGCGCGCGTCCCCGGCCCGGAGCCCGGCCTCGGCCGGGCTCACCTGCGCCCGTCGCGCCCGCAGGAAGTCGCGCAGGGCGGAGTTTCGTTCCACCCCACCACCCTGCCAGGTCAGCTCGGGTGCGCGAGGCGCAGAGCGGTCACCAGCCACCGCAGTTCGGCGCTGGCGTCGGGGGCGCTGCGCTGCCCGCGGACGGCGGCCACCAGCCGGCGGTACCGGTCGGCGCCGGCTTCGATACCCGCTTCCAGGCTGGCCAGTACGGCGGCCGGGTCGTCAGCGCGGAACATGTCGGCCACCAGCGCGGCGGCATCGGGCCCGTCCGGGCGCATGCCGTCGCGCCGGGCCCCGGCCACGATCTCGACGACCTGGCGCGCCCACCAGATCCGCGCACCCGGCGGCTGGGGCCGGCCGGGCACCGGAGTGTTCAGCCGCAGAAAGACACGCATGCGGGCGCGGAAATCCGGGTCCTGCAACAGCTCGGCCAGCTCGATCCAGGCGTCCACCTGCTCGGGCGTGGGGTCGTCGGGCAGGTCGATGCGCAACTCGCGCCCCCGGTCGAGGTCCCCGAACACCTCGGCCTTGAAATCTTCGATGATCTGCGTACGCTCCGCGGCCGAAAGCCGCGCCAACCGGTTCATCAGGGCTGTCTCCTCAGCGGTGGATCCACGTTTCGACACGGTGGACAACACGGCCCGGCTGACCTTCAGGAACCGGATCCGCGCGTCGAGCGCGGCCACATGCGCCTCGGCCACCTCGGCCACCGTGGCCCCGCCGTCGAGCACCCGGCTCACGTCGTCGAGCCCGAGGCCCAGCTCCCGCAACGTACGCACGAGCTCGACGCGGGCCACCCCGGCGGCGTCGTAGAGCCGGTAGCCGCTCGCCGACCGCCCGGCCGGCGGGACCGCTCCCTCGTCCGACCAGAAGCGCAGGGTACGCACGGGCAGTCCGGTGCGGCGCGCGAGCTGCCCGATGGTCAGCAGGCCGTCATCGTCGTCCATGGAAGGGATCCTCAATGTTCCAGCCGGTGGAGAGTCAAGCGGTCGACCTCACCCGGATGGTCACTCTCGGCGACGTCCCGCGGTACGTGTCGGTCCGGGGCCCATGTCCGAGGAACCGGGTCATTTCCTCACCGCCCTGCTCGCTCACCTCTACGGTTGGTCCCGGCTCCATCCGGTCAGTATCCGGCGGCCGGACCGCAGGTGTAGGCACGGACGTCGTCGATCCACCACGTCGACAGGCGCAGCTCCTTGTCGATGACCGAGACGAAACGGAACTGGACCTGGTGGCCGGCCAGCGGGGTCAGGTTGAGCCGGCTGGCCGTGTAGCCGTGGGTGTTGCCGGTGAAACCCTTGGCCGTGCCGTAGCCACTGGCCGCGTTCAGGTTGCCGGTGTAGCCGTTGTCGGTGAACAGCTTGCTCGCGTCGGTCCAGGCGCCGCCGTCGGCGCGGTACTCGACGTAGCCGGCGCCGAGGTGCTTGCCGTCCTCGGTCTGCATCGCCCGGTCGTGCTGGAAGCGCAGGTAGGTGGTGGCGCCGGTGGGCACCTTGACCGTCGAGTTCCAGGTCGCGGTCGACTTGCGTACGGTGCTGGTGCTCGCGGTGTACGGAATGTAGGACTGCAGCGCCTGCTTGCCCTCGCGGGCGTTGGCGTGGAACTTCACGTCGCCGTGGGCGTGCCCGTTGGCCGGCGGGTAGTGCCAGGCGCCGGTCAGCGTCCACCGGGCCCGGGCCGCCTGCTCGAAGCCGTCGCCGTCCACGGCCGTGCGTACCTCGCCCGCACCGCAGATCGGCGCCGGCTTGGTCAGCGCCGCACCGGCCTGGGCCGGCGCCAGCCGCATCTCGGTCGCGGTGATCGCCCGGCTCACCTGGGTGCAGTCGGTGGTGGTGAAGCCGCCGGTCCCGGCCGTCGCCAGCTGCGTGCAGGCGGTGGTCAGGGCGTCGGCGAGATCGGTGTACGTGGCCGCGGACGGCAGCAGCCCGAGGACCCGGTAATAGAGCTTGGCCGCCTTCGCGATGCCGATCCCGGTGACCGTCTGGCCGTTGAACGTCTTCGCACCGGAGGCGGTGATCAGGTACGCCGCCTTGTTGCCGACGCCGCTGTTGTAGTGCACGCCGCCACTGTCCTCGGGCTCGCCGGTTCCGGTCTCGTAGGCCGGCACGAAGTAGAGCGGCGAGCGCATCCGGTCGGGCGAGCGGTAGCCGTCCGTACCCGCCGCCTTGGTCGGGTCCTTCATGCTGCGCACCGGAGCCCATTCGGCGGTGTCCTCACCGATCAGCCAGTCGTAGGCCGGTCCGTCCTTGGTGCCCGGCGTCTTGTACGTCTGGTCCACGAACTCGCCGAAGACGTCGGCCATCGACTCGTCGATCGCCCCCGACTGGTAGCCGTAGTAGAAGTTCGCGGTGAACTGGTTGACCCCGTGGGTCAGCTCGTGCCCGGCCAGGTCGTCGGCCAGCACGAAGTCCTCGCCGGCGACGAGCTGCCGGCCGTCCCAGTACATCTGCGGGCAGCCGAGTTGGTCGCAGGCGCGGACGACGGCCCGCAGCGGCATGCCCCGGCCGTCGACCGAGTCCCGCCCCACGTACCGGCTCATGAAGTCGCGGAAATCGCCCAGGTCGTCGTACGCCCGGTTGACGTCGGCGACACCGACCGGCTTGCCCCCCTCGACCCGCGCCGCCTTCTTCGTCTCGCAAGTGAACTTCTCGAGGTCGGTCTGCCGGTTCGCGAGATCGCACACCAGCCGGGGCGTCACCGGCGCCGCGGCGGTCGTGGCACCGTCGGCTGTGGACACCGCCACGGCGTAGGTGGCCGCGGCGGCGAGGACTGTGACACCGGCCAGGAGTACGCGTCGAACTCTGATCATGAGATCGGACGCTATCGACGTGCGGGCGCGCCTCCGCCGGTTCCGACCCGAGGCGGCACGAATCCGGGAGCGGCCTCCCACCGCCGCCTGGAGGCCGGTCACCTGCGGGCCAAGCTCGTCCTCACGATGTAGGCAGGTGGTAGACGACCAGGGTCTGCTCGGGCCGGTCGGCGACGTGGAACGCGGCGTGGGCCACGGTGATCACACCGAGCCGGGGATGCCGGAACCGCTTGTGGCCGGCCTGGCTGAACTGGATGTCGTACCGCGGCCACCACTCGCGCACCTCCGGGCTGGCCGCGGTCAGCTCGGTCACCAGGCGGGTCACGCCCCGGTGGCCGGGATGCCGGCCGGCGATCGCCCGCAGCCGGGCCAGGAGGCCGCGCGCCTCCTGTTCCCAGTCGACCAGGATCTCGCGGGCCGCCGGCTCGGTGAACATCCAGCGCACCAGGTTGCCGCCCCGGGCGATGCCACCGAACAGCTCGGCCGCGGCGTCGTTGGCGGCCAGGACGTCGTAGTGGAGACCGGTGACGTAGGCCGGGTTGTCGCCCAGCAGAGCCGGCACGCCCGCCACCTCGGGAACCGCCTCCTCGGCGGCCTCCGGCCCCGGCGCCGTCCCCCCACCGGCCAGGCGGCGCAGATGCTCCTGCTCGGCCCCGGTCAGCCGCAGCGCCCGGGCCAGCGCGCCGAGCACCTGGGCGGACGGGCGCACGTCGCGGCCCTGTTCGAGGTAGGTGAGCCAGGTGGCGCTGATGCCGGCCAGCAGGGCCAGTTCCTCGCGGCGCAGGCCCGGGGTGCGGCGGCGCCCGGTGACCGGCAGACCGGCGGCGGCCGGGGTCACCCGCTCGCGGCGGCTACGAAGGAACGAACCCAGCTCGGTGCTCACCCTGGAACCTCCAATACCAGCATAAGGCGGCTCTGGATACCAGGTTAACCGGCGGCCAGGCTGGGGTCATGCGAGCTTGGACTGTTGCCTCACCCGACGACGGCGTACGCCTCAGCGACGTTCCCCCACCGGCGCTCCGGGGCGGTGGGGTGGTCGTGGAGGTGCTGGCCGCGCATCTCCCGGCGTACACGAAAGCGGTGGTGAGCGGAAACCGCGGCGGCCTGCCCCTGCCACTGGTCCTCGGACCGTCCTGCATCGGCCGGGTGGTCGCCGTGACGCCCGACGTGTTCCACCTCGCGCCCGGCGACATCGTCCTGGACACGGCCCTGCTCGACGCCGGCGGCGGCGACGAGATCCTGGTCGGTTGGGTGGGCCTGGGCGGTTCCGGCGCGGGCAGCGAACGAACCGACCGCATGCGTACGGTCTGGCACGACGGCGTCTTCGCCGAGCGGGCCCTCTGCGCCAAGGAGACGCTGGTCAGACTGCCCGGCGCCGAGGACCACCCCGACCCGGCCCGGCTGTCGTTCCTGCCGTGGCTGGGCATCGCCGCCGCCGGCCTGCACGCGGCTGGCCCCCTGGCCGGCCGCGACGTCGCCATCATCGGCGCGACCGGCCAGCTCGGCGGCGCGGCGGTGCTGACGGCGCTGGCCGAGGGCGCGGCGACGGTGACGGCGGTCGGCCGCAGCACGTCGTCGCTGGACCGGCTGGCCGAGCTGGGCCCCCGGGTACGCACCCACCGGCTGACCGGCGACCGGCCGGCCGACGCGGCGGGCATCGGCCCGGTCGACGTGGTCCTCGACGCCCTCGGCGCCACCCCGACGGCCGACGTGACAATGGCCGCCTACGACAGCCTGCGGGGGCGCGGCACGCTCGTCCTGGTCGGCGGCGTACGACAAAATCTCACCATCCCGTACGCCGACCTGATGCACCGCCGTCTCACCGTCCGCGGCTCCTGGATGAGCGACACCGAGACCGTGACCACCGTCTGGAACCTGATCCGTTCCGGTCTGCTCGACCTCTCCGCCCTCGACCCGCTGACCGTCGGCCTGGACGACCCGGCCGCCGCCCTCGACCTGGCCGAGCACACCACCGGCCTCAGCTTCGTGACCCTGGTCCCCTGACTCCGGGCCGGGCCACGGCCGTCGGTTACGCCGCGATGTAGTCCTGTGGCTTGGTGTTCAGAAGCCATTCGAGAGGCATCGTCGCGGCCACCCGGTAGGTCTGACCGCTGCCGGGCACATACATGGTGACGGTCTGGTCGTCGTCCCGGGCCACCGTCCAGTACATCGGGATGCCGGCCGCAGCGTATTCGTTGACCTTGGTCAGGAGGTCGACTCCCTCCGACCCGGTCGAGACGATCTCGATGACGAGTTGCAGATCGTCCGTCGGCAGGTAGACCGCTCTCGCCTGCCTACGACTCCACACCGTGAGGTCGGGAATGCGTCCCCCGACTCCCTTCGAGCCCTTGATCTGGACGCCCGCGACCTGCAGGATCCGATCCTTCGGTAGTCCAGATGCCAGCCACACCATTAGATAGGTGGCGATCAGCGCGTGGTCGCTGTCGGGCGGGGGCACTACGGTCAGGACTCCCTCAGGGCTCGTCTCATAGCGGTGGCCGTGCTGATCAGCATCGATCATCTCCGCCAGGTCGTCGAGCGTGACGAAGGCAGGCATGTTTCGGCCCACGATCTCTGCGCTCATGCCCAGCATCATACCGCTCAGCGCATGCGGGTCAGGGCGCCGCGGACGCGTTCCTGGGTGCGGCGGCGGGACTCGTTGGTCGCGCCCAGGACCAGGAGGACAGCGCCTAGCGGGACCAGGACCAGCCACGGGCCGACCAGGGTCATCGCGAAGTGGATGGCCGCGATGACCGTGACGGCGGCACCGACCACGACTGGGGCCTGCTGCTTGAGCTGGGCGCCGACGATCAGCGTGCCGACCGCGCCGCACAGGAGCAGGACCTCGCGCAGCGCTCCGCCGTCGGTGGTCAGGACGATGCCGACCGTGGGGACGAAGGCGGCCAGCAAGGCCGGGCCGTAGGCGGCCCAGCTGCTCAGCTCGGGACGATTGCGGGCCTCGATGATGCCGACGGCCAGGGCCAGGGCCGCGAACGGCAGCGTGTACGCCTCGGGCAGCGCCACATCCGACAAGGTCATGAACAGCCACCAGCCGACCACCTCGAACGCCACCGCCAGCCAGAACAGGTTGCGGCGCTGGCGGGCCGTGCGGTCGGGGCGGGTGGCGGTCAGGCCCATGACGGCGCCCCAGGCGGCGAACAATGCGGCCAGGTGCTCGGGTGAGTCGAAGGCGAGCAGGCCGGCCAGGACGGCCGACGCGTAGCCGGACCACTCGACCGTGACCGCCTCGCGCCGGTACTGCGGCAGGCCCAGCCGGGGCATGCTGGCCTCGAGCATGAGCAGGCCGGCCCCGACGGCCAGCACGCCGAACGCGGCCCAGGTGCGGTCCAGACCGGCCGCCGACGCCCCGGTCAGCACGAAGCCCTGGCCCATCGACACGGTGAACAGCCAGCCGAGGATGCGGGCGTGCGCGGTACGCCCGGCCAGCGCCGCCACCAGCCCGACGCCGACCGCCGCACCCAGGGTGAACAGGGTCAGCGGCTTGGTCGCCAGGGCACCGGCCAGCCCGGCCCCACCGGCCATCAGCCCGATCGCGAACACGACCACGCGGGTGGCGCGCAGCAGCGGCGCCCGGGTGGCGATCGGCGGCGGGGTGAGCGCCAGCCCGAGCATCGCCACCGTGAACACCACCAGGGCCGCGCTGGTCGACGCGGGCCAGGCCAGGTCCAGGCCGACGGGGGCGACGAGCAGCGTGATGGCCAGGCCGGGCAGGATCACCGGCACCGACTCGGAGGCCTTGC
Organism: Actinoplanes sp. NPDC049265; assembly: GCF_043197135.1. Taxonomy (NCBI): domain Bacteria; kingdom Bacillati; phylum Actinomycetota; class Actinomycetes; order Micromonosporales; family Micromonosporaceae; genus Actinoplanes; species Actinoplanes sp. NPDC049265. The sequence goes on along the minus strand of NZ_JBICSP010000041.1, from coordinate 5,749 downwards.
CGCCGAAGCCGAGGGCGGCCAGGGCCGCCGCCACGGTCAGCAGCAGGGCGGCGAGGACGCTGGTGCCGTCGACGGCTGGTTCGCCGGGGTTGACGAGCTCGGCCACCGGGCCCTGCCAGATGGCGCTGAGCTGCTGGAACGGGTCGAAGAGGGCGCCGGCCAGGGCCGGGCCGAGGGAGACCAGGGCGAGCAGGGTGGGCACGATCGCCACGATCACCGCGCCGGTGGCCGGGTCGACCAGCCAGCGGCCGCGCAGACCGCTCGGGCGCAGTTCGGTCCAGCGGCGGCGTTCCACCCAGTAGCGGTCGGGGGCCACGGTCAGGCCGGGGGCCTGGGTGGCGCCGCGGAGCAGCTCGGCGATCACGCCGAGCAGGGCGGCCGCGGCGGCGTAGAGCGCGGTCGGGTAGTCCGACGGGATCGACGCCACGGCGGTGACGGTGGCCCCGGCGACCAGGCCGAACGTGGCCCACGGGAGGTACTGCGGGATCCACTTGCCGAGGGTGCAGACCACGGCCAGGCTGAGCGCCGAGGCGGCCAGCGCGGCGGTGAGCACGATCTGGGCGTTGCGGCCCTCGCCGGCGGCCAGCGCGGCGAACACGCCGGGCAGCGCGAGCAGGACGGCGAAGGTGGCGGCGCCGCCGATCAGCCCGCGGTGCCGGGGCATGCCGGTGTCGTCGCGGGCCTGCAGGGTGGCGTCGGCGTCGGTCTCCTCGGCCGGGGCGAACGCCGGACCGCCGGCCCGGGCGAAGATCGCGACGAGCAGACCGGTCAGGACGATCAGCAGCATGGCCATCGCCGTCGACCAGGGCCGGACCAGGCCGACCGCGGTGAAGTGCAGGGCCACGACCACGGCCACGGCGGTTCGGGCGTACGCAGCCCTGGGGTCCCAGGCGGCGACCGCGGCCACCGCGTACCCCAGCGTCACCGCACCGCCGACCAGCAAGGGTGACCACCAGGGCAGGCCGAAGGCGGCCGGCGCGCCCACCGCGGCCAGCGCCGCGCAGATCGCACCGACGTTGAACGAGTGCGGCGGTGGCAGCGCGGCCGCGGCGGCGATGGCGATGAACAGCAGCGCGATCGGTGCCTGCCAGGCCGAGTCGGGCACGTTGCCGGGGTAGCCGCTGACGTCCGACGCCCACAGCGGGCCGGGCGCGGCCAGGATGCGCAGGCCGGCGCCGAGGGCCAACCAGGCGGCGATCAGCCCGACGACCAGGCCGGCCACGGCGAGACCCCGGACCGGGCCGCGCCGCCAGTCGTCGGGCAGCGCGCGTACCCCCAGACCGACCGCGAGCACGACCAGAGCGGCCACCACCAGGGGCGCGTTGGGGAAGGCGAGCGCGGCAACCCGGGCCAGCGCACCACAGATGGCGACCGTGGCACCGGCGGCGGCGATGTCGGGGCCGTCGAGCATCCGGTCGGCGCGGCGGCCGTTGTCCAGCGACTTGGCAAAGAACAGCAGGCCGGCCGAGGCCAGCAGGAGCGCGCCGACCCAGATGTCGGGGGCGGTGGCGCCGGGGGCGAGCAGCGCGGCCAGGGCCAGCGCGACCGCGCCGAGGCCGGCGCCGGCGGTCAGCGGCAGGCTGATCTCGCGGCGGGCGACCTGGAACACCGCGGCGTAGGTGAGCGTGCCGGCGACGGCCAGGAAGCCGATGGCCAGCGCGGGCACTGTGACGTCCTCGGTGGCCGGCGGTCCCCCGCCCGGGTCGGCCACGGCGAGCACGGCGGTGACCGCGGCGCCGGGCAGGGCCAGCGCGGCCGCCCCGGAGGCCCAGTCGCCGATCACCCAGCTGTAGATCTTGGCCGGGATCTGCCGGGCGGCGATCGCCACCATCACCCCGGCGCCGGCGATCGCGGTCAGCACGGCCGCGGTCAGCCAGGTGGCGCTGAGCGCGGCGCCCGCACCGAACAGACCGACCACGCCGGCCGCGCCGACGTGGAAATACGCGGCGCGCCGGCTGGGCGCCCGCATGCCGAAGGCCCCGATGCCGATCGCGGCGATGACCAGCGGCCAGGGCGCGGTCGACCAGGGCAGACCGAACGACGCGGGTACGGACAGAGCGGTCAGCGCCACGCCGACCACGGCACCCTCGTACCGGTACTCGGCCGGGAGGGCCAGGGCGGCGGCGAAGGTGAGCAGCAGCGCGCTGACGGCCAGCAGCCAGCCGGACGGGCCGGCCGCCTCGGCGATGCGCCCGGCGTACGCGGCCGTGTCGGCGTCCCACACCGGGCGGGCCGCCTGCACCGGGGCGAGTGCCGCCCGCAGCGCGTCCACGGCCACGAGCAGGCCGATCAGGGTGAGCGCGGCGGCCGAGGCCAGTTGCGGGCCGCGGCGGACCTCCAGCGGGATGTTGCCGACCACGGCGCCGGTGCAGGCGACCGCGGCCGCGGCGACCAGCAGGGTCCAGCGGGGGTCGGCGACGGCGGCGATCCGGGCGCTGGCCCCGATCACGGCCAGGGTGAGCACGGCGCCGGCGATGTTGCGGGCGGTGATGTTGTCGAGCAGCCAGGCGGCGGCCACCGCGATCGCGGCCGCGAGCACCAGGAGCAGGCCGGACCGCAGGGCGTGGGAGACCGCGTCGGCGCCGATCAGCGCGCCGCCGGCGTAGAGCAGCGAACCGGCGACCGCCGCGCAGAGCAGCGCGAACGTCAGTTCCCGGAGCCAGTCGGCCGACGGCGGGGTGGCCGGTGGTTCGAGCGGGACGGTGCCGGCCGCGGGCGCGCCCACCGGCCGGGGGCCGGGGAAGATCCGGGTCGGCCGCCACCAGCGCCGCTTCGGAGCCAGCCCGTCGATGATCAGGTCGGGTTCCTCGGGCTGCGACTCGGGCCGGTCGCGCAGTTCCTCTTCCTGGGCCAGGAAGTCGCGCTCGGCGGCGGCGCGGGCCTCGTCGGCCTCGGCCAGGTCCTCGCGGTCGCCCGGGGCGGGTCGCCGGATCGGCCAGCGCGGGACCAGCCGGCCGGTGCGGATCACGGTGGTGAGCAGCAGCAGGTCGAGCAGGGCGACGATGGCCAGCGCGAGGCCCCAGCCGGCCGGGCCTTCGATCCACGGGTACGCGAGCAGCGGCGGAACCGGCTGCACGGCGATGACGGTGGCGTACCGTGGCGCGTTCAGCCGGGTGACGCCGGCGTACACGAAGCCGGCCACCGCGGTGATCATGAACGTGACGCCGAGGTAGACGGCGGCGCTGACGTTGAGTCCGAGGCTGCTGTCGTGCAGGGCGTACAGCGAGACGGGCAGCAGCACGAGCCCGACCGCGGACACCGTCTCGGCCGTCGACGACAGGTCGCGTTTGGCGAACCACGGCGCGCTGACCAGGGCAATGGCCGTGAAGAGGAGAAGCACGAAGCCCCGGGTGACCGGGTTGGTGACGGCGACCGTGGCGAACACCACGGCGGCCACGCCGAGCAGCAGCGCGCCCAGCACCAGCAGGATGTTCTGCACCGACTGGGAGGACGCTTCCGGCGGGTGCGGCTGGTGCGGCTGGTGGCCGGGCGGCCCGGCCGGGGGGCGGCGCGGCGGTGGCGGCTTCTCCGTCGGCGGCGGGTCGTCGACCAGCAGCGTGTTGCCGTCGGTGGCGACTCCGGCCGAGGCCGGGGTGGCGGAGGCCGCCCACGGCGGCGCCCCGGCCGGCTGGGGGCCCTTCGCGCTCCTCGGCGGCGTTTCCCGCCGGGGCGTGTCCCTCGGCGGCGCTCCGCCGGGCGGCGGGGACGTGCCCGGCGGCGGGGGCGGCGGTTCGGCCGTGCGGGCCCGTCGCGCCTTCGGGCCCTTGGCCTTCTTCTGCGTGTTCGCGTGCGCGAGGATGTCCCGCTGGAACTGGGCCGCCTGGATCTTGCTGGCGATCTCGGTCCGCGTCTTCGCGGCCGCCATGTCCTGGATCTTCAGGTCCGCGATCGAGGCATCGATGCGGGACAGCTCATCGTCGTAGCTGTCGGGCTGATTCGCCTGCGCCACGGCACCCTCCTCGACCCCGGGCCTGTCCTACTTATTTGAGCATGCCGGTCCGACACCTCATTAGAACAGGCTCACGGCGGTCGAGATCTATGGAAATTGGCGCTTACCCCATCAAACTGACGGGTTCGGTCGTCCCATTCCGCGATACTCCCAGCCCGCCCGGGCCCAGAGCGTAGCGTCCAGACAGTTCCGTCCGTCGATGACACGCCTGGCGTTCACGACTTCGCCGAGCGTGACCGGATCGGCGTTGCGGAACTCGGCCCACTCGGTGAGCACACACACCAGATCGGCCCCGGCCACCGCGGCGGTCATCGACTCCTCGTAACGCAGCCTGGGCTGGGCCAGCTCGGCGTTGGCCATCCCCTGCGGGTCGTAGACGTGCACGTCGGCACCGGCCTTGGCCAGCGTCGCCGCGATCGCCAGCGACGGCGAATCGCGTACATCATCGGAATTCGGCTTGAACGCCGCGCCCAGAACGGCGATCCGCGTACCCGCCAGATCCGGACCCGCCGGACCCGGCAACCGGCCCAGCAACTCCGACGCCAACTGGATCACCCGCGTACGACGACGCTGATTGACCAGATCCACCTCATGCAAGAACCGCAACGCCTCACCCGCACCCAACTCCTGAGCACGAGCCTGGAACGCCCGAATGTCCTTCGGCAGACACCCACCACCGAAACCCACACCCGCCTGCAAGAACCTGTTCCCGATCCGCGGGTCGTACCCGATCGCCTTGGAGAGCTGCGTCACATCACCACCGGCGACCTCACACACCTCGGCCATCGCGTTGATGAAACTGATCTTCGTAGCCAGGAACGCGTTCGCCGCCACCTTCACCAACTCCGCCGTCGCGAAATCAGTCACCACCAACGGCACCTCACGGTCCTCCGTCGCGGCCAGATCGAACACACCCTTGTGCGCGGCATACAACATGCCGTTAGCCCAATCGGTCTTCACCCCGACCACGATCCGGTTCGGCCGCAACACATCCTCGACCGCGAAACCCTCCTGCAAGAACTCCGGCGACCACGCCACCTCCACCCCCAGATCAGGGTCAGCATGCTTGGCCACCAACTGCTCCACCCACTCCGCCGTACCCACCGGCACCGTGGACTTACCCACGATCAACGCCCGCCGAGACAGATGCCTGGCCAGATTCGACACCGACGTCTCCACGTACGTCAGATCAGCACCCATACCATCAGCCCGCTGCGGCGTACCCACACAGATGAAATGCACATCGGCGAAGTCAGCCACCTGCTCGTACGACGTCGTGAACCGCAACCGCCCCGACGCCAGATTGCCCCGCAGCAACTCATCCAGCCCCGCCTCATGGAACGGCACCTCACCACCAGCCAACTTGGCGATCTTCGCCTCATCGACGTCGAACCCCAACACCTCATAACCAAGCTCAGCGAAACAGATCGCATACGTGGCACCCAAGTAACCAGTACCAAGGAAGGCCAGGCGGGGACGCGGCGCTCCGGAGGGCGGAACGACGGCGGGGAACGCCATGGCGGACGACTGGGTCGGGTAGGGGATCGTCACGGAGGAAATCTCCAGTCGGACGGGGCCGGATCGGGGTGCTTCACCTTCTCATGCGTCGTCCTCGGGGGATGACAGGCGTACCCTACGCGCCAGTAACATGTGGGCGGGAACCACCTGGAGGGGAAAGCGATGAGCGACTTCGACGTCTACCAGTTGCCCGAGGACCACGAGACGATCCGCGCGGCCGTGCGCGAGGTCTGCGACGCCCGCGTGGCACCCCACGCCGCCGAAGCCGACGAGAACGCCGAG
>NZ_JBICSP010000040.1:0-37167 GCF_043197135.1 Actinoplanes sp. NPDC049265 | reverse complement strand
GAAGCTAAGCCTGCCAGCGCCGATGGTACTGCACTCGGGAGGGTGTGGGAGAGTAGGACGCCGCCGGACTAAACGTTGATCGAGGGTCACCCTTTACGGGGTGGCCCTCGATTTTTTTATGCGGAGCTTCGGATTCGCTGGGGCGGGACGCCGGCCGTGACCAGCTCGCCGGCTATCGCGGGGGACGAGTTGTCCATGAAGACGATCACGTGGTGATCGTCGGCCAGGTCGCACAGCGCGGCCAGGGTGCCGAGGTTGATCGGGTCCACGTCGGAGACGTCGGACAGGTCGAGGATCAGGCGGAGCGGGCGCACCTTGCGGATCGCGTGGACCAGGACCTGACGGAAATGCACGGCATAATGGTCATCCATCGCCCCGTGCGGGCGGACGACCAGGCTGCCGTCGACATCGGTGTGGATATCGACGGCGCTGTCTGGCATGAGGGTGTCGGGCATCGGAGTTTGCCTTCCGTCACCAAACCGCTGCCGTACGGAACAGGCCGGGCTCGCGCCTGCTGAGCGGACAGCCTATGACGGATTGTGCGTGGCGTCGATTGGTCCGTTGGATGAATTCAGAGCGACGTCAGGAACTGCTTCGGGGTCAGGGCGCGGGCGGTGACCCGGATGTCGCCCAGCCAGCCGTAGAAACCCTGACCGTACTTGAGATCGAACGACGTGGCGCCGACCGTGAACGGGCGGCCCAGCGTGGCGATGCCGCGGGAGAGCTGGCCGGGATTGCGGACGATCGGGGCTCCGTCCACGTACACGATCGTGTGCCGGCTGTCGTTGACCACCGCCACGTGGACCCACTGGCCCATCGGAAGGGCGTGGCTCCAGGACGTCGGTGAAGCGTCGGTCGTCTCGGGATAGACGACGTACTGCAGGAAGCGCTCCGACGACAGGTTGAGGCTGCACGTGCACTCGAGGCGGGACCATCCGTTGGTCTTGCCGGCGTCGCCGTTGCGGCCCTCGAAGCTCCAGATACCCATGAACGCGTGATCGCCGACGAACGGGTCGGGCAGCTTCAGGAACGTCTCGATGGTGTAGCCGTCGAGGAACTTCATGCTGTTCAGCGGTGCGTTCGCGCCGGTCTGCAGGATGGCGCCACGGTCAGGGTTCTTGCCACCGTCGAAGCGCAGGCTCGCGTGCGCGGGTGCGTTCTCGTGGTGGTCGGCGGTCAGCTCGAGGATCTCCGGACCGCTGTTGGCGAGCCTGCGTACCGTTAGGTCATTGCCCTTGCCGGTCTGGTCGCGGACCACGGCACCGTCACCGACCGACTGGCCGGCCCCGTCGAACCGCCAGTACGCCACCGTCTGGCGGCTGATCACCGCGGCGGCCGGGCGCGGGGCGGGCAGGACCGGCGGGTCGAAGCCGGCGAACCGCGAACGGAAGTCGATGGCCAGGCTGAACCGGTCGTCGGGGCCGGTGAGCTGGCTGACCTCCGACTCCAAGGGCGAAGACGACCCGCGAGAGAGGAACCAGGGCGAGAACGTCTCCACGTCGATGGCGTTGCGGGCCAGGTCGAACGTGTACAGGCGGATCATCGCCGCGCCACCGTAGTAGCGGTCCTGGTAGTTGGTGATGTGCACGTGGACGTCGTGGCCGGCCGCGTTCGGCAGAACGGTGCGGGCCGGCGGCCAGTGGTGCCCGTTCAAGGTGAGGAAGATCTGGTCGTGGCCGGCGATCAGGCCGTCCCACAGCCGCTGGCCCCGGGACGACAGCGCCGCCTTGCCGGCGTAGTCGGGGAAGGCCAGGTCGTGCGTGGTGACGATGACCGGCGTGCGGGGATGCGCGGCGACCATATCGCGGGCCCAGGCCAGCCCGGCATCCGAGATCTGCCAGTCGAGGGCCAGGACCATCCAGTCGCGGCCGCCCGCGGTGAACCGGTGGGCGCTGTTGTAGCCGCCGGGCGAGGCGCCGAGGAAGGTGGGGCGACCGGCGAACCGGTGCGGCCCGAACGCCCGCAGGTATGGGCTGTCGCCGCGCTCGTCGGTCGTACCCCCGTTGATGTCGTGGTTGCCGGCCAGCACGCTGTACGGAAGCTTGCCGTCGATGTGCTCGAACGTCTTCGACGCGAGGGCGATCTCGGCCGCGGTGCCGTGCTCGGTGACGTCGCCCAGGTGGGTCAGGAACACGGCCGCCCGCTCCTGGACCAGGTAGCGGAACGTCTCGCGCAGCGGCGCCGGGTCGGCGCTGTCCGCGTCGAAGAGGTACTGCGTGTCCGGCAGCACGGCGATCGCGAAGCGGTCGGGGCTCTTGCTCACCGGGGCGGCTTGCGCCTGCGCGGGTGCGGGAGCGGAGCTCAGGAGCAGGGGTACGGCCGGAGCGGCAGCAGCCGTCCGCAGCAAATTACGTCGATCCACGAGCATCACTCTCTCGGCCGTCCACCACCACTTGGCAGCCTGCGGGCGAACAATGGGCGAAAACCGATCATGTTGCCCAGCGTTCGGCTGCATGTCATCGACTCGCGATCCGTGTGGTCAATGCCTCGGATCATTCTCAGACGCATGCGAGTCGCCTTGGTCACGGAGTCCTTCCTACCGTTGGTGAACGGCGTCGCCAACTCGGTGGTGCGGACCGCCGAGCATTTGATGCGTCGCGGCCACGAGCCGTTCGTCATCGCACCGCAGCCCACCGACCGGCGTACCCCGATCGACCTGCCGTACCCGGTCTATCGAATCTCCTCGCTGCCGATGCCCGGCTACCCGGAGATCCGGCTCGGTCTGCCCACGCCGACCATGACCGCGGCCATGCGGGCGCACCGGACCGACGTGGTCCACCTGGCCAGTCCCTTCTTCCTGGGCGCGTGGGGCATGACGGCGGCCCGGTCACTGGGCCTGCCCATGGTGGCCGTCTACCAGACCGACATCGCGTCCTACTCCCGGCTCTACCACCACGGCATGACCGAGCGGGCGGCCTGGAGCTGGATCCGCAAGGTGCACAACAAGGCACACCGGACCCTGGTGCCCTCGACCGAGTCGGCCGCCGCCCTCACCGAGCACGGCGTGGACCGCCTGCACATCTGGCGGCGGGGCGTCGACGACGTGCGCTTCCACCCCGACCACCGCGACTCCGAGCTGCGTCGCCGGCTCGCGCCCAACGGCGAGGTGATCGTCGGCTTCATCGGCCGGCTGGCCATGGAGAAGCAGGTCGACCTGCTGGCCGGGGTGAGCCGTCAGCCCGGCGTACGCCTGGTCGTGGTCGGCGACGGACCCGCCGCCGGCGACCTGCACAAGGCGCTTCCGGAAGCGACCTTCCTCGGCGTCAAGCACGGCGAGGAGCTGTCTCGGCTGTACGCGTCGCTGGACATCTTCGTGCACACCGGCCCGTACGAGACGTTCGGGCAGGCGATCCAGGAGGCGATGGCCAGCGGGGTGCCGGTCGTGGCGCCGGCCAAGGGTGGACCGCTCGACCTGGTGCATCAGGACCTGACCGGGCTGCTGGTGCCGCCGTTCGTCGAGCAGGGCTTCACCGACGCGGTGGCGAGCCTGGTCGCCGATCCGGCCCGGCGAGCCGCGTACGGTGTGGCCGGACGCGCGGCGATCGAGGGACGTAGCTGGTCGGCGGTCGGTGACGAATTGATCGGGCACTATCGGGCGGTGATGGAGACCGCGGCCGCTCCGGCGCTCGCCGCGGCAGCCTGAGCTCCTGTTCTTGGCGGCTCGCACCGGCAGGTGCGAGCCGCTGTCGTATCGGCGGAGGGTGGGGAATGGGAGTACGGATCGTCCGGGTGGCGAACTTTGTCACCGAGACGTCAGGCGGATTGCGTACGGCGCTGCGGGAGCTGGGCACCGGGTATCAGGCCGCCGGCCATGAGGCGGTCCTGGTGGTGCCCGGGGAACGGGACAGCGAGGAGGAGACCGAGCAGGGCCGGGTGATCCGGCTGGCCGGGCCGCGGGTGCCGGGGCTGGGCGGCTACCGGGCGCTGGTCGACCGGCGGCGCGTCGCCAAGGTGCTGTCCTGGCTGGCCCCGGACCGGCTCGAGGTGTCCGACCGGACCACGCTGCGCTGGATCGGTTCGTGGGCCCGGCGGCGGGACATCCGGTCGATGATGGTCTCGCACGAGAGCCTGGACGGGCTGGTGCGGTTGTTCGGGCCGTGGCAGCGGTTCGGGGAGCGGGCGGCGGACCTGCTGAACGCCCGCACCGCGGCCGCGCACGACATCGTGGTGTGCACGACCGGCTGGGCGGCGGCGGAGTTCCGGCGGATCGGGGTGGAGAACCTGCTCCGCGTACCCCTCGGAGTGGATCTCGAAGGGTTCGGCCCGGACCGGTATGACGCCGAGGCGCGCCGGAAGTGGGCCGCCGACGGGGACGTCCTGCTCGTGCACTGTGGGCGGCTGTCGGCCGAGAAGAAGCCGCGGCGATCGCTGGCCGCGCTGGCCGCGCTGAGGGCCGAGGGCGTGCCGGCGGTGCTGGTGGTGGCCGGCAACGGGCCGTTGCGGCAGTCGCTGCAGGAGGAGGCCGCGGCGCGGGGGCTGCCGGCTCGGTTCACCGGCTATCTGCGCGACCGGGAGGAACTCGCCACGCTGCTGGCGACCGCCGACGTGGTGCTGGCGCCCGGGCCGGTGGAGACGTTCGGGCTGGCCGCGCTGGAGGCGCTGGCCAGTGGGACGCCGGTGGTGGTCAGTGCCGAGAGCGCGCTGCCGGAGGTGATCGGCGACGCCGGGCTGGCCGCCGGCGGGACCGGCCAGGAGTTCGCCGCGGCCGCCCGGGAACTGCTGGAGCGTACCGACCGGCGCCGCGCCGCACGCGCCCGGGCCGAGACTTTTCCCTGGCCGAAGGCGGTGGAAGGATTCCTCGCGGCGCACGACTTGGCACCGATGTCGGCTCTGCCGCAACCTCGGCGTTCGGCGTAGTTTGTCGCCGACCGGCGGTGGGCAAGTGCGCCTACGAATCCCTCTCGGCTCTCAAGCAGGAGTGAGCAGATGCTCAAAGGTTTCAGAGACTTCATCATGCGCGGCAACGTTGTCGACCTCGCGGTCGGCATCGTCATCGGCGCTGCCTTCACCGCGGTGGTCACCAAGTTCACCGACGGCTTCCTCAAGCCGCTGATTCAGCTGATCGGCGGGGGCACCGGGGTCAGTGCCGGCGGATGGTCGCCGCGTAAGGGCGTGGTCTTCGACTACGCGTCGTTCATCAACGCGCTGATCACCTTCGCCCTCACCGCGGCGGTGCTCTACTTCCTGGTCGTCTTCCCGCTGAACAAGCTGGCCGAGCGCCGGGCCCGGGGCGAGGAGCCGCCGCCGTCGGCGCCCAGCGAGGAGATCGTGCTGCTGACCCAGATCCGCGACGCGCTGGTGGCCAATCGTGCCGGGCCGGGTGCGGTCAGTGACGTCAACGCTCAATCCCAGCGCGACCAGGAGCCGCCGCAACACCGCTGAGTTCTCCTGGATGAAAAGATCCACCCCACCCGGCTCGATTCGAACAGATGTTCGATACAGTGCCGTGATGGAGCAGCGAAAGCACTGGTGGAACGGCAAGTGGGGACGGCTGGGGCGAAGGGATGTGTACCTTCGCGTCAGCGGCGACCAGTGGTATGTGGAACACCGCACCGGTGGTGGCGACGGCGTCTCGCACTTCTACGAGTTCGACAGCGAGGACGCCGCCATCGACACGGTGCGTGATCTTCTGGCGGGGCCGGACGACGAATGGCGTGAGCTCTCCGTCCGGCCCTCGTCGGCCTTCTGAGGCGGTCCCCTAGGCGGCCCGTCGCCCCTCGTGACGGGCGGTCATCGGGCCGGGCCGTGGGACGAGCCGGAGTTTCGGGATGGCAGGTGCCTCCTCCGCCTCGTCCTCGTTCCCGCCCTCGTCGAATCGCACACGCCAGCCGTCGGTGACCCGCGAGCCGGGCGGCGCCGGCGTGCCCTGGGTGCGTGCCAGGGCCACCACGAGCAGGTAACCGACGAGCACAAAACCGTGGCTGACCAGGCGCTCGGCGTCGACCCGGCCGGCCGAGAGGTCGTTCACCGACAGCAGCAGGAGCATGCCGACGAAGGCCGTGAGCATCGGCACGAGACCGGTGGGACGCGACCGGCGCAGGGCGATGAAGAGGAACGCGGCGCCGACCGCGACGTTCCAGGCGGCCGACTCGTGCCACAGATGCCCCGGGGTGGCGTCCAGGCCGACGTGCTCGGCGTGACTGCCGGCCACCCCGCCGACCTGGGACAGGCCGAGGATCAGCTGAACCGCGCCGACGACGGCCAGCGCGAGGAAGAGCCATCCGCGGGACAACAGCGGGGCCTTGCGCTGGGGAACCTGGGCCAGGATGGCGGCGGTGAGGTCGGGGGCCGGGGTGACCGGCGCGGTGCGTACCAGCCGGTTGACCTGGGCGGCCTGGTCCAGCCAGGCCCGGCAGCCGACGCAGCCGGCCAGGTGCTCGTCGACCCGCGGCCGGTCGGCCGGATCGTCCTCGCCGTCCAACTGCGCAGAGAGAAGCTCGCGCCACCGTTCACACGCCATACCCCTATGGTCGCCCAGGTGGCCTCGATGGTTCCCGGTCTCTTTCCAGATCAAGGTCAAGGTCGGGCTGTCGCACCTGGGTGGGTGGTGCGGACCGCACCTCCCGGCGAGGCCGGGCGCGCGACTCCAAGGCCGCGGGGCGGCCAGAACAGAGCCGCCCACCCTTCATTCTGAGTAAGTGGTGACCTTTCTGGCGCTTCGCGCCAATCCCCCCGAAGCCGCCGCACGAGCCTGTGAGCGGGAGCCCCCCTCCGGGCTCCCGCTCACAGTGTCTGGTTCGCGTCAGCCGCAGAGGGCGTGGTTGATCAGCGGGATCGTCACGTCGGTGACCGGCGACGTCACGCCCGGGCCGGGGACCAGGGAGTCGGTGTTGAGCGAGACGATGACGCTGCGGGAGCCGTCGGAGGTGACGCCGTTGCGGGTCTGGAAGCCCATGATGTCGCCGCCGTGGAACCAGGTGCCGCCGCAGTCGTTCGGCATGTACATCAGGCCCAGGCCGTAGCGGACGCCCGGCCAGTGCTCATCGAACGCGGTGGCCGGCACGGCGGTCTTCATCTGGGCCAGCTCGGCCGGGCGCAGCAGCCGGCCACCGAGCAGGGCCCGCAGGAACCGGTTGCCGTCGTCGGTGGTGCTGATGATCTCGCCGGCGGCACCGCCGAAGGACGGGTTCAGCTCGGTGGCGTCGACCGGGTCGCCGTACCCGGATCCGTCCGGCAGCGGGAACCGCTCGTAGCCGATGGCGTGCGGCCCGGGGATCGTGAGCCGGGTGCCCGGAGTGTAGGTGTGGGTCAGGTGCAGCGGTTTGATGATGCGCTGCTGGACCTCGTGCGACCAGGAGTGCCCGGTCACCTTCTCGATGATCATGCCAGCGAGCACGTAGTTGGTGTTCGAGTAGGCCCACTGCGTACCGGGCGGGAACTTCGACGGCATGGTCATCGCGCGGGCGATCGCCTGCTCGGGCGTCACGGTCTGGTAGCGCAGCCGCTGGAAGCCCTCCTCGGTGAAGAGTTCCGGCGTCGCCTCGAGGTGGTCGGGCAGGCCGGTGGTCTGCTGCAGCACCTGGCGTACGGTGATCTGCCGCCCGTCGTTGCCGTTGCCGCGGACCAGGCCCGGCAGCCACTTGTCGACGGTGTCGTCGAGCGACAGCTTGTGCTCGCCGACCAGCTGCAGGGTGGTCGTGGCGACGAAGGTCTTGGTGAAGCTGGCGATCCGGAACTTCGCGTCCCACGGCACCGGGGTGCCGGCCTCGACATTGCCGTAGCCGCTGCGAACGCGCAGATCGCCGCGCTGAGTGTCCACCTCGGCCAGCACGCCGGGCGCACCATACTTCAGCAGCGCGTCCGCATCCTGTTGCAAGACCTTGATCTGCGGGGTACGGGTCTCCGCCGCGCTCGCGACGGGCACGGATGCCGCGACGACGGCCGTGGCGGCGGCGATCACGGCGGCGAACCTCATCGATGTCCTCATGGGAGGAACGCTAATGAAGATCCGATGTCCGGCCCATCCTGCTGGCTGCAGGCCGCGGGTACAGCTGGTACTACCCGTTGGCCGCGTCCGCGTGGATCATCCGCTTGGCCGCACCGGGCATGGCGTCCGGGTGGATCATCCGCCTGGCCGCGCCGGTGGCCGCGTCCGCGTGGATCATCCGTTTGGCCGCGCCGGGCACCCGGCCGGCCGCGTCGGCCTCGGCCTTGGCGTCGTCCCGATGCCGGGCGTCCCACAGCGCTGCCTTGATCCGCAGGTAGCCGAGCCGGGCCTGCTGGGCGGCGATCTCCTCCTCGACCCGTTCGGCGTGCCGCAGCAGGATGTCCCGCTGCTCGGCGTAGGCCGCCCGGCCGCGTGACCGGTTCGCGAGGTAGGTCCGCATCTCCTCGATGCCGACGCCGACCGCCCGCAGACAGGCCAGCACCTCCAGTGTGTTGACGTCGTCGTCGCCGTACCGCCGGTGCCCACTGCGCTCGTCCCGGGTGATCGGGCCGATCAGGCCGACCTCCTCGTAGTAGCGCAGGGTCGGCTCGCTCATCCCGCACTGCCGGGATGCCTCCTGGATGGTCAGGGTTGCCATCCGGCCAGCCAAGCAGACTTCAAGCGCTTGAGGTCAAGCTTCCGAGAGCGCCGGGTGATGCGTATCTGTGCTCAGAGCCGCTCTGAGCACAAATACGCATCACCCCAGCGCGCGGCGCTGGCCCATTGCGGTTACGCGTCACCCCAGCGCGCGGCGCTGGCCCATTGCGGTTACGCGTCACCCCAGCGCGCGGCGCGCTAGCCATTGCGGTGGCGCGAGTTGTCGCCCGGGCGTGCAGACGGCGGGGGCCGGGTTCAGTTGCCGGGGCCGCCCGGGAAGCCGGGGAAGCCCGGGAACCCAGGCGTGTTCCCCGGGCCAGGGTTGCCGGGACCGGGGTTGCCCGGCTTGGTCGGGGTGGTGCCGGGCGGCGGGGCGGCCGGAACACCCGTGCTGATCTGGATGCTGACGTAGCCGCCCTTGACCGTGCGGCCGGTCGGGTCGGTGCCGGCGGCCTGACCGGCGGGGCAGGCCGACGCGACCTGGGTGCCCTCGGACGGGTTGAAGCCGGCGCCGGACAGGCGGCTCTTCGCCTCGGCGAGGCTCACACACTTTACGTCCGGGATCGACCGCTGCTCGCCCAGCGACAGCTTCGTACTCTTGGGCTTCTTGAACTGCGCGTTGGGTTTGCCCTTCATGATGTCGCGCAAGGTCTTTTCCACCGCCGGGTTCACGATGTCGTGGTCCATCTTGTACGGGTGGTTCTGGTAGTCGGGGTTGACCAGGTAACCCGCGACCACCATCGTCGTCGTGCCGATGATCAGCGACGCCGTGCGGTCGTTGTCGGTGGTGCCGGTCTTGCCGAAGATCGAGTGCCCGACCACCCCGCGGGCGTCACTGGCCGTGGTGTGCCCGCCGCAGGACCCCATCTGGGCCGAGTCGCCGATCGGGCAGCGGGCGGCGTCGATCGCGGCGCGGGCCACATCCGGGTCGGTGGCCTTCTTGCAGTGCGGCTTGCCGGCGTCGAGTTTCTTGCCGGACATCGAGGTGATCTGCTTCACCGGGGTGGGCTCGCAGTACATGCCGTCGGCGGCCAGTGTCGCGTACGCGTTGGCCATGTCCAGTGGCGTCGACGCGGAGACGCCGAGCGTGAACGAACCCCACTCGTGCGCTTCCTCCTTGGCCCGCTTGGCGTCCTGCGGCTCGCGGAACTGCACGCCGAACCGTTTGGCCACGTCCACCACTTTTTCCGCACCGATCCGCTCCTGCAGCGGCACGAAGTAGGTGTTGACCGAGCTGCCGAAGCCGGTCCACATGTTGTACGGGCCCTTTTCGCTCTTCGAGGCGTTGGAGGGGCAGTATTTTCCGCCGCAGCTGCTGCCGGGGTCACGGTAGAGGGGCGACACGTACGTGGCCTGGGTGTTGATCGGGTAGGCCAGCGGCAGTCCGTTTTCCAGTGCCGCGACCATGGTGAACATCTTGAAGACCGAGCCGGCCTGGTAACCGCGGATGTCGCCGCCGCCCGTCAGCAGCGGGTTCGTGGTGTTCGGGTAGGTGCCGCGGACGCCTTTGCGAGCCTTCTTGGGGTCGGAGGACATCTTGTTCTCTGGGTTACGCGGATCGTCCAGCTTGAACCGCCGGTTGGTGGCCAGCGTCTGCACCCGGCCGGTGCCCGCCTCCACGCCGGTGAGCAGCAGGGCGTCCTTGCTGCCGAGTCCGACCTTCGCGGTCACGTTCTTCATGGCCGCCGCCTGCGCGGCGATGTCGAGGGACGACTGGACGCGGTAGCCGCCGGCCTTGAGCGCGCGCTCCCGCTCGTACACCGTCTTGCCGAACTCGGGCCGGCTCAGCCACCAGCGGTAGAAGAAGTCGCAGAAGAAGCCCCAGCTGTTGACCTTCACCTCGGCGCAGCCGTTGGGGCTGCGCCTGGTCTCGTGCTTGAGCTTGACCTTGGTCGCTTCGTCGGCCTGCTGCGGGGTGATGAACTTGAGGTCCTTCATGTTGCCGATCACCCAGTTGCGGCGGTCGAGGGCGCGCGGGTAGCCGTCGGTGGTGGTCGGGTCGAAGCCGGTGGGCGCCTTGACCATGCCGGCCAGCAGCGCCGCCTCGGCGACGGTGAGGTCCTTGGGCCGCTTCTGGAAGTAGACCTGCGCGGCCGCGGCGACGCCGTACGCCCCGTTGCCGAACGGCGCCTGGTTGAGGTAGCCCTGCAGGATCTGCGGCTTGGTCATCTCTTTCTCGACCTGTATGGCGTACTTCATCTCGGCAAGTTTGCGCTGGTTGGTGCGCTTGGTGGCATTCACCACCTCTTGCGGGGAGTTGGCCGAGTAGGACAGCGTCATCCGGACGAACTGCATGGTCAGCGTGGATGCGCCCTGCTGGCCGTCGTCGGCGCCGGTGTTGTTGTTCACGAACGCCCGGGCGATGCCCTTGATGTCGACGCCGCGGTGCTCGTAGAACTTGTGGTCCTCGGCCGCGACGATGGCGTTCAGCATGTTCGGCGAGATGTCCTTGAGCGGCACGTCGCTGCGGAACTCTTCCCAGAACATGGCCAGCGGGGTCTTGCCGTCGGCCGCCAGCACCTGGGTGGCCTGCGGCGTGCTCGCCTTCTTGAGTTCGCTGGGCAGGGACGCGAACGAGTCGCCGCCGGCCTTGGCCGCCAGGCCGGGCAGGGCCACCGCCGGGAAGGCGGCGCCCGCCACGACCAGGCCGGAGAGAAGCCCGATGAGCACGAGCATCCCGACGTTCTTGACGAAGGGTCGATCAGACCGGCGCATCGGTACCTCTACTCGGGCAAACAGCGGACGCGCCGGAGGTTACTCCTTTCGAGCAAACTTCAGATAGTCGCGTGTACGGAGAGTAGGTCGTCGATTCCGATGCGGTGATAAAACTCGTGCCGGATCCGGTCGGCGACGGCGGAAACGACAGCGCTGCCGTCCCTGCTGGGATCGATATGGGTACGGAACGGCCGCTCGCCCGCGGGCAGGTCGATTACGCGCCGGATCTCGTCGGCCACGCTCTGTGCCTCACTGTCCGGTGGGATCAGCGCGGCCAGCCGGTCGCCGATTTCCGCGCGTAGCCGGCCGTAACGCTCGTCGTACGCCCGCTCCCGATCGCCGTCAGCCGGCGTGCCCGCGTGCGCGAAGTGGTTGGTGCCCGAGGTGAACGCGCCGGGCACGACGATCGTGGTGTCGATGCCGAACCGGATCAGCTCACCCGCGTAGCTCTCGGCCAGCGCGTCCATCGCGGCCTTGGCGGCGAAGTAGGGCGCCAGGAACGGCGGATGCCCGCCGCGGGTCGAGGAGCTGCCGACCCAGACGAGCAAACCCGACCCCTGGGTACGCAGGTGGGGAAGCGCGGCCCGGTTGACGCGCTGGGCACCGAGCACGTTGACGTCGTAGAGCGCGGCGTACTCCTCGGGGCTGAACGCCTCGGCCGGGCCCAGGACCATGTGCCCGGCATTGTGGACGATCACGTCGATGCGGCCGTACCGGTCGAGCACGGTGGCGACCGCGGCGTCGACCGAATCCTGCGACTGCACATCCAGCTCCACCGCCGCGCTCGGCAGTGCGGCCGCGGCCGCGGCGTTGCGACCGGTCACGTCACGCATTCCGGCGGCGACCCGGTAGCCGGCGCCGGTCAGCGTCTCGGCGGTGAGCCGGCCGAAGCCGCTCGACGCCCCGGTGATGAGAACGACATCGTCGGTGGCCATCAGATGATCCCTCCGTTCGAGCGGATGGTCTGCCCGTTGACCCAGTGGCCCTGCGGGCTGACCAGGAACGTCACCAGCTCGGCGGCGTCGGCCGGGGTGCCCAGCCGCTCGAGCGGCGGCTGCTTGGCCATGCGGGCGATCGTCTCGGCGTCCTTGCCGTCGGTGAAGAAGCTGGTGTCGGTGGGGCCGGGGGCCACCGTGTTCACGGTGATGTCGCGTCCCCGCAGCTCGCGCGCGAAGATCAGCGTCGCCGCCTCGACGGCCGCCTTGCTGGCGGCGTACCCGGCGTAGGTCGGCATCTGCAGCGCCGTGACCGAGGTCGACATGGTGACGACCGAGCCACCGTCGCGCAGCCGCCGCGCGGCCTCGCGGGACACCACGAAGGTGCCGCGGACGTTGGTGCGCCACATCTCGTCGAGCGCCTCCAGGTCGAGGTCGGCGATCGGGGCGAGCGTCATCACGCCGGCCGAGTTGACCACCGCGTCGACGCCGCCGAACCGCTCCTGGGCCAGGTCGAACATCGCGGCGACCTGCTTCTCGTCGGCCACGTCGGCCTGGGCCGCCACCGCCCGGCCGCCGGCTGCGGTGATCTCGGTCACCACTTCGCCGGCCAGGGCGGCGTTGCCGGCGTAGCCCACGACGACAGCGTTGCCGGCGGCCGCCAGCTTGACCGCGATCGCCCGCCCGATGCCGCGCGACCCGCCTGTCACTACCGCTACCCGTTCCATGACTGCCTCCTTGTCGATGCCATATCGGCGATACGAATCGAACATAGCACAGATACGTAGCGACGCTAGGGCAGTGGCGTATCATTGATTTCGTGAGTACCGACATAGCCGCCGCGATGATCGCCGCGGCCGAGCAGCAACTGGTGGCCTCCGCCGACGGCGACATCGCCACCCGGGCCGTCTGCGAGGCCGTCGGCGTGACCCAGCCGGTGCTCTACCGGCTCTTCGGCGACAAGAACGGGCTGCTCGACGCCCTGGCCGACGACGGGCTGCGGCGCTACGCCGACCACAAGGCGGCACAGCCGCTGACCGACGACCCGATCGCCGACCTGGTCGCCGGCTGGGACGACCACATCGCTTTCGGGCGGGCCAATCCCGCGCTCTACCAGCTGATGTTCGCGCCGCGCCCGCTGTCGCACGCCCAGGCCCGCGGCAAGATCATGGCTCTGCTCGAGGCGATGCTGCTGCGCTGCGCGGCGGTGGGCGCGCTCCGGACCACGCCCAACGCGGCCGCCCAGCTGATCCTGCCGGCCAACGTCGGCCTGGTGCTCAGCTGCATCGCCCAGCCCGAGCTGTTCGACGACCCGGAGCTGTCCGGCCGCACCCGTGACGCCATCTTCGCCGCGATCCTCACCTCACCGGCGAAGGCGCCGGCGGACGGCGACCCGGTCGCCGCCGCCGCGCTGCGGTTGCGGTCCCAGCTGGCCGTCACCGGCACCGAGATCCTCGAACCGGTCGAGACCGCCCTGCTCGACCGCTGGCTCGAACGGCTGGGTACGGCCGGCCGTGCGTACGACCCCCGCGGCTGAGCGATCGACTACATCTATTGAACTGCGACGGGGGCCGCACGTCGTTGTCCCGTGGACCAAGCGAACGTCTGCATCGAAGCCACCGACCCCGTCGCCGCTTCCGGACTCTCCGTGATCCTCGCGCAGCGGCCCTGGCTGACCCTGACCGACGCCTCGGCCTGCGACGTGCTGATCCTGCTGGCCGAGACCGCCGACGACCGGCTGATCGCCACCATGCGCGCCGCCTTCCGGGCCCGTGCGGGCGCGCTGAGCTGCATCATCATCGCGTACGAGATCAGCCCGGGACGCCTCGCCGAAGCGGCCGAACTGGGCCTGATCGGCCTGCTCCAACGGGCCACGGCCGAGCCGTCCCGGATCTGCGACATCGTCAGCCTGACCCGGTCGGTGCGCCCGGTCCTGCCCAACTCGGTCCTGTCCACGCTGCTGGAGGAGTTCCGGCGGGCCCGGCCGGCCGGCGAGCACGCCGACGCGATGAGCGAACGCGAGGCGGAGGTGCTGAGCCTCTACGCCGACGGGCTGAGCGCGGCCGACGTCGGGCGGCGGCTGGATCTGTCGGTGCGGACCATCAGGAAGATCGAGCAGGAGGTGGTGACCCGCCTCAACCTGCGTAATCGCACCCATGCGGTGGCGTACGCCTTCCGCGCCGGTGTCCTCACCGCCCCGCCCCGGGCGCGTAACCGGCGGCTGGATCAGGTGCGATAGGTCGACACGGTGGCTCGCATCTCCTCCGCCGTGCGGGCCTGACCCCGCGCGGGCTCGACCTCCCGTCGCTGAGCTCGATCGCCGTGTCGGGGCGCCGCCGGCGTCCACAGTGGGCCGCCGAAAGACCGGACCGGCCGGGCAGGGTTGGCGCCCGCGCACCCGGGTACACCAGTGCTCGTAGACAACGGGAGGTGCGCAATGGCGTTCGACGACAAGGTCGACAACAAGGCCGAGGAACTCGGCGGCAAGGCGAAGGAAGGCGTCGGTAAGGCTACCGACGACAAGGACCTGGAGGCCGAAGGTAAGGCCGACCAGACCAGCTCGAACCTGAAGCAGGCGGGCGAGAAGGTGAAGGACGCCTTCAAGTCCTGACGTCAGGCACGGAAAGCCGGCTGGGCAGGGTGACGGTGAAGACCGTCCCCCGGCCCAGCCGGCTTTCCACGCTGATGTCCCCTTCGTGCGCGGTGGCGATCTGGCGCGCGATCGGCAGGCCCAGCCCACTGCCACCGGTGCTGCGGCTGCGTGAGTCGTCGGCCCGCCAGAACCGGTCGAAGACCTTCGGCAGGTCGGCCGGTGCGATACCGACCCCGGTGTCGGCGACCGCGATCGTCAGCGACCCGCCGCTCACACCGGTCCGGACGGTGACGGTGCCGCCGGCGTGGCTGTGCCGGATCGCGTTGGCGAGCAGGTTCCCGGCCAGCTGACGGATCCGGACCGGGTCGGCGATCACCTCCGGGTCGCCGTCGTGCTCGGTGACCAGCCGGACCCCGGTGGCGGCCGCGTTCGGCCGGTGGGCGTCGACGACCTGGCCGACGGCGTCGTTCACGTACACCGGTTCGGGATGCATGCGCAGCGTGCCGGCGTCGGCGGCGGCCAGGTCACGCAGATCGTCGACGATGTGCTGCAGCTGCGCGGTCTGATCCTGCAGCAGGGCCAGCACCGGACCGTCGACGGTGGCCAGTCCGTCGTGCACCGCCTCCAGCCAGGTGCGGATGTTGGTCAGCGGGTTGCGCAACTCGTGGGCGACGTCGTTGACCATCGCCTGGCGCTGCCGCTCGGACTGCTCGCGGCGTTCGGCCAGCTCGTTGAGCGCGGCGGCCAGATAGCCGATCTCATCGCGACCGGTGACCGGGACGCGCGGATGGTCGCCCGGACGCCGGGCCGCGTCGGTCAGCGCCCGCAGCGGGCGGACCAGCCGGCGTCCGACCAGGACGGTGACGAGCACGGCCAGGATCAGGACGACCGCGGTGGCCGTACCCGTGCGAATGAGGTTGTCGCGGGACAGCGGGAACGTGCGCTGGGCGGTGGGGCCGCCCGGGTCGGTGACGAACAGCAGGGCGGGCGGGGCGACATACGGTTCGAGCTGGGTACGCCGCGCCTTGTCCAGGCACGCCGCCGCCCGCCCGGTCCGCACCGGGTCGGTCATGCCCCGGCCCGTGTCGACGACGGTCACCACCAGATCGGCCGAGATGCCCAGCTCCTCCGGGCGCCGCTCGCCCGCGCAGGTGGCGACCAGCTTCCGCAGCGCGGCCAGCGGGCGCTGCTCGGATCGGGCGGGCAGCGGGACCAGCGCGCACGGGTACGGCGGCTTGCCCAGCTGGGTGACGACGAGTTTCGGACGGCTGTGCGGGCCGGTGACGACCTCGGCCTCGCTCCCGTACGAGCGGGTGCAGCGCAGTGAATCGTCCAGTTCGGCCCGCAGCCGGCGCTGATCGGCGGCGGTCAGCCGGAACGGGCCGACGATCCGGGAGTCGATGCGATCGGTACGCCCGGTGAGCGCCAGATCGACCGACAGTGGGTCGACGGTCGCCGACGGCCGGGCGGCGACCAGCGACGGCCCGGTGGCCGAGTCGACGATCAGCTGCCGCTGCAGGGTCATCAGCGTGATCCGGCGGTGCAGCTTCGTCGCCCGCGCGGCGATCAGCGGCTGGACCGCCGACCAGTCCCGATGCGTGGCCGCGAAGCCGAGCAGCTCGTCGTACACGCCCTTGTCATCGCTCAGCGACTGCCCGATCTGCTGGGTGATCGTCTGCGACGTGTACTGCGAGGCCAGCCACGCGGTGGCGGTGATGGCCACGACCGCGATCGTCAGGGAGGCCACCAGCAGGCGAAAGAGCAGACTTCGATGCAGGGGTACGCGCGCCGCGGTCACGCCGCACCGGCGGTCAGCTTGTAGCCGATGCCGTAGACGGTGACCAGCCGGGCCGGCCGCCGCGGATCGGGCTCGATCTTGCGGCGCAGGTTGAGCACGTGCACGTCGATGCTGCGCTCGACCGAGTCACGTTCCACCCCGTTGGTGTATTTGAGCAGCTGACCGCGGGTGAACACCCGGTCCGGCTCGGCCGCCATCGCGGCCAGGATGGCGAACTCGCCCGGCGTGCAGTCCACCACCTGGCCGTCGATCGACACCTGGTGGTGCGGGACGTCCACCGCCACCCCGCCGACCCGCAGCTGGGCGGCGTCGGCCCGGCCGGCGCTGCGGCGCAGCAGGGCGCGGATCCGCGCGAGCAGTTCCCGGGGGCTGTACGGCTTGGTCAGATAGTCGTCCGCGCCACCGTCCAATCCGGTCAGCAGATCGGCCTCGGACGATCGGGCCGTCAGCATCAGGATGGGAATGTCGGACTCGTCGCGCAGGATCCGGCACAGGCTCAGCCCGTCCAGCCCGGGCATCATCAGATCGAGCACGAGCAGGTCGGGCCGGCGGCGTCGCGCGTGTTCGAGCGCGGCCCGCCCGTCGTGTACGACGACGGCGTCGTGACCGTCGGCGGCGAGGTATCGGCGCATGCCCTCGGCCTGGGCCGGGTCGTCCTCGGCGACCAGCAGATACGCGCACACGGCGACGACTATAAGTGCCGCCTTTGGCCGCGTCCGGAAAGCTGACAGCTTCCTAACAACCGGCCGGGCGGTGCCTACAGGCTCTGACCGCCGGACAGGTCGATGATGCCGCCGGTCGCCCACTGGAAACGGTCGGAGAGGATAGCGGGCACGGCCGCGGTGATGTCGTCGACGTTCGCGATGCGGCCCTGCGCGATGGTGTGCGCGGCCAGGTCCTGGACGTAGTCGGAGCGCATGATGCCGTCGGCGAAATCGGTCAGCACGGCGCCGCCCATGATGGCGTTCACCCGGATGGACCGCGAGGCCAGCTCCACCGCCTGGTAGCGGGTCAGCACCTCGATGGCGCCCTTGACCGCCGCGTACGCCGACATGCCGGGCACCACCCCGCGGGTGACCGCGGTGGTCACGTTGAGCACCCGCCCGCCGTCGTTCATCACCGGCAGCAGGCTCTGGGTCAGGAAGAACGGTGCCCTGAGGTTGGTCGCCACCAGATCGTCGAACTGCTCGGGCGTGGTCTCGTCGAACGGCGCGTAGACGCCGATCCCGGCGTTGTTGATCAGGTAGTCGATCTTCGCGCCATCGAGCCGGGTGCGCAGGGCGGCCAGGAACTCCGGGTACGTCTCGGTCTGCCGCACGTCGAGCGGGAGGAAGTCGGTCCGCCCGTGGTCGCGGCTGGTCCCGATCACCGTGACGCCCGCCTCGGTCAGGTGGCGGGCCATTCCCTCGCCCAGGCCGCGGCCGGCGCCGGTGATCAATGCCATTTTCGATTCGGTCACGACGGCCATGGTCCGGCCGAACCGGGGGAGGTCTACCGAACTGTCCGCTCAGCGGACAGCCGGCGCCGCAGCTCGATCGCCGCCCGGTGCACCAGGGCGGCCGACCGTTCCGCCGGACGGGCCGACAAGGTGGCGATCTGCAGCGCCGCCGGCGGCCGGCCGGGCAGCTCGACCGGTACCGCGTAGCAGGTCATGCCCTCGAACGAGTCCTCGTCGTCGACCGCGGCGCCGAACGGCCGGCGGCGTGGCCCCGGGTCACCGGTCAAAGCGATCCCGGCCGCCGTGTTCGCCGGCATCGCGGAGCCCGGCTGGGCGGTGATCGGCAGCTCGTCGCGGCCCGGGATCATCTCCAGGGCCACGAACGCGTCGCCGCCGGGCACGACCAGCGACACCGCGGCGCCGGTCTGCTCGCGTACCTCCTGGATCACCGCCGCGGCGGTCCGGCGCAAACCGGCGAGCGGTTCGACCCGCCGGGCCAACTCGATCAGGCCGGCCGCCAGCGCCCAGCGACCGTCGCGCCACTCGACCGAACCGGCCTCGGCGAGCTGGCCGAGCAGCCGGTGCACGGTCGGCCGGGGCAGGCCGGTCAGCGTGGTGAGGTGGGCGATCTGCCGCTCCGGGCCGGTGTCGGGCAACGCGCGCAGCAGCCGGAACGCTCCGTCGATGACACTGCGCCCGTCCGCCACCCTTCAACGAACGGCCGGGCCGGGACCGGGTTCAACCGCGGTGGGACCGGGTTAGCCGGGGGCCTGTCGTACCCCTGGCCGCGGAGGGCTCTGGCTGGGCCCCGCGGGCGGACCTAGCGTTCGTCGCATGACCGTCACACTGATCACCGGAGCCAACAAGGGCATCGGCTTCGAGACCGCCCGTCAGCTGCTCGACCTCGGCCACACCGTCTACCTCGGGGCGCGCGACCCGGAACGCGGAGAAAAGGCC
Source organism: Actinoplanes sp. NPDC049265 (assembly GCF_043197135.1). NCBI lineage: Bacteria > Bacillati > Actinomycetota > Actinomycetes > Micromonosporales > Micromonosporaceae > Actinoplanes > Actinoplanes sp. NPDC049265. Next base: position 18,207 of record NZ_JBICSP010000040.1, on the reverse strand, counting down.
GCGGCCGGCATCGGTGCCCGGTTCGTCCAGCTCGATGTGACCGACGACGCATCGGTGCGGGCCGCGCTGGCGTCCATCGACGCGGCCGAGGGCCGGCTCGACGTGCTGGTGAACAACGCCGGGATCCTCGCCGACGGAGCCGTCGACGGTCCGGCCGCCCTCCGCGCCTTCGACGTCAACGCGGTGGGCCTGGTGCGGGTCACCGAGGCGGCCCTGCCGCTGCTGCGCAAGTCGTCCAACCCGACGGTGGTCACGGTGTCGAGCAGCATGGGTTCGTTCTGGGCGGTGACCAACCCCGACCGGCCCGAGTACGGCATGCCGCTGGCGTTGTACGCGGCCTCCAAGGCGGCGGCGACCATGCTCACCGTGCAGTACGCCAAGTCGCAGCCGGGGATCAAATTCAACGCGCTCGAGCCGGGCACCACGGCCACCGACATGACGGCCGCGTTCGGCATCGGGCGGCCGGTGGAGGAAAGCGCCAAGATCGTCGTACGCCTGGCCACCCTCGGTGCCGACGGCCCGACCGGAACCCTCCAGGACGAGCTCGGCGAACTCGCCTTCTGACCGGACGGCCTACTTGACCCGGCGCCCGGCCTTCCACACCTGGCGTACCCGGGCCGGGTCGGCCAGCACGGCGATGTCGTCGAGCGGGTTGTCGTCCAGGATCAGCAGGTCGGCGTCGTAGCCCTCGGCCAGCCGGCCGGACCGCGGCGCCTGCGGACCGAGGGTGGCCGGGCCGTTGGCGGTGGCCGCCTCGATCGCCTCGAGCGGGGTGAGACCAGACTCGACCAGCAGCGGCAGCTCCTCGCCGTGCCGGCCCCAGTCGCCGGCGCCGATGTCGGTGCCCATCGCGATCGTGACCCCGCTGCGGTGGGCCAGGGCGATCGCCTCGGCGTGCCGTTCGGCCACCGCCCGCATCTTCGGCTGGGCGTACGGCGGGAGGCGGTCGAGGTCGGCCATCGCCGAGTGGATCACGAACCGGGTCGGCACCAGGATCGCGCCGGTCTCGCGCATGGCGTCGGCGCACTCCTCGTCCAGGTAGGTGCCGTGCTCGATGGTGCGGACGCCCGCCTCCAGCGCCGCGATCATGCCCGGCTTGCCGTGGCAGTGCGCGGCCACGACCCGCTCGGCCAGCCCGGCCACCTCGACCAGGATGCGCAGCTCGGCGTCGGTGAACTGCTGGTGCATCGGATGGTCCACCTCGGACATCACGCCGCCCGAGGCACACACCTTGATCACCTTGGCGTTGCGTCGGAGCTGCTCGCGGACCACCCGGGCACACTCGGCCGTGCCGTCCGCCACGCGCAGGTCGCCGCTGGTCGCCCCCCACTCGTGGACCCACGACAGGGGATAGCTGTGCAGGTCGACGTGTCCGCCGGTGGGGGAGATGGCGGCGCCGGCGGCGTGGATGGCCGGGCCCGCGATGGTGCCCTCGGCGACCGCCGGGGCCATGTCGGCGCCCAGGCCGGCCAGCTCGCGGATGCTCGTCACGCCGGCGTCGAGGGCGGCCCGCAGACCGGCGACACCCCGGGCCGCGCGCAGCGCGATCGGCTCGCGCGGCAGCATGGCCAGGTCGGGCTGAAGCTGACCGAGCAGGTGCACGTGGCAGTCCCAGAGGCCGGGCATGACCACGGCCGCGGTGGTCACGTCGTCGTCCGGGGCGGCCGGCGGTGCCTCGGCGGCCGGGCCGGCGTACGCGATCGCCGGGCCGTCGAGCAGGACCACCGCGCCGGCGACGGGAGCTCCCCGGCCCGGGATCATCAGGTCGGCTTCGATGCGCTGCACGGGACCTCCTAGGGCTGTTGGGCGCCGAGCGCCTCGACGTACACGCTGTAGAGCGAGCGGCTGGCCGTCATGAACAGACGGTTCTTCTTGACGCCACCGAAGCACAGGTTGGCGCAGGCCTCCGGCAGGTGGATCCGGCCGAGCAGGGTGCCGTCGGGGCTGTAGCAGTGCACCCCGTCGAAGCCCGGGCCGCCGTCGCCGGCCGACGCCCACAGGTTGCCGTCGGTGTCCACCCGGATGCCGTCCGGGCCGCCCGGGCTCATCTCGACGAAGACCCGCCCGTCGACCGGCCGCCCGTCGCGCATCTCGAAGACCCGGATGTGCCCGACGTCGACCACATAGAGCCTCGACTCGTCGGGCGCGAAACAGATCCCGTTCGGCCGTTCCATGCCGGTGATCACCGGTTCACCCACGCCGGTGCCGGGATCGATCCGGTAGACGTACCGCGGGATCTGCTCCTCGGCCTTGTCCCCCTCGTAGTGGAACGCGATGCCCCAGCCGGGGTCGGTGAACCACACCGAGCCGTCCGAGTGCGTGGTCACATCGTTGGGGGCGTTCAACGGCTTTCCGTCGTGCGAATCCATCAGGATCGAGACGACACCGTTGTGTTCCGTACGCGTGACCCGCCTTTTCAAATGCTCGCAGGTCACCAGCCGCCCCTGCCGGTCGCGGGTGTTGCCGTTGCTGTTGCCCGACGGCCGGCGGAACTCGTCGACCCGCCCGGTGGACTCGCTCCAGCGCAGCATCCGGTCGTTGGGGATGTCGGAGAAGAGCAGGAAGCGCCCGTCGCCGAACCACACCGGGCCCTCCAGCCAGCGCCCGCCGGTCCACAGCCGCTCGACCACCTCGTGACCCACCACCAGCGACCGGAACCGCTCGTCGACGATCTCGATCGCCGGGTCGGGGAATCGGACGACGGTACGGTCCGATTCCCACGCACGGCCGTGGTCCATCGCGGTCACCCCCGTCCCACGTACGGCATCGTCGTCGCCATCACGGTCATCGTGAGCACGTTCGCGTCCAGCGGCAGCCCGGCCATGTAGCGCACCGCCCGGCCGGCCTCGGCCACGTCCATCACCGCCTCGGGCCGCACCTCACCGTTGGGCTGGGGTGCCCCCGCGGCGGCGCCGGCGGCCATCGCGGTGGCCGCGTTGCCGATGTCGATCTGCCCGCAGGCGATGTTGTACGCCCGACCGTCCAGGGCCGTCTGTTTGGTCAGCCCGGTGACCGCGTGCTTGGTCGCCGTGTAGGCGATCGACTGCGGCCGGGGCGTGTGCGCGGCGATCGAGCCGTTGTTGATGATGCGGCCGCCCGGCGGCTGCTGGTGCCGCATCACCCGGAAGGCCTCGCGGGTGCAGAGGAAGACGCCGGTCAGGTTCACGGCGACGACGTGCTGCCAGGCGTCGAGCGGGTGCTCGTCGATCGACATCGGTGGCGCGCCCGTGCCGGCGTTGTTGAAGAGCAGGTCGACCCGGCCGTACTGCTCGACCGTGTGGTCGAAGAGGTGGCGCACACTGGCCTCGTCGGTCACGTCGGCCGGCACGGCTTCCACCCCGTCGGCGGCTGCGGCGACGGCATCGAGCGCCTCGCGCCGCCGGCCGGCGATGACCACCCGCCAGCCGTCGCCGGCCAGTTCATGGGCCACCGCCGCCCCGATGCCACTGCCCCCACCGGTGATCACCGCGATCCGCATCGCCACAGCCTAATGGCGGTCATCGCGGCCGGCCCGGTTCTGTCAGCGGGCCGCCGGCCACGCCCGCCCCGTTGTGGTCACGGCCGGGCCTGGACGGTCGGTGCCTCTGTCACGCAGACGCTGATGCTGGCGGTGACGCCGTCCGGGCGGCGGCTGAGGATGAGGGAGCTGGTCAGCTGATGCGCGAGCCACAGCCCACGGCCGCCGGCCTGGTCGGTCGGTGACAACCGCACCGGCAGGTCGTCGGGGCGGCCGTGGTCGACGACCTCGCAGGTCAGGATGTCGTCGGTCTGGCGGAGTTCGAGATGGCCGGCGCCGCCGCCGTGGCGTACCGCGTTGGTCATCAGTTCGTGGGCGGCCAGCACGAAGTCTTCGCTCGCCGCACCGGCCAGCCCGGCCGCGGTGACCGCCGCGGTGAGCCGGTGCCGCAGAGTGGTGATGGTCGATGCGGTGAACGGTTCGCCCAGCAGCAGGACCGACCCGGCCACCGGAGATCCGGGTCGGACCGGATCGACCGAGCGGTTCCGATCATCGTCCATCGTGATCCGAACGGTACGCTCATCTGTCACCCCCGCGACCGTTGCACAAAGGCAAGGTTCGCCGCGCGAAAAGTCGAAACACTTGTCGCTTGAAGTAATTTGCGCCTAGGGTTGACCCCATGACCGACCTTCGCGGCGTCCCGGCCGGCGCCTATGACGCGCTCCTGGCCCGGGTCCTGCCGGAGGCACGCAACCAGCGTCAGTGGGCGCCCGCCGACGGACCGCTGCCGTCGCTCTTCGTCAGTCACGGCGCGCCGCCCACCCTCGACGACCCGCAGTGGCTCGACGACCTGTACGCCTGGGGCCAGTCGATCCCCAAGCCAAGGGGCATCGTCGTCGTCTCGGCGCACTGGGAGACCGCCCCGGCCGCGCTGTCCGCCTCGGCCGCCGGCACCCCGCTCTACTACGACTTCGGCGGCTTCCACCCCCGCTACTACACCCTGCCGTACGCCACGCCGGATGCCACCGAGCTCGCCCACCGCGTCGCCGGCACCTTCCCCCGCACCGGCCCGGTCCACCAGTTCACCGACCGCGGCCTCGACCACGGCGCCTTCATCCCGCTGATGGCGATGTACCCGGCCGCCGACGTGCCGGTCGTGCAGGTGTCCATGCCCAGCCTCGACCCCGGGCCACTCCTCGCCCTGGGCCGGCGGCTCCGCGAGCTGCGGCAAGAGGGGATCCTGGTGATCGGGTCGGGCTTCATGACCCACAGCTTCGCCGCGATGCGCGATCCCCGCCTCGCCGGGCACACGGCGGCGTTCGACGAGTGGGCCGCCGACGCGGTCGCCCGCGGTGACATCGACGCGCTGTCCGACTACCGCACCCGGGCGCCGGGCGCCGACATCGCCCACCCGACCGCCGACCACTACGTCCCGCTGCTGCTGGCGGTCGGTGCCGCCGACGACCCGAGCACCGCGGTGTCGGCCATCGAGCGCATCCAGCTCGGCAACTCGATCCGCTCCCTGCGCATCGACTGACTCATCCATCAACCCACACCAGGAGGCAGCATGGCTCGCATCACAGTCCTCGGCGGTACCGGCTACGGCGGAAGCGCCGTGGTGCGCGAGGCGGCCAAGCGCAGGCACGAGGTGACCGCGGTCAGCCGGACGGCGCCGGCCGAGCCGGTACCGGGCGTCACCTACGTGACCGGCTCGGCCCTCGACCCGGCCGTCCTGACCGAGTCGGTCAGCGGCGCCGACGTCGTGTTCGAGGCGCTGTCGCCGCGGCAGAACGAGGGCGGCGCCCCCGCCATCGAGGGCGTCTTCGCCGAGCTGGTGGCCCTGGCCGAGAAGTCCGGTGTCCGCCTGGGCGTCCTCGGCGGCGCGTCGTCGCTGCTGATGGCCGCGGACGGTCCTCGCCTGTTCGACGTCGAGCCCCCGGCGGACGAGGTCCGGCCCGAGGTCGAGCTGGGCCTGCACAAGCTCGACGTGCTGCGGAACTCGCCCGAGGCACTGGACTGGTTCTTCGTCAGCCCCGCGGCACTGTTCGGCGCCTGGGTGCCCAGCACCGAGACGGGCGAGTACCGGACCAGCGACGACGTCCTGCTGACCGGTCCCGACGGCACGTCCGAGATCTCCGCCGGCGACCTGGCGATCGCGGTGCTGGACGAGATCGAGCGCCCCGAGCACCGCCGGCGCAGGTTCCACGTCGCACACTGACGGTTCAGCGGAGGCTGTCGACGTCGATCACGAAGCGGTAGCGGACGTCGGAGCTCAGCACCCGCTCGTACGCCTCGTTGACCTGGCCGGCGTCGATGACCTCGACCTCCGGGGCGATGCCGCGCTCGGCGCAGAAGTCGAGCATCTCCTGCGTCTCGGCGATGCTGCCGATGCTCGATCCGGCGAACGACCGGCGGTTGCCGAACAACGCGAACACCTGCACCGGCAGGGGCTCGGGCGGCGCGCCGACGCTGACCAGGGTGCCGTCGAGGCGCAGGAGACCGAGGTAGGCCTCCACGTCGATCGGCGCGCTGACCGTGTTGATGATCAGGTCGAAGCGGTTGGCCAGCGCCTCGAAGGTCGCCGCGTCCCGGGTGGCCTGATAGTCGGCGGCGCCGAAGGCGAGACCGTCGTCCTTCTTGCCGAGCGTCTGGGACAGCACTGTCACCTCGGCGCCCATCGCGACGGCGAACTTCACGGCCATGTGCCCGAGCCCACCCATGCCGACCACTGCGACTTTCCGGCCCGGCCCGGCGTTCCAGTGCGACAGCGGCGAGTACGTGGTGATTCCCGCACAGAGCAGCGGCGCCGCCTTCTCATAGGGGATCGATTCGGGTACGCGCAGCACGAAGTCCTCGTCGACCACCACGTGCGTCGAATACCCGCCCTGCGTGACAGTGCCGTCGCGGTCCACGTCGGCGTACGTCCCGATGTTGCCGGTGGTGCAGTATTGCTCCTGACCGGCCTGGCAGTTGGCGCACTCGCGACACGAGTTGACCATGCAGCCGACCCCGGCCCGATCACCGACCGCGTGCTTGCTGACCTGCCCGCCGACCTCGGTGACAACGCCGACGATCTCGTGGCCCACGGTCAGCGGGTAGGGCACCTCACCCCATTCGCCCCGCACGGTGTGAATGTCGGAGTGGCAGATGCCGGCGTAGCGGATCTCGATCAGAACATCGCGCGGCCCCAGATCACGCCGCTCGACCGTGCCGCGCACGAGCGGTTCGGTGGCTGAGGTCGCGGTAATGGCGTTGACGGTAAGAATGATGACCCCCCTTCACAGGTCTCACCAGGGAGTTTCCCCATCCTCGCCGATTGATGCCACGGTTGGTGAAGCCTCTCGGCGTCGTCGCCCCGATCGAGCTGGAGACCCGTCGGCGTTGACGGCCGCGGCGGTCAGTCGCGGCGCAGGTAGAGGTAGAAGCGGTTGGTGTCGTAGCGGTGCTTCGGCCAGGTGCCGGCCAGTTCGTACCGCGGGTTGTCGCGCACCAGCCGCATCATCAGCGCCGTCCTGGCGTCCAGGTCGGCGCTGCCGGTCTCGCCCGACGTCAGGATGATCCCGGCGTACTTCCCGGCCGCGACCTCGGCCCGCATCTGGTCCGGGCCGGCACCGTAGAGCGCCCACGGCTCGGTCCACCGCAGCTGGGGATGGTCCTTGGCGTAGTACGCCATCGAGTCGGCGCCGACGCCGATGTAGAGGCCGGGGCGGTTCTCCCGCTCGACGCGGGCGATGACCGGGGTGCTGTCCGGCCACTCGTGGAACATGAAGTCGGCCCGGTACATCGCGGTCACGGCCAGCAGATAGAGCGCGGCGGCGAGAACGACCGGCCGCAGCAGGGGCGCGCGCAACCGGAGGATCAGAGCGGCCACCGGTGCGAAGAACAGAGCCACAAAGACCAGGTGCTTGTTGTACGAGGTGTACTCGTGCAACCGCGCCTGACTGAGCGGGATGGCCACCCCGGCGCCGAGCAGGGCCACCCCGATCAGCAGGTCGCGGCGTCGGGACAGGACCAGGCCGACGACCGCCAGCGCGGCCAGCAGACCCATGCCGAGCAGGAACTCCCGACCCAGGAACGACAGGTCCCGGTAGTTGTGGGCGGCCCGGTTGGTGGTCGTGAACCGGATGCCGGTGGTGATCCAGCCGGCGTTGGGCAGGTAGACCGCGAGCATCGCGCCGGCCGCGGTGACGGCCAGCAGCGACGCCCGGGCCAGGCCGCGGCGCAGCGTCGGACCACTGAGGACGGCCAGGACGACGGCGACCGCGACGAACGGCGCACCGGTGTACTTGACGATCGCGCCCACCCCGGCGACGAGCCCGGCCAGCGCGGCCGAACCGGCACCGGTCCGGGTGACCGCGAGCGCGGCGGCGCCGATGACCGCGGCGGCGCAGGCGGCGTCGAAGGTGGCCAGATGCCCGGCGAACAGCGTCGGCCCGCTGAGCGCGGCGAACGCCATACCGGCCAGGCGGGCGCCCCACGACCGGCCGGCAGGGGCCAGCCGCGCGGCGATCGCGCCGGCCGCGTACACCGCGATCATCATCAGGATGAGGCTGGTGAACCTGACCGCGGCCAGCCCGCCCAGACCGTCCACCACGGCCGCGAAGATGGGGTAGGCCAGGGGAAAGCCGGAGAAATAGCCGCCGTAGTCGGGTGCCGCCGGCCCGCCGGCCCACTGTGCGAGGTAGGCGTGCCCGGCGTCGATGTAGAGCGCCTCGTCCGCGTTGGCGATGTTGTGCAGCCGCAGTGTCAGCCCGGCCTGCACGCCGAGGATCAGCACCATCGGCAGGTAGTGCAGCCAGCGCCGGGTGCCGGAATGCCGGCGTGGCGACAGGAACGACTCGGCCATCGCCCGCGGCAGTGACGGCCGCGGGATGAGAACGACAGTGCTCATGCGACAGCCCCGCGAGCGGCCGGCGTCTGCCGTATCGCGAGCCAGACGACCGGCAGGAACACGTACGCGTTGAGGGCGGTCAGCGGGATCAGCGCCCAGAACTCGCCGAACCCGTACCGGCTCACCGCCAGCGCCAGCCCGGCCCCGATCAGCCCCTGCGTGACCATCAGGTACGCGCCCATCACGAGGCGGATCCGGGCCATCCCGCCGCCCCGCCCGCCGGCCGCGTTGGTGGGCCGCCACTCCAGGCTGCGCCCGCGGATCAGGTCGAGCAGACAGAACAGGTGGGCGAAACCGTAGACGGCCTGCACCCGCAGCACCTCGACACGCCACCGCCCGGCCGCCAGCATCGGATAGACCACCAGCCAGAGCAGCACGGCGGCGACCAGCGGCAGCATGTTCCAGTTCGACACCTGTGCGGGAAAGAACCAGAGCATGACCAGCGACGCCATCGGCGCCAGCAGCGCGTTCACGGCGGTGATCAGGTAGTACGCGAACCCCGACCAGAAGCTGGCGCGCTGCGGCCGGGTCATCGACGGGTCGAGGTGGAAGCCGGTGTCCGCCAGCAGCGACAACGATCCCTCGCACCAGCGGTACTGCTGGGTGAGGAAGGCGTCGAGCCGGTCCGGGCATCGGCCGCGGCTGACGCACGTGGCCACGTACCTCAGCCCGAATCCCGCCTTGCCCATCTCGATGCCGGTGTAAATGTCCTCGCTGTGCCCGATCTGCGGAAATCCGCCGATCGCGCGTAGCGCGGAGCGGCGGTAGACGGCCGACGTGCCCACGCAGATCGCCGCGCCGACCGCGTCCCGGCTGGGCTGGATGAAACGGTAGAACATCTCCTGCGTGGCGCCGGCGCACCGCTCCAGCCAGCTCATGGTGCGGTCGGTGAAGAACAGTTGCGGGCTCTGCACGATGCCGATCCGCGGGTCGTCGAGGTACGGCACCAGTTCGAGCAGGTAGTCGGTACGCGGCGCGAAGTCGGCGTCGAGGATCGTGATCAGGTCGCCGCTGGAACGTTCCAAAGCGCGCTGCAGGTTGCCCGCCTTCTTGTACGCCGATCCCACCCGCGTGAGGTAGCGGAACCCGTACCGCCGCGCGATCCTCTCCACCGCCGGATCGTCCGCGTCGTCCAGCAGGTAGACGGTGAGCCGCCCCGCCCACCGCAGCTTCGACGCGTGGTAGGCGGTGTTGTCGATCAGCGCCGGATCCTCGCCGCAGGTGGGGATGAAGACATCCACCGACGGCACCACGGTCGGTGCCCACCCGTCGACAACCCGGCGGTGGGTACGCAGATCGATCCGGCGAGGATAGGTTGAGGTGCGCAGGGCGAGCACCTGTTCGGCCACGAACGCCGCGAGCGGGAGGAGAAAAGCAGTCGTCCAGTACGCGTTGCGCGCCAGCCCGTACAGGCTTACCGCCACCCCGACCAGGGCGACGGCCTGCGCCCAGAAGAACCACCGGTGCTGCCGCCGCCCCAGGTAGAGGTCCCGTTCCCGCTCCGACGGAGGCGTGAGCCAGGCGAGTTGCGAGTGCCACGAGCTCCCGCGTACCACGGTAGCCACCACGGACGCGTAAGCCGAGTCGTAGACTGCCATAGATCCCCAGTTCAAGAGCGGATCAAGTAAGAGGCAAAGCGCCTACGAGTCTTTTCCGCCACTCCCGTCCCACGCATCCTGCGCCCGGCCGATCTTGGCCCCGACCCGTCGATCATGACCGGACCGAACGGACGAGGGTCAGTTCACCACCCCGAAACACCAGCAATGGACGCGAACGCGCCGGCGCAGGCCTTCGCGCCCGGGTCGCCCCGATTCTCGACCCCCCCGCCATCGACGCCGCCACCCGGGAAGCACTCCACGACACGCGTTATCGGCGGCCATCGTTCTGCTGGGCCAGCACCTGGATCCCGGCCCAGCAGAGGAACCCCACACCGGCCAGTCGATGATCAGCCGCCGGTCGGCGGCGTCGAGCGCGCGCCGGCACCCTCTCAGGTCGCGGACCAGCGGGTGACGGTACGCGTACGAACGACCCACTGGCCGTTGACCTTGACCCGGTAGCGTTCGGTGACCGTGCGCCGAGTCTGCCACTGCCGGCTGGTGACCGTGCGACCGTCGCGTTCGACCGTCACCGGACGCAGATACCACCAGCGGCCCTCGGTGCCGGACGGGCTGAACAGCCGGATGTACTTCGCTGTCGCCTGGAACGGGTTGCCGGTCGCCGGCCAGGCCTGGCCGCTGGTGTTGAGCAGCGGCTCCAGGGCGCGGTACCAGGTCCAGGCCATCTTGGAGTAGCCGAACTCGTTCGGGTGCAGCCGGTCGAGCAGATCGGTGCCATCGACGCCGGTCTGGTCGACCAGGCGTACGCGCGGGCCCTTGGTCGCGACGATGCCGGGAATCTCCGCGTTGTAGGCGTCGATCTGCTTGGAGTACATCCGGCGGGCGGTTTCGTCGTTGGAGCCGACGATCTTCGCCACCAGGATCTGGACGTCCGGCGAGGCGTCGAGCATCTGGTCGATGAGCAGGCTCAGCCGCCCCGGCGCGCCGACCGCCTCATCAGCACTGCGCATGTCATTGGTGCCGATGTGCAACAGCACGACGTCCGGCCGGTACGTCGAGATCCACCCGTCGACGTTCTCGGCGATCTTGCGGATCCGCCAGCCAGAATGGCCCTCGTTGTCGGTGTCGTACCCCGGCTGCGTCCCAGACCGCTGCGACCCGACGAAGTCCACGTCGACGCCGGCGGCGCGCAGCCGCTGCTCGAGTTCCACCCGATAGGAACCGAACCGCACCGAGCCGATGCCGTACGTGATCGAATCACCGAGCGGCATGATCCGCACAGGCGCCGGCTCCTCGCTGCCGGCCGCGACCGTCGCAGCCATCGCGGGCGTCCCGCCGTGCGCCGGTGCCGGCTCCTCGCTGCCGGCCGCGACCCGGGCGGCCATCGCGGGCGTCCCGCCGTGCGCTGGTGCCGTCGCCTTGCTGCCGGCCGCGATCGGGGCGGCCATCGCGGGCGTCTCGCCGGGCAGCACGCCGGCCGAGCATGCGCCGGCACCGGCGACCACGGACAGAGCGGCCACAACAGCCAGGGCGAGACGCAGCTTCTTCATGCCCTTCGAGTTCGAACGCTGTCCGGAGCAGATTGAGCTCTACGCGGTTGCGATTCGGTTCGCCCTTCGTCTCGAGGGCCTGATGCCCAGCTGCGCTGGCCGTGGTGTCCCGCCCAGGTTCGCCAGGCGGCCAGCCTGCCCACTCCCCGGCCCCGCGCCCAGCCAGACCTACACCCCGATGGTCCGTAGCTAGGTGTTGACCCCGCCCGTTACGAGCCCGAGCCCCACCGGATCGTCGGCGTCTCGAGGCCGTCCTGATTGGACAGCGGCTGGCGCGGGGGGACGGAAGCGAGCGGCTATCGCAGGTCGGGGCGGTCGACGGTGGGGCGTTGCTGGTCGCCGGTGGTGCCGAGGAGGCGGCGGCGTTCGCGGAAGGCACGGAGGTTGGCCGTGTTGCCGCAGGTGCTCACGTCGTGCCAGACGCCGCTGTTGTTGCGGGACGCGTCGAAGAAGGCCGCCCGGCAGTCGACGTTGTGGCACAGCTTCAGGCGGGGCCACAGGCCGGCCTGCTGGGCCAGCAACGCCTCGGCCCACAGAGCGGAGGCCAGCCAGCGGGTGCCGCGGCCGGCGGGCACGATCCGGACCCAGCCGTCGGCGTCGGGGACCAGGCTGACCGGGACGTCGGCCGGCGGCAGGGTGCCCTCGGGCTGGTTGCGGCCGCCGGCCAGGATGATGTTTTCGAAGGTCGTGCGCAGGCGCCGCAGCGATCGCAAGTCGGTGGACGACAGCAGGATCACGGGGGCGGGCAGGCCGGCCACGCGGGACCAGGTGGCCAGGGCGTCGGTCAGCCAGCGCTGGGCGTCGTCGGGGCCGGCCAGCAGGTCAGCACCGTACGTCATCGTCGCTCGGGTGTTGAGCAACTCCTGGACGAGCGCTAAGCCGGCGGGTGCTTCGCGCACACCGTGCCGGGCGCTGGCCTTCCACGACATAGCCGAAGAGTACTTGACTCTTTTTCCCGGGCGTATCCGCCTGACGCCTGACCTCGGATAACGTCAGATACAACGCTCCGCAGTCGGAAGGCGACCTTACGCGTCGTTGCAACCTTGAGGCCCTTTCGACCGTCTATCGGTAGCCGGACGATGGCAAGCTTGTCGATGGGGAGGTTGCCGATGATCAGGAAAACCGGGAGCTTGGTGGCCGCATTGGCGATGGCGGTCACGCTGGTCGCCGGGTGCGGGTCGAAGTCGGACGAGGACGCCGCGGCGCCGCCGTCCGTGCCTTCGACCGCGTCGAGCGCGCCCGCCACGGAGCCGGCGCCGGGCGACTCGGCCGAACCATCGACGCCGCCGTCCGACGAACCAAGCGCACCACCGACCACAAAGCCCACGAAGCCCGCGAAGGACGACAAACTTCGCAACGGCGCCAAGGGTGACGAGGTCAAGGCGTTGCAGCAGCGGCTGACCGAGCTGGGCTACTGGAATGGCACGGCCGACGGCAAGTTCGGCGGCACCACGACGCAGGCGGTGTACGCGCTGCAGAAGGCGGCCGGCCTGGGTCGCGACGGCGTGGTCGGCACCAAGACCAAGAAGGCTCTCGACGCCGGCGTCCGGCCCAAGGCGAAGAGCTCCGGCGGCTACGTCGTCGAGATCGACAAGAAGAAGCAGCTGCTCATGCTGGTCAAGGACGGCGAGGTGCAGCAGACCTTCAACACTTCGACCGGCTCGGGCGAACGGTACGACACCAAGGACGGCGGTACGGCGATCGCCAGCACGCCGAAGGGGAAGTTCACTGTCTCCCGGCAGATCGACGGCTGGCGCGACGCCCCGCTCGGCATGCTGTGGCGGCCGAAGTACTTCAACGGGGGCATTGCCGTGCACGGCGCGAACAGTGTCCCGCCCTTCGCCGCCTCGCACGGCTGCGCCCGCCTGTCGATCTCCGCGATGAACTACCTGTGGAAGAACGGCAAGTTGCCGATCAAGACCAAGGTCTGGGTGTACTGAGCCCGGGCCGCTTCCCGCTCAGGGCGAATGTGCGCACTGGGCTCCAACGTCACCCGTCGATCCGGGTGATGTTGCGGATCTTGTTGGAGGCGTCCAGGGCCGCGACCTTGTACGCCTCCGACAGGGTCGGATAGTTGAAGACCGCGTCGACCAGGTAATCGACAGTGCCGCCGCAGCCGATCACGGTCTGCCCGATGTGGATGATCTCGGTGGCCCCGGTGCCGAAGACGTGTACGCCCAGCAGCTTGCCGTCGTCCGGTGAGACGAGCAGTTTGAGCATGCCGTAGGAGTCGCCGACGATCTGGCCGCGGGCCAGTTCGCGATAGCGCGCGATGCCGACCTCGAACGGCGTGGACGAGTCGGTCAGCTCGGCCTCGGTCTTACCGACGAAGCTGATCTCGGGGATCGTGTAGATGCCGATCGGCTGGAGCTCGCTCATGGTGCGCACCGGCTCGTCGCAGGCGTGGTGCGCGGCCAGCCGGCCCTGCTCCATCGACGTCGAGGCCAGCGCCGGGAATCCGATCACGTCGCCGACGGCGTAGATGTTCTCGACCGCGGTGCGGAAGTTGCCGTCGACCTTGATCCGGCCGCGCTTGTCGGCCTCCAGCCCGGCCGCCTCCAACGCCAGCTGGTCGGTCTGGCCCTGCCGCCCGGCCGAGTACATGACCGTGTCGGCGACGATCTTCTTACCGCTCTTGAGTACGCACAGAGCAGCCGTCTGGTGCCGTTCGACCGCGGCGACCTCCTCGCCGAACCGGAACGTCACCGACAGGTCCCGCAGGTGGTACTTGAGCGACTCGATGATCTCCTCGTCGCAGAAGTCGAGCATCTGCGGCCGCCGCTCGACCACCGTGACCTTGGTGCCCAGCGCGGCGAACATGGACGCGTACTCCATGCCGATCACGCCCGCCCCGACCACGACCATGGACCGGGGCACCGCCTCCAGGTTGATCACGCCGTCCGAGTCCACGATCGTCCGGTCGTCGAAGTCGACGCTGTCGGGCCGGGCGGGCCGCGTACCCGCCGCAATGATGATCTTGTCGGCAGTGACCCTGACCTCGCGTCCGTCGCCGCCGTCGACCCACAGCGCGTGCGGATCCGCGAAGCGGCCGGTGCCGGTGATCATGGCGACGTGGTTGCGGGACAGCTGGTTGCGGATCACGTCGGTCTGCCGGCTGATCACGTGCGAGGTGCGTGCGCTCAGGTCGGCGACGGTGATCTCTTCCTTGACCCGGTAGCTGCTGCCGTAGAGGTCGCGCTGGCTCAGGCCGGTGAGGTAGAGCACCGCCTCGCGCAACGTCTTGGAGGGGACGGTGCCGGTGTTGATGCACACCCCACCGATCATGTCGCGGCGGTCGACGATGGCGACCCGCCGTCCGAGCTTGGTGGCAGCGATGGCGGCCTTCTGCCCACTGGGCCCGGAGCCCAGCACCAACAGGTCGTAGTCATACACGCTGCTTAGCGTCGCAAGTTGTCGCCCGCCGCGCCAGACCTGGAATCTTAACCTCTGTCCACAGGTAGTTGATCACCCTGTGGATAACGTCCTCTAGCCTGGCTGCGAGTACGCGGTACGTCCGTCACGCATGGCCTCGACCAGATCCTCGCGGGCCCGGGCCACGCGGGAGCGGATCGTGCCGACCGGGCAGCCGCACACCTCGGCCGCCTCGGCGTAGGACAGGCCCGAGACCTGGGTGATCACGAACGCCTCACGACGCTCCGGTGTCAGGCCGGCCAGCAGGTCGCGCAGGGCGTGCTGCTCGTCGAAGCGGGCATGCGCCGACTCGGCCGACTCGGCGCTCGACTGCCAGTCGGTCAGGGCGGCGATCCGCGGGCGGCGGGTGGCCCGGCGTACGTCGTCGGCGGCGACCCGGCGGGCGATCGCGAAGAGCCAGGTGCGTACCGACGACCGGCCGGCGAACTCGGGCAGCGCCCGCACCGCGCGCAGGAACGTCTCCTGGGCCAGATCCTCGACGTCGGCCGCGCCGGTCAGCGGCGTCAGGAAGCGCAGCACGTCGCGCTGGGTGGCGCGGATCAGGTCGGTGAGCGCGTCCCGATCACCGCGCGCGGCGGCGAAGGCCAGCGCGGTCAGGTCCTGGTCGGGCATCGCCCCGGTCCCTTCGTCGGTTGCTCCGCCGGTGGTACGCACGTCGTGCCCGAAAGGTTCACCGATCGCGGCCCCGCTTCGCAAGAGGCAAAAAGGATAAATCCGGGTACGGCCATCCTCCGCGTACGCTGACCGGATGGCGGATCTCCGGGCTGCGATCGGACGTTATGCGGGGCGGTTCCACGCGGCGATCGGGGACCAGCATCACGTCGGATCGCCGCTCGGAGCATGGCTGCTGCTGGCCCTCGCGGCCTCCAGCACGGCCGGCAGCGCACTCGACGACGCGCTCGGGATGCCGGCCGCGTCCGCCGCCGAACAGGCCGAAGCCCTGCTCAAGGAGCCGCATCCGCTGGTCGCGGCGGCCACCGCGGTCTGGCACTCGCACTGGGTCGACCCGCAGCGCCTGGCCTCGTGGACGCTGCCCGCCGCCACCGAGGCCGGACCATTACCGGAACAGGACGGGCTCGATCGGTGGGCCGCGGAGCACACGTACGGAATGATCGATCGTTTTCCCTTGACCGTCTCACCCGACGTGGCGCTGGTCCTCGGCAGCGCCCTGGCCACGAAGATCACCTGGTCGGCGCCGTTCGACCTCGGTCCCGGCAGCGCGCTCGGCCCCGACAGCCCGTGGGCCGGCCCGATCGGCGAGATCCTGCGCAGCCCGTCCGCCCACCGCGCCTTCATCGCCCGATCGCAGCAGGCCGGCCCGGTCATCGTGCACGTCGCCGCAGCCGACGGCGGCCTCGAGGTGTGGTCGGTCGCCGCCGCCCCCGACGTGCCCCACGAGCGGGTGATCGCGGCCGCGCACGAAGACCTCAACCCCGTTTCGCTGTACGACCTGCCGCTCGCCGACACCGACCTGTGGAGCATCCGCGAGGAGCAGACCTCAGACCCTGGCACCGAGTTCCACCAGGCGTTCCTGCCCGCGTGGTCGGCCACCAGCCGGCACGACCTGACCGGGCCGGCGCTGGGCTTCGACGCGGCCGCCGACGTCCTCGCGCCACTGCTGCGGGTGCCGCCCGGCGGATTCAAGGCGGCCCAGTCGGCCACCGCGCGCTACGACCGGTACGGGTTCGAGGCGGCCGCCGTGAGCGGCTTCGCGATGCTCACCGGGGCGGCGTGGCGGCCGGCCGGAACGGCGCGCTTCGCCGACCTGCGCTTCGGGCACCCGTACGCGGTGATCGCCGTGGCCTCCCCGCGCCAACCCGGACCTTGGCACCACCTGCCCGTCTTCTCGGCCTGGATCTCTTCACCGATCTAACCGTTGCGGTCTGAACTTTCCCCCCACCCGCGCGTTGGATCGCGTATGCAGGTCGACGGGCTGTACATCAACGCGGCCAAGGTGCTGCTGCCGCCCGGCCGCGAGCCGGCCGGCCGGGCCGTCGGGCGCGGGCTGATCACCGCCGAGCACGCCGCGTCGTTCCAGGTCGACGAGCTGCCGGTGGCCAGCCCGGCGGAAAGCACCGAACTGCTCGCCCTGGCCGTGGCCGGCAGCGCGCTCGGCGACGCCGCCGTCCGCCCCGAGAACGTCGGCCTGCTCGTCCACGCCTGTGTCGGCGACACCTCGTACGAATGGAAACTCGCCCCCCGCCTGGCCCGCCTCCTCGGCGCCGACCAGGCCCAGGCCATGGGTCTGCGGCAGAACTGTAACGGGTCGGCCGCCGCCCTCCAGCTGGCCGCCGCGCATCTCCTGACCGAGCCCCGCACGTCGAACTGCCTGGTCGTGACCTCCGACGCGCTGGGTCCGGACTGGCCCCGGCGCTGGTACCTCGGCTACGGCGACGGCGCGACGGCCCTGCTGCTCTCCCGCCGCCCCGGCCATCTGGCCCTCCGCTCGGTGGCGTCGAGCGGACGCCCCGGCAACGAGGCCCATTACCCCGCCTGGAACCCGTTCCGCCCCGGCGTCCCCGCCGGCCCTACCGACGAGTCGTCACCCCAGGCCGGCTTCCTGCTCCGGGCCGCCGTCCGCGACGCCGCCCAGGCCGCCGCGGCCGACGCCGGCATCGACCCGGCCGACCCGCGCTTGCGCAGGGTCCTGGTCAGCCGGGTACGCCCGGCGATCGTCAAGGTCGTGATGGCCGGCGTCCGCCAGGCCGGCGTCGTGGCCCCCGAGGTCGACCTGGCCGACCGCTCCGGTCACCTCTTCGCCGGCGACCTGACCGCCAACCTGGCCGACCTGCTCGGCGCCGGCGAGACCGGCGACCTCACAATGATCGTCAACTTCACCGGCGACATCAGCGCCACCTGCGTAATCGTGGAGACGACCTGATCTCGGTCGGTGCTCGGCCGTGTTTTCGCAGCCCCGGCTGGACCGCGAACACGCCTTAGCGGTGCCAGGTGCGGGCCGAGACCGACGTCGCGTTGCCGGCCCGGTCGATGACCTGGACCCCGCCCGTCGCGGCCCGTTCACGGTCTCCCACTGGAACACCCACGGCGCGGCGGTGACCGTTGCGACGGGCGTACTGGACCGGTAGTCGTACAGCGTCCTTCCCGACGCCGCTCCATGCTGTCTGAGCTGGGAAAACGCTCGAGGAGCGGAACGGCCGCGCACTCTTGCTCCGGTCACCGGTACCCTGTAGAACCGCGGGCCGCTAGCTCAATGGCAGAGCTGAGGACTTTTAATCCTTAGGTTCAGGGTTCGAGTCCCTGGCGGCCCACCCTTTTTGCCTGCGGTTTCACCCCGCCCGACTGTCCACGTTGGTGTTTGGA
>NZ_JBICSP010000039.1:0-37442 GCF_043197135.1 Actinoplanes sp. NPDC049265 | reverse complement strand
GGTCGATTGCTTGTCTTACCGGGAGCCTCACCCCGCCCAGCTATCGACTCCCTCGCCCTGCCCCCACCTGAACGAACCCAGATGAAAAGTGCTCAGTGAGGTTGCCTTCGGTCCATGCTGCAGTTCGCACAGCCCTCGTGCTCCGAACTTTCCCTCCAAAAGTGCCGGGCTAAATCGACACTCAACTTGTTGCCCGTGGGGCCGAGTGATAGCCGTATTCGGCGAGCCGGTCACGGGCAATCTGGAGCTCTTCCTCGGTGAACAACGCCGACCATGGCTCTTGCAGGACAAATGCCTCGACGGTGAGATCCAGACGGCCCTTCTCCCAGAGAGTGGTGAACCCACTGGAGACCGACGACGCGTGCAGGAGTTGACGGGCTGCGCCGAGGCCACCAGAAGTGGAGATCATCCGAATGTAGATGGTGGCGTTGTAGTTGATCTCGCGCTTCATGGCGCGGTACCCGTTGACGAGCGCCTGGTGGAACTGTTTTTCGAGTACTTCGCTGTCAGCCGGACTCGTGCTGCTTTGTGCTTTCGATCGGAGCATGTCCTGCTCCGGAGGCGTCCCCGCAGGCCGTACGGGCGATAGCGTTGGACTGTCGGCCACGTTCGGTCCAAGTGCGATGTGGTCGGCAAGGCCCGTACCGAGGTGTTGCGGCCGGGGCATGCTGCGCGCGTGCAGGCCGCGGACGAGTGCGGTGTAAATGTCACGCATCGAGAGCAAGTCGCCGGCACCGGGGATTCCGTCGCGAAGTACCCGCAGCAGCTCTCCGGTGAACGCCGTGAACCGGTCACCGGGTGGCGCGATCGAGGTCGAATTTGCCGGCGCTGAAGTGACCGTGTAGGTGCCGCTGATGTCAATGGCTGCGGTCAACGCCGAAGAGACCGATGTCATCGCGGTTGCGGCGTGGCCGGAGAAGCAGCAGTCGAGTATCAAAATTCGGTTCTTCGCGGGGCTTTCGGCAAGGGCCATGCGTAGCCACTCGATCGGCACAGCGGTGTAGGTGACGCGGTCCGGGTCGGTGTTGGCGACTGCGAGATGCAGTGCTCCGCGTGGGGTGAGCAGCCCGTGCCCGGCGTAGTAGACGATCGCGGTGTCACTAGCCGCGTTCACGGTCTCGTCGAGCGCGGCGCCAACCTCGTCCAGGCTACGGGGGTTGATGAGCTGCCGGCAGCGGGCGGGATCGATCACCCTGGCGGTAGGAGCAGTGAGCGTCTCGGCCAGGCCGGAGATGTTGTTGGCCACAGACGGCAGGTCGAGGATCGCGTCGCTGGCGAAATTGGCGGCTCCGACGAGCAGCGCATTGGACTTGTGCGGGTCCGGCAGACGGGTTGCCATCACAGTCCGCCGGTAGCTGCAACCGCCTCTTGCAGCAGTTCAGCGGCGGCGGCAGCGTTGGCTGTGTCGATCTCGACGCGGCAGGTCCGGTCGCCGTTCGTGATCTCAACGTTGACCTTGGTGCGCCGTGCCCCGATCCAGGCGCTCAGCGTGCCGCCGAGCGTCGCCACCGCACCACCGCTGCCGAGCGCCACCGTGAGGACTTCCGTGACGCTGCCCATGTCGCCGGGTTTCAGGTCGGCCTTCACGGTCCTGACCCTGCCACGAAACTCGTCATCGCGTTGCAGCCAGGAATAGAGCGAGCCCAGCTCGTTCGTCGTTTTGTCACCGAGCGCGATCTCCGCATGCACGCGGCGATAATCCTCGCTCGCGCAAAGGAGCGCCAGACGTCGGTGATGTCGGCTTGGCGACTGACCAGACGAGGTGATGATCGCGTAGCTGACGGGCTTGGCGTGAAGTCCTGCGACGAGGGGTTCTCCGCGACAGTGACCAGAAGTAATGTTTACGCCCACGGAGCGCTTCCGGTGCGGACCTGGGACAGGGTGCATGAGTTACGCCAAATACAACCATCAAGGATATTTCGGCGAGAGTTTCGTCCGAGTACTGGCCAGCGCTGCCGGCCTGATCGCTGGTCAGCAAGACCTCGACCACACAGGCGTGGACTTCTCCATCGACTTCCCCGGGATTCGTGGCACGGTCCGGTTCCCCAAGATCGAGGCACAGGTCAAGTCGTGGTCGAGCCCTAAGGGAACCGATCTGCACTGGCAGTACCCGATGAAGGTGGACCACTACAACAACATCGCCGGCGAGGGGTTCGCCGTGTCTCGCTACCTCTTTCTGATCATCGTGCCGCCGGACGTTAGCCAGTACGCCGAGGTGGACGAGAATTCCATGCGCCTCAGCCACGGCGGCTACTGGGCTTCCTTACGGGGTTCGCCGGTGCTCGACCGGACGGAGCAGCGCTACGTCACGGTCTCCGTACCCAAGCGCAACCTCCTGACCGTCAACGGCCTTCGGTCGCTGCTCGACCCCGTCCCCGCGCAACGAATGTCCGCGTCGTGATGCCGCCCGCCCTGGTCAGTGATGAAGAACTGCGCGCCGCGTCGGCCCTGACGCCGGAAACACTGAGTCAGTATCTGTTGTCCAACGGTTGGTCCCCACAAGAGCGTCTCGAACGGGCCACCCTGTGGTCACGACGGGAGGACGACGGCGAGTTCCAGGTGCTGGTCCCCGGCGATCGGGACCTGCGCGACTACCCGAGCCGCATCTCCGATTTCCTCGCCACCGTCGCGGCCGTGGAAGAGCGCCCGATCCGGCTGCTCTTGGACGACTTGGCGGACACCGGCGCGGACACACTATCCTTCCGGCTCCTGCCCGACGGACCTTCCGGGACGATTCCCCTGTTCAACGCTGTCGATGCGTTAGCGGGGGTCCGGGAGTTGGTCGTCGCGTCCACGTACGCACTGATGAACGAGCGGCCAATGTTGATGCAGGGACGTCGGCCGGAGAGCGCGTTCGACTTCGCTCGTACGGTGCGATTGGGAAGCCCGCGCGCCGGAAGCTGGGCGATAGCTGCTCAGCTCGCCGTTCCGCGCGTCGCCGTGAACGCCGAGTTGCCTTTCGCCCGCCGGGTGTCCTTACAGATGCACCGTGCGGTACGGGCGTGTTTCGCGGCCTCTGGCGAGGCGCAACGCGACTTCGATATCGGGCTGTTTCTGCGCCGCACGAGTGAGGGGGTTTCGGCGAACGTCTGCGATGCGCTGGCCAAGCTCGGCCGGGACGGAGTTCCTTACGACGTCCGGTTCAACTGGGCTGGTCAGCTCCCGTCTTCCGTGCCGGCCAGGTCGTTTCGCTTCAACACGCGCCGGATCGAGATCCTGCACACCGCAGCAGAGCAGCTCAGGGTGGCGGTTCCGGACGGGGAGGTCACGATCGAAGGTCAGGTCAGCCGACTGCGGCGAGACGCCGGTGAGGGCGGCCAGGCGACCGTGCGCGGGCCGATCTCCACCGTGTACGGCTCCTCGGAGCGGTCCGTCCGGGTGTTGCTTCCGGATGCCCTCTATCAACGGCTCGTCGATGCACACGGTCACCGGCAACACGTACGGGTCACCGGCACGGCTGTGCGCGGACGGATCGAGCGCGTTTCCCGCGTTGAAGTCGTGGCCGATAGAACCGAGAATTGACCGCTTGACCTGCGGTGTTTCCGCCTTTCGTAGTGTTCGGCAAACCATTCATGTGTAGCAAGGGCTGGAAGGACGGTCTATACCGGGCGTAGATCCACATAGGATCAAGTCACGAAATTTCGATGGGGAGGCGGGACGACGACGTGCATAATGTCGCTGCCGAAGCACCACTCGAATTGGCACCGGGGTCGGTTGTGATCATCCGGGACGAGGAATGGCTGGTGCAGACCGCAGAGGAGACTGCGGACGGACTCCTCGTACACGTCCGTGGCCTCGGTGAACTCGTGCGTGATGTCACCGCCAGCTTCTACGCCTCTCTCGACCGCATCGCACCGCTCGACCCGGCCGCCGCGAGCGTCGTGGCGGACGACAGCCCGCGGTACCGCAAGGCGCGGCTCTGGCTGGAGTCCACCTACCGCAAGACCGCAATTCCGCTGGCCGAGCGTTCGCTAACTGTCGCCACGCAGGCCCTTGCCACACCCTTGAGCTATCAACAGGCTGCCGTGCGCAAGGCTCTCGACCCGGACAATCTTCGCCCGCGGATCCTGCTGGCCGACGCGGTCGGGCTGGGCAAAACCCTGGAGATCGGCATGATCCTCTCGGAGCTGGTGCGTCGGGGCCGTGGCGAACGGATCCTCATCGTGACGCCCCGCCATGTGCTCGAACAGATGCAGCAGGAATTGTGGTCACGATTCGCGCTGCCGTTCGTCCGGCTCGACTCCGCCGGCATCCAGCGAGTCCGGCAGAAGCTTCCCGCGAACCGCAACCCGTTTACCTATTTTCGGCGGGCGATCATCTCGATCGACACCCTGAAGTCGGAGCGGTACGCGGCCAGTCTGAAGAAGCAGCGCTGGGACGCGGTGGTCATCGACGAATCGCACAACCTCGCGAACGCGTCCACCCAAAACAACCGGCTGGCCCGTACCCTGTCGCGCAATGCGGAAACGCTGATCTTGGCTTCGGCTACCCCGCACAACGGGCGCAAGGAGTCCTTCGCCGAGCTGGCTCGGCTGCTCGATCCGTCCGCGATCCCGCCCGACGGCGACCTGGTGGCCGCGGAGATCGAACGTCTGGTGATCCGCCGCCACCGGCACAGCGATGAGGTGGCCAGGGTCGTCGGCGCGGACTGGGCGGAGCGGCAGGAGCCGGAGAACGTACTGGTGCCCGCGAGTCCGGCGGAGAACGCGGTCGCCCGCGAACTCGAGGACGTCTGGCTTTGGCCGCCCGACCAGCGCACTCCCTACTCGGGACAGAACGCTTCGCTCTTCCCGTGGACGCTCGCCAAGGCATTCCTGTCGTCACCGGCCGCGCTAGCCGAGACCGTTCGGCAGCGTCTGGGGCGGCTTCGGCAGGACGCCGCCGGCACGGTCGAACGGGCGGCCCTGCAGCGGCTGGCCGCCCTCAACGCGACGGCGCTGACGGCGGGCTCGGCTAAGTACACCCGGCTGGTCCAGCGGCTTCGGGAGATCGGCGTCGGATCCGGTTCGCCGGTGCGGGCGGTGATCTTCGCCGAACGGGTCGCCACCCTGACGTGGTTGCACGAACACCTGCCGGCCGATCTCGGTTTACCCACCGAGGCCGTCGCGATCATGCACGGGGGACTGCCCGACGACGAGCAGCAGCGTGTGGTGGAAGCCTTCAAGCAGAAGCACGCCCCGGTCCGGGTCCTGGTCACCGGGGATGTCGCCTCCGAGGGTGTCAACCTGCACGCCCAGTGCCACGAACTGATCCACTACGACATCCCGTGGAGCCTGATCCGGATCGAGCAGCGCAACGGTCGCATCGACCGGTACGGACAGCGGGATCGGCCCCGGATCACAGCCCTACTGCTGGAGCCGGACAGCGAACGCTTCGGCGGCGATATCCGCATCCTGGCGAAGCTGGTCGACAAGGAGAATGAGGCACACCGCGCGCTCGGCGACGCTGCATCGCTGATGGGCCAGTACGATGTCAAGGGCGAGGAAGATGCCATCCGCGCGGTCCTGGCCGGGCAACGTGCCCTGGACGAGGTGGTGCGGACGCCGGACGAGGTGCTGGCCGGCGATGACCTGTCGGCGATTTTCTTCGGCATCGTCGACGCCGACGACTCCGACGAGGAGCCACTGGCCGAGACGGCTGTGAACGCCGGGTCAGGGCTCTACCCGGACGAGGTCTCGTACCTGGAAGAGGCGCTACATGCCGCCTTCGTTGACCCGACCGGGCCGGCGCACAACAACGGTGTCGCCTGGCGGCGCGATCCCGCTTTCGGCACCGCCGAACTGATCCCGCCACCCGACCTGGTGCAACGACTCGACGTGCTCCCGCAGAGTTATCTCGCCGACCGGCGGGTCACCGACAAGCTCGTTTTGGCCACCACCCAGGCCCGGGGCAAGGACCGGCTGGAACAGGCGCTGCGCGACGACATCGGCTCCAGTTGGCCGGACGCGCACTATCTGAGCCCATTGCACCCGGTGTTGGACTGGGCTTCGGACCGAGCCCTGGCCGGGCTGGGCCGCAACCAGGTGTTCGCGGTCCGCGGCGACGTCGGCGAACCGACCGTGCTGCTGCTCGGCACGCTCACCAACCGGCGTGGCCAGGTTGTCTCGGCGGCCTGGCTGACCGTCGAATTCCCGCTCCCCGACGATGAGTTGTTCGCCCTGGTGAATCCACATCCGTCGGCTGCCACGGCGCTGGCCGCGCTGGGCTTCGACACCCCGCGGACCAACCCCGGTCCGGTGCCCGACGCCGAGGCATTGGGTCGATTCATCCCCCTGGCCGTGCACCACGCCCGTGAGCAGATGCGCGACCTGTTCGCGGTGGCCGAGAAGGACGTCGCACACCGGGTCGAGCAGTGGTCACACCGGCTCGCCCAATGGCAGGACGACGCCGACGCCCTCGTCCAACGCCGTGATCTCAAACAGCGCCGGGTCAGCATCGCCCAGGAACAACGGCTGGTCACCGAAATGAACCCGGATCGGCAGCTCGTACGCCCGCTGCTGGTGGTCGTACCTCTCGCCGAGGTGCAGCGATGAGCATGTCCGATGCGATCCTGGTCGGCGAGGGCTGGATCTCCGAGCACTACTTCACCACCGACGCGACGAAGGACTCGTTCCGCGCACGGGTGCTGGAACGCCGCAAGACGTGGGACGCCGAAGCCGACGAGCGCCGGCCCACCCCGCGCAGCCGGTTCACCGAAGCCCGGCAGGAAATCGAAGCCGACCTGGCCAAGCTCGGCGAGTTGACCGATGTGGAGGCCGATCTCGGCGCCACCGACCCGCAGACCGTCGCCGACGCGGTCGGATCGATCCATCAACGGCTCATCGGCATCCTGGAGCTACGTGAGCATGGCCTCGTCGTCAACGCGGACGGGCCGATCCTGCGAGTCTCGGCTCCCGGCATCACCGACCGGGCGCCACTGGCCGTCGTACTGGCCCAGCCGGTCGCCACGGTCGAGGACATCCTTGCCAAGGACGGCCGGACGCTGGCCGTGCCGGTGCGCCTGGACGACGACGGTGACGAATTGATCTCGGCCGCCAAGCTCACCTCGGCCCTGTTCGGCGAGGATGGCGCCCCCGAACTGATCCTGATTTTGGCCGGCCGGTGGGCGGTCCTGACCGAGCGGGAACGCTGGGCCGAAGGCCGCTACCTCGCGGTCGACATGCAATTGATCTGCGAACGCAATGACACTCGGCGCGGCGGCGAGATCGACCGAGCACTCACCTGCCTGTCCGCCGCGTCGATCGCCCCGGACGCGGATGGCAACCTGTGGTGGAGCGGTGTCCTCGACGAGTCGATCAAACACACCGTGGGCGTCTCCCAGGACCTCCGCGAGGGCGTACGTCTGTCCATCGAGATCATTGCCAACGAGGTCGTCGCCCGCCGCCGCGCGCAGGGCCTCGCCCCGCTACCCGCCCCGGAAGCCCAGCCGCTGGCCAAGCAGGCGTTGCGCTTCCTCTACCGGATCCTCTTCCTGCTCTACGCGGAGGCTTCACCCGAGTTGGGCGTGCTGCCGGTCGGGGCCCCCGAATACGACCGGGGTTACAGCCTCGACCGGCTCCGCGAGCTCGTCCAGGTCCAGTTGGCCACCCCGCGAGCCCGCGCCGGAACCCACCTCTACGAGTCGTTGGGTGTGCTGTTCCGGCTGGTCGACCGGGGACACCGGACCGCCGAACCGAACAGCGACGACGCACTGTCTGCGCCGGGGCTCACCTTCAACCCGCTGCGCGCCGACCTGTTCCGGCCCAGCGCCACCGCGAACATCGACGCGGTCGGTCTCGGTAACGCGGCTCTTCAGGAGGTGCTCACCCACCTGCTGCTCAGCAAGGAACGGCGCGGTAAGGACAGAGGCTTCATCTCGTACGCGGAACTGGGTATCAACCAGCTCGGTGCGGTCTACGAGGGGCTGATGTCGTACACCGGCTTCTTCGCCGACACCGACCTGTACGAGGTGGCCAAGGGCGGCGACGGCAGCAGGGGTTCCTGGGTGGTGCCTGCGGACCGAGCCGACGGCATCGAGCCCGCCGACTTCGTCAAGCAGATCGACAAGGTGACCGGCGAGCCGCGGCCGGTGCTGCATCCGCGAGGCTCGTTCGTGTTCCGGTTGGCCGGCCGGGAACGGCAGCAGTCGGCGTCCTACTACACCCCCGAGGTGCTGACGAAGTTCACCGTCGGGCAGGCACTGGAGGAACTGCTCGACCAGAACGGCGTACGCACCCCGGCCGCCGACATCCTCGGCATGACGATCTGCGAGCTGGCGCTCGGCTCGGGCGCGTTCGCCATCGAGGCGGTGCGCCAGCTCGCCGAGCAATACCTCAAGCGCCGCAAGGAGGAACTCGCCGACGAGGGCAAAACCATCGACCCGGACGACTACCCGGCGCGCCTGCAGGAGGTGAAGGCCTACCTCGCCCTGCACAACGTCTACGGCGTCGACCTGAACGGCACCGCAGTGGAACTCGCCGAGATCACCCTATGGCTGGACACGATGGTGAAGGGACTGGCGGCACCGTGGTTCGGCCTTCACCTGCGCCGCGGGAACTCGCTGATCGGGGCGCGCCGGGCGGTCTACCAGCGCAGCCAGGTCACCGACAAGTCCTGGCTCGGCGCGGTACCGGATGAGGTTCCGTTGACCTCCCTGGTCGAGGACATCGACGCCGAACGGGTTGGCACCGACGGCATCCACCACTTCCTGCTGCCTGCCGACGGTTGGGGATCGGCCGCCGACGCCAAGGACGCCGCCGCCCTCGCGCCGGACGCGGCGAAGCGACTCAAGACCTGGCGGGGCAGCACCAAAACCAAACCCACCAAGCAAACCGTTGACGCGTACGCAGAACTGGCGCACCGGGTCGAGTCGCTGTGGCAGATCGCCTACCGCCGCCTCGACATCGCCGAGAAGCAGATCCGCCGGCACATCCCGGTGTGGGAGGCCGGGGATTTGCCGGTCGGCGGGGCTGTGCAGCGCGAGGAGATCGAGGCAGCGCTCGCCGACGAGGAGGGCGCCTACCGAAGGCTGCGCCGGGTGATGGACGCGTGGACCGCGCTGTGGTTCTGGCCGCTCACCGACGAGTCCACCTCCGTGGACGGCACGGTGATCGCCCCGCCGACGGTCGCGCAGTGGATCGCCGGGCTGCAGGCGCTGCTGGGCCGTAACCCGGAACTGCGCAAACGCAAGGCCGCCGGTCCAACCCTGAAGGCCGGGATGAGCTGGGCCGAACTCAACGAAGCCGAACAGGTGGAGATCGGCTTCGCCGGGGCCCGACCGATCGAGACGGTGCTGCGCGAGCATCCGTGGCTGGTGGTGTGCGAACGCATCGCCCAGCGCCAGGGCTTCTTCCACTGGCAGTTGGACTTCGCCACGGTGTTCGCCCGCGGCGGCTTTGACCTCCAAGTCGGCAACCCGCCCTGGGTGCGGCCTCGCTCGGACGTGGATGCGCTGCTGGCCGAAGGTGATCCGTGGTGGCAGTTGGCGCTGAAACCAACTCAGCTGCAGGTCGCCACCAAGCGGGCCGCGACCCTGGCGCTGCCGGGCATGACCGAGTTGGTCGTCGACGGCACGGTAGAGGTCTTATCAATCGCGGCATTCGTCGGTTCGGCTGCGCAGTATCCTCACCTGCAAGGGCTCCAGCCGGATCTGTACCGCTGCTTCATGGAGGTGATGTGGCGGCACGGATCGATCCGCGGAACCATCGGCATGATCCATCTCAACTCGCACTTCACTGACGAGAAGGCGGGTGTACTGCGCTCTGAGCTTTACCTTAGATTGCGCCGCCATTGGCACTTCGTTAACGAGTTGATGTTGTTCGAGATTGCGCATCTCAACCACTACGGCATTACGGTGCACGGATCTCGGCTGGCTGCGCCAGCTTTCACGCAAGCGTGCTGGCTGTACCACCCCGATACCGCAACGAGATCCCTCGTTCACGACGGGTCTGGACCCGAACCCGGCCTTAAAGATGATGAAGGACGGTGGGACGTACGTCCCCATAGCTCGCGGATTACGTGGGTCACGGAGGAGACGTTGCGCGCCTGGCACGCCACGATGGAGACGGAAGAGGTACCGATTCGGCACACACGGATGGCCTATGCAGTCAATCGATCAAGTGCGGCTGTACTCGAAAAGCTGTCGCATGCAAGCCGAATTGGCCACCAGAAGTTGAATTTTTCTGCTGGCTGGCACGAGAAAAACGATCGAACGAAGGGCTACTTCGAGTCGGAGTGGGCGGTGCCGCTATCCTGGGATGATGTAATTCTACAAGGTCCACACTTGTTTGTTTCGACACCGCTTTACAAGCTGCCTAATAGATCTATTCGCAACAAGCAGGACTGGTCGGCCACAGACTTTGAAGCGTTGGCAACCGACGCCGTCCCCGCCACAGCCTACCAGCGCCGAGGTGACGACTACGACTACGACTGCGCCTACGCCGACTGGGGCAGCGAGGAGCGCCCAGACCCCGCTCGCGATCACTACCGAATTGCGTGGCGCCGGATGGCCGCCAACCATGGAGAACGCACGTTAATCCCTGCGATCATTCCGCCGGGAGCGGCTCATGTGCATCCGGTATACAGTTTGGCCGTATCCGGCGATGATGTCACAAGACTCATCCTGATCTGCGGGTTCGTCTCTTCGATCATTTCTGACTTCTCGGTCCGCAGTGCGCCGAAGTCGGAGATTCTATTTAGCGCCATTGAACGTTTGCCTATGGCCTTCAGTCATGATTTGAGTAGCCTAGTAGTCATTCGAGCATTGCGCCTCAATTGCGTGACGGACGCCTATTCCGATCTATGGAATAGGGTGTTTTTGCCATCGTTCCGAGAAGACACGTGGGCGGGCGGACTCGAACACCGGCGGCGACAGCCCTTGGGTCTAATTGAGCAGGAATGGATGCCGAATGCCCCGCTCCGGATCGCGGCTGATCGCCGGCAGGCACTCGTGGAGATTGATGCTTTAGTGGCGCTAATGCTCGGGTTGACGGCCGACGAGTGGTGTTCCATCTACCGGACCCAGTTTGCGGTTCTGCGTAGTTACGATCGAAACGTATATTACTATGATGCCAACGGTCGGCTTGTACCCAACTCGGTGCTCATCGTGTGGCGCAAGAAGGGCGAGCGGATCACCGCTGAGGAGCGCACCGCCACTAACCAGGCCGGCAACACCTATATCTACGAGTTGCCGTTCGTCACCCTGGACCGGGAGGCGGACATGCGGCAGGCCTATGCGGTCTTCGAGCGGCGCCTTCGGGATCGTCAGTGACCGAGTTACTCCCCACCGTCCAGGCGGCAAACGTCCGGGCCAGTCTCGTCGACTACCTGACGACGACGTTCGCGCTGACCGAGACGGACCCGCGCGACGGCCTCGACACGTTCCTGTCCGACCCGGTCACCGGCATGTTCAAGGGTCCGTACGTACGTCTGCGGTTGCCATTCCGCCCCGCCGAGCCGGGCTGGCGGCAGCACCTTGACTGGTACGCCGGACCGCCCCCGTACGGTCATCAGGCCGCCGCCTTCGCGCGGCTGACCTCCCTGGGTGGGCGGCGTCCGCAGCCGACGCTGGTCACGACCGGCACCGGCTCGGGTAAGACTGAGGCGTTCCTGTACCCGATCCTCGACCACGTGCGCCGGGCCCGGCTGGAGGGTGTCACCGGGATCAAGGCGCTGATCCTGTACCCGATGAACGCCCTCGCCAACGACCAGGCGGCCCGCCTCACCGGGCTGCTCACCGGCCACCCGGAGCTGGCGTCGATCACGGCGGCGCTCTACACCGGGCAGAAGGACCAGCCGCGGACCACGGTCACGGCGGACGGGTTGATCACCGATCGTGGAGTCATTCGGGACACCGCTCCGGACATTCTGCTCACCAACTACAAGATGCTCGACCAGTTACTGCTGCGTCACGATGATCAGAGCCTGTGGCGGCAGTCCGCGACCAGCCTGCGGTATCTGGTGCTCGACGAGTTCCACACCTACGACGGCGCGCAGGGCACCGACGTGGCGATGCTGCTACGCCGCCTCGGCCTGGCGCTGAAGAGCCACTGGCGGGACGGCGACCCGGCGGTCACGGACGAGGCCCGGGTCCGGCCCCTCGGCTTGATCACGCCGGTGGCGACGTCGGCGACCCTCGGCGACAAGGGTGATCCGGGGTCGATGCTGGGTTTCGCCGAGACGGTGTTCGGTGAGCGGTTCCCAGCCGATGCCGTGGTGACCGAGTCGCGGCAGGACCTCGCCGAGTGGGTGGGTGACGCGGAGACCGTGGTCGCCGACGCCGGGTTTGCCATCGCGGACGAGTTCCGGGCGAGCGAGGTCCGTGCTGCTGTTGACGACCTCGGCACTGACCCGGACGGCGCGGTTCTCGCCCGTACGGTGCTGGGTCTGCTGTGGGCCGGTGACCGGGACCGGCTCGCCGAAGCCGGACCGGACCTGCTGCTCGCCCTGGCGAAGGCGCACCCGTTGGTGCAGGAGCTGGCCTTCGAGACCACCGACGCGATCAGCGTCGATGACCTGGTCCGGCGGATCGCCGGCCAGGCCGAGCGGCGCACTTCCAGTCTCGCGGCCGGCGGCTTCGACGACGACTGGGCGCGGGCGATCACCGCCGTAGTGGCGGCTCTCGGGCACATCCGGGCGGTTGCCGGGCGCGACGCGCTCGCGGTCGATGTGCACCTGTGGGTGCGGGAACTCACCCGCATCGACCGGGCCGCCGACACCGCCGCACGGTTCCGCTGGGGCGACGACGGGCCGCCGGTAGCCGGCGGCGACACCGAGGACGTCCGGCCGTCGTTTCCGGCCGTCTACTGCCGGTTCTGTGGCCGATCCGGCTGGGGGGTGGCGCTCGCCCCGGTCGGCACCGGTCTCGCCGTTGACGACGAGACGATCCGGCGCAACCATGCCAACCAGGAGGGACGCTTCCGGGCCCTGCTGTACGCGCCGGCCGAGGCCGACGCGGCGTACGGTGGGACCGCTTTTCCGGAGGGGCTGGCGTGGTTCTCGGTGCGTGGCCGGGAGTTGCTCGCCGCGCCGCCCGGCGACGACGACGCCGACCTGCGCGACGGCTGGATCCTGCCGGTGCTGACCAGCGCCGGGCGCGACGCCGACGAGCAGGCGCGGCACGACACCTGCCCGTCGTGCGCCCAGCCGGACGGCATCCGCTTCCTCGGCAGCGCCATCGCCACGCTGCTGTCGGTGTCGCTGTCCACGCTGTTCGGCTCGGCGGCCCTTGATCTGCGGGAGAAGAAGGCGCTGGTCTTCACCGACTCGGTGCAGGACGCCGCGCATCGGGCCGGTTTCGTGGAGGCCCGTTCGCATACGCTGACCCTGCGCGCGGCGCTCAACGCGGCGATCGCCCCCGGCACGCTCACCCTGGACGCGCTGGTCGAGGACGTCATCCAGCGCACCGGCACGGACCATTTCCAGCGCTATCGGCTGCTCGGCCCCGACTGCGTCGACAGGGAGTCGTTCACCCCGTTCTGGACGTCGAAGACGCTGCGCGGTGTGCCGGCCCGGGTGATGTCCCGGGTTCGCAAGCGGCTCGCGCTCGACGTGGCCCTGGAGTTCGGGCTCAACTCGCGCACCGGCCGGACCCTCGAACTGACCGGCGCCGCCACGGTAGAGGTGGACGCCGGGCCGCCCGCCCGGATGGCTGCCGCCGCGCGAAGCGTGCTTACCGGATTCGCCGTGCAGAGCCCGCTCGACGCGGATCTCACCGAACCGACCGACGAGCAACTCGTGCAATGGGTGCGGGGCGTGCTGGACCGGATGCGGGCCCAGGGCGCGATCGATCACCCCTGGTTCACCAAGTTTCGCCAGGAGGACGGCAACCGCTGGTCCATCTGGGGTGGCCGACCCCGCAGCGACGGCATGCCCGCCTTCCCCAACACCCGGCCGGCCCCCAGCTATCCGCGTGTCGGCGGCTCGGCCAATTCGGTCCGCGACAGCGATCTGGACGCGGTCACCTCGGCACAATCCTGGTACGCGCGCTGGACCTCCCGAGCGCTGTCGGTGAGCCCCGCCGACGGCGGCCGGCTTACCCGGCTGCTGCTCGACAGGCTGGCCCGCGACGGTGTCCTGTCCACCGTCACCAGCCAGAGCGGCGCCACCGTTTACGCGATCCCACCCTCAGGTGTCCAGGTGGCCCCGACTCGGCCCGCCGACCTCGCCGCCAAGCGGCACCTACTTGCCTGTGACACCTGCCGGGCCGTGGTGCCGGGCAGCCGGACCACCGTCAACCAGCTCGACGGGGCGCCCTGCATGCTGGTGCGGTGCCACGGCCGCCTCTCCAGCGAGACCCTGGCCGACAACTTCTATCGCCGGCTATACGCCTCGCCGGACATGCGCCGGATCGTCGCTCGTGAACACACGAGTTTGCTCGACGACGCCACTCGGCTGAGCTACGAGGACGGCTTCAAGAAGTCGTCGACCGAGCCGCAAGCGCCGAACGTGCTGGTTGCCACCCCCACCCTGGAAATGGGTATCGACATCGGGGACCTGTCCACTGTCTTGCTTTCGTCGCTGCCCCGCACCGTCGCGTCCTATCTGCAGAGGGTCGGACGCGCAGGCCGGCTGACCGGCAACGCCCTCAACCTGGCCTACCTCACCGGACGCGGCGACCAGTTGCCCAAGCTCGGCGATCCGCTGTCGGTCATCAACGGCGAGGTCCGGCCGCCCGCCACCTACCTGAGCGCCGAGGAAATCCTGCGACGGCAGTTCACCGCCTGCCTGGTCGATGGGATGGCTCGCGACGAGCGGCACACCCACCCGGCCAGCGCGCAGAAGGCCATCGGAGCCAGCGACCCGGACTCGTTCCTCGGCGAGCTCATCGCCGTCGCCGAGACGGGTGGCCCCGTCGCGGTTCGCCGGTTCACCGACACCATAACTTCGTTGCCTGAGCCCACCGTTACCGCGCTCAGCGACTGGGTCCGGCCGTCCGCCGGTGCCGGCACCAGCCTGTTCGCCGGTTACGTGCACGCAGCCAGCCAACGTTGGCAGCAGACCGTCGAGACACTCAAGCAGCGCCAAGCCGATATCAACAAGGTGTTGCCCGAGCTGGAGGCCAAGTTTGCGTCGCCGGCTAAGACCGACGACGACAAGCGGGCCCTGCGGTCGGCCAAGACCACGCGCAAGCTGGTCAGCGGCCAGCTCGCGCACCTGCGCGGCGAGTACTGGATCAGCGTGCTGGAGGAGTACGGGCTGCTGCCCAACTACACGTTGCTCGACGACACCGTCACCCTCGCCGTGGGGATCAGCTGGACCAACCCGGACTCCGGCGAATTCGAGAGCGACAGCGCCCAGTTCCGGCGCGGCTCGGCGCAGGCCATCCGCGAGTTCGCACCCGGCGCGACGTTCTACGCCCGTGGCTGGGAGATCGCCGTGGACGCGATCGACCTCGGCATCGACGGCGAGTCGATCCGTCCCTGGGCGTTCTGCCCCGCCTGCGGATTCGCGGCTGACATCGCGGCCACCGGGCAGGAGCAGCCGATCGCCAAGTGCCCACGGTGCGGGAGCACCGGCATCGCCGACACCGGCCAGCGTCTCGACGTCGTCGAGTTGTCCCATGTCTCGGCCGAGGTACGCCGCGACGAAGTGAAAATCTCCGATCGGCGTGACCAGCGCGACCGCATCCCGTTTCAGCTCATCACGGCCGCCGACATCGATCCGGCCGGCATCGCGGCCAAGTGGTACGCCGACAACACCGGGCTGGGCTGCACCTATCTGCGCAGCATGGACCTGCGCTGGCTGAACGTGGGTGTCCCGGGTCACGGCACCTCGCGGATCATCTCGGCCGACGAACGCACCGGCACGCTGTTCCGGGTGTGCAGTGGGTGCGGCAAGCTCGACACCGACTCTGGGCGTAACCGCCCGCACGAACACCGCGCCTGGTGCCCGTACCGCAAGGCGGACACGGAGAACACCGTCGTGGTCGCTCTCTCCCGGACGCTACGCACCCAAGGTCTGCTGCTACACCTTCCGTACGCGGTCACCCTCGGCGACGATTTCGCCGTACCGAGCCTGGCCGCGGCCGTCCTGCTGGGTCTGCGCGAACAGATCGGCGGACACCCCGACCACCTCCGGGTCGAGCACGTCGTCGAGCCCACCCTCAGCGACGGCACTGACAACCATGACGCGCTCCTGCTGCACGACATTGTGCCCGGCGGAACCGGTTATCTGGCCGATCTATCCGACCCCGGCCGTCTACGTGACCTGCTCGCGGTCGCCTGGCAACGAGTACACGACTGCGAGTGCCGGCACGAGGAACGCCTCGCTTGCCATCGCTGCTTGCTGCCCTTCACCCCGCCCGCGATGCTTCGCCGCACGTCGCGGGCCTCGGCCGAGCGCCATCTCGCCCACCTGCTCGGCCTGAATGAGGAGGCCGAAACCGCGGACGGCCCGCCGTGGACGCTCGTCACCACCCCACCGCAGGACAGCCCCGAATCAAACCTCGAACAGCGCTTCCGCAAGCTGGTCACGACGCGGCTGGCCGCGATCGGGGCAGCGATGACGGAGGTGCCGAAACCGTGGGGCAACGCCCTGCGCTTCACCCTCCCCGGCGACCACCGCCAGTGGACCCTTACCCCGCAGGTCAACGTCGAGAATTCCCGCCCCGACTTCCTGCTGGAATCCAACGACACCTCGGTACCCGCGGTGGCCGTGTTCACCGACGGACATGCCTTCCACGCCGTCCCATCCCGCAACCGGCTCGCCGAGGATGCCGAGAAACGGCAGATTCTGCGCGATACCGGCCGCATCGTGCTGGCGGTGACCGCGGCCGACATCGCCGCCGCGGAGCAGCAAGCCCCGGCCACTCCGGCCTGGTTCGACGAGGCCACGGTGGCGAGGCTGATCAAGCAGGCGCCATTCCAGACCGCGCCCAGCGCGTACGAGCGGCTGCGCGGCGGCCCGATCAGCTGGTTGCTGGCCTGGGTGTCCGCCCCCCGGCCGGCGGAAATCGGGATCGTCGCGCGGGCCGTGCCGATGTTCCTGGTCGACGGCCAGTCCCGGCGCACCTGTGCTGACGGGATAAGCCTCGCTGCGGTAGGGCGAGCCGTATTGCTCGGCGAAGAACTGCCTCCCGGCACCCGGACCGTCCTGGCACGGAAGTTCGGCGCTGTCGCCGTCGTCGTCGAACCGACCAAGTCGGCTCTGCCGGCCGCAGTGGTGCTCGACGACCGAGACCAGGCCCTCGACGCTACGCACGCGGACGCGTGGCGCCTGTGGCTGCAACTGGCCAACGCCATGGCGTTACGTGACTGGCCCACCGTCATCACCACCGCCAGCCGCGTAGGAAGCCCGGTCACAGAGGTGACCGCCGCCCCGGCGCCTGCCGCTTCCAAGGGCCTCCCCGACGGCGTAGACGAGAGCTGGGCCTCCGCGTATGAGTCGGCCGCTCCGGGTGTGGAGCGTGACTTGATCCGCCTCCTCGCCGCCCATGGCGGCCTGAAAGCCCCGCTGATCGGCGTGGAAGGTCCGGACGGCATTCCGATGGACATCTGCTGGCCGGGCGTGCACGTTGCTGTCGATCTTTACGACATGCCCGAGCCTGACCGAGCAGACCTCCACTTCGCCGGCTGGCACGTGGTGAAGCCGGAACCGGACGCCATCATCGCCGCACTGACCGGTACCACCGACCTCGGAGAGCGCTGATGCCGACCATCATCATGACCAAGTGGCCCGTCAAAATCGACGGCTCGGTCAAGGCCAAGGCGATGACCTTCCTTCAGAAGCTCTCCGCCGACGACACCACCCCAGGCCTGCACCTTGAACCGATCGCCGGCGCGGCCGACCCGCGCGTACGCACAGGTCGCGTCGACCTGTTCTGGCGTGCCGTGATGTTCCGGCTCGACGGGGCGGGCGAGAGTCACTACGTCATCCACGGGGTCTGGCCGCACGACGACGCGATCGCCGTCGCCAGCCGGGTCCGCTTGAAGGTCAACCCGATCAACGGCCTTCCCCAGATCGAGCAGGTCCGACTCGAGCGGGCGGAACCGGCCGCCCATCCTGTTGATCCGCCCGTCGCCCCAGCCGGGCCGCTCCTGGCTCGGCTGGGGCGCACCCGTGAGGATCTTGTCGGCAGGCTCGGCGTTCCCGCCGACGTCGCCGACCTGGCGCTGGCCGCACCGGACGAGGACGCCATCCTCGATCTCGCTCAACGACATGAGGGCTGGCTCGGGATGCTCCTGGTCGACCTGGCCACCTCTGACTCGATCGACACCATCGCCGAACGGCTGCAACTCGCGGCGCCTGAAGAGACCGGCGACGAAGACGCCGACCTGTTGCGTTCGCTCAAGCAACCCGCCGCCCAGGCCCAGTTCGCGTTCATCGACGGCCAGGAAGAACTTCGTCGGGTCATCGAGAAAGGCGACTTCGGATCGTGGCGGGTGTTCCTGCATCCGGAGCAACGCCGCTACGCCGTGCGTCGGTACAAGGGCCCTTTCCGGCTATCCGGCGGGGCCGGCACCGGCAAGACCGTCGTGCTCATCCACCGAGCCCGCGTGCTGGCCCGCGAACAGCCTCACGCCCGGATCGTGCTGACGACGTTCACCACGAACCTGGCTGAGGCCCTCCGCGACGGCCTCGCCCAACTCGATCCTGCGATTCCGCAGACCACCACGCTCAACGAACCAGGCGTATACGTCAACGGCGTCGATGCTCTGGCTGCTGCTGTCATTCGCACGGCCGGCACGGCCATCACCGATGCCGTTCAAACCGTGCTGGGCGACGCTCGATCCAGCCCTACGGCACGCACCCCGAACGGGCGGTGGCGAGAAGTCATCGAGGCATCGTCGTCGGAACTGCCACCGGAGATCGCCAACGAGACTTTCCTGAGCGCCGAATACGCTCTTGTGGTCCTGCCCAGTCGGGTGAAGAACGAGGTGGAATATCGCCGCGTCCGGCGACCCAATCGCGGTGTCGCCCTGGACCGCGCCAAGCGCGACAGAGTGTGGGCACTGATCGCTGCGTACCGGGCTCAGTGCCGTATCGACGGCACCCTCGACTTCGTCGAGGCAGCTGCCGTCGCCGCCGCCCATCTCGCCGCCACCGGCGGACAAGCGGACCACGTGCTCGTCGACGAAGGACAGGACCTTTCGCCGACGCACTGGCGGATGCTGAGGGCCCTGGTCGCCGACGGCGAGGACGACCTGTTCATCGCCGAGGACTCCCACCAGCGCATCTACGGCAACCGTGTCGTCTTGGGCCGGTACGGCATCAAGATCGTCGGCCGCTCGCAGCGGCTCACCCTCAACTACCGCACCACCGCGCAGAACCTGCGCTATGCGATGGCGATGCTCGACGGCGGCGACTATGTGGACCTCGAAGATCAGGAAGAAGCCACCGGCTACCGTTCGGCTCGATCGGGGCCGGCCCCGAAGGTGGAGACCGTGGAGTCGCTCGCAGCCGAACTCGACTCGATTGCGGACCGGATCCGTTCCTGGCTTGACTGCGGAGCGACGCCCGAGACGATCGCTGTCCTCGTGCCCGACAAGTTCCAACGCGAGCGAGTTGTCAACGCGCTCAATGAGCGCGGCGTACCGGCGCGAGCAGTCGATCGTGACCGGCCAGCCGAAGGCCGGGTCCTCGTGATGACCATGTACCGGGCCAAGGGCATGGAGTTCGCCAAGGTAGTGCTCGCTGATGCTGGCTTCCGGTCGGCCGCTGAGCAGGCCCGCCTCGACGGCTTGGACGACGCCGAACGGCACGACGCCGAGCTCCGTGCTCGATCATTGATATATGTGGCCGCCACTCGTGCCCGCGATGAACTCGCCGTGCTCCAACGACGTTAGCCATGCCGACGTCATGGACCTTCCAAGTTCTCGGACGAGCCATTCGCCTCGATCATGATCTGGCTCCGCGCCAGGCGCGACGGTGATCGGCGGATGTGTTAAAGCTCCTACCTCAGAACAGGTGAACGATGAACCAACGACAACAGGACAGTCGTGCCGGTGTGGACGCTGGCGACCGGTAACGGCCAAGTGCCTGCGCTAACCGGAGATGAGCCGATGACGGTTGAGCGCTTGACGGAACTACGCAGCGTGCTGGCCGTTCTCGCCGCCGAGCCGATCGCGACACTGGAGGCGTATCCGCTACCTGCCGATGTCGATCGCAGCCGGGGCATCCCGCTCGATGCCACGAGTCCATTGGCGCAGCACCTGTCACAGCTCATCACTCAGTCGGCGCGAAACTCCACGGGAGCGGCAACCGCTGCCGGTGAGGGTCTGTACCGCATGGTGATTCCGGCGAAGGTCGCGGCTCGGGTAGGTCAGGGCATAGTTCGCCCCATGGCATCGAAGGCGGCAGCCGGCGGTATCTACGGCACCCTCGTTGACTCGACGGGTATCGCCGCGAACGCGACGTTTGTGCCAGTCGGGAAGGCGGCAACAGCGGGCGCGGTCGGCGGAGCCGGCGCAACGGCTGGCGCAGCGGTCGCCGGCAGTGCGGCGCTCACCGTAGCCGCACCGCTCGTGCTCATGGCCGTAGCGGTAGGAGTAAGCGCACATGCCGACTACAAGCGCCAGCAGGCGGTTGAACGCATCACGGAACTGCTGGAGCAACTGCATGACGACAGGCTCAACGACGAGCGCAGCGAACTCGACGGCTGCCGCGACGCCATCGACAAAGCCACCGCCATCCTGCTCGACCAGGGCAAGCTCGGTATCTCACTCGGACTTGACTCGGCAGTGCATGCCATCGGCAAGGCGCTGGCCGCCACCGACCGTCGCCTCACCCGTTGGCAGAACGCACTCGACAGGTTGCCTGACGACAAGGCTGTCGGGATCGACACCCTGACCAAATCATTTCCCGGCGTCGACGCGAACGGCGGAGTCTTCCGCACCCACCTCGAACTCGCCGCCTTGGCCGTAGCGCTGAAGAGGCGAGTCATCATCCTGCAGGCCGTCGACCATGCGCAGAGTGACCCGGGCAACTCGTTCGAGAATTTCACCCGGGCACTCCGGGTAGATCAACAACGCCTCGACAAACTGGAGTCGGACATCGCCCGCGTCCTTGGTCGGCTGTCGGCGCTCGAACTGGCACGTCCGCACGGGCTGCTGCCGGTCTTCACGACGGGTGAAGTTGATCGCCTGATGAGCGCGGCGAACCGGATCCACAGGCTGGGAGACGAGGCCATCGTCAGCGGACGCCCCACAGACGTGGCTATTGAAATTGCCCGCAACGGCGACAGCTCGGTGGTGGTGTTCCCCGCGCTGGCCGCGTAGGCGTTTTGCGCTATCCCTACTCCTACGGCACCCAGCAGGTTGCCCGCGGATCATGCCCCAGGCCAGTGGGCTCCGGAGGTATTCGGAGACGACTCTGGTAGCCGCTGACGGGCTGGCGCGACTGCACGGGTTGACGTCGTCGCACCAGCCAGCAGATCGGTTCAAGACGGGCCGTCGTCGGGTATGGGTCCTTGGGTCGCCCCGGCGTTCAGCAATCGGCGGACATGACGCTCGGTCACTTCGAGCTGGGTGGCGATGTCGGCCGTGCTCGCGTGTGGGTCGTCCGTGCACATGCGCGACACCGCTTCCGACGTGCTGTCCTCTCGGCGACGCCGACGATCTGATGTCCACGCTGACGAGGGTGGTGTCCGGCGTTGCGGCGATGGCACAGCGGTTGATGATGAGGACGGCGTGCTGGCTGTCGCAGCGAGGGCAGGGTGGCCATCGCCGGAGGCCGTTTGCGTCGGGACGGGGCCAAGGCCGGGCCACCCTCGGGTTCTGCTGACGCTTGCCGGGCGCGGGACAGGATCTCCACGACGAGCAGCAGCGCGACGGCGGGGCCGCGCGGCCACGATCCGGGCGCCGAGGGTCGGTTGGGCTGCCGTGATGTTCGCGGCGACGCTGGCCGTAACCCCAGCGAGGAACGCGATCTGCGCGGACCAGCGCACCGGCCGCACAGCACGCTGGTCGTCCACCATCACGGTGGAGGCGACGATGAGCATCCCGTCGACCGAGATCGGCAGGACGTACGCCACCTCCGGCCGCTCATCGAACCGCAAGGCCACGTGGACCATGTGGCTCCACGACGACCCACGCAGCGATGGACGCCACCGCCACCGTGCTCAGGTTCGGGATATTCGGGTCGGGTTCATAGTTACACCTCCTCCGCGATGCGGTGGTGGATGGTCCGGACCTCGTCCGGCTCGAGCAGCGGATGTCCGCCGATGTCCGTGCCGGCCTGGACCTCAGCCCAGCGCTGCCACCGCCCGATGACCTCGGCGGGGCCCAGGCCGGTCGCGGCGGCGATGTCCGGGGTTCGTTGGGGAAGCCGACCTGGGTCGTTCCCTCTCGCATCTCAAACGGTGATCCGGGGCGTATCCGCCGATGTGTTCCTTGAGCTTGAGGATTGGCTCCGACCAGCCCGCCGAGCGAAGCACACGCAAAACCCGGTCGCGCGCTTGCCGCCGGGCCGCCCGCTCGGCGGGCCCGCCTCTGCCCTGCGATATCTCGCGGGAGGTTGTTTCGGTGTCATCGGGTCTCGTGACCGGCGCAGCAAACTTCGCATGCGCCGCGTCCGGCAGCGATGGCATCGACAGTCGGTACCCACGTCAGGTCGGATCTGACGCCGCCGCGTCGCTCGATTCGTCGCCAGCCGTCGTTGAGTGCGGCGCAGCCTTCGCTGAGGTGGAAGACGGCGCCCACCGGACGTGACCGCGACGCGTTCCGGGCGCGCGCTGGCTGACGGCCGGCACTGCCAGCATTGGAGGGTGACGAGGTCATGAAAACGCAGCGGGAGCTGAGCCGTTGTGTGGCCTCGAGCAGGCCGGTTCCCGCCAAGGCGCTTGCCCGTTGGGCGCAGGCATCCGACGGTGTGGTTTTCGGCGTTGCCTGGGGGTTGTCGTTAGTTGAGGCTCAGTGCACGGATGGCTTCGGGACTGAGGACACCCTGGTAGGCGCGGACGGAGTCGAGGTCGCCAGGGAACCATTCTGCGTTCGTGCTGTTTCGGCGGGTGCGGCCAGCGGTGAAGCTGCCGTTCGCCGTCCATGGTGCTGTTGTGGTGGTCGCCGAGTTGGCTGCCTCCCCGTTGACGTACAGGGTTATTGCGCCGGTTGTAGCGTCGTAGCTGCCGGCGAGGTGAGTCCAGGTGTCGACGGGTGCGACTGATGGTGATGCGGCTTGGGACGTTGTGGCGGTTGCCTGGTCGTTTTCCGCGATGACGAACCGCCAGCAGATGCATGGTCCGCTCCACTGGAGCATGAAGCGGCCGGTGGCGTTGCCGTCTTGGCTGAGCACTGTGTAGGTGCCGTCGGTTCGGGAAATTTTCGCCCAGGCGGCGACCGTGAACGACTGGTCGGTACGCAGGAGCTGAGGTGTGGTGATGGCGTCGGTCGTGCCGTTGAGCCTTACCGCTCTGTTGTCCCACTCGAAGTGACCGGGCGTTGCGTAGGTGGCGGCTCCGACCAGGGTGCCGTCGTTGCCCTCCCCCGATGTGTCCACGACTTTGGCCGGGTCGGCGGCGTCGTCTTCAAGTTCCCATTTCGCCACCAGGGTGGCGGCCGCTTCGGTGGCGAGTTCGGCATCGTTGAGGGCACGGTGCCACACCTTGACGTCGGCGATGTTTCCCGAAAACCAGCTGGTATCGCTACGCCCGATCCAGGTGGGTCCGTTGGGATCGTTGAAGGCGGTGACCTGTTCGACGGAGGTGTCGGCTTCGCCGTTGACGGTCAGCGTGAGGGTTTTGAGGTCGGCGTCGTAGGTTGCGGCGAGGTGGGTCCAGAGTCCGGTCCGGGCGGGCAGGGAGGCGATCGCGTCGTGCCAGACGACGGAGTCACCGGCGGCGGCCGAGGGCATCTGGGCGACCCAGCGGTCCGATGATTGCTGGTAGCGGAGGTTGAAGGACGCGAAGCCGTCGGACTCGCGGGCGAAGACGGTGCGGTCACTGCTCTTGTCGGTCAGGCGTACCCAGGTGGAGATGGTGAAGCTTTGGGCTGTGTTGGTACGTAGGTCGGTGTCTGCGTAGCTGCTGGTGCCGTTGAAGGTTCCGGCGGAGCGTCGGGCGATCCGGCTGTCGCCCCAGCTCACCTGGTGCAGCGTGGCGTCATGCTTTACCGGGGCGGTGCCGGTCCCGGTCCCGGTGTCTTGGGCAGTGGTACCGCTGCCTTCGCCGAACTTCCACACCGCGATCGGGTCGGCGCCGGGCTCGGTGCCTCCTGACTGGTCTTCGGTGATCCAATCGGTGTCGTCGATGTTGATCAGGTACTGCTCGGCGAGGGTTTTGTAGTAGTCGTCGTTCGGCATGCGCGGGCTGCTGGTGCCGAGGTAGTCGTCCAGCGTGGTGCTGGAGAGGTGGTCCCCGTCGGTGGATACGGCCTCAGCGAAGTTGATCACTCCGTCGGTGACGCCTTGCAGATTGGTGCTGCCGGCGATGCCGAGGATGTACTCGTTGACCTGCTTGCGGGCGGCTTCCTGGGTTGCCGTGGCGGTTGTCGTGAATGGTGGCAGCGTG
The DNA here is from genome assembly GCF_043197135.1 of Actinoplanes sp. NPDC049265. Classification (NCBI taxonomy): domain Bacteria; kingdom Bacillati; phylum Actinomycetota; class Actinomycetes; order Micromonosporales; family Micromonosporaceae; genus Actinoplanes; species Actinoplanes sp. NPDC049265. Next base: position 13,021 of record NZ_JBICSP010000039.1, on the reverse strand, counting down.
GCCACGTAGACCTTCAGCGCGCCCGCCTCGCCGCGCGGGATCCGGGTCTGATCGGTGGCGTCGTCGGTTGTGAATCGGCGTAGCTGGGTGGCGAGCGCGACCAGTTTCTGGCGGACCGGGTCGGCGCAGGCTTCCGCGGTGGTGGCGGTGCAGGCCATTAGGTCGTTGGATCCGGCGGAGATGAGCACGGCGCGGACGTTGCTCTGGTTCAGTACAGCCCGGTCGACTGCTGTTGTGGCGGTCGTTGGCTCGCCGCCGAGCGAGGGCAGCTTGGCCTTGTTGCCGGTGCTGCTGGAGCCGAGGTTGAGGACGCCGAACGGCACGGTGTTGCCGGTCTCGGGCGCAGCGGCCAAGGCTGCGGCGAGCTGGCTGTCGAGCTGGTTATGGCCGTCGCGGGTGGCGGTGTCGGCGTTGACGGTTTGATCGCCATACAGCACCACCGCGCCGGCCGGGTGTGTGGCCGACGTGGTGACGTCGATGCCGGCCAGGAAGGGTGTGCCGAGGATCACGGATGAGGTGAAGTTGGTGGCTGCCTTTTCGCCGGTGTGGTCGGTGTTGTCGGCGGCGCTGACATAGATGGGGGTACGCCCGTCCTGGTGCCCGGACAGAGTCGTGAGGTTGCCTCGAACTTTGGCGCTGACCAGGACGGTGGCTCGGTCCGGGGCGGCGAGCGAAACGGGGTCGCTGAGGATGTCGGCGCCGGCGGGCAGGGTCAGGTCGCGGGCGCCGTTGAAGGTCACGGGTGTCGGGGTGGTGGCGGCTGTCGCGCCGGCGGCCGGGTCCTGCAGGGCGAGGGTGACGGCGTCGAAGGTGACCGGTGTTTTGCCGAGGCTGTTGGCCAGCCGGACACGGATCTGGTGTCCGGCGGCGGTGCCGATGCTCAGTTGCGCGGGAATCCGGACGGTCTGGTTGTTGAGGGTGGCGTCGACCGTCGTGGTGCCGCTGGTCTGCTTCACCGCTCCGGTGTCCTGGGCGGTGGCCCAGCTGCCGGTCCAGCGCACCGGTGCGGTGCTGGTGCCGGTGGCCGAGGTTGGCCGGATGCCCAGGCCGAGCAGGTGCAGTGATGACGTGGCGGCTGCGACGCTGGTGCTGATCAGGGGCAGTGTGATGCCGGTGACCGGCACTCCGGGGCAGAGCAGGGGCACGGTGATCGTGACGAGGCTGACTGGCACGTTCTCCTGGGTGGCGTTGCTCTTGTTGCGGCGTGGGAAGGTCAGCACTGACTCTGCGGGAGGGGTGGCGGCCCAGTCCGTGACAGCGTCCAGGGTGAAGGGTTGGCTGGCTAGATCGCAGCCGCTGCCGTAGGTGATTGTTCCGCTCTTACCGGCTGGTATGGACCCGGTTGCGAAGCCGGCCAGCACCAGGGCGTTGCCTCTGTTGATCACTCCGGTCGATGGCACGGTGATCATCTGGCCGTTGGAGAGCATGTTGTCCGGTGCGCCGGTCCCGAAGACGGCGGGCAGTTTGATCGCGGCGCCGTTGAGCGTGACCGTGTTCCCGGGTGTCCACCCGGCGGCGCGTAGCCCTGCGGCGTCAATGCTGAGGCCGGTGCCGGTGGCGTCGGCTGGGGTTACGGTGGGGGTGCTGCCGGCGGTGTATGTGCTGATCGCCGTGTTGTTGAGGCAGCGGCTCGTGTCGTTGATCGCGCAGCTGAGGGCGGGAGCGAGCCGGAATGCGTCAACAGCGGCCTGGTAGCCCGTTGATGCGGAGTTCTTGCCGGTTACGTCGAGGGTGATGGTGTGCAGTCCCGCCGCTAGTTGGCGGGGAGTGGTGCCGTCCTTGACGATGCCGAAGTTGCGGTAGGTGGTTAGCACGCCGGTGCTGTAGGCGTCGAATCCGGTGATCAGCGTGGTTTGGGTTGGCGTGCCTTTGTCGAGGGTGAGGGTGTAGGTGCCGTAGTCAGCGGCGGTGGTGAGGTTGGCGCCGATCTCCCAGGGCCCGGATGTCGGCAGGTCGATGGAGAAGGTGGCGCTGTCACCGTTGGCGACCTTGCTGGTGGTCGACCGGTTGGCCAGGAACGCCTGCGACTCGCTGATGTAGTAACGGCCGGGCTTGGACGCCTGGGCGACCATCATGGCGGTCTGACTGGTCGTGGCCGCGGGCGGGACGACGGTGGTACTGCCGTCGCTGTTGGTGGCGGTCCAGCCGCTGATCAGCTTGTCGCCGGTCGCGTAGGTGGGTGTGCTCGTGCCGGCGAAGAACGAGTAGACCGTCTGGGTTGATGTGGACCCGGCCTGGTCAACCGTTTTGGCGGCGATCTTGTGGGCGCCGGTCGTGCCGGGCGCGAAGGTGACGCCGGCCGAGCCGTTGATGACGACCGTATCGGTGCCGTTGCCGTTGTCGGCTTTCGCTAGGTAGACCTTCCCCGGCTCGATGACTGTCGTGCTGGTCCACGGGATGCCTTGACCGGCGGCGGTGGTGTCGCTTAGATCGCCGTCGAGGGTGAACAGGTAGCTGTTGACGTTGTTGGTCTTGTCGGCGATCAGTTCGAAGACGCCGCGGTCGGTGTAGGCGCTACCGAGTTGGTCGGGTGGGAACTGGGTCGACTTGATCTGTGGTGGATTCGGCTTCTTAGTGTCGACGGTGAACGCCTGGGTAGTTGACCAGACGCCACCCCAGACGCCCGAGGCGTTCTTGATCGCCGCTTTCCAGGTGTAGTTGCCGTCGGGTAGGTCGTTGGGGACCTGCCATGGAGTGCCGTTGAGGCTGTACCCGTTCGCCGGACCGGTCCCGGATCGGGCCTTGACCCCTGCGAAGAAGATTTGGTACGTGATCTGCACGTTCTCCTGCTGGCCGTTCACTTTCGGCGTGAAGCCCAGCGCGGACAGCGTCGGATTACGGCTGCTGGTCACCAGCTTGCCCCCGTCACTTATGGCTGGGGTCAGTCGTGGTTTGCCGGTGCCGTTGACGAATTGCGGCTTGTAGCTGTAGGTCACCGACAGGGTCGCGCCGCCGCCGTAACCGAGCTGTTTCCATGACAACCGGTCGCGTTCGTCGGCTGCCTGCACGACAAACGCGACGTTGCTCATCTGGCTCGCCGCCGCGGCCTTCATGTAGCTGAGTACATTGAAGTTGAGACTGGCCGGGCTGACCCGCTCCTTGGAGGTATTGCAATCGACCTGGCGGCTGGTCACGCTCGACAACAGACTGCTCTTCTTCGCCGGTTGCTTACCCCAGTTCAGCGCCGAGGCCTTCCAGGCGCTCGGACGAGCCGTGGCGTACACGACAGCCGCGGTATTGCTGCACGAAGAGGCATGCCTCTCCACCACATACAGCCGCGCCCGGAAGATCTCCGCGCCTCTAATGCCGGAGGTGTTCATGTGGTAATAGGTGCGTGCCGTCTCGCCGGCACCGTTGGGCCAGTCGTCCAAGCCGATGCGGGCGCTGGTGGCTCCGGTCTTGGAGGTGGAGTTGTAGTAGTCCCAGCCATTGGAGGAGATGCGTGCCCAGTGCAGCTGAGACGGGGCGGGGGAGCCCGACCAGACGGGGTCCACATAGACCGGGAAGGTGGTGGCTGTGCTGGTGAGCAGGTTCTGGTCGAGGGTCAGCCGCTGCTTGCCCTGCTCGATGTCGATCTGCACCTCGGCCACGTTGCGGCCGGGCTGCTGCGGGCCCGGGTCCTCGGTTCTCGCGGACTTGTCCGGCGCCTTGGCGGCAGCGGCGAGGGGGGTGCTGTCCCACATCAAGGCGGTGTCGGTGTGGAAGACCTGCTCGCCGTTGGCGGTGTCGACGGCTTCGGCCCCGCCGCCGGTGATTTCGCCTATGCGTACGTTGGTCCCGGAGACGCCGAAGTCGATGGTGCGCAATGCCGTGGAGCGGGCGGCGTCGCGGGTCTTGACGACGAACACGGACGAGTAGCCGGTCGGGTCAGCGGTGATCTGCAGATCGACGCCCGGATAGACCTCCGGGTAGGTGGCCGTGTCGCCGCTCACCACCGGGGTGGGCAGAGCCTGGGGCCAGGTGAAGGAGATCTGTCGGGAGCCTTGCCGCATGGTCAGCAGTGCGGTGCTGCGGTCGGCGGCGACGCTCAGTCCCGCGGTCGCCGCGCGAGGCGCGTAACTTCCGTTGCTCTGCCGCACCAGGGTGGTGTCGATCGGTACCCAGGCGTCGCCCTGCTTGGCCCGCTCGGGTGCCGAGGAGTGGATCGTCGTGAGGGTGCCGTCCGGATTGGCCGTCGTCGTGGAGTATTCGTCGGTCAGCCTGGGGACGGGGACCTGCTGGCCTTCGGCCTGGGCCTTGCTGATCGCGGCGGCGACCGGGTCAGTTGGCGGCTCGGCGCGCTTACCCGCGGGCTGCGGATTGGCCGGCACAGCGGCGTTCGCAGGCGGCGTGGCCGTCAGCAGCCCGGCGGCCAGAGCGGTGAGGACTGTGGTGGTCAAAGACAGGCGGCGCCGGTACGGCGCGAGGGACACCATGTGCCTCAAGGCTCCTTCACTGGGCGCGTAGCGGTACCGCGAACGCGAACGGCCGTCATTGTCAGCCGTCAGGCCGCAGGAGTTCGACCCAACTCGATGCCTAAACCGAGAGTGTGGGTTCAATCACACAGCGGAATCTCAGGTTGAACCGTCCTTTGTGGATCAAATCAGGACACCGTCGGTGTGGCGGCGGGCCGTACGCTGAGCGCGCCGCTCCGGAGATCGTCTGACATGAATGGCTTGCGGCGCCGCGTACGGGGAAGGGCGGGGAAGTTTCATGCTGTCCACCAACGTTGGCCGCACCCGGATGCTGGTCGGCTGGCGGCGCCTGATCGCGCTACCGATCGTCGCCATCGTGTCCATCGCGGGCCTGACGGTCCAGCACGCTGCCATGGCCGCCCCCGCTGCCCCCCGGCTTCCCGCGCCGCCGGCCGACCCCACGGTGAAGCTCGGAGCGCCGCGCCCCACTCCGAAGGTCGCACCGGCCAAGCCGTACGCGAAGTTCGACCCGGACGCGCGGGCCGCGCTGCCCAAAGCGCAGCAGGCCATGGTCGCGCTGCCCGCCGCCGCCAAGGCCGACGGCCGAGAAACCGCCCCGCCGCCGGTACGAGCCGGCACAACGCCGATCTCGGTGTCCCGAGCACGCGATGGTGTCGCGCCGCAGCAGGTCCGGGTGGCCACGGCAAACCAGAAGACCTCGCGCGCAGCCGGGATCCGCGGTGTGCTGTTCAGTCTGAGCCCGACCCTGGGTTCCGGAGAGGTCGGCGTCGTCGTTGACCCCTCTACTTTCCGTAGCGCCTTCGGCGGCGACTACGCCGCGCGTCTGCGCCTGGTGCAACTGCCCGTCTGCGCACTCACCACCCCGCAACTGGCCCGTTGCCGTACCCAGACGCCGCTGCACACGTCCCCGTCGGCGCCGCTTTCGGCGCAGGTAAAGCTGGCTGCCCAAGGTATGACGGTGCTGGCAGCGACCTCAAACGCCGATGGTTCCGCTGGGGACTATACGGCGACAGCCTTGTCCCCAGCGGGGACGTGGTCGGTAGGGGGCAACACAGGAGCGTTCACCTACAGCTACCCCATTGCCGTCCCCCCGTCAGTCGGCGGCGCGGCGCCCAAAGTCTCATTCGACTACGACTCGACCACCCAGGACGCACGGACCGCCGGCACGAACAATCAGTCCTCCTGGATCGGCGACGGTTGGAACTCCACCGAGAACTACATCGAGCGCAGCTACCAATCGTGCAAAGACGTCGATGATTCCGGTGCACCGGTCGGCAGCGGTGACGTGTGTTGGTCCGGCCAGATCCTGACGCTCTCGTTGAACGGGCAGTCGACGGTCATCGTCTACGACGACGCCACCAAAACCTTCCGTGCAGCTGAGGACAACTCCACCACCACGGTCGAGAACTTGACCGGAGCCGAGAACGGCACCAAGAACGGCGAGTACTTCCGGGTCACCCAGGACGGGATGCAGTACTACTTCGGGCTTAACCGGCTGCCTGGCTGGTCCGGCCAGAAGACGACCGACTCGGTCTGGACAGTGCCGGTCTACCAGGCTCATGGTGGCGTGACCGACTGCCCGGACGGCGCGTTCGCCGAAACCGCCTGCACCCTGGGCTATCGCTTCAACCTCGACTACGTCGTCGACCTCAACGGCAACGCGATGGCGTACTACTACCAACCGGAGACCGGCTTCTACGGCGCTAACGCCAAGGACACCGCGGTGAAGTACACCCGCGGCGGCTTCCTACGCCGCATCGATTACGGCATGACCAAGTCGACGGTCTACTCGGGCACCGCGCCCGCACAAGTTGTCTTCAGCACCGACGAGCGCTGCATCAAGGGCGCCCCGGCCGGCAACAACTGTGACGACGACCAGTTTACCGAAACCCACCCGGAGTACTGGCCGGACACCCCAGTCGACCTCAACTGCGTCAAGGACGCAACCGACTGTCAGATCCACGGCCCGAGCTTCTGGTCGCGCCAGCGACTCGTCTCGATCACCACCCAGATCCAGGCCGACGGCGCCACCAAGGCTGTCGACCGCTATGACCTGACCCAGACGTTCCCTGACGGCGGAGACCACGCACCGACGCTCTGGCTCGAGTCGATCAAACGGACAGGTCTTTCCCGTCTGGGCGAGGCAAACGCGAACACCGAGATGCCCGCGGTTACCTTCAACCTCGAGCAGTTGCCCAATCGGGTCCGGTCTGACCTGCCCCGGATGTACCACAACCGTATCAAGAACGTCACCACCGAGTTCGGGGCGCAGACGACCGTCGACTACGAGAAGGCTCCCTGTTCAGGTCTGCCGGCCAGCGACCCGGAGGACCAGGAGGACACCAAAGCGCAGCAGTTCGCCTCGACCAACACCACGGGATGCCAGCCGGTCTACTGGACCCCGGAAGGCCAGCCGCGGCCGCTGATCGACTGGTTCTACACGTACCGGGTGAAGAGGGTCGCCACCATCGACCAGCACAACCGTTACCAGGACGGCAGCGCTGTCAACCTGGTCACGCAGTACTCGTACCCCGGCGCCCCCGCCTGGCACTACGACGACAACGAGGTTGTCAAGAAGCGCTACCGCACTTGGGGACAGTTCCGCGGCTACGGGGAGGTCGACCTCACCACCGGCGACCCAACAACGTTCCACAAGACCGACAACGCCAAGACGTTCGACCAGCAGACGCTGACCAAGACCTTCTACTTCCGCGGCATGAACGGTGACACCCTGCCCGGCGGCCGGACCCGCACCGTCGACCCGCTCACCAGCCAGGACGGTACGGTCACCACGGGTGACCACGCCAGCTACTCCGGCCGGGAGTTCGAGACCGTCACGTACTCCGATGCCAGCGGCGACACGATCGACAACGCCACCATCACCGTGCCGACCGTCATCGGGCCCACCGCCAGCCGCACCCGCAAAGGTCTGCCTGCGCTGACCGCCCAGATAGTCCGCACCGCCAAGTCGCTGACTCGGAAGAAGGTCTCGTACGGCTGGCGGCGCACCGAGACTGACACCTTTTACAACACCACCCTGAAGCAGAGCACCACCGGTATGCCGGTGCAGGTAGCCGACCGTGGCGAGGTCGGCGCGGCTGCCAACAAGCCAACGTGCACGTTCACCCGCTACCTCGACGGCACCACCGACACCCTGGTTGTACCGGCCGAAAAGATCACCACCGACCAGGACTGCCCCAGCGCCGGAGCCAGCCCGTCTGGTGCCCTGATTTCTCACGAACGCACTTCCTACGACGGCAACCCGTTCGCCATCAACGGTCCGGGCTCACCGGCACGCCCGACGCGGGGTAACCCAACCTTGGCGCAGCAGGCGTCGACCGCCTCCGGCGCAATCGGTAGCACCTTCGTCGACATGGCGGAGAGCACCTACGACGACTATGGCCGCGTCAAAAGCACCTCTCGCACGCCGCGATCCACCGCACCCGTCAGCGGACTGAGCACCGCCACCTACAGCATCGCCCAAACCACCTACACCAGGTACACACCGACAACGGGCGCACTGCCCAAGCAGGTGGACACCATCGGCCAGGTCACACCCGGCACGGACTGCTCCACAGCCACCACATCGTCCAAGGACTGTCATCTGTCCTCGGTCGTCATGGAGCAGTCACGTCAACTACCTGTCATCAAAGTCGACGCCGCCGGTCAGAAGACTTCCCTCACCTACGACGCCCTCGGCCGGCTCACCGCTGTGTGGCTACCGAACAAGAACAAGACCGCCGGCGCCGAGGCCAACCTGCGCTACACGTACAAGATCGCGGTCGACAGCCCCAACGTGATCACCACCCAGACGCTGCTGGAACGCCCGGCCAACGCAGCCAGCCCGGCGTACGCGACCAGCAAAGTACTCCACGACGCCCTGCTACGCCCGTTGGAAACCCAGGCCGAAGGCGAAAACGGCACGACCACCGTGTCGAACACCCAATATGACTCGCTCGGCCAGACCGTCATCACCAACAACGCCTACGCCGTCGCCGCACCGCCGTCCGACACCCTGTTCTCCGACCGCATCTCGCAGGTCGACATGCCCTCGTCCACGGTCACCGACCACGACGCCATGGGCCGGCCCACCCAGGTCACCCAGGAACACAACTTCCAGGCAACCTGGTTCACCCGCACCGCCTACACCGGCGACACCACCACCGACATCCCCCCGAGCGGCAGCGTCGCCACCACCAAAACCACCAACGGGCGTGACCAACTCACCCGCCTGCAGCAATACACCACCCTGCCCACCGTCGGCGGAAACCGCACCACCGGCTTCACCATCAACGGCGGAACCAGCCAGGACATCACCTACCAATACGACGCCGCCGGTCGGCAAACCGTCACCACCGGCCCACCCGGCGACAACGGCGCCACCGGGACTCGATGGGAAGACAAGTACGACCTGCTCGGCCGCAAGACCACCCACATCGACCCTGACACCGGCACCAGCATCAGCCGCTACGACGACGCCGGCGACGTCACCGCCACCCGAGACAGCCGCGGCAACTGGCTCGACTACACCTACGACCTGCTCGGCCGCAAACTCACCGCCACCGACCGCGGCCAGGAATTCAAATACGCCGCCTGGACCTACGACACGCTGAGAATCGGCCAACCCACCGCCTCCACCCGCTGGGTCAAAGGCGTCACCGGCGGATACATAACCGCCGTCACCGGATACTCAATCCTGGGCAAGCCTCTCGGCCAGCGGATCACCCTGCCGAGCACCGAAACGCCGCTACCGCTGCAATACGAGACCTCGTTCACCTACACACCCAACACCGAGCTGCTCTCCACCCAACTCGAACCCACTGTCGGCAGGCTCAGCGGCGAAACCATCGACTACAGCTACACCCGGCTCGGGGCCCCGACGAGCGCGATCGGCGCGCAGAACTACATCACCGCCACCATCTACACCAACTTCGGCCTCCCGTCCATGGTCACCATGGGCGCAGGGAACCTCACGGCGGCCGTCGGCTACACCTATGACGACCACACGCTGCGGATGACCACGCGAACCGTGAGCCGTACCCAGGGCATCGGACCGGTAGTCGACAAGACCACCTATACGTACGACCCGAGCGGAAACCCGCTCTCGGCGACCAACGAACAATCCGAGACCGGAAACACCGTCACCGACTCCCAGTGCTACCGCTACAACACCCTTGTACGGCTCACGCAGGCGTGGACCTCAACCGGCGCATGCCCCAGCCCGGAAACCGCCCAACCTCCCCAGGGCACGGTGGCCTCCGGCGCGGGCTCCTACTGGCAGTCTTTCAGCTACGACGCCGTCGGCAACCGCACCCAGCTCGTCGACCACTCCACCACCGGCGGCGCCGACACCACCACCGCCTACGGACACGGCTGCCAGATCAACTGCGACCTCACCGGCGCCCAACCCGACACCCTCACCTCGACCACCGGCGGTTCCCAGGCCGGCACCTTCCGCTACAACGCCGCAGGCCAGCTGCTGCAACGCACCCCCACCAACGCGAACACACCCGGGCAGAACTTGACCTGGAACTCGGAAGACCGCCTCGCCGAGGTCGCCACCACCGGCGCCACACCGACCAACACCACCTACCTGTACGACGCCGACGGCAACCAACTCATCCGCCGTGACCCCGGCCGCACAACCCTCTTCGCGGGCGCCACCCAGGTGGTCGTCGACACTGCCACCAAAACGATCCTCGGCGCATCGCGCACCATCATCCATGCGGGCGCCGCCGCGGCCATCCGCTCGACCCTCCCCGACAGCGGCAACCACTATCTGCTCAACGATCCGCACGGCAGTGCAAGCCTGGCCATGGAGACCACCACCCAGGCGATCAGCCGCCAGCAGTTCAAGCCGTACGGCGAACCCCGCTCCACGGCCAACCCCGCCATCTGGCCAGACCCCGCCCGCGGCTACCTCGGCGCCCCCAAAAGCGACACGACCGGCTACACAGACCTCGGCGCCCGCAAATACGACCCCGCACTGGGCCGCTTCATCAGTCCCGACCCCCTGTTAGACACCACAGACCCGAACCAGCTCGCCGGCTACACCTACGCCGGCAACAACCCCATCACCCTGTCCGACCCCAACGGACTCCGGGCCAAAGACCCCGACCTGGACGACAGCACCGGAAAACCCACGAACGAAAGCCTCGGCAAACCGCCCACAAAGAAGCGCAATCCTCCCGGCCACAGCCAAAGCCACAGCTCCAGCTCCACGCAAGGCAGCACGGCCGTCGGAGACCACCACGTCGCCCAAGAGCGCGAAGCCAAAAAGCAGCTCTTCCTCCAAATCGTCAACCAGGACAACCCAGCCTGCCGCGGCCCGGGCTTCGAGGGCACATGCGCATCGATGCGGGATGCCGTGATGCATGGTTACAGCCCAGACCAGGCCTACATCGACATAGTTTGTTCAGGCGGCTGGGCAGAGAACTGGTGTCGAAACAAGTACGGCTACAACTGGAACTGCGGAAACATCCGGTGCCCCGAACTGATGGTCCACTCCACGGAGATGCTCGGTGTCGTCAGCGGCGGCATGGAAGCAGGCTTGACCGGCGGCCTGCGAAACGGTGCGAAAGCCGCCCTCAAGGCATGCAGCTTCAGCGGCGACACCAAGGTTTTGATGGCCGACGGCACCACCAAACCGATCGCCGAGATCAAGCCCGGCGAGAAGGTCTATGCCAGCGATCCCGAAACCGGTACGCACGGCAACCGTACAGTCCTCGCTTCGTGGCCTCACGACGACGACCTCATGAGCCTCGATCTCACCAGCGGCACAGTCACGACCACCGAAGATCATCCTTTCTGGAACACCACCGACCAGCGCTGGGAACGAGCCGATGCACTCGACACTGGGGACCAGCTCACAGCACCTATCGGAAGCATCACCATCAAAGGCCTACGGCCCGAAACCGCCCATCGATTCCCCGCCTACAGCCTAACCGTCGAGGACATCCACACGTACTATGTGCTCGCCGGCAACGCCCCCGTGCTGGTGCACAACTGCGGTGAGCTAATCGCTGGTCCGAGTTTGGGAGCCCTTCGGGTATCGGCTGCCAATCCGTCAGCCTCCGAATTGGCGGCTGCGCAGCACATGGCTGCCAGGGGCAGTAAGGTTGTTCTTCGGGACCCGGTTGGTCCTAGGGGGACTGCAACCAGCGATCTTCTCGTGGACGGGGTGCAGTGGGACGTTTATACACCCACAACAGGAAATGTGAGCAGAATTGTGAGTTCCGTTGCATCTAAGGGTAGCCAGGTCCAAGGCGGTGGCGTAGTCGTTGATCTTTCGCGGACGAGCGTTAGCGCAGATCAGCTTGCCAATATTCAGGCCAGGATTGCGGGAACGGGCGCGCGAGTGGGTCAAATTGAGGTGATTCCGTAATGGCGAAATTTCGGTGCGTGTGCGGAACAGTAATTCAAACAAGTGGGTCCATACCGAATGAGCTAGAATGGAAGATAATTTCGGACACTGAATTCGACAGATTTGAGGGCATGGTGGACGCCGAAGATGTTTATATGGCGGCCAGATCAGTATTCAAATGTCCCATATGTGGTCGGCTTTGGGTCTTCTGGCATGGTATGGACGAGCCGCCGCATTGCTATAGGCCCGAAAATGTGACCGAATTGGAAGGGTCGGATTCCTAGTGTATGTGCCGCACTCGTTAACTCGGGCGGACCTCAGTGGGCGCTACATATTCGCCTATGTTGCTGCTGTCGCGGCTGGTGCCAATCGATCGTTGTCATCTACGTGAGTTCCTATTAGGGCTTTGTCCGACATGGCCGAGGCGTGGCTGCGACTACGTTCCGGACATGCCATGCCCGAGGATGTCGCCTTACTCGAGCACGAGTCCGCGGAGGCTCACTACTACGACACCCGTCCTGGCGCGATGTATGAACAGGCCCACGCTGCCGCCAACGAGGTGTCCAGCTGGCAGAGTCAGATTCCTGCGCCGACCCACGAGGACTTGAAAGCCTGGAGGTAACCATGGGCATGATGGTCGTCGGGCGGAAGGTCGCCGAGACCGCGGACGAGGTCCGGTACGAGTTCGGGTTGGATCGCCAGTTCGACCGGACGCTGAGAATCGATAAGCACACCAAGCAGATCGCCGCCGAAAACGGCCGTTTTGATTCCGCAGCCGGCGCCGTCGCCGCGAAGATCAAACGGGCGTGGCAGGAGCAAGGCGAATTTCCACCCGGTGTCGCCTGCGCCAGTTGAAAGCCTAACAGCTCGTCCCGTGCACGCCTTCGTCCGGTCGTACGGACCGGTAGCGCGGCACCGGCAACGACGGTCGAGCGGTTCGCATGGTGCAACGTCCGGTCCACTATGCCTGCTCCGGGAGCGACCCCCGGAAACCCCACGGTGCGTTGGTTGCCCTTGGTGGGCAGGCGGCTGCTCCGGTGGTCGAGGTGCGCCTCGCTTCGCTCGGCGTTTGGCTTCGCGGGACCGATGCTGTGCAGCAGTGCCCTGTTCGCCACACCGTTGGTCCCGACCGGCACGGACTTATTCATAGAGCACTTTTCATCTGGGTTCGTTCAGGTGGGGGCAGGGCGAGGGAGTCGATAGCTGGGCGGGGTGAGGCTCCCGGTAAGACAAGCAATCGACC
>NZ_JBICSP010000038.1:0-40169 GCF_043197135.1 Actinoplanes sp. NPDC049265 | reverse complement strand
CACCGGGCGGGCCAGCGCCACCACCGGGCGGGCCAGCGCCACCACCGGGCGGGCCAGCGCCACCACCGGGCGGGCCAGCGCCACCACCGGGCGGGCCAGCGCCACCACCGGGCGGGTCAGGCGATTTTGAAGACTCGACGGGGCTGGTGGACGACCAGGTCGACGGCCAGGGTTTCGGCCTCGTCGAGGTCCAGGCGGTGGGCGGCTACCAGTTCGGCCAGGTGGCCGGCGTCGAGGCGGCGGGACATGTCGTGGCGGGCGGGGATCGAGCAGAAAGCTCTGGTGTCGTCGATGAAACCGGACAGCTTGCTGAAGCCGGCCGTCTCGGTCACCGCCTGCTGGAAGCGGCGGATCTCGGCGGGATTGTCCAGGTACCACCAGGGGGCGCCGGCGTAGACGGCCGGATAGAAGCCGGCCAAGGGGGCTATCTCGCGGCTGAAGACGTCGGGGTCGACGGTGAACAGGACCAGGTGGAAGCCGGGATGGGTGCCGAAGCGGTCCAGTATCGGCCGCAGTGATCGGGTGAACTCGACGGGCACGGGGATGTCGTGGCCGGTGTCGGGACCGTAGGCCTGGAAGGTCTCGGTGTGATGGTTGCGGAAGACGCCGGGATGCAAGGTCATCACCAGGCCGTCGTCGCAGGACATGCGGGCCATTTCGAAGATCATGTGGCGGCGGAAGGCGGTGGCCTCCGGTGGGGTGACCGTTGCGGAGAGGGCCGCACGGTAGATGCGGGTGGCCTCCTCGGTGGACAGAGGCTCGGCGCCCGCGTCCACGTGGCCGTGGTCGGCGGACACCGCGCCCTGAGCCACGAAATGGCGGCGGCGGGCGGCCAAAGCCTCCAGATAGCCCGGGTACGAACCGACGTCGCCGCCCAGTTCCTTGACGAACGACGGCCAGGCGGGGTGGCCTAGCTCCAGGTAACGATCGGGGCGGAAGGTCGGCGCCACCCGGGTCGGCAGGTCGCGGAGGGCGGCGTGGGCGGCCAGGTCGTCGGCGGGATCGTCGGTGGTGGCCAGGAAATCTATGCCGAAGCGGGACAGCAACGCCCGCGGGCGGTGGCTGGGGGCGCGCAGCAGGGTGTCGATCTGGTCGTACAGGGCGTCGGCGTTGCCGCCCGACGGGCGCTCGGTGATCTCGAAGATCGAGGACAGTTCGCTCTCGAACCAGTAGCGGACGGGCGTGCCGGCCAGCAGGTGCCAGTTGGCGCAGAACAGCCGCCACACAGCGCGCGGGTCGGCGTCGCCCAGCAGCGCCGACAGTGGCACCCCACCGGCGTGCAACAGCCTGGTCACGTAGTGGTCGGGCTTGATGAACAGCGCCGCCGGGTCGGGGAACGGATTGTCGTCGCGCAGCATCCGCGGGTCGACGTGCCCGTGCGGCGAGACGATCGGCAGCGCCGCGACCCGCTCGTAGAGGCGGCGGGCGATCGACCGGACGGCCGGATCGGTGGGCAGCAACCGGTCGGGGTGCGGTGCGAGAGCGGGCATGGCCCGAGCCTCCGGCCGTCCGAGAACGCACAGCAAGCGGTTGCCATTTGTTGCCATCGACGGCGTGGCAACAGTTGGCAACCGATTGCTAATTCGGAAACCAGCTCGTAACAGTGATGCAGGTCACTGCGGCGACAAGAGGAGTGCATAGCGATGCGTTACGGAAGAGCGACAGCGCTGGCCGGCGCCACTGTGCTGGTCGCCGCGCTGACGGCTTGCGGGGGCGGCGACGACGACGGGGGCGACGGCGACGCCGGCAAGACGCTGAACGTGTTGATCAGCGCCAATACCCAGTACCCGGAGGAGTTCCAGGCCTGGCAGAAGTCGATCAGCGACAAGTTCAAGGCGCAGACCGGCGCCGAGGTGAAGTTCGAGACGTTCGCGTCGGCCAACGACGAGCTGACCAAGATCCAGACCTCGGTGGTGTCCGGTTCCGGGCCCGACGTGTACGCCGTCGGCACCACGTTCACCCCGACCGCCTACTCGACCGGCGCGTTCGTGAAGCTGGGCGACGACGAGTGGAAGAAGATCGGCGGCAAGGAGAAGTTCGTGCCGGCGACCCTCGGCATCTCCGGCCCGGACGAGCAGAACCAGGTCGGCGTCCCGTGGGTGAGCCGGCCGTTCGTCATGGCGTACAACACCGAGCTGTTGAAGGCCGCGGGCATCGACAAACCGGCCGCCACCTGGGACGAGCTCACCGCCCAGGCCAAGCAGCTGACCACGGGCGACCAGTACGGCCTGGCCATCGCCTACAAGGACAACTTCGACCCGTGGAAGTTCGTCTGGGGCATGTCCATCCAGGCCGGTGACCCGCTGGTCGACGGCAAGACGGCCAAGCTGCAGGACCCGGCCGTGCAGAAGGCGTACCAGACCTACTTCGGCTGGCTGACCAACGACAAGGTGGTCGACCCGGCCGCCATCGGCTGGACCAACCCGCAGGCCGTGGCCGCTTTCGCCAAGGGCAAGACCGGCTATTTCGCGCTGACCACGGCGACCGCGATCAACTCGCTGGACCAGGGCGCGGTCAAGGGCAAGTGGGCGTTCACCCTGCTGCCGACCGTGCCGCCGGGCGCCACCAGCCGGCCCGGCAACGGCGTCGAGGCGGCCAGCATTCTCTCTGGTGACAACCTCCTGGTCGCCGACTACTCGAAGAACAAGGATCTGGCGTTCGAGTACGTCAAGCTGGTCACCGACCAGGACCAGCAGCTGGACTACT
This sequence comes from Actinoplanes sp. NPDC049265, assembly GCF_043197135.1. Taxonomy (NCBI): domain Bacteria; kingdom Bacillati; phylum Actinomycetota; class Actinomycetes; order Micromonosporales; family Micromonosporaceae; genus Actinoplanes; species Actinoplanes sp. NPDC049265. Next base: position 37,463 of record NZ_JBICSP010000038.1, on the reverse strand, counting down.
ACAAGAAATTCGGCAACCTGCCGGCGAACGCCGCGGCGCTGCAGAGCCTGCAGTCCGACCCGAAGCTGGCCCCGCTGACCGAGGCGGCCAAGAAGTCGGTGGCGACGCCGTTCACCGGCGCCTGGGCCGATATCCAGCTGGCCCTGACCAACGTGGTCGTGCAGTCGCTGCCCGACCTGGCCAAGGGCCCGATCCCGGCGGCGACGCTGGACACGCGGATCGCCGACGCCCAGAAGAAGGCCCAGTCGTCCCTGGACCGGGCCAAGTAGAAATGGCATCCCAGAAGAAGGTGAGCGAGCGGCAGCGTCCGCTGTGGCTCCTCACCCCCGGCGGCCTGCTGATGACGCTGATCATCATCATCCCGCTGCTGCTGGCGCTGTGGATCTCGCTGATCGACCTGGACCAGTACACCCTGCGCCGCTGGATCGACGCCCCGTTCGTCGGCCTCGGCAACTTCGTCGAGTCGTTCGAGTCGGGGCTGCTGAAGTCGATCTGGATCAGCGTGTCGTTCGCGGTGTTGTCGACGGCGGTCACCGTGCCCATCGGGATCGCCGCGGCGCTGGTCACGCAGAACGCGTACAGGGGCCGGGGTCTGGTGCGGGCGGTCTTTCTCATCCCGTACGTGCTGCCGTCCTTCGTGGTGGCCTCGGTGTGGCGGACCATGCTCCAACCCGACGGCATCGTCAACAAGACCCTGGGCCTGGGCAGCACGCTGTGGCTGAGCGGCTCGAACTCGTACTGGACGCTGGTGCTGGTCGAGATCTGGGCCGCGTGGCCGTTCATCTATCTGATGGCGCTGGCCGCCCTGCAGTCGGTCGACCACGAGGTGCACGAGGCGTCGGCGGTCGACGGGGTGACCTGGTGGCCCAAGCTGACCCGGGTGATCCTGCCCTACCTGCGCGGCCCGGTCCTGCTCGCCTGCCTGCTGGCCACGCTCAATCACATCAACAACTTCACCCTGCCGTTCGTGCTGTTCGGGGCGCCCGCCCCGGACGACGTCAACGTGATGCCGATGCTCGTTTACGTGACCAGCTTCCAGAGCCTGCGGTTCGGGCTGAGCGCGGCCATGGCGGTGCTGTCGCTGAGCCTGATCGCGATCCCGCTCTACACGTATTTGCGAGCCGTCAGATTGGATGTGCACCAATGAGCGCCCAGGCCGAGGCGCAGCGGCTGCTCCCCCGCCCGCTGCTGGCCGTCCTCACCACGCTGCTGTGCCTGATGGTGCTGGTGCCGTTGCTCTACATCGTGCTGGCGTCGCTGAACACCGACGTCGGGGTGGCCGGCGGCGAGTTCTTCCCGAGCACGTTCACCGCGGCCAGCTATTCGAAGATCTGGACCACGGCGGATCTGTCCACCGGCATCGTCAACAGCCTGATCGTGTGCGCGGTGACCGCGGTGGCTTCCGCTCTGCTGGGTACGACGACCGCGTACGTCCTGGTCCGCTACACGTTCCTCGGCCGGTTGACGATCCTGCGGGGCCTGGTCGGACTGCAGAGCATCCCGGGCACGCTGATGCTGCTGCCGGTGTTCGTGCTGTTCTCGTCGGCCGGCAATTACCTCGGGTTGACGGTGATAGGCACGCGTTGGGGCCTGTTCGTCGCGTACCTCACCTTCGCCCTGCCCTTCTCCACCTGGGTGATGGTCACCTACCTGCGTGGCCTGCCCCGCGAGCTGGAGGAGGCGGCCCGCACCGAGGGCGCGTCGACGGTCACGATCCTGTGGCGGATCATCGTCCCGCTGAGCCTGCCGGCGATCGTCGTGTCCGGTATCTTCGCGTTCCTGCTGGGCTGGAACGACGTGCTCTTCGCCTCGGTGCTCACCCGCCCGGAGACGCACACGGCCGCGGTCGCGCTGCAGATCTTCGGCTCGGCCCAGGAGGGCGGCGCCCTGCCGGTGTATTCACAGATGATGGCCGCGGCCCTGATCTGCGCGGCGCCCGTGGTGATCCTCTACCTGCTGTTCCAGCGTTATCTGGTCGGCGGCCTGACCGCGGGAGGCGTCAAGTAGTGCTCAACGCCGTCGTCATCGGCACCGGCACGGTGTCGTCCGTGCACCTGGCCGCCATCGGCAAACTCCCCGGCGTCGAGCTCAAGGGCACCGCGACCTACGACTACCAGGGCCTTCTGGACGAGGTACGCCCGGACGTCGCGCACATCTGCACCCCGCACGACACGCACGCCGACATCACCCTCGCCTGCCTCGACCGCGGCATCAGCGTGCTGCTGGAGAAGCCGGTGGCGCACACCGTCGAGGCGGCCGAACGGATCGTCGCCGCCGCCGAGGGCAAGCGGGTGGGCGTCTGCTTCCAGAACCGCTACAACGCGTCGGCGCGGGCGGCCAAGAAGCTGATCACGCCGGGCAGCAGCGCCACCGCGACCGTGATGTGGCACCGGGACAGCGCCTACTTCGCGGCCGCGCCGTGGCGGGGCGAGAAGGCCCGCTCCGGTGGCGGCGTCCTGATCAACCAGGCGATCCACACGCTCGACCTGCTGGAGTGGTTCCTCGGCGACGTCACGGACATCCGCGGGCACGCCGGGCACTACGGCGACGTGGCGGGAATCGACGTCGAGGACACCGCCTCGGCCCGGCTCAGGCACGCCGGTGGCGGCGAGAGCGTCTTCTTCGCGACCACCACCAACGCCGTCGATGCCCCGGTCACCATCGAGGTCGTCACCCCCGACGCCACCCTGCTCGTCCGCGACGGCCTGACCATCACCCGCGACGGCCAGGTCGAGCGCGTCGAGGAACCCCGCCCGACGGGTGGGAAGAGTTACTGGGGCGCCTCGCACGAGCTGCTGATCGCCGACTTCTATCGCACCCTGCACGATCCCGAGCCGTTCTGGATCGGCCCGGCCGAGGCCACCAAGAGCCTGCGGCTGATCGACCAGCTCTACCGCCAGTAGGAGGGCCCTATGTGGACGTTGTCCGGCTTCGCCGACGAGATCTCGCCCGACCTCGACGAGCAGTGCGAGGTGGCGAGGGAGCTGGGTCTGAGATACATCGAGGTGCGCAGCGCCTGGGGGGTCAACATCCTCGACCTGGACGATGACCAGCTCGAGAGCATGAAGGAGACGCTGGCCGGGCACGGCATCAGGGTGTCGAGCATCGGTTCGCCGATCGGGAAGATCCACATCGACGACGACTTCCCGCCGCACCTGGAGCGGATGCGCCACGCCGCCGAGGTCGCGCACCTGCTCGGGGCCCCGTACATCCGAATCTTCTCGTTCTTCCAGACTCCGGGCAGCGACCCGGACCGGAAGCGGGCCGAGGTGATCGAAAGAATGCGGGCCCTGGCCCGGGTGGCCGAGGAGGCCGACCTGATCCTGCTGCACGAGAACGAGAAGGAGATCTACGGCGACATCCCGCGCCGATGCCTGGACATCGTGCGGTCGGTCGGTTCGCCGCACCTGCGCCTGGCCTGGGACCCGGCGAACTTCGTGCAGGTCGGCGTCAAGCCCTACACCGAGGGTTACGCCGTGCTGCGGCCGCACCTGGAGTACGTGCAGATCAAGGACGCTCTGCTCGCGGACGGCACGGTGGTGCCGGCCGGTGCGGGCGACGGCGAGGTGGCCCGCACCATGCGGGCGCTGCGCCACGACGGCTTCGACGGGTTCTTCTCGCTCGAACCACACCTGGCCGAGGGGCACGCCACCGGCGGGTTCTCCGGCCCGGACAACTTCCGCCGAGCCTGGCAGGCCTTCACCGGCCTGCTCACCGCCGAAGGGATCGAATATGCGTAGGTTCGCGCTGGCCGGCGCCGGGGTGATCGGCAAGCACCACGGCAAGGTGATCAGCCAGCTGGCCGACCGGATCGAGCTGGTGGCCGTCTGTGATGTTGTCAAGGAACGTGCCGAAAACCTAACCCTGGAACGTGGCGGAAGGCCTTACGGGAGCCTGACCGAAGCCTTACGGAGCGAGGACGTCGACGTCGTGGTCGTCTGCACGCCCACCGGCCTGCACGGCGAGCTGGCGATCGAGGCGCTCGAGGCGGGCAAGCACGTGATCGTCGAGAAGCCGGCGGAGATCACCGTCGAGAAGACCGATCAGATCATCAAAGCCCAGCAACGGGCCGGAACGCTTGTCACGGTCATCTCGCAGCACCGGTTCGACCCCTCGACCGAGCAGGTCATGGGCGCCATCGCGCGTGGCGAGCTGGGCCGGATCACCTCGGGCATCGCGTCGATCGACTGGTGGCGCGGGCAGAGCTACTACGACTCGGGCGACTGGCGCGGCACCTGGGAGCTGGACGGTGGAGGCGCGCTGATGAACCAGGGTGTCCACACGGTGGATCTGCTGGTGGCGGCGCTGGGACAACCGATCGAGGTGTTCGCGTACACCGGCACCCTGGCCCACCGGCGGATCGAGGTCGAGGACGTCGCCGCCGCGGTCGTGCGGTTCGAAGGCGGCGCGCTCGGGATGCTCCACGCGACCACCGCGGCCTACCCTGGGCTGAGCGCGCGGCTGCAGGTGCACGGCGACCGCGGCTCGGCTGTCATCGACGACGATCAGCTGGTTTTCTTCCAGGTCACGGCCGAGGGAGAAACCCCCGAGGAGCGCTTCATGGGTACGACTTCAGCCCGCGTCGCCCCGCCTCCCACGGCCGGCAGCGACCCGTCCCAGCTCTCCGACGCCCACGGGTCGCAGTACGAGAACTTCCTCGCCGCCCTCGACGGCGCCCAGGAGCTCCGGGTCGACCTGGCCACCAACCGCCGCTCGATCGGCGTGATCACCGGCGTCTACGAGTCGGCCCGCACCGGAAGGCCGGTGGCGTTGGCATGAGCGAGCGAAGCGAGTTCAGGCCCATCGCGGACCTTTCCTCCGGGATCCCGGGTGGCACAGCATGAGCAGGATCGCGGCCAACCCGATTCCGTACTGGTCCAAGGCCGGCAAGACCCGCGAGGTGTTCGAGGAGGCGTTCCGGGACTTTCAGGCCATCGGCTTCACCGCGACCAAGGCCGACGTCCCGGACGGCATGAGCGCGGCTGAGTATCGGGAATGGATCGGCGGGTTCGGCCTCTCCCCCGCGCTCAGCCTGTTCAACTCCGCGTTCGACGAGACCGTCGACATGGCTCAGGAGGTCGAGAAGGCCAAGCGTTTCGGCGCGCAGCAGGCCGAGCTCGGCCTGGATCGCACGATGGTGTCGTCGATGGCGCTGCCGGCCCGGATCGCCCGACCGGCCGTCGGGGCGGACTTCGACGCCGGGCGGCTGGACCGGGCCATCGACAACGTCGGCACGGTCTGCCGGGTTCTGCGTACCGAAGGCATCTGGCCCCTGCATCATTCGCATGTGGGTGGCGTCTTCGAGACCGAGGCGGAGATCACCAGGCTGCTCGACGACCTCGGTCCGGACGTCATCGGCGCCGGCCCCGACACCGGCCACCTGGCCTGGGCCGGGGTCGACCCGGCGGCGTTCGTCCGCCGCTACGCCGACCGGCTGGGCGGCATCCACATCAAGGACGTGTTCCCGGCGGAGGGCCGGCCGGGCGGAAGCTATCCGGAACAGGCGGCCACCAAACGGCTGTGGGCGGAGCCCGGCCTCGGCGTCGTCGACTTCCACGCCGTCCTCGACGCCATTCCCCACGACTACGACGGGGACTTCATGATCGAGGTGGACGAGCCGAGCGTCGAATCGAAGGCGGAATCGCACCTGATCTCGTACCAATGGGCCCGATCGTTCTTGAAAGGTCGCATCGAATGAGCCGTGTGGGCGGACCCGGGCGCGTGCTGACCGACGACGAAGTGATCAGCTTCGTGGCCGAGAGCCTGGCCGGGCTGGACGCGGACGGGCGCAGCGTGTGTGTGCTGGTGCCCGACGCCACCCGGGTCTGCCCCCTGCCGCTGCTCGTCGGGGCGGTGCACCGGGCGCTGCACGGACGCGTGTCCCGGCTGACCGTACTCGTCGCGCTCGGCACCCACCCCGCGATGACCGCCCTCGACGAGCACGTCGGCGGGCCCTATCCGGACACAGTGGTGATCAACCACGAGTGGTGGGACCCGGCGACCTTCGCCGACCTCGGCACGATCCCGTCCGGCCGGATCGAGGAGCTCTCCGCCGGACGGATGACCGGCGACGTGCGGGTGCGGCTCAACCGGGCCGTCGTCGACCACGACATCGCGCTGGTCGTCGGGCCGGTCCTGCCGCACGAGGTGGTCGGCATGTCCGGCGGGAACAAGTACTTCTTCCCGGGCGTGGCCGGCCAGGAGATCATCGACGTGTCGCACTGGCTGGGCGCGCTGATCACGTCGGCTGAGATCATCGGGACGACGGGTACGACCCCGGTGCGCGCGCTGATCGACGACGGCGCGGCCCTGATTCCGGCCGCCTGTCACGCCTTGAGCGTGGTGACCGCCCACGAGGGTGGCCTGCACTCGGTCTCGTTCGGTGACTGTGTCTCGTCCTGGGCGGACGCCGCCTCGGTCTCCGCCGCTACCCACGTCACCTACCTCGATCAGCCGGTCGACCGGGTCCTGTCGCTCGTACCGGAGATGTACGGCGAGATCTGGACCGGCGCCAAAGGCTTCTACAAGGTCGAGCCGGTGGTCGCCGACGGCGGCGAGGTCATCCTGTACGCCCCGCACATCCGCACCCTGGCCGACAGCCACCCGCAGATCTACGAGGTCGGCTACCACTGCCGCGACTACTTCACCGAACAGTGGGAACGGTTCTCGCACATCCACTGGGGCGTACTGGCGCACTCGACGCATCTGCGCGGCGCCGGGACCTGGTCGGCGGCCGACGGCGAGCGGCTGCGGGTGAACGTCACGCTGGCCACCTCGATCCCGCCCGACGTGTGCGCGGCGGTCAACCTCGGCTACCGCGACCCCGGCACGATCGACGTGGCCGGTTTCGACGGCCTGGTCGTGCCCCGGGCCGGCGAGATGCTGTTCCGGCTGCGCTGACCGGTGCTCTGCCGGACCACCAGCCGCATCGGCAGCACCAGCGGCGGTCCCTTCGGGACGGCGCCGCGGGCGATGGCGATGCAGTTCTGGACGCCGGTCAGGCCCATGCGATAGAGGGGCGAGGCCACCGTCGTCAGTTGCGGTTCGATCAGTTCGGCGTACGTGATGTCGTCGAAACCCACCACGCTGGCCTCCTCGGGCACCCGTACCTCGAGCTTGCGAAGCCCTTTGACGATGCCGATCGCGAGCTGATCGTTGTAGGCCATCACCGCCGTCGCCGCCAGCTGTGCGACCCGGCGCGCGGCGCTCAGCCCGGCCAGCACGGTGGGCTCGTTCGGCCCGACCCGGCGCGCCTCGATCCCCAGGTCGGCGACCGCGTCCCGCAGCGCCCGCCAGCGCACGCCGTCCGACCAGCTGGCGTCCGGCCCGCTCACGTACAGGATCCGGTCGTGGCCCAGCGCGGCCAGATGCTCCACGGCCAGCCGGATCCCCCGGTCGTTGTCGTTGAGCACGCACCTGGCCTCCGGGATCATCCGGTTGAGCAGCACCACCGCCTTCTGCTTGGCGACCATCCGTAGCGCCGAGTCGGTCATCCGCGAACTGGCGATCACGATGCCGTCGACCTGGGCCAGCTCGTGCTCGATGGTCTCCCGCTCGACCTCCGGCGACTCGTTGGTGTGGGTGAGGATCAGCTGGTAGCCGGCCTCCCGGGCGGCCTCGTAGGCGCCCTTGATGATGTCGCCGTAGAACGGGTTGGTGACGTCGGCGACGACCAGCCCGATCGCTTTGAGCCGTTCCCCGGCCGGCCGGGCGTGCGCCGGCGCGGCCCGATAGCCGAGCCGTTCCGCCGCCTCGAAGATCCGCTGGGCGGTGTCGGCGTGCACTCGCCCCGGCTTCGCGTAGGCACGAGAAACAGTGGAGGCGGCCACCCCCGCCTCCTGCGCCACGTCGTAGATGGTCGGGCGCCCCGGCATGGCGACAATCATGAACGCCATGCAACGCCCCGGCAACACCGCGGTGATCAGCTGGGTTTGATCGCGGCGGCGGCCGGGTTACCGGTGGACCAGCGCGAGCTGACCGTGTTGCGGCGGACCAGCCACTCGTGACCGTGGTCGCGTACGAGTTCCGTCTCGAACCGGTTGCCCAGCAACAGATGGTCCTGTGTCTCCACGGACGGACCCTGCCCGGCCCGATGGTGTTGCCCGATCAGGTAGCACGTCAGTTGAGCGGTGTCCCCGTCCACCCGGACGCGAATGTTGGACAACGCGTGGAAGGTGTCCATGGCCCGCCCCACGGTGGCCATCAGGGTCCGCACGACCACGTCACGTCCGGCGTAGGGCTCGAAGGCATGGATGCTGTGGTCGATCCCGGTCAGGTCGAACACCGCGTCCTCGGTGAACGCGGATCGCAGCAGTTCCTCGTTCGCGAAGTCGATGCCTTCGACCAGGCGCGTGACGGCGTCCACGATTCCGTCGCGGTCGGTGTAGTTGGTCGTTTCGGTCAGATTCATCGGTGATCCCCCAGGTAACCGTCGCCAACGTTGGCGTTGGTACAGACGCTAGTAGGCTGAGCCCATGGTCCGCAACGTCGAGCAGACGCAGCAGCGGCTCCGCGCCGCCGCGTACGCCGAGTTCGCGCAGCACGGCGTCGCCGGCACGACCGTGACGCGGATCGCCGACCGGGCCGGGGTCAACAAGGAACGTCTCTACGCCTACTTCGGCGACAAGGACGGACTGTTCGACGAGGTGCTCACCGAAGCGCTGGAAGAGCTGTCCCAGGCCGTAGCGCCCGAGGGCCTCCGGTTCGAGGACCTGGGCGAGTTCGCGGGTCGCACCTTCGACTACTACACCGAACACCCCGAGCTGGCCCGGCTCCTGCAGTGGGAGGGGCTGCGGGGTGCTCCGCCGGTGAGCGAGGAAAAGCGCAGAGCACACTACGACGTCAAGGTCGCCGCGACCGGTCGAGCTCAGCGCGACGGCCTCATCGACGATCAGATCGACCCCGGCTACCTCATGTTCATGGTCATCGGCCTGGCCGCCTGGTGGTTCGCCGTACCCCAGATGGCCGCCCTGCTGACCGGCAACGACGTGGACGCGGCGGGCGAACAGGCGCGGCGCCGGGCCTGTGTGGTCACGGCCGCCGAGCGACTGGTCGGCACCCACGCAGGCGGGGTCCGATAAGCCGTGCGGATCAACCGACGGCGGGCGGTGGCCGCGGTAGCCGGGCTGCTGGTGGTCGCCGGCCTGACGCTCGGAGCGGTCGCCCTGGTGCGCTATCGGGCCGCCGGCGTCGCGCATCCGATCGCCCCGCCCGAGGGCGCGGTCACCCCGGCCATGACCGACGACCAGCGGGCGGTCATCGACCGCGGCGTCATCGTCGCGCTCGGCCTGCGCAACGACCGGGGGGACGCGACAGTACGCAGCTACGAGCTGCCGGCCGGTTCCCCGTGGCTGCGGTCGCGACAGGTGGTGGCCACGCAACTCGATCACTGGGAGCAGATCGGCGACTGCGCCGACCGGCCCGAGGCCACGATCGTCGAGTGCGCCTGGCGGGAACCGACCCGCTGGTGGCCGCGCGAGGTCACGCTGACCATGCTGCGCCTGCCCGCGAAGGCCGGCGACACGTCCCGCCCCACCTTCGTGGTCATCGGTTCCGGCCTCGGCGAGTAGCCACCCACACCAGCGGTAGCGCGGGGCGGTGTGCGGGCAGGGCACAATCGTCGGCGTGGACATCGCGGTGCTCGGACCGCTCGAGGTGCGCGCCGACACCGGGGAAACGGTGCCGGTCGCGGGCCCGCGGCTGCGTACCCTCCTGATCGTCCTCGCCCTCGACGCCAACCGGGTGATCTCCGGCGACCGGCTCGTCGACGCGGTGTGGGGCGACGAGCCACCGGGCGCCGCCGCCAACGCGCTGCAGGCCCTGATCTCCCGCCTGCGCCGGACCGGGCTGACCATCGACTCCGCGCCGACCGGCTACCGGCTGGTCGTCGACCCCGAGCGGATCGACGCGATCCGGTTCACCCGGCTGGCCACGACCCGACCGGCCGAGGCCCTCGCGCTGTGGCGGGGCGACCTGGAGTTCCCCGAGTCGTCGCGGCCGGAGGCGACCGCGCTCACCGAGATGCGGCTGACCGCCCACCGGGCGGTGCTGGCCGAACAGGTCGACCGCGGCGCCGACGTGACGGCGGGGCTGACGGCGCTGCTCGCCGCGCATCCGCTCGACGAAGGCCTCGCGGGGCTGCTCATGCGGTCGCTCGCCGGTCACGGGCGACGCGGACGGGCCCTGCAGGTGTACGCCGACCTGCGGCGGCGGCTGGCCGACACGCTCGGCACCGATCCGTCCGCCGCGCTCAGCGACCTGCACCTGGCACTGCTGCGCGCCGACAGCGAACCGCGGGCCGGCGACCGGCCCAAGGGCAACCTGCCCGCCGCGGTCAGCAGCTTCGTCGGGCGGGCCGACGACGTCCGCGACATCCGGGCCCTGATCGACGCGCACCGGCTGGTCACGCTGACCGGGCCCGGTGGCAGCGGCAAGACCCGGCTGTCGGTCGAGGCGGCCTCCGGCGTGGGCGGCGAGGTGTGGCAGGTCGAGCTGGCGCCGCTGACCGACCCGGCCGAGATACCGCCGGCGATCCTCACCGCGCTACGGCTGCGCAGCGTCGTGCTGGTGGGCCGGCCCGGCAGCGGCACGATGGTCGCCGGGACGGTCGAGCCGCTGACCCGGCTCACCGACGCGCTGGCCGGGCGGAACCTGCTGATCCTGCTGGACAACTGCGAGCACCTGGTGGCCGACGTGGCCCGGGTGGCCGACACGATGCTGCGCGCCGCACCCGGGCTGCGGCTGCTGGCCACCAGCCGGGAACCGCTCGGCCTGCCGGGTGAGCGGCTACGGCCGGTGGGGCCGCTGGAACTGCCCCCGGACGACGCGACCCCGGAGGCGGCGGCCCGCTTCCCGGCCGTACGGCTGCTGCTCGACCGGGCCGGACCGGCCCTCACCCTGGACCCGGCGACGGCCCCGCCGGTCGGGCGGATCTGCCGCGCGCTGGACGGCATGCCGCTGGCCCTGGAACTGGCCGCCGCCCGGCTGCGGACCTTGCCGGCGGCGGTGCTGGCCGACCGGCTGACCGACCGGTTCCGGCTGCTCACCGGGGGCAGCCGGGCCGCGCTCCCCCGGCACCGGACGCTGCGGGCCATGGTCGACTGGAGCTGGGAACTGCTGTCCGAGCCGGAACGCGCGCTGTGGCGGCGATTCGCGGTATTCCACGGCGGCGCCGAGCTGACCGCGGCCGAGCGGGTCTGCGGCACCGACGTCGACGTGCTCGGCGCGCTGGTCGACAAGTCGCTGCTGGTGCTGCGGGGCGGGCGCTACCGGATGCTGGAGACGATCCGCGAGTACGGGCTGGAACGGCTGGCCGAGGCGGGCGAGGTCGAGTCGATGCGCCGCGCCCACGCCGCCCACTTCATCGAGCTGGCCGGCACGGCCGAGCCGCACCTGCGCAGCGCCGAGCAGCTGGAATGGCTGGCCATCCTGAACGCCGAACACGACAACCTGCACGCCGCCCTGCGCGACGCGGTCGACGCCGGAGACGCCGCGACCGCGTTCGCGCTGGCCGCCCGGCTCGGCTGGTACTGGTGGCTGAGCGGGCACCGGGCCGAGGGGGCGACGCTGGCCCGCGAGGTGCTGGTCCTGCCGGGCGAGGTGGACCGGGAGGACCGGGCCACCGCGTACGCCTTCGCCGCGATGAACGGCCTGGAGGGCGCCGCGCCGATGCCGGACGTACGCACCTGGTTCCGGGAGGCCGAACGGCTGGTCGCCGACGAGCCGGCCATCAACCCGGCGCTGCGGATGGTCGTCCCGATCAGCGCGATGTTCCAGTCCGCGGCCGAGAGCGAGGCGTTCGAGCGGCTGGCCGAGCTCTTCGACGCCGACGATCCGTGGCTGCGCGGGACGGCCCGGATGATGACCGGGCAGTTGATGCTGAACTTCGGGTTCAGCGCCGACCGGGCGATCGCGGAACTGCGTACCGCGCTGGAGATCTTCCGGTCGATCGGCGAACGGTGGGGCATCGGGTTCTCGCTCAGCCAGCTCGGCGACCTGGCCGCCGCCCAGGGCGACTTCGGGCAGGCGGTGATCTGGCAGCGGGAGGCGATCGCCCTGATCCGCGAGGTCGGCATCCGCGAGGACATCCCGCAGGTCCAGGTCAAGCTGGCCGCCCAGCTGTGGATGGCCGGCGAACGGGCCGAGGCCGGGCGGATGATCAGGGAGGCGCGGGCCTGCGCCGAGGAGATCGGCCTGGCCGAGGTGATGGGTTCGGTCGAGTACGCCTCGGCCACCCTGTCCCGGCTCGAGGGCGACCTGGACCAGGCCCGGCAGTGCGCCGACCGGGCCATGCGGCAGACCCCGCCGGGCGCGTTCGCACCCCAGTTCGCCGCGATCGCCAAGTGCGCCCGCGGCATGGTCGAGGCGGCCGCCGGTGACCTGCCGCTGGCCCGCCGGCAGCACACCGAGGCGATCGAACTGGCCGTACTGTCGAACGACCAGCCGGTAATGGCCACCGTCCTGCTCGGTGTGTCCGATCTGGTCCTCCGCGAAGGTGACGCGCGGCGCTCGGCGGTGCTGTTGGGCGCGGCCGACGGCATCCGCGGCTCGATCGACCGTTCCCAGCCCGATGTGGACCGGCTGACCGTCCAGGCCCGCGCCGCACTGGGCGACGCGGGCTTCGAGGCGGCGTACGCGGAGGGCCTGCGGTTGAAGATCGGTGATTTACACGCGGCGGCGGAAGGCCCAGACCGACAGCGGGGCGAAGACGACCAGGAAGCCGGCCGCCCAGAGCAGTGACTGGGTCACCGGACCGGCCACCTCGCCGCCGTTGAGCAGGCCGCGGGTGGCGTCGGCGAGCACGGTCACCGGGTTGACCCGCACCCAGGCCTGCAGCCAGCCCGGCATCGACGCCGTCGGCGCGAACGCGTTGCTGGCGAAGGTCAGCGGGAACAGCAGCGTGAATCCGAAGATCTGCACCTTCTCGGGGGCGCTGACCAGCATCGCCACCAGCACCGACAGCCACGAGACGCAGAAGCCGAAGAACAACAGCAGACCGAAGGCGGCGAGTACGTCCAACGGCCCGGAGCCGATCCGGAAGCCCAGGATCATGCCGACGACCAGCAGCAGCGCGATCGCCCAGGCCTGCTTGACCACGTCGGCGACGATCCGGCCGGCCAGCGGCGCGAACCGGGCGATCGGCAGCGAACGCAACCGGTCGAAGACGCCCTTGGTCAGGTCGGTGTTGAGGCCGACGCCGGTGTTCATGGTCGCGAAGAGCAGGTTCTGCACGATGATCCCGGCCAGGCCGAAGGTCAGGTAGTCGCCGGGCGAGCCGGCGATGGCGCCGCCGAAGACATAGGTGAACAGCAGCAGGAACATCACCGGCTGGATGCTGAAGTCCATCAGCTCGAACGGGTTGTGCTTGATCTGCACCAGCGTGCGCCAGGCCAGCGTGGCGGTGTTGCGGATGGCGAGGGTCGTCATCGCCCACCACCCGAGGTCAGGCTCATGAAGACCTCGTCCAGGCTGGGACTGCGCAGGGACAACTCGGCCACCAGCAGATTCTCGTCGTCGAGCCGCCGGACCAGGTGGGCCAGCGCGCCCGGGTCGGTGACCGGGCCGGTGACCAGGCCGGCCTTGCGCGTCACGGGTCCGGCGGCGACCGACTCGACGGCGGCGGCGACCTTCTCCAGCTCGTCGTCGACGGTCGGGCGTACGGTCACGGTCTGCGCGCCGGTGCGGGCCTTGAGCTGGTCGGCCGTGCCGGTGGCGATCACCCGGCCGTGGTCGATGACCACGATCTCGTCGGCCAGCTGGTCCGCCTCGTCCAGGTACTGCGTGGTCAGCAGCACCGTCACACCGTCGGCGACCAGGCCGCGGACGATCTCCCAGACCTCGTTGCGGCTGCGCGGGTCGAGCCCCGTGGTCGGCTCGTCCAGGTAGAGCAGGCGCGGGTTGCCGACCAGGCTGGCGGCCAGGTCGAGGCGGCGCCGCATGCCACCGGAGTACTTGCCGGCGGCCCGGTCGGCGGAGTCGCTCAGCCGGAAACGTTCGAGCAGTTCACGGGCCCGGGCCTTGGTGTCGCGGCGAGTCATACCGAGCAGGCGGCCGATCAGGATCAGGTTCTCGGCGCCGGTCAGGGTCTCGTCGACCGAGGCGTACTGTCCGGTCAGGCCGATCAGCCCGCGGACCTGGTGGGCCTGGCCGACCACGTCGTAGCCGCCGACCGTGGCGTGCCCCTCGTCCGGCCGCAGCAGGGTGGCGAGAACACGGACCGCGGTGGTCTTGCCGGCGCCGTTCGGGCCGAGCAGCCCGAGCACGGTGCCGGTGCGGACCGCGAGGTCGACGCCGGCCAGGGCAGTGGTCGCGCCGAAGCGTTTGACCAGCCCTTCCGCGACGATCGCGTGAGTCATGGTGCTTCTCCCTCGTGAGTTTGTCGGGAGAAGCGTGCGCGGCGCCGCTGACACGGCGCTGACACGATGATCAGCGCCGTGTCAGCGGGCTTTCCGGCGGGCGAACCGAAGGCGTCCAGATGAGGAGGGCGGCCGCGAAATAGACGTACAGGTTGCTGCCGATCAGCTCGAGGGGCGGGCGGGGCGGGTTCTCCCACAGCCACAGCAGGCGCGAGCTGAGCACGAGGTAGGCGGCCCCCACGAGCCAGGTGGTCCTGGTCCTCCGCAGGCCGAGCAGCATGGCCGGCAGCAGCCAGACGCAGTGGTGCACCCAGGTGACCGGGCTGATCAGGCAGCTCAGGACGCCGGTCAGGGCCAGGCCACCGACGATGTCGGCCTTCCGTACGCGCCACACCCAGATCCCCAGGGCGACCAGGATCAAGATCATCCAGAGGTACGAGGCCTCGAACGGCAGCCGCGCCACCAGCCCCCGCAGCGACTGATTGGACACGTAGGACAGATCACCGACCCGATCGGTGTCCCACAGTGCCGCCGTCCAGAACTCCCGCGACTGATCCGGAAAGATCGCCGCGGCCACCAGGGTCGCCGTCACGGCCGTACCCATCGCTGTGAAGGCCGCCCGCCACCGGCGCGTGACCAGCAGATAGACAATGAACACCCCCGGCGTCAGCTTGATCGCCGTGGCCAGCCCCACCCCCACACCGGCCCAGCGCCGCCCCTTGCTCAGCCCGAACAGCAGATCCGCGGCCACGATCACCAACAGCAGCACATTGATCTGCCCGAGCGTGACCGTCTCCCGCACCGGCTCGAACACCAGCGCCAGCAGCACCGCCGCCGCGAGCCCGAACCACCCCAACCGCGGCGCCAGGCCGTGTTTCGCAGTCCAGCCGGACTGCGAAACACGGCCTAGCCACCGCACCACCAGTGCCGTCCCCACCACCGTGGCGACGGTCACGCCGACCAGCACCACCGGGAACGGCAGCACCGCCATCGGCGCCATCACCAGCCCCGCGAACGGCGGATAGGTGAACCCGTAGGGCGAGTTCAGCCGCAGGAAGTCGTAGACCATCCCGCCGTCGCGGAACCAGTAGTGGATCGCGCCGTAGTACACCCGCGCGTCGAACCAGGTGTTGCGCCGCTCGTTGAGCCACAGCGCGACCACGGCGACCACCGCCAGGCCGGCGACGATCGCGATCCGCTTCCTCACGCCCGGCGCCTCCGCACCGCGTACCCGATGACCCCGATCACGACCGCTGTCATCGCGATCGCCCCCTGTGCCTTGGTCGCCAGCGCCAGGTTGTAGCCGTCCGGCAGGCACAACACCGAGGCCACCGCACAGGGCACGACCAGCCACAACGTGTCCCGCCGGAGGGTCGCCGCCAGCACCGCCAGCGGCCACGTCAGATACCAGGGATGAAACACCGGCGCCAGCGCGACCGTCGCCGCCATCGCCACCGCGGCCGCTTTGCTCTGCGTACCAAGAGTCGCCTCTAGTCGCGAGTCACCGGAATCAGCCCCGTCTGCCTGCGCGATGTCAGCCGCGGAAGCGCGTGAAGATCTTTTCCAGCTCTGCGTACCAACAGGCGCCGCTAGTCGCGAGCCACCGTCGCCGACCTCGCTGACCTGCGGACTGTCGCTCGACGCGGGTTGCGGGCGGAGGGGGCGACTATTGGTACGCAGAGCAAAGCGGCAAAAAAGGACCACCAGGAGGACGGCCAGGGCGGCCAGGCCGAGGAGGCGGGTCACAGTGATCGCGGCGTCACCGGCGCCGAACAGGGCGGCGGTCATGCCGACGGCGGTGGGCGGGGACGTCCACTGGACCGAGACGCCGCTGCCGGAGAGGGCGGTCACCCAGCCGAAGCCCAGGCCGGATGCGAGCGACACCACGCCCAGGGAGGCCAGGGCGCCCGGCAGGACGAGCCAGTTGCGGCGCAGCGGGAGCATGGCGAACGGCAGCACGACCAGGGCGGTTGCCTTCACGCCGCCGGCCAGGCCGATCAGAGCGCCGGCGGCGATCAGCCCGGTCGCGCGGGGGTAGGAGGCGGGGGCGAGCCAGGCCCGGCGCGGGCCGGCGGCCGAGGCGAGCCAGGCCGGGGCGAGCCAGGCCGGGGCGAGTCGGCCCAGGGTTAACCGGGGCGAGCGCGGGCCGGCGGCCGGGGCGAGCCGGCCCAGGGTTAACCGGGGCGAGCGCGGGCGGGCGGCCGGGGACGGGGACGGGGTGGTCGGGAGGTGGTCGGCGGCGGCCAGGGCCAGGCCTGCGGTCAGGAGGCCGACCATCACGGCGTCGTTGTGGGCGCCGGAGATGAGGTGGATGGGGACCAGCGGGCAGGCGACGGCCAGCCAGACGGCGCGGGCCGGGTCGACGGCGTGGCGGCGGGCCAGGACGGGCACGCAGACGGCGATCAGAACCACGCCGAGGACGGCGGTCAGGCGGAGCAGGGCGATCACGCCGGTCAGGGAGCCGCCGGTCAGCGCGGCCAGGGCGGCCAGGAGCAGGAAGACGGGGCCGTAGGGGGCGGGGGCGTCGCGCCAGGTGGGTGCGACGGCGTCGAGCCAGGGGCACTGGTACGCGGCCACGCCGGCCGCGTAGGGATCGTGGCCGGCGGCCAAGGCCCAGCCCTGGCAGGCGTACGAGTAGACGTCGTAGCTGCCCAGTGGCAGGACGAAGAGCAGGGGGAGGGCCCACAGGGCGGCCGTCACGTAGGCCCAGCGCAGGGACGGCACCCGGCGGCGGCCGAGCCACCAGGCGGTCACCAGCAGGAGCGTGCCGGCCAGCCAGGCGGCGGGGGTGAGCCAGCCGTCGACGCCGGACAGGATCGTGCGGGCTGTCATCGTCGGCGACCACGAAGCGTCAGCGCCGTGGCGGGCGGCGGCCAGGGCGAGCAGGAGGCTTCCGGCCAGGCCCCCGTAGCGGATGGTCGCGGGGCCGGGCATGGCGGCCACCCTACCGTGACGGCGCGCGACCACCGGTAGGGTCGGCGGCGTGTGGGCGCGGCGTCGGCTGGAGTGGGTGACGGCCGGGTGGGCGGTGGCGCTCGCGGCGGCCTATCTGGTGCTGCCGCGGATGGGTTCGGACCTGTCGGCGCAGGTGGCGAGGGCCGGGTTCTTCGCTGGGCACGGCTGGGCGCCGGTCGACCTGCGCTGGTACGGCGGGGTCAACCAGCTCGGCTACAGCCTGGTGTCGCAGCCGGTGATGGCCACCCTGGGTGTCCGGGTGACGGGGGCGCTGGCCCTGGTCGGCACCGCGGTGCTGCTGGCCGTGCTGCTCCGGCGGGTGGACGCGCCGCGCCGGTGGCCGGCCGCGCTGATCGGGGCGGCGTGCGTGGCCGGCAACCTCGTGTCGGGACGGGTCACGTACGGCCTGGGGGTGTGCTTCGGGGTCGGGGCGCTGGTGCTGCTCACGTACCGGAGGATGGTCTGGCTGGCCGCGCCCCTGGCCCTGCTCGCCGCCGCGACCTCCCCGGTCGCCGGGCTCTTCGCGGGGCTGGCCGGCGCGGCGCTGCTGCTGGCCGGGCGGGTCCGGGACGGGCTGCTGGTGGCCGTGCCGGCGGCGGTTCCGGTGGGGGCGGCGGCGCTGCTGTTCGGCGACGGCGGCTGGATGAACATCAGCCTGCAGGACATGATCCGGTCGGTCGGCGTCAGCCTGCTGGTGGCCGTGCTGGCCACCCCGCGGGCGGTGCGGATCGGCGCGGCCCTGTCGGCGGCGGGGGTGCTGACGGCGTGGCTCGTCCACACGCCGGTCGGGTTGAACGCCACCCGGCTGGTGACCATGTTCGCGCTGCCGGTGCTGGCCGCGTACGCGCGGGGGCCCAGGTGGCTGGCGCCGCCGGTGCTGGTGGCGGTGTGCGTGGCACTGTCCCCGGTGGTGGTCGGCGACGTGCGCGACATCGGCAACCCGGCGTCGGATCCGGCGTACTTCCGGCCGCTGCGCGATCGGCTGGCCACGTTGCCGGTGACCGGGCGGGTGGAGGTACCGCCGACCCGCGACTACTGGGAGGCGGCATACCTGGGTGATCTGCCCCTGGCCCGGGGCTGGCTCCGGCAGGCCGACATCGACCGCAACCCGCTGTTCTTCACGACAGTGCCGGGTGCGCCGGGTACGGGTGTGCCGCTGACCGCCGCCAGCTACCGCACCTGGCTGAACGAGACCTCGGTGCAGTACGTCGCCGTGCCGGACACCGAGCCGTCGTGGCCGGGGCGGGCCGAGGCGGCGCTGATCGACGACGGCCTGCCCTACCTGTCGCAGATCTGGGCCGACGCGCACTGGCGGCTGTACGCGGTCGAGGACGCGCAGCCGGTCGTGGCGCCACCGGCGATGGCCGTCGTGCAGGACGGCGCGTCGCTGACCTTCGACGCACCGATCGCCGGTGACGTGATGATCCGGGTGCGGTATTACCGCTGGCTGCGCGTCGAGCCCGCCGCCGTGACCGAGCCGGCCGGGGTGTGGACCCGCGTCCGGGTGCCCGCCCCCGGTCGTTACCGGCTCACTTCCGCACTGCGTACGTCAGGTGCATGACGCCGGAACCACGCACCACCTTGACCGGACCGTCGAGCTGGACCGGCTTGATCCCCAGGCTCGGGAAGTACGGCGTGCCCGCACCGAGCAGCACCGGCGCCAGGTCGACGTGGACCTCGTCGAGCAGCCCGGCGTCCAGTGCCTGACGGGCCATCTCGCCGCCGTTGACGCCGACGTTCCTGTCCCCGGCGATCTCCTGGGCCGTGGCGACGGCCGCCTCGATGCCCTCGGTGACGAAGACGAAGTTGTCGTCGGCGGCGGGCCGGTCCTCGGGCGGCCGGTGGGTGAGCACGACGACGGGCACGTCCAGCGGGTGCCGGCCGCCCCAGCCGTTGGTCAGGTCGTAGAGGTGCCGGCCGACGACCAGCGACCCGAGGGCGCCGTTCCACTCGTCGAGGTGGTCCTTGCTGGCCGGCGTGACCCGCATGGTCAGCCCCGGCATCGCGGTCGTGATCTCGACGTCGCCGTTGTCGTACCACTGGAACAGCAGGTCGAAGCCGCTGTCGCCGGGGCCGGCGATGTACCCGTCGATCGACATCGTGGCGCCCGTGGCAACCTTGCCCATCGTTCTCAACTCCTCATCAGGTGTCCGACACCCGGTGGTCGGAGCCGCCGGCGGGTTCTCGACACAGGGCCGCGCCGATTTCCCGCATCCCCGCCAGGACGGCCCCGGTGCGGTCCCGGGCCGGATCCCAGTTGGCCAGGACGGCGTACGCCAGCGGGCGGTCGCCGCGCAGATAGCCGACGTCGGCGCGGATGCCGTCGTCGGTGCCGGTCTTGTTGCGCAGCGGTGCGTCGAGGTGGGCCAGCGGGTCGAGGTGGAACGCCGACGCGACCATGGACAGGTCGGTGTTCAGGGCCAGCCAGCCGTCGACCCGCGCGGACACCGCCGGGGAGATCAGCCGGCCGCGGGCCAACCGGAGCATCAGCGCCGCCAGCTCGCGGGCCGAACCGGTGGACAGCTTGGTGTGCACCCCGGGCGGCTGGATGCCGACCAGCCGGTTCAGTGCGGTCTGTTCCAGCCCGAGTGTGCCGGTGAGCGCGCCGACGGCCTCGATACCGATCCGCCGGAGCAGCACGTTGGTGGCGTAGTTGTCGCTCTCGGCCCCGATCAGCGCGGCCACGTCGGCCAGCGGCAGCACGTCCACGCTGAGGTGCTGCCACAGGCCGGAGTCGGCCACCGCGACCGCCGGGTCCCGCCGCAGCGGCTCCCCCGGGTCGAGGGTGCCCTCGGCGATCCGCCGGGCCGTCTCGGCCAGCAGCAGGATCTTGCCGATGCTGGCGGTGGACAGCCGGCGGCCGGGGTCGTGCGCCGCCACCGTCCGCCCGGTGACCGCGATCGACCAGGTGACGTCGGGAGTCGCAGTGACCACGTCGGACACCACGGTGGAGATCGTCATGGCCCCTATCTCACCCGACGGTGACCGGATGCTGTCACGCGGGGACACCGTGTCCATCGACGCGGGCGTATGGTGCCCGGATGGGGGGCGTTCCGGAGCTGCAGCCGTGGATGGTGCGCCTCCTCGGCCGCTCCGGTGCGGTCGCCGGCGCCGGGCTGCTCGTCACCGAGCGGCAGGTGCTGACCTGCGCGCACGTGGTCCACGACGGCGCCTTGGCCGAATTCGCCGACTCGGCCGGTGAGCCGCCGATCACGACCCGGATCCTCTCCGACGCGTACGTACCGCTCACCGACTCGCAGCGCGGTGACCTCGCGCTGGTCGAGCTGGACCAGCCGCAACCCCGGCGGGACACGGCCATGCTGCGGCGGTTCCCGCTGGGTTCGGTGTCCACCTTCCGCGCGTACGGGTTCCCGCCCGACAACGTGACCGGGGTGTGGGCGATGACCACCCTGGTCGGCGAGGCCGGACCGGGCGGCGAGTGGATCCAGCTGACCCAGGCCGGCGGCGGCGCGGTACGGCGGGGGTTCAGCGGCTCCGGCGTGCTGGCCCACCCCTACGGCCGGGTGGTCGGCATGATGGTCGCCGCGCATCAGGCCGACGAGCAGTCGTTCATGATCCCGGCCGCGACCATCCACCGCTACCTGGGCGACCAGCCGTGGATCAGCGGGCCCTCGGCCATCCCGCCCGAGTTGTCCGCCCGGCCGCTCCCCCGCCGCCCCGACCAGCGCGCGGTCGACGAGATCGGCCAGGTCATCCGCGGCCTGGCCGGCGACAACCTGCGGGTGGTGGTGGTCGGCCCGGACGACTCCGACCGGTCGGCCGCGCTGCACCAGGCGGTCCGCGACAACGTCGGCTTTCTCGGCGGCATCGACCTGATGGTGGACTGCGCCGGACTGGGCGCCGAGCGGATCCTGGCGCGGATCGCCGACCGGGCCGCGGTCGAGCCGGGCGAGCTCACCGGCGACCGGGCGCCCGTGATGGTCGTCGTCCTGCACCGGGTCGACCTGGCCGTCGACCCGCACCGGCGGCTGCCCGGCGTGATCGAGCGGCTGAGCGAACGGCACCACCTGCTGACCACGTTCGCGTCCGAGGAGTCGGCCATGCTGACCTCGTTGCAGTCGCTCGAGGGGCGGTCGTCGCGCCGGTCACGGGCCGGCGGCGAGCTCGACGCCACCCGCGACCGGCTGGTCCGGGCCGAGCTGGCCGAGCGGTCGGCGGCCGGCCTGCACCGGCGGGCCCGGCTGGCCGTCGTGGACCCGCCCACGGCTCCGGCGGCGGCGGCCGATCTGCGGGCCCGGTTCACCGCGCTGGAGGCGGCGGCCGGTGACGGCAAGGACATCCGGGGCGCGGCCGGGGCTCTGCGGCGGGCGGCCGAGGTGGCGGCCGGTGAGGCGCTGGGCGTACGGGACCGGCTGGACGCGTTGCTGTCCCGGCACACCCGGCTGCGCGGGCGGCTGACCGCGTACCGGCAGCTGGCCGCCGAGTACGGCTGCGCCAAGGATCCGGCGGTGACGGCGCGATACCGGCTGGCGTACGGGTTGCTGCACGACGCCCCGGTCGATCTGGACGACGCGGAGGGCGCGGTGGACGACTTCGCCGGGGAGGTGCGCAAGTGGCGGCGGTGAGGTGCGTCCGGCCCGGCTGTCCCGGCGGGTTCATCGACGACACCGGGTACTGCACCGGGTGCTGGCGGCCACCGGAGCGGGCTGAGTCCGTACCCACCGATGTGGAGAAGCCGGCGCCCACGCCCGGCCCGCAGCCGTGCGGCGCGGCGTGCACCCGCGCCGGCGATCCCCCGACCGATTTCTTCGACGTGGCCGCCGGGCTGGTCCAGCTGCCCGTGCTCGGCGGCAGCGACCCCGGCGACCGGCTGATGGACGAGAAGAGGCTGACCAGTTCGCCCCGGCAGTGCGGCCGGGACCGCTGCACCGGCCTGATCGGGGTGAGCAGCAAGCTCGACCCGTCCGGCCTGACCGGCGTCTGCGCGAGGTGCGGGAAGCCGTATTCGTTCCGCCCGCGGCTGCACGCCGGTGACGTGGTGGCCGAGCAGTACCGCGTTCTCGGCCCGCTGGCCCAGTCCGGCTTCGGCTGGGTCTACCTGGCCCGCGACGAGCACCTGGACGACAACTACGTCGTCCTCAAAGGACTTATCAACCCGGACGACGACCGGGCCGCCGACATGGCCGTCCGGGAACGGCAGTACCTGACCCGGCTCAACCACCCGAACATCGTCGGCATCTACAACGCGGTCACGCACGGCGGCGCGGCCTACATCGTCATGGAGTACATCGACGGGCCGTCCCTGGAGGAGGTACGCCGCACCGCCGGCCGCTGCGGCCGGGACTGCGGGACGCTGCCGCTGGAACACATCCTCGGCATCGGCCACGAGATCCTGGCCGCGATCGGCTACCTGCACGGGCAGGGCCTGCTCTACTGCGACATGAAGCCGGCCAACGTGATGCGGGGCACCGACCGGATCACGGTGATCGACCTCGGTGGCATGAGCGAGATCGCCGCCCACGACCGGCACCCGGTCGGCACCCACCAGTATCAGGCGCCCGCGGCGGAGATCCGGGACGGTGGCGCCTCGGTCAAGACCGACATCTTCACCATCGGGCGTACGCTCCACGAGCTGTACGAGCACGCCGTCCGCGACCGTGACGAGGTTCCCGCGGTCGCCACCGGGTCGTTCCGGCAGCTGGTCGCCCGGGCCACCGCGCCGGCCCCGCTGCGCCGCTTCGCCGACGCCGGTGAGATGTCCGAGCAGCTCACCGGCGTGCTGCGTGAGCTGCTGGCGTTGCGTGGCGGCGTCGAGCACGCCGCCACCTCGACCCTGTTCGCCCCGACGGCCGAGGTGATCGACGGCGGCTTCGGCTCGGTGCCGTCGCTGGGCCGGTGGACGGCGACCGCGCTGCCGGCCTCGGTGCACGCCCCGCCGCCGTTGCGGTCGGTGGCGCTGGGGTTGCCGATCCCGCGTACCGACCCGGCCGACGTGGCCGCCCGCTACCTCGGCGGCGGCGTCCGGCACGACCCGCGTGACCTGCTCGCCCGGCTCGACTCCGACCCCGAGCAGAAGTCGGCCGAGCTGCTCCTGCGCGGCTGCCGGGCGCACATCGAGCTGGGCGACAGCGAGTCCGCGAGCAACTGCCTGGCCGCCGCCGAGGAGTTGCTCGGCGAGACGGCGGGCGAGTGGCGGCTGTCGTGGTATCTCGGGTTGCTGGCGTTCGCCGACGGCCATGTCGACGCGGCGGCCAACGAGTTCGCGTCGGTCCGCGACTTCTGGCCCGGTGAGGTGGCGCCCAAGCTGGCCCTGGCCCTGTGCCAGGAACGAACCGGCGGCGACGCCGAGGAATTGTTCACCGCGGTCTGGCGGCGGGACCGTTCGCACACCAGTGCCGCGTTCGGGCTGGCCCGGCTGCGGCTGCGGGCCGGTGACCGGGCCGGCGCGGCGGCCTTCCTGGACCAGGTGCCGTTGATGTCGCCGCACCGGGACGCCGCCCGGATCGCCGCCGCCCGGGCCTGGGCCGAGTCGATACCGGCCCGGCCGGAAGCGGCCGACGTGGCCGAGGCGGCCCGGCGGCTGCCCGCCCTGCGGCTGGACGGCGGCGCGCCGGAAGGCGAGGCGCGGCGCCGGTTGCGGGCGCTGATCCGGCAGGCCGAGGCCGAGGCGGGACCGGCCGACGACCGGGCCGCCGCCACCGCGCTGGAACTGTCGTACCGCGAACTGGCCGCCCAGGCCCGCACCGCGACCGACCACGAGATCCTGACCGACCTGGCCAACCGGGTCCGTCCCCGGACCCTGCTCACCTGGTGGCGGTGAACTGCACCGATGACCGATTTCACGCTGTCGTTGAGCGAGCATCGATATCTCGCGCCGGGCGCGACCGAGATCAACGCGATTCTGACCGTACGCGCGGATCCGGACGCTCACGCCGAACCGGCGCCGGCCGGGCTGGCCGAGGTGGTCGTCGTGGACGCCTCCGGGTCGATGTCCATTCACGACAAGATGGCCGCCGCCCGCCGCGCCACCGTCGCCGCGATCGAGGCGCTGCCCGACGGTGCCCGGTTCGCGGTGGTCGCCGGGGACAACGACGCGCGGATGGTGTTCCCGTCCGGTGAGGACCTGGCCGTGGCCGGGCCGCGCACCAGACAGGCGGCGCGCACCGCGATCGGCCGGGTGCGCCCGTCCGGAGGCACCCGGATCGGTGCCTGGCTGCGCCTCGCGCGGCGGCTGCTGGCCGGCCGGGACGACGACGTCCGGCACGTCACACTGCTCACCGACGGGCAGAACCGGGAACGCGCCGGTGAGCTCACCCGTACCCTCGACGATTGCCGCCAGGTCTTCCAGTGTGACGCCCGGGGCATCGGCGCCGACTGGAGTGCCGACGAACTGATCGCGATCGCCCAGGCGTTGCGCGGGCAGGCCCGGGCGATGACGGCGGGCCCGGCCCTGGCGGCGGATTTCCGGGCCGTCGTGGGCCGGTGGCAGGCCAAGGCGGTACGCGACCTGACGTTGCGGATCGAGCTCAGCCCGTTCGCCCGGCTGCGCTGGTTCCGCGAGGTCCATCCGACCAAGAACGACCTGGCCGCGCACACCACGCCGGCCGGCGAGCGGGCGGTCAACGTCGCCACCGGGGCGTGGGCGCCCGGTGAGCTGCGCGACTACGAGCTGAGCGTGGACGTGGGCGCGGCCGGCCAGTTCGACGTCGACATGCGGGCCGGGCGGGTGGACGCGCTGACCGGTGGTTCGGCCCGCTCCGAGCCGGTGGTGGTGCTGGTGCGGCGGACCGAGGGTGAGGCGCTGTCGGTGACACGCGCCGGCAAGTCCGGCCGGTACGAGCTGGAGGCGCGGATGAGCCGGTGGATCGGTGACGGCTGTGCGGCGTACGTGGCCGACGACCGGGCCGGGGCCGAGCGGGCGCTGGGACAGGCCGCCGCGATCGCCTACCTGGCCGGCGACCAGGACATGCTCGACCGGATCGCGCGGGTGGCCGAGATCGTGGACGCCGGGAACGGGAAGGTGCGTCTGCGCCCGGACGTGCCGCCCGAGGACTGGCTGGCCCTGGCCCTCGACAAGGAGTACTCGCGCTCGTTCCGGGAGGCGCGCTGCGTCTGCGGGTACGAGTCACCGCCCGGCGCCACCACCTGCCTCGAATGCCGGCGGCCGCTGTGAGGCGCACCCGGCGCCTGGTCGGGCGGCTGTGGTTCGCTCTGCTCGCCGCGGCCCTGCTCACCCTGGTCGGGGCGGTGGTCGCGATCGACCTGGGCCGGCGGGACGCGGCCGCCCTGCGCGCCGGCGAGGCACCGGCCCGCGAGGGGGTGGCCGCCGCCCGGCAGTCGCTGGTGCAGGCCGACAACGTGGCCATCACCCAGTTCCGCGATCAGGGCTCGCCCTCCCCCGCCTCGGCCGGCCCGGGCGAGACGTACTTCTCGGCCACCGCCGCGGCCGGACGTCAGCTGGCCCAGATCTCGCAGGCCGACATCGGCGGTCCGGCGGCCGAGTCGGTGCAGGTGCTGAACGGGTTGCTGCTGACCTACGGCGGCCTGATCGAGCAGGCGTTCCGGCCCACCGTCAGCACCGACCTCAACCTCGCCTACCTGCAGTACGCGCACAACTTCCTCAACGACGAGATCCTGCCGCAGCTGAGGACGCTGCAGAGCGAGATCGACCAGGCCCAGCCGGCCCGGCCCGGCCGCGGGCGGCACGTGCTGTGGATGGTGCCGCTGGCCGTCCTGGCCGGGTTGCTGATCTGGACCCAGCTGGCGCTGGCCCGGCGCTTCCGGCGGACGTTGAGCGTGCCCCTGCTGCTGGCCACGGTGCTGGCCGGCCTGCTCGGGGCGGTGGCCTCGTTGTCCCGGGACACGGACGCCGACGTGGCCGCCGGCCGGGCCACGCTGACGACGCTGATCAAGGACTACGGCGACGAGGAGACCCGGAACCGGGGTGACGGCTGCCCGGCGCTGAGGACCATGTCCCGGAAGTGGGAAGAGGTGGAGGCCCCGTGTACGCCGGCCGCCTCCGCCGACGTCATCCAGCCCCGGGAACTGCTGGAGAAGGCCAACGACGTCACCATGACGGCGCAGAGCGCGTCGGCCACCGGCACCCGCGACATCGTCCTGGTCATCGTCATCGGCCTGGCCCTCGGGCTCTCGATCACGCGAGGGCTGCTGCCCCGCGTCGAGGAGTACAGGTTCCGGCGCCGATGAGGATCTCCCGTACGGTCACCCTGCTGGCCTTGCTCTGTCTGCTGGTCCCGGCCGTGGCCGCCTGTGGGAACGGGGTCGGCACGCCCCGGGTCCTGCGGGTGCTCGGCCCGTGGCTCAACGACCCGGGTGACGAGCACGACGAGAGCGACGTCTTCACCAGAGTGCTGGCCGACTACGGCGCCGCGAACGACCTGGACATCCGCTACCAGGGCACCCGGGCGATCGGGCAGGCGTTGCGGGCCAAGGTGAAGGACGGCACCCTGCCCGACATCGCGATCCTGCCGACCGTCGGCGAGCTGGCCGGGCTGGCCACCGAGGGGCTGGCCCAGCCGGTGACCTCGGTGGTGCGGCCGGGTACGAAGAAGCCGGCGCAGGGCGAGCGGGTGACGGTCGACCCCCGGGCGTTGTGGCGGGGTGACCGGGCGTACGCGGTGGCCATCAAGACCGACGTAAAGAGCCTGATCATCCACCGGTCGGCCGAGGATCCGCCGATGCTGGTCGAGCCGGCGGGCTACGGCGCGGCGAAGTGGTGCCTGGGTCTGAGCGCGACGTCGCCGGGCTGGCCGGGCACCGACTGGATCGAGGACCTGCTGCTGCAGTCGCAAGGCCCGGTGGTGTACGAGAAGCTGGCCTCGGGCGAGATGAGCTGGCGGGACACCGAGGCGGTGTGGACGACGTTCGCCGGCTACCTGGACCGGAAGAACCCGAAGCACGCGCTGCTGACCAGTCCGGCCGAGGCCGCCGAGGATCTGACCGCGGATCGCTGCCAGCTGCTGCATCAGAGCTCGTTCTACGCGCCGGCCGGGGCCAGGATCGCCCGGTCGGGCCTGCTGACCGAGGTGTCGGGTGACTTCGCGGCCCGCTTCACCACCAATTCGGCGGCCGAGGATCTGCTCGAATATCTCGCCGCGGGCAAGCAGTGGGTGGCCGCGGGCCAGGGGCGGGTGATCTCGCTCGACCCCGACCCGGCCGCCTACGACGAGACTCGCCGCCCGGTGGCCGAGACGCTCAGGAACGCGCCGACGCGGTGCCTGGACGCCTCCGACGCGATGCCGGCGACGATGGCCGACGCGTTCCAGAACACCGTGCTGCGGTTCGTGGCCGATCCGGATCGCACCGCTCACCTCGATGATCTGCTGAAGCAGCTGGACCTGGTCCGGGCGGCGACGGAGACCGTCGCCGAACGGGTGACCGTGCGCTGCAGTCCCTGACAAAAGCCGCACCGTGGTGGGACCGGCTTGACGCCGCTTTCCTCCCTCGTCCATTATTCCCATGCAACAGATAGGTGAAGCAGAAAATCGAGGGGGTGCCGTACGTGCATGTCCTGGCCCGCACCGACTACGCCGTCCAGGCGATGCTGTCGCTCACCGCTCGGCACCCCGACCTGGTCAAAGCCGCCACCCTGGCCGCCGATCAGGACATCCCGCTCAGCTTCCTGCAGGGCATCCTGCTCGACCTGAAGCGGGCCGGCCTGGTGCACAGCCAGCGCGGCGTGGACGGCGGCTACCACCTGGCCCGCGACGCCGCCGAGATCACCGTCGGCGACGTGGTCCGCGCGGCCGGCGGTGCGCTCACCACCGTCCGTGGCCTGCCCACGGCCACCACCACATACCACGGCGCGGCCACCGGTCTGCGTGACGTCTGGGTCGCCGTCGAGGCCGCCATCGAGGGCGTCATCGACCACAAGACCCTCGCCGAGCTCACCGCTTTACAGCACATAGAGAACTGAGGACACCGTGCGACTGCACTCCCGCGCCGTACGCGCGCTCGCCATCGCCCTGTTAGCCGCCACCGCGCTCTCCGCCTGCGGGAAGGACGACGACGCGGCCGCGTCGGCCACCGCCGAGGCACCCGCCATCCGGCTCGGCTACTTCCCCAACATCACCCACGCGCCCGCGCTGATCGGCGTCAAGGACGGCCTGTTCCAGCAGGCCCTCGGCTCGACCAAGCTCGAGGCGAAGACCTTCAACGCCGGCCCGGCCGCGCTCGAGGCGCTCTTCTCCGGTGCGATCGACGCCACGTACATCGGCCCCAACCCGGCGATCAACGGCTGGGCGCAGTCCAAGGGCACCGGCCTGAAGATCATCGCGGGCAGCACCTCCGGCGGCGCCGGACTGGTCGTCAAGCCCGGCATCAACGGCCCCGCCGACCTCAAAGGCAAGAAGATCGCCACCCCGCAGCTGGGCAACACCCAGGACGTCGCGCTGCGCGCCTGGCTCAAGCAGAACGGCCTCAACGCCGACCAGCAAGGCGGCGGCGACGTGTCGGTGCTCCCGCAGGACAACGCCACCGCGACCCAGGCCTTCGCCCAGGGCGCGATCGACGGCGCCTGGGCCCCCGAGCCCACCCTGAGCCGGATGGTGCTCGACTCCAAGGGCAAGCTGCTGGTCAACGAGAAGGACCTGTGGCCCGGCGGCCAGTTCGTCACCACGCACCTGATCGTCAAGCAGGACTTCCTCAAGAAATACCCGGGTACGGTCAAGAAGCTGGTCCAGGGTCACGTCGCCGCGATCAAGTACATCAAGGACAACGGCGACAAGGCCCAGGCCGACGCCAACGCCCAGATCGAGGCGCTCAGCGGCAAGCCGCTCAAGCCCGAGGTGCTCAAGGCCTCGTTCGCCAACCTGAGCTTCACCAACGACCCGATCGCGTCGTCGCTCTACACCAGCGCCCAGCACGCCCAGGACGTCGGCCTGCTCAAACCGGTCGACCTCAAGGGCATCTACGACCTGACCATCCTCAACGACGTGCTCAAGGCCGACGGCCAGCCCGCCGTCACGGACGCGGCGTCCTGACATGAGCGTCCTGACCCTGGACGGGGTGTCCAAGAAGTACGGTTCGATGCTCGCCCTGGACCGGGTCTCGCTGGAGGTCGAGCAGGGAGAGTTCGTCTGCCTGCTCGGCGCCTCCGGATGCGGCAAGAGCACCCTGCTGTCGCTGGTCGCCGGGCTGGACGCGGTCAGCGGCGGCATCCTGGACATCGGCGGCCGACGGGTCTCGCTGATGTTCCAGGAGGCGGCGCTCTTCCCGTGGCTGTCGGTCACCGGCAACGTCGAACTCCCGCTGCGGCTGGCCGGCATGGGCCGCGCCGAACGCCGCAAGCGGGCCGGTGAGCTGCTGGAGATCGTGCGGCTGAGCGACTTCGCGGGCAAACGGCCGCACGAGCTCTCCGGCGGCATGCGCCAGCGGGTCGCCCTGGCCCGGGCGCTCGCCCAGCAGGCGGACATCCTGCTGATGGACGAGCCGTTCGGAGCCCTCGACGCGATGACCCGCGACATCCTGCACGACGAGCTGGAACGCATCTGGCGCGAGCAGGAGCTGACCGTCCTGTTCGTCACCCACAACGTCCGCGAGGCGGTCCGGCTCGGCGACCGGGTGATCCTGCTCAGCAGCCGCCCCGGCCGGGTCATCGAGGACTTCCCGATCACGTCGCCCCGCCCCCGGCGCATCGACTCCACCGAGGTGGCCACGCAGGCCGCCGAGATCACCGACAAGCTCCGCGCCGAGGTGGCCCGCCATGCCCACTGACCTGATCCCGACCCTCTGCTCCAGGGGACCCGCCATGGCCACTGACCTCATCCCGACCCTCCTGCTCCGAGGGGCCCGCCATGGCCACTGACCTCATCCCGACCCAACGCGACACCACCGCCGGGCTGGACGCGCTCGAGCTGGCGCCGCCGGACCGGCGTACCGACCTGAGCCGCCGCGTCTGGCGCAGCGCCTGGCCCAAACTCCTGGCCGTCGCCCTGGTCATCGGCGTGTGGCAGGTCGTCGTGCTGTCCGGCTGGAAGGACGAGTTCGTCCTGCCCGGCCCCGGCACGGTCTTCCACGACCTCGGCGACCTGATCACTACCGCCGATTTCTGGGCCGGCGTACGCCTGACCATGACCCGGGCCATCACCGGCTTCGCCCTGGCCGTGCTGATCGGCACCGTCCTGGGCGCGGCCGTGGCCACCATCCCGCCCCTGCGCGCGGCCATCGGCTCCCTGATCACCGGCCTGCAGACGATGCCGTCGATCATGTGGTTCCCGCTGGCCATCCTGCTGTTCCAGCTGGGCGAGAAGGCCATCCTGTTCGTGGTCGTCATCGGCGCCGCCCCGTCGGTGGCCAACGGCCTGATCAGTGGCATCGACTACGTCCCGCGGACCTGGTTGCGGGTCGGCCAGGTGCTCGGCATGTCCGGCTTCGCGAAGTACCGCCACCTGATCCTGCCGGCGTCCCTGCCGTCGTTCGTGTCCGGCCTGAAGCAGGGCTGGGCCTTCTCGTGGCGCAGCCTGATGGCCGGCGAGCTGCTGGTCATCGTGCCCGGCGCGGTCTCCATCGGCGTACGCATGCAGAACGCCCGCGACCTGTTCGAATCCAGCCTGGTGATCAGCTACATCATTGTCGTTCTGGTCGTCGGCATCCTGATCGACCTGCTCTTCAACGCGGCCGACACCGCCCTGCGCAAGAGGTGGGGCCTGACCGGCAACTGACCGCCCCCGGGTCTGTTCCGGCCGGCCTCTTTTCGTCGGCCGGAAGCAGCGTGGCCCGGGGTCGCCCCAGCGGGATCAGGCGAGCGCACTCGGTCTCTCCCACGTCCGGTGCCGCCTGTCGAGCGCGGTCGTGGAGTCGCCCAGCTCGACGTGGTACCAGCCGATGTCGTTGTCACTCGGCCCAGCCGCGTGCCCCGACCGACACCGAGAGCCCGCGAGCGCCGCCCTGGAATTGCCGACCAGGGTGGCGGTCTGATCAGCGCAACGCCCTATCGGCCAGATGAGTGCGGCTCGCACGCAAGATCGTCCCGTCGCGTTGGCGCGGATCAGCGGCAGATGAGGGCGCCCTTCTTTATGTGACGGCGGCCCTGTGGCGGCTGAGTCTGTGTGGAGGTGAGAATCGTCGCTCTTTCTGGGTGATCGTTCAGTGTGATGGTTCGGGCGGCGTGCGGAACAATTCTTGGTATGCGACAGCTTCAATTGTTCACGGCGGCGGGATTAGCCGCCATGCGTGATCGGGCTGCATCGCGTCGCTATTCTGTCGAGGGCGAGGAATTTCGCCGGGAGCACGCCCGTCATCGGGTCTGGGGCTTGTCACAGAGGCATGCCACGAAGCTGCGCCGGTTGCGGTCTGGAGCAGACACAGATCGATCACCACGGGTGCCGGACCCAGCACCGCCGGCTCGACACCGGGCGGCGGCGGGGTCGCCGGACCTGACCCATACGGCCGAGGCACACGCCGCGGCGCCGATGGGAGTGGGGCCGACGGTGGCGACCGTCGCCGTAACCGAACCGGCAGCCCCAGCCAGCGTCGCCGTAACCGATCCGGCGGCCACAGCCAGCGTCGCCGTAACCGATCCGGCGGCCGTGCCCCACGTCGCCGTGACCGGTCCGGCGGCTGCGCCTAGCGTTGCTGGGGCTGGACCCGCAGTGCCGGACCTCGCCGTGCCGACTCCAGCGACCTCACCTGCGACGATCGCAAAATCCGGCGGCGACGCAAATGTCTTACCCGCCCGCACAGGACGAACCCCCACCGGCCTGTCTCGGAGAAGAGCTGTTTCGTGTATCCGGAACCGCGTCAAACGCCGACCCGGGCCCGTCCGAAACTACAGAAAGGATCTGACAACCGGAATCCGCCTCCCGGCGTCGGGCGTGCATTGCTGCCATCGGCCGGCAATTGCTGAAGCCGGAAAGGAACGAAGTCCGCCTCATCACGACTCGCGACGAAAGCGACTCACATCGGCATGAGCGCGCAGCCGGCAAACGGGCCGACGCTACGCGGCGTGACCGGTCTCGGCGTTCTGTCGCGCACGGACGGCGGCAGATCAGTGCGTCGGTCGCCTGGAGAAACTGAAGTGCGGCGGGACGGCCTTATAGCTATCGTCTGGCGCCGCTCGGAACACCCGATGCCGACACCGACTGGAGCCAGAGGAGTTCGCCCGTGGAAGCGCCATTAGCACGAGACAATCGCGTGGTGCTTGATGTCGTCCAAGCCGCGCTCGGTCTGATTTCCCATGAAGTGCGGGCCATCTCGGTTCGCGCGGAATCCGAGCGGATCACCCTGTACGTCGCCGTGCGGGAGCGCAGCGCACAGGTCGAGGAAGACGTTGACGATCTGGTATTCGAGCTCTCCGCCCTCCAGGACAGGCTGACTGAAATCGACGCATCAATCCACGTCGGCGAGCCGGGCAATTCCTGGCCGGGGCAGCACGGCCGACCTGTGTACCTCGCAAAGAAGCAGTGAGCCGGAGCGTCCCACCGCACCGACCCGGATCGCGGCTAAATGAGTGCCCCATCGTGCCTCTCCCGACCGGCGGGGGCAGTCTTGGGATCGCCGAGGTCGTCAACGGCGCCACCGTCGGTACGTCATCGCGCGAGGCTGGGGCCGCGGCGCACTGCGTACGGGCCAGGCCAGCGCGGACGTGGGTGGGCGGACTCGATCGCGGTGGCGGTCCGGGTCGGGGCTCCAGCCCAGCGCGGTGGCAAGTTCGTCGACGGCGAGGGGCGCGCGGCCGTGGCCAGCGCCGCCAGTACGGTACGGACGTCCGTGTCGGCTTCCGGTTGGCGCCGTGCTGGGCCGTTGGCGGGTTGACGCGGAGACCGGCTCTGGGCCCATACTGAACCGGACGGAGGGAGCCGCTCGTGGCCCGGATCCCCTATGGCACAGCGCTCTTGGAGCACGTCGCGTACATCGTGATCGACGCGGTCGCCGTGCTGTTCATCGTGCTCAACGTCGTGGCGGGCACATGGTCGGCGTGGTGGCTCCTCGTCGCGGTGCCGATCGCCGCGCTCGGCCTGATGCTGATCCTGGGGCTGGTCAACGTGCTGCGGGGCCGGGTGTGACCGGCTACCGCGGCAGCGGCCCGCTCGGCCGGACCGGGGTGCAGATGTGAGCCGCCGGATCGTGGCCACAGGCCGGTGATTGTGTCGTCGGATGTCCGAGAGGACCGCAACGACCGTTCGATGGGTGGATACCGACTCGTGGAGCGGACGATCCCGCCGGAACCCATCATCGGCACAGCGCGTAGCGCGACCAGATCAGCACGGCCGTGAGAGGCACGGCACCTCCGCGTGCCGGCCGAGTGCCCACTATGGAGACTATGGCCGGGGCTGGACGGCAGCTCTGGCAAGGTTATCTCGGCGCGGCCGACGCCGAATTTCTTCATCGAGATCGACCCGAGGTTCTCCCGCGTATCGGAGCAGACTTGGGTAAGAACGGAACCTCCGAGTTGCAGGGTCGCTACTGCCAGCCCTGCGGAGCGCAGTTGACCGTGGGTCGAGCCTCGCGCACAAGCAGCGCACAAGTCTCGATCACGTGCACTACTTTCGGCATGTCCGAGTGCGCCAGGCGAATGTCCGGCTGGTGATGCGACAGACCGGGAGACAGGCCGAGCTTCTCGCGTGGCCTGCTATCGAGAAGGTCTCGGGGTGAACCGGCCACAGCGTTCAGGTGTCAGAAGCCATGTACGCGGCGAGGATGTAGTTGGGATGCCGGTCAAGGTTCTTGCGGGCGCGGTCGTAGCGCATCGTGGTCTTCGGGTCGGCGTGCCGGGCAGCGATCTGCACGTCGCGGAGGCTTACCCCGGCGTCCAGCATGGTCGTGACAAACGTGTGCCGCAGCATGTGCGGGTGCATCCGCGGCATCCGGATCCCGGCCGTCGCGGACAACTGCTGGAGGCGGCGGGTCGCGGCATGCCGGTCCATCCGCCGACCCAGCGTGTTACGCAGGACCGGCCCGCGCTCCCGGTTACCGACGGCGAGCTCGATCGCCCGAGCGACCGTCGGCGGCAACGGAATCAGCACCGTCTTGTCGCCCTTGCCGCGAACCTTCAGGACCCGGTGGCCGTGTTCCTCGCCGAGGTCGGCGATGGTGGCGCCGCAGGCTTCGAAGATCCGCAGCCCGAGCAGGCCGAGCATCGCGATCGACGCAAAGTCATTGCGGTTGACCGAGAGCCTGGCGGGGCTTCGAACTGTAGATGTCCGAGTCCGAGCGTGGGTGAGTCGGCCGGCATCGGTGGCCGGCGCACGTAGTCGGCCGGCGAGTGGGCCAAGATCTGATCGATAACGCAGACCCGGTAGAAGCCGACGACGACCGGCAGCCGCCGGGACACCGCTGAGGGCTGGTAGCAGCGGACCTCCTGCAGCCAGCGCACATAGCGCTCGATCTCGGCCCGGCCCACCTTCACCGGATCAAGTTCCTCCCCTGCACACCAGGTCAGGAACACCTTGAGGTCGGAGCCGGTGTGGACCCGGGACACACCGCGGTACCGGCCTAGGCACGCGGCCACCGCGGCCCGCAGCACACGCTCGTCGAAGAGAGGAACAGCTTGATCAGAAACAGGAAAGGCATCCACGACTTACGGTGCGTCATCGCCACCAAGAGCGCCACCGCCCTCGACGCGGCATGACAGTACGGCTGATCGTGGGCGCTACTCAACCGCGAGCCAATGACGAATGCGGGTGAAGTCCGCGTCGGTCAGGCCGCTGAGCGGGTCGACGCGATGGAGAAGAGCAGTTCCCTGGTGATGGGTCTGGACCCATCGGCGGTCAGTGTCGCTGATCTCGTCATCGAGCCAGATGAAGGTGCGCCCGCCGGCCGACTCGGTGAGGAAACTCGTCTTCCAGTGCAGCCCGCGGGTGGGGATCTCGTCCTCGTCCCGAAACGCGACAACGGGCAACTGCGGCAGACCAAGCCGAGGCGCGACGACCTCGTTCGCGTCGGCCATCCACGTCGTCGCCCAGACCAGCTCGCATCCCAATCCCAGCAGCTTGCGGCCGTCATCTGGGTTGAGGCGATCCAGCAGCGGATTCCCCGGCTCCGTAGCGAAGACGACGGCGTCACTTGAGGCGAGCCGGGCCGGCCGAGCCCGGAACGGGATGAGCGGACCATCGACGTCCAGGAACAGCAGAGGGCGGTCGTCAGGGCTGGCGATCACGCTGGCGAACCTATCGCAGCGGCAGGCGTCGCCTCGCCGAGCCCGAGCGTTATCGGCGACAGATGACTGCACGGCGGACCGGAGGGGATTCGAACCCCCGATGGGGCATGGCACGCCAGCGGCCCCACGCGTCCACGAGCCGCCCGCGCGTGCCGGGCTTCCAACTCGAGCCGCTGCAATAGCCAGCCTCTGCCACCGGTCCGCGATCAGTCTCCCTGTAGCCCAGACTGCACGCACGCATTTTGGGGTCAGTGCGGCCCCCAACGCGGCAGATGAGGTCGTCCCCTTAACCTCTTCGCCAGGCTCTTGAGTTCAACCAGAGTTGAAGTTTCATAATGGCGCTTGGACATCTTCCTGTCGGAGGCTTCAGTATGACAACGCTTCAACTGCCGGACGACGAGCTCGCCGGACAACCAGCCGCCTATTGGACCGGAGTGGCTTACGAGTCCCTTATCGCCTTTACCCGTGCCCGGCAAGCCGATTTTGGCTTTACCCAGCCCCAATTCTGGCTGCTTCGGAACCTCTCCTCCAGTGACCTCTTGTCACATGAGGGAGGTATGACGATTCCCGAGCTTGAGAAGACGATGAGCTCGTACCTCAGACCTGAGGACGACCTCGCCGACGAGGCAGAAAACCTACTAAAGCAGGGGTGGGCGGTCCGCGACAATAAGGGAAGACTAAAGATCACTGATGCCGGGGAAGATGCCCGTCTCCGGTTCAAGGAACACGCCCCGGCTATCCGGTCCCTTATTCATAATGGCATCGATGACGCGGACTACATCGCGGCGTTGAAGGTTCTTCGGCAACTGATTCGGAATACCGGTGGCTCCGCGTAGAGAATTACAGAAAACCACCACATCGGGTTTGGTACCGAAGAATCTGTAACACCTTCTCATCGGCAGTTGAGGAAGCGCCGCCAACGCGGGGGCCTGTCACCGAACGTGATGGGACGTCAGGTGTTCGCGCACGATCGGCGGCATAGAGTGCGCCACACCGGAACGTCGGTGCGGGCTCTCGGTCCCGGCCGCAGTTAATCCACCTAGGCCAGTTCCCGCGCACCGTAACGGGCGGTCGGCTCGCCGGTCACCAGCGCCCAGTACCGGTCACCGAACGACCAGTGCCACCATTCGGTCGGGTAGTTCACCAGCCCCGTGGCGGTCAGCGCGGAGCCGAGCATCTCCCGGTTGGCGCGGGCTTCGGCGCCGATGTTGGCGGCCCCTGTGTAGCAGGCGCCGTCGCTATCCTCCGGGTTCGTGTTCATCGGCGTGCCCATGTCCAGTTCCCGCCCTTCGGCGTCGGCCAAGCTGATGTCTACGGCCGCGCCGGCGCTGTGCGGGGCGATCTCGGGCGGTGACACATACCGGCTCGCCGCCGTGCGGATCTGGCTGGCGGACCAGTCCGCGTGGACATCCCGCAGCTCGCTTGCGTACTCATCGAAGTACGCCCGCTGCAGCTCCGGCGGCCGATAGCCCTCGACGAACAGCAGCCGCAGCCCCTTCGGCAGCAGCTCCTGCGCTTTGACCAGTCGCTCCAGCACGCCGGCCCGCAGATGCGAGAAGGCGCCGTCCGGGTCCTGCAGCCGCGGGTCGACCAGCAGCGTCCCGACCGTCCGGAGATCCACGAGAGGCTCGCCGCATTCGACCACCGGAATCGCGGCCACCTTCGGATCCGACATCAAGATGATCTGAGCCATCCCGCGATCCTGTCATACAAGCCAGCTCCGCCCCGTCGGTCGTGCAGACCGCGTAGCAGGACGATCTCGGCGCCGTTTGGACCGGGCTGAACCTTGCAGTGGCTGACTACGGGGATCGCCACACCGCAATCGGAGCCGCCGCGTTGTCAAAGCGGCTCTGGCGCCATGACCGAGTGCACTGTTCTCGGCACATCAATGCGCGACGCGGTCTTAGGGTCAGACGATGAGTTAGCTGGT
Source organism: Actinoplanes sp. NPDC049265 (assembly GCF_043197135.1). NCBI lineage: Bacteria > Bacillati > Actinomycetota > Actinomycetes > Micromonosporales > Micromonosporaceae > Actinoplanes > Actinoplanes sp. NPDC049265. The sequence goes on along the minus strand of NZ_JBICSP010000038.1, from coordinate 145 downwards.
CGGCGGTTATCTTGATCGGCCGTTGTGTTCGGTGTGATGAGCGAGGGTGCCCTAGGTTGTGTCTTCAAAGGATCATGACCGTGGATGATGTACGGCGTGATCCGCCGTTATGAGCTGACCGACGCCGAGTGGGAATCGTTGTCAC
>NZ_JBICSP010000037.1:21816-40776 GCF_043197135.1 Actinoplanes sp. NPDC049265 | reverse complement strand
AAGCAGCTTGGTGATGGTCGTTATTCGTTGACGGATAAGCAGGGGACGACCGAGTACGCGAAGAATGGTCACCTTGTTAGTCAGACGGCGCCGGATGGGACTCATACGACGTTCCAGTATCGCAATGATGATTACGTTGCGACGACTGGTGATCAGCATGTTTTGTACGGGTCCGACGGCGTTGAGATCAAGCAGTGGACCGGTGGTGATGAGTCGCAGGCTGCGCTGTATAAGCAGCTTGGTGATGGTCGTTATTCGTTGACGGATAAGCAGGGGACGACCGAGTACGCGAAGAATGGTCACCTTGTTAGTCAGACGGCGCCGGACGGGACTCATACGACGTTCCAGTATCGGGGCGAGGACTATGTCGCGACAACCGGTGATCAGCATGTGTTGTATAACTCGGATGGCGTTGAGGTTAAGCAGTGGACCGGTGGTGATGAGTCGCAGGCTGCGCTGTATAAGCAGCTTGGTGATGGTCATTATTCGTTGACGGATAAGCAGGGGACGACCGAGTACGCGAAGAATGGTCATCTCGTTAGTCAGACGGCGCCGGATGGAAGTCATACGACGTTTCAGTATCGCAATGATGATTATGTTGCGACGACTGGTGATCAGCATGTGTTGTATAACTCGGATGGCGTTGAGGTTAAGCAGTGGACGGGGAATGATGAGTCGCAGGCTGCGCTGTATAAGCAGCTTGGTGATGGTCATTATTCGTTGACGGATAAGCAGGGGACCACTGAGTACACCAAGGATGGTCACCTTGTTAGTCAGACGGCGCCTGATGGAAGTCATACGACGTTTCAGTATCGCAATGATGATTATGTTGCGACGACTGGTGATCAGCATGTGTTGTATAACTCGGATGGCGTTGAGGTTAAGCAGTGGACGGGGAATGATGAGTCGCAGGCTGCGCTGTATAAGCAGCTTGGTGATGGTCATTATTCGCTGACGGATAAGCAGGGGACCACTGAGTACACCAAGGATGGTCATCTCGTTAGTCAGACGGCGCCGGACGGGACTCATACGACGTTCCAGTATCGGGGCGAGGATTATGTCGCGACGACTGGTGATCAGCATGTGTTGTATAACTCAGCCGGTGTCGAGGTTAAGCAATGGACGGGCAATGATGAGTCGCAGGCTGCGCTGTATAAGCAGCTTGGTGATGGTCGTTATTCGTTGACGGATAAGCAGGGGACCACTGAGTACGCCAAGGATGGTCACCTTGTTAGTCAGACGGCGCCTGATGGAAGTCATACGACGTTTCAGTATCGCAATGATGATTATGTTGCGACGACTGGTGATCAGCATGTGTTGTATAACTCGGATGGCGTTGAGGTTAAGCAGTGGACGGGGAATGATGAGTCGCAGGCTGCGCTGTATAAGCAGCTTGGTGATGGTCATTATTCGCTGACGGATAAGCAGGGGACCACTGAGTACACCAAGGATGGTCACCTTGTTAGTCAGACGGCGCCGGACGGTACGGTTACGACGTTTCAGTATCGCAATGATGATTATGTTGCGACGACTGGTGATCAGCATGTGTTGTATAACTCGGATGGCGTCGAGGTTAAGCAGTGGACGGGCAATGATGAGTCGCAGGCTGCGCTGTATAAGCAGCTTGGTGATGGTCATTATTCGCTGACGGATAAGCAGGGGACCACTGAGTACACCAAAGACGGTCACCTTGTTAGTCAGACGGCGCCTGATGGAAGTCATACGACGTTCCAGTATCGGGGCGAGGACTATGTCGCGACGACTGGTGATCAGCATGTGTTGTATAACTCAGCCGGTGTCGAGGTTAAGCAATGGACGGGCAATGATGAGTCGCAGGCTGCGCAGTACAAGCAGCTTGGTGATGGTCACTACTCGCTGACGGATAAGCAGGGGACGACCGAGTACACCAAAGATGGTCATCTCGTTAGTCAGACGGCGCCGGATGGAAGTCATACGACGTTTCAGTATCGCAATGATGATTATGTTGCGACGACTGGTGATCAGCATGTGTTGTATAACTCGGATGGCGTTGAGGTTAAGCAGTGGACGGGCAATGATGAGTCGCAGGCTGCGCTGTATAAGCAGCTTGGTGATGGTCATTATTCGCTGACGGATAAGCAGGGGACCACTGAGTACACCAAGGATGGTCACCTTGTTAGTCAGACGGCGCCGGATGGAAGTCATACGACGTTCCAGTATCGGGGCGAGGATTATGTCGCGACGACTGGTGATCAGCATGTGCTGTATAACTCGTCTGGCCATGAGGTTAAGCAGTGGACGGGGAATGATGAGGGGCAGGCTGCGCAGTATAAGCAGCTTGGCGACGATCACTACTCGCTGACGGACAAGCAGGGGACCACCGAATACACGCACGACGGGCATCTGGTCAGTCAGACCGGGGTCAACGGCGCGGTTACGACGTTTCAGTATCGGGGTGACGACTATGTCGCGACCACCGGTGATCAGCACGTTCTGTATAACTCGGCCGGTAATGAGGTCAAGCAGTGGAACGGGGCGGATGAAGGAAACGCCCAGTTCTATCGGGACAACCACGATGGGACTTACACGCTTGACGATCCTCGGGGGAAGACGTCGGCGACGTACCAGCTGGATGACAACGATCCGGTCTGGCAGCGCAACTCCGACGGGTCGGTAACGACCTTCGAGGATACCGACGAAGGGCTTGTCGGGACCACGGGCAACGATCATGTGCTGTACGACGCCGGCGGTCATGAGATCAAGCAGTGGCGGACCGCTGACGACCCGAAAATGTTCTACACCTCGGACCACGTCGACTCGTCCCCGGCGTACTACCGCGACCGGATTCAAGGTACGACGACCGAGGACGGGTACTACCGCGACCGGATCGAAGCGACCGACGAGAACGGGTTCTACCGCGACCGGATCGAAGCGACCGACGAGAACGGGTTCTACCGCGACCGGGTCGAAGGTACGACGACCGAGGACGGGTTCTACCGGGACCGGATCGAGGCCAAGGACTTCTACACGTCCTCGGGACCGGAGGACAAGCAGTTCTACAAGTCCGTCGGGCCGGACGACAAGGAGTTCTACACCTCGACGGGGCCGGGGGAGAAGCAGGCCTACACGTCGACGGGGCCGGGCGAGACCGAGACGCGGATGGTTCGCCCGACGTCACAGGTGAACGAGGACGGGTCGGTCACCAACTTCGAGTATCGGGACAACGGCGAGTACGTCGGCACGACCGGTGACGACCATGTGCTCTACGACGCCAACGACGTCGAGATCAAGCAGTGGAAGGGCGACGACGAATCCAAGGCGCTCTTTTACCACAAGAACCCGGGTACGTACACGCTGTCGAACCCGGTCGACGGCACTTCGACGACGTACGAGGACGGCAGCAACCGTTACGTCTCGCAGATCAACAAGGACAAGTCCGAGACCACGTTCTCGTACCGGGACAACGGTGACTATGTCGCGACCACCGGCGACGATCACGTTCTCTACGACTCGGGCGACAAAGAGATCAAGCAGTGGAAGGGCGACGACGAATCGGCGGCGTTGTACTACCGGAAGAATCCGGATGGTACGTACACGCTGTCGAATCCGACCGACGGCACTTCGACGACGTACGAGGACGGCAGCAACCGTTACGTCTCGCAGATCAACAAGGACAAGTCCGAGACCACGTTCTCGTACCGGGGCAACGGTGACTATGTCGCGACCACCGGCAACCAGCATGTTCTCTACAACTCGGAGGACAAGGAGCTCAAGCAGTGGACCGGCGACGACGAGTCGAAGGCGGCGCTCTATGCCGACAACGGTGACGGCACCTACACGCTGACCAACACGGACGGCACCAGCACCACGTACGAGTCGGGCAGCAACCACTTCGTCAGCCAGGTCAACAAGGACAAGACGACCACCACGTTCTCGTACCGGCCGAACGGCGACTATGTCGGCACCACCGGCAATCAGCATGTGCTGTACAACTCGGCCGGCGACGAGATCAAGCAGTGGACCGGTGACGACGAGTCACAGGCGTCGTTCTATCACGACAACGGCGATGGCTCATACTCGCTGACCGACCCGGACGGCACCATCACGACCTACGACTCGGTCAGCAACCACTACATCAAGCAGGTGAAGAAGGACGGGACGGTCACGACCTTCCAGTACCGGGCCGATGGCAGCTATGTCGGGACGAGCGGCGACCTGCACGTCCTTTACAACGCGGACGGTACCGAGATCAAGGAGTGGAAGGGCGACGACGAGTCGTCGGCGTCCTTCTACCACAAGAACGACGACGGCACCTACACGCTGACCGAGCCGAACGGCACCGTCACCACGTACAACGCGCAGGGCCAGGCGATCCGGATCCACAAGCCCGGCGAGGAGGACCAGGTCATCACCTACAACCCGGACGGGACGTACGTGGTGACCCAGGGCGCCCACCACTGGAAGTACGACAAGAGCGGCATGCTGCTGGAGGAGTGGGAGGGGATGGACGAGTCGAAGGCGTACAAGTACAAGTACAACGACGACGGCACCCTGACCATCACCGGCCCGGACGGCACCAACACGTACGGTGCCAACGGCATGCCGATCAGCGGTGACTTCCTGGTCGACCTGAAGGCGCTGTCCGACGCCATGGTGTCCATCAAGACGCAGCGCAACCAGGTGGAGAGCGACCTGGTCGAGGTGAAGAACACGTTCACCGGGATGGTGGACGACTGGGACAGCCCGGCCGGCCGGTCGTTCCAGGAGCTCACCGGCGACTTCATGAACGCCAGCCTCGACCTGGTGTCCACCCTGGACGAGGGGCTCCGGCGGATGCACGTCGCGTACAACAACTATGTCGCCTCCGAATCTCAGAACGCCGCCACGATCGCGGCCATCGACGCCGCGGGGCAGAAGCTCAAGAACGGTGTGACCACCTAGAAGGAAGGAGCGGAGCGTTGGCTCGCGAAGGTGAAGAGACGCCACAGCTTCCATGGCAGAAAGTCGATAATCCGGACGTACCAGACAATCCGGATAATGACTACTACCAGGGTGAAGCGGCGTCTCACAAGATCAATGTCAAGCCGCAGTCACTGACCACCAAGGCCAAGACGATCGCCGCCAAGCAGGAGAGCCTGACCGCGACGATCAAGACCATCTCCGACACCTGGAACGCCCTCGACCTGGGCTGGGTGGGGCAGACCCAGAAGGAGGCCGACGACTTCAACAACCGGTTCCAGGCCGCCTACAAGGCGATGTTCGGCAACGACAAGACGCCGGACAAGCTGGCCGACATCAGCTCGGGAGAGTGTGCCCTCGGCAAGATCAAGGCCCTCGCCGACGCCGCGTCCCAGACGTACGCGAACGCCGAAGAAGGTCTGACCGGCAGCCTCTACCGGTTCGGTGAGCAGCTGGCCGGCACCTACAACTCGACCGAGTGGGGCGATCCGGCGAAGCCCGAGGACCACAAGCACCCCGAGTTCAAGGAAGACATCCCCACCCTGGAGACCGAGAAGCCGGACCCCGAGACGGTCGATCCGAAGCGCAACTTCACCAACGCCCCGATCAAGGAGGTGACGCCGACGTAGGAAAGGTTTGTCCCGGCCCCATGAACCGGGGTCCGTTCCGGCCCGTTATACGGACGCCAAAAGGTGACCCATCGATGTGGGACGGGTTGTGACGAGCGTCGAGACGCAGTACCGGGACCGGGGTATCGGTGCGCCCCCGGAACAGCGCAAGGAGTTCAGGCGCGCCTTCAGTCTGTACGGCTGGGCTCGGCCGGGCATCGAACGCCCGGTCGCCCGGCCGCACGTGACACTGATCATCGCCACTGTCTCCACGGTGGCGGCGCTGCTGACCGGGGTCATCATGCAGCTGATCAAGCCGGTGAAGATCCCCAAACCGGCCGCGCCGCCGCCGGTCAAGGCGGCCGCACCGACCTGGGCGGCGATCACCGGGTGGGACTGCGCGGCGGCCGGCGATCGGGGCTTCGAGGCCGACAACCGGCAGGCCAGCTGGATCACCGTCGCGCGCGGCGGATGGTCCGGCGACGGCTGCCACGGCGACTACGAGGCGATCCCGTTCACCACCGACAAGCACACCCGCGGCCCGGTCGTGGAGTGGTGGTTCACCCCGGCCGGCGCGATGAAGAAGTGCCTCCTGTCGGTCTACGTGCCGGCTCCGGACGACGAGTTCAAGCCGGTGCCGGCCGCGCACTACTCCGTGCTGGGCGCCCGCGGCGGTACGGAGTTCGCGCGGTTCACCGTCGACCAGACGAAGAACGCCGGCTCCTGGGTCGCCGCCGGATCGTTCCCGGTGAACCGGAGCGGCATCGCGGTGCGGCTGAACACCGGCGGCAAGCCGCCGACGACGAAGTCCATGTTGGCCGTGACCCAGGTCAAAGCAGCGTGTACGGGATGACGGGGAGCGAATCATGACCCGACTGGCGTTTCACCGGCCGCCTCGGTTTCTGCCGCCGCGGCTGCCGAGCGAGCCCATCACCCTGCCCATGCCGCCGGAGACCGACGGCTCCCGCGGCGCCACCAGTGCCTGGCTGACCACGATTTTGCCGGTGCTGAGCGCGGCCGGCATGGCCGGTTACATGATCTCGTTCGGCCGGCCGATCCTGATCGCGTTCGGCATCATCTTCGTCGTCGTGTCGATCGGTATCACCATCGCCATGCGGTCGCAGATGAAGAGCGACAACCGCCGCAAGGTACGCCGGCAGCGCGCCCGGTACCGCACGCACCTGAACGAGGCGCGGGCCCACGCCCGTAACAACGCCGCCGTCCAGCGGACCGTCAACGCGGTGACCTTCCCGGACCCGTTGCGACTGTGGTCGATCACCACCTCGCTCGACCGGGTCTGGGAGCGCCGGCCCGAGGACCCCGACTTCCTGCACGTCCGGATCGGGCTGGGGCGGGCCGCCCTGACCACACCGGTGCAGATGAGCCAGCGGCTCGACCCCCTGGGTGAGTACGACTGGGAGTCCGTCACCTCGGCCAAGAAGCTGGTCAACCGGCTGGGCCGGATCGACAACCAGCCGTCGGTGATCAACCTCGGCAAGGCCGGCGTGATCAGCCTGCTCGGACCGCCGGACCGGACGGCCGCCCTGGCCCGCTCGATGCTCAGCCAGATCGCGGTGCTGCAGGCGCCCGACGACGTCCTGATCGCGGTCGAGGAGTCCGGCGGCGCGGGGTGGGACTGGGCCAAGTGGCTGCCCCACGCCCTGGAACCCGACGCCGCCCACGAGGCCGGCGTGCTGCCCCTGGTCCGGGTCGACCCGGCCGACCTCGCCGGCTTCCTGGAGCGGGAACTGCGCCGGCGGGAGGAACAGCTCGCGGTTCAACGTACGCAGCTGAGCTTCGACCGCGACAAGGCACCGCGCCTGCAGCGGCTGGTGGTCCTGTTCACCGGCTTCCAGCCGGTGTCCGAATGGGGTCGCTCGGACCTGCTCCGCAAGTTGCTGCAGACGGCCGGGCCGGCGTCCGGGGTGACCGCGATGTTCCTGGCCCAGCGCGAACAGGACGAGCCGAGCCGGGTCGACCTGCGCATTCGGATCAAGGCCGACGGGTTCGCCGGCCTCGACGGCGACCGTTCCCTGGTCACCACCGCCGTGGACGACCTCGTGCCGGACGCTCTGGACCCGCGGGTGGCCGAGCTGATCGCGCGCCGGCTGTCGCCGCTGCGGCTGATCGACGAGCGTGAACACATCCTGACCCGGGACGTGGCCCTGACCGACATGCTGTTCGTCGGCGACCCGATGACCATCGACCCGTCGACCCTCTGGGTCCGTTCGGACAGCCCACGGCTGCTGCGGGTGCCGATCGGCACCGACGCCGAGGGCGGCACGGTGCTGCTCGACCTGAAGGAGTCGGCGCAGGGTGGGGCCGGGCCGCACGGCCTGATCGCGGGGGCCACCGGTTCGGGCAAGAGCGAGTTGCTGCGTACGCTGGTCACCGGCCTGGCCGTCACCCACTCGCCGGAAACGCTGGGTTTCGTGCTGGTGGACTTCAAGGGTGGTGCGGCGTTCGCCCCGCTCGCCGGTCTGCCGCACGTGTCCGGTCTGATCACCAACCTGGCCGACGACTCCGCGCTGATCACCCGGGTGCACATGGCCCTGCTCGGCGAGCAGCAGCGCCGGCAGCAGATGCTGCGGGAGGCCGGTGACGCCGACTCGATCCGCGACTATCACACCCGCCGGGCCAAGGGCTGGAAGAAGCCCGACGGTACGGAACTCGAGCCGATGCCGTACCTGCTGATCATCGTCGACGAGTTCAGCGAGCTGCTGTCCGGCCGGCCGGAACTGGTCGACCTGTTCGTGCAGATCGGCCGGGTGGGCCGGAGCCTCGGCATGCACCTGCTGATGGCCACCCAGCGGCTGGAGGAGGGCCGGCTGCGCGGCCTCGACTCGCACCTGTCGTACCGGATCTGCCTGCGCACCTTCTCGGCGGCGGAGAGCCGTACGGTCATCGGCACGACCGACGCGTACCAGCTGCCGACCATCCCCGGATCGGCCTACCTGAAGGTCGGCGAGTCGGTCTATCTGCGGCTGCGCGTGGCGCACGTGTCGTCGCAGTACCAGACCCTGCAGCAGCGGGCCGAGGCCGGCGGGGTGGTCAAGGCCGTCGTCCCGTACGAGGTGGCGGCGCTGCCCGAAGTGGTGGCCGAACCGGTCGAGGAGGAGGAGGCGGAGTCGGCGCCGACCGGCCCCACCGAGCTGGAGGTGCTGGTCGACCGGATGAAGCCGCTGCCGGCCGTCGCGCACCAGGTGTGGCTGCCGCCGCTGCCGCCGGCGATCCCGCTCGACACCCTGCTCGGCTCGGCGGCCGTCCGGCCCGGCCGGGGCATGTGCGTGCCCGAGTGGCCCGGTGGCGACCTGCGGGTCGCGATCGGTGTGCTGGACCGCCCGCTGCAACAGGACCAGCAGCTCCTGATGATCGACTTCGCCGGGATCCAGAGCAACTTCGCCCTGGTCGGTGCCCCGCAGACCGGCCGGAGCACGCTGTTGCGCACGCTCATGCTGTCGGCGATGCTCACCCACACCCCGGAGGAGGCGCAGTTCTACTGCATCGACTTCGGTGGTGGCACGCTGCACCCGTTCGCGTCCGCGCCGCATGTCGGATCGGTGGCCGGTCGTAACGAGGAGGAACTGGTCCGGCGGATGTTCGCCGAGACGCTCTCCCTGGTCAGCGAGCGCGAGCAGCTGTTCCGTACGCTCGGCATCGACTCGGTGGCCGAGTTCCGCAACCGGCGCAACGCCGGCACGCTGCCCAACGGCCTCCGCGCCGCCGACGTCTTCCTGCTCATCGACGACTGGGGCGGCGTGCGCTCCACGTTCGAGGAGGCCGACGGGGTCATCGCCGAGATCGCCTCCCGCGGACTCGGCGTCGGCGTCCACCTGGTGCTCACTGCCGGCCGCTGGCTGGAGATCCGGGCCAAGCTGCGCGACGCCATCGGCACCCGGGTCGAGCTGCGGCTCAACGACCACAACGACTCGGAGATCGACCGCCGGCTGGCCGTGCAGATCCCGAGCGGCGTGCCCGGCCGCGGTCTGACCCGGCCCGGCTACTTCTTCCACCTCGCCCTGCCGCGCTTGGACGGCGCCGAGACCGCCGACGGGCTGCGCGAGGCGCAGGTGTCCGTCCTGGAGGACCTGGCCCGGAACTGGCGCGGGCCCACGGCGCCGGCGATCCGGCTGCTGCCGAGCGAGATCTCGCTGGACAACGTGCTGGCGTTGCCGGCGCGGAAGAACGAGAACTCCATCCCGATCGGCATCGGCCAGCGCGACCTCGGCGTGGTCGGCCTCGACCTGTCCAGCGGGGACGAGAGGCACCTGATGGTGTTCGGGGACAGCGGTTCCGGCAAGACCAATTTCCTGCGTACGTGGATCAACTCGACCGTGCGTCGCAAGTCGGGGTGGGAGGTGCGGTTCGTCGTCGTCGACTACCGCCGTACCCTGCTCGGCGTCGTCCCCGACGAACATCTCGGCGCGTACGCGGCCGACCCGGACGCCTTGAAGGCCTACGTCGAGCAGGTCAGCGACAAACTCCGGGAACGCATGCCCCCACCCGACGTCACGCCGCAGCAGCTGGCCGCGCGCAACTGGTGGGAGGGGCCGGACATCTACCTCGTCGTCGACGACTACGACCTGGTCGGCACCGGCCTGCAGAGCCCGATGCGGGCGTTCGCCGAGTTCCTGCCGCATGCCCGCGACATCGGGTTCCACGTGGTCGTCACCCGCCGGGTGGCCGGGTCCACCCGCACCATGGCCGGCGACACGCTGGGCAACCGGATGCAGGAGATGGGGTGTGCCGGTCTGGTCCTCAGCGGTGACCGCCGCGAGGGCGTCCTGATCGCTGATCAGCGGGCCGCGGTGCGCCCGCCGGGCCGCGGTGTGCTGGTGTCGCGCAGCGGTGCGCCGGAACTGATCCAGGTCGCCGTGACCGAGAACGAGATGGCCAGCAGTGGGTTGCCGTCATGACGTCCGTGACCGAGCCGGTCCGGTGTCCAGTGATTGGGGCACTGTCGCTGTCCCCGGTCACCGAACGAAGCTGACAACAATGTGGCGCAGAGGCCGCCCCGGAATGAGGAGGGATGTAGATGGCCGCATTTAGCGTAACTCCCGAGTATGTGAGCGCGGCGTCGGTCCAGTGTGGAACGACGGCCAGCGATGTGCTCGTCCAGCTCGACCAGCTCAGGAAGTACGTGACCGAGCTGGTGGGCGTGACCGACGCGGCCAACGGGCCGGCCGACGCGTTCGCCTGGATGGGTGTCACCGCCGAGCAGTTCGCCGGGCTGATGGACAACGTGCACACCTACTCGATCGCGATGCACGACGCGCTCGTCCAGATCGGCGACGGTCTGCAGGGCAACTATGTCAACTACGTCAACAGTGAGGGCGACAACCTCAACGGCATGAAGAACATCGACAACGGTCTGCTCACCAACGTCCCGCAAGCCAACCTCTGACCCCGGTCCGACCGAAGGAGCCGACAATGGCAACCAACATTGATGCCAGCAGGCTTGGCGTCCCGCCCGGACTCGCCGACGCTGGAACGCACGTCCGCAACATCTCCGCCGCCCTGGGCAGCGAACTGCAGGCCCTGCGGGGCAAGCTCGCCCCGCTGGAGGTCGAGTGGGTCGGCGAGGCGCAGGTCAACTATCAGATCCTCAAGGGGCAGTGGGACCGTTCGGCCCACTCGCTCTGGGGCGACGCCGGTGCTCCGATGCCGGCCGACAACAACCCGCCCACCGGCCAGGACCTTCCCGGGCCGGACATGGGCCTTCTGCCGTTCATCGCGCACGCGCTGGACCGACTGTACGAGAACTACATGAACGCCGAACACGCCAGCAACCAGACCTGGCTGATGAAGTAGCTGACGGAAACCCGAAGGACGACAGTCATGCTCGACAGACGCAGCCGGATCACCGTGGTCGGGGGCAGGCGACGGATCGACGTCGCGCTGCCCAGCGAGAGCCCGATCGGTGAATACGTCGGTGACCTGGCTGGTCTGTGCGGCCAGTTCGGCGGCGGCCCGATGACGCCGGCCTGGTCGCTGGCACCGGCCGGGCACGAGCCCTGGCCGATCGAGACGACGCTGGCCGAGGCCGGCGTCTCCGACGGCCAGGTGCTCTACCTGCGGGACAGCGCCCGCGACCCGGGCACCTCACCGGTGGTCGAGGACATCGAGGAACTGGTCGCCACCGACGCCAAGAGCCACCGCGGAACCCTCGAGGACCGCGGCGTCATGACCGTCTGGCTCGGGGTCGGCTGGCTGACCATCACCTCGGCCCTGGTGGCGTTCCGGCCGCAGCGCGGTGACCTGCTCGCGGCGGTCGGGTTCATCCTGGTCAGCCTGGTGATGCTCGGCGTCGCGTGGGGACTGGGCCAGAAGCGGGGCCGGCTGCCGGCCGCCGCCGTGCTCGGCATCGCGGTCAGCGCGATCCCGCAGATCGCCGCCGCGGGTGGACTGCTCGGCCAGTCGGTGGACCCGAGCCTCTTCTGGTGCGGCGTTCTGCTCGGCGCCAACCTGGGCGCGTTGATGGCGCTGGCGGCCGCGCCCGAGCCGGCGCTGATCGCGATCGAGATCCCACTGGCGGCGGGCGGCGTGGCCGCCGTGGTGCTGGCCGTACTCCAGGCCGACAGCACCCAGGCGGCCGCCGCCGCGACAGTGATCGGGCTCGCGTTGATCGCTCTGGCCCGGCCGATCGGCGGCCTGATCTCCTCGTACAGCACCAGAATGCCGAAGGCGGCGGCCGGGGTGGCCCCGACGACCAAACGGCTCATGCTCCGGGCCCGGCACCTGCTCACCCTGCAGCTGGTGTTCCCGGCGGTGGCACTGGCCGTGTCCTTGCCGGCGCTGGCCCTCTCCGGGCGGGGCTGGGCCATCGGCCTGGCCGTCGCGGCCGGGCTGGGCCTGGTCATCCGGTCCCGTCAGGTCGGCTTCACCGGCGAGGTGGTGCTGGTCGGTGCGGCCGGCGCGATCGGGTTGTTCAGCGTCGTCGGCACGGCCGTGTACCGGTTCCTGGGCATGGACGCGGCCATCTGGCTGCTGGTGCTGGCCGGTGCCGCGCTGATCGGCATCGGCGTCGCGATCGTCTCGACGTACCGCCCGCCCGATCCGTCCGACCTGGACGAACAGACGCCCTTCGGACCCATCGACACCCGCGACCGTGGCAAGTTCGTCGACACCATCGGCATGTTCTGCCTGCTCATCTCCGCGACCCTGGCGATGGGCGTCTTCGGGGTGTTCCGCGAGCTGTTCATCATGGGCCGGGCCATCATCGGATGACCGTCGTCCGGGCACCGCGCGCCAGGTGCGAGCGATGCCCGGACCTTTGGTCAGCGTCGGTCGGCCGGCGAGTCGTCGCCGGCCAGGCGCTGAAAGCTGTCGGCGAACGGCGCCAGCGACTGAGTGGCCGCGCCCTTCGTCTTGGTCAGCGCGTCCCGCAGCGCCTCGGCCACCAGCTCCTCCAGCCGGCGCAGGTTGTCGAGGTTGACCACCCGCGGTTGGATGCTGACGCCGTGCACCTCGCCGCCGGGCGTCATGGTGATCTGTACTCCGCCGTCCTCGGTCACCCCGGTGACCGGCTGGGCGGCCGCGTGCTGGCCGGCCGCCTGCATCTGCGCCGTGATCTCCTGCGCCTGGCGCAGGAACCCCTCCAGATCGTCCGCTGGGTTCATCTCGATCTCCTGTCGGTCCGTCACCGGCCTGTACATGGTCGCGGTCATAAACGTGCGGCCGCCGGTGCCGGTTCACGGGGCGTCGTTCGATCGGATGTGGACAACGCCGTAACCCTTTCGGGGAGCTGGGATGACCGCGTCCGCCGATGGGACCGTGGGCCGATGAGGTCGATTCGTGGTCGGTGCTCGGGGAGGGAAGCGCGCTAGTGGGCGAGTCACTGCCGGATACCACGGCCCTCAACAACTACGCGGCCGAGTGGGAAACCATGGCCAACGACCTCTACAACCTCGCGTCCGGGGTGAAGTCGGCGGCCGAGACGCCGAGCTGGAGCGGCAAGGCCCACCGGTACTACGTCGAGTCCGGCCACCTCGTCTACCAGCAGGTGTTCGACACCGCTGCGCAGACCTGGAAGGTCGCGGAGATGATCCGCGAGTACGCCAAAGAGATCGACAAGATCAAGAAGCAGCAGCTCAAAGAAGCGCTCATCTTCATCATCGGCATGGCGCTGGGCGTGGCCGCGTTCTTCCCCGGGCTCAGCACGCTCATCAACATGATCGGCAAGCTGGTCGCGACGCTGCTCAACGCCCTCGGCAAGATCCTGCCCGACATCGCCAAGGCCGTCCTGCCCTTCGTGTCGACGATCACCACCGGCGCCATCGTCGGCGCCGGCTTCGCGGTCATCCCCGAGGGCATCGCCACCGCCATCACCGGCGTCCCGTTCAAGGTGGACCCGATGACGTGGGGGCTGACCATCGGCCTGGGCGCCGGCGGCGCGCTGCTGCTGGGCGGCAAGAACCCGTTCGGCAAACTCGACAGCCACCGGCCCAACATCACCACGGACGACGGCAAGATCACCGGGACCGGTTCCGGCTCCGGGTCCCACGCGCCCACACCGGGCAAGCCGAACCTGACCCCCCCGACCGGCAACCCGAAGTCCACCCCGAACGGTCAGCCCCTGCCGGCCGGGCCCACCCGGGTCCCCAAGGGGCTGCGCACGGTCACCAACGAGCTGAAGCAGGAGTGGCAGCACACCAAGGACGCGTTCGGGTTCGGGCCCCGGACGCCGACCGGCCAGGGTCCGACGACCAACCAGGGCGCGACCCGCGGCAACCCGAACGGCCAGGGCGCGCCGCCGTCGGGTCGCGTGTCGGGCAACAACTCCAGCCCGAAGGGCAAGGACGGCATCGGCCCGACCGGTCTGAAGCTCCCGCCGGGCGAGGGCCGCACCACCGGCCCGACCGAACGGCCGGCCGCCAACCTGGACGGGCCCAACCCCAACCCCGGCCCCGGCCGGTCGGAAGGTGGCCGGTCGCCGGCCCCGCGCGATTCCACCGAGATGGGCCAGGGCAACGCCGACCCGCTGCGCCAGTCGCCGTCGGAGCCGAGGACGCCGGTCGAGAACCACAACAGTCGAGGCCTGACCGAGCCGCCGCCGCAGAGGCACGCGCCCGTCGCGGACGCCGGCGGTGGCCGCAGCGGTCCCGGTGAAGGTTCCCGGTCCGTGGGTGGTGGCGAGTCGGCCAACGGCCACCTGAACGGCAACCCGAACCCGCGCCAGGCCCTGCCCCGCGAGAACGGCGACCTGAACGGCCAGCTGCACGGCGATCCGCACGGCAACCCGCCGCCACGACAGGTTCAGGGCGGGGACGCACAGCGCTCGACCCCGGACGCCGACCTGAACGCCAACCCGCGCAACGCTCCGAGCCATCAACCGGACGGCAGCCGTCCGTTCGAGCGGTCGCCCGCATCCGAGCAGGCCGGCACGAACAACGGACACGTCTCGCCGCCGCGGGGACAATCCCCGGCCCCCGAGCACCAGGGTCAGGGCGGTCAGCGCGGGGCCGAGGGTGGTGCGCCGCCGTCGCCGCGGTCGCAGTCGCCTGGGGCGGAGCAGCATCAGGGTCAGGGCGGTCAGCGTGCCGCCGAGGGTGGTGCGCCGCAGCCGCCGCGGTCGCAGTCGCCTGGGGCGGAGCAGCATCAGGGTCAGGGCGGTCAGCGTGCGGCCGAGGGTGGTGCGCCGCAGCCGCCGCGGTCGCAGTCGCCTGGGGCGGAGCAACATCAGGGTCAGGGCGGTCAGCGTGCCGCCGAGGGTGGTGCGCCGCCGTCGCCGCGGTCGCAGTCGCCTGGGGCGGAGCAGCATCAGGGGAATCCTGGTTCGCAGCGTGCCGCCGAGGGTGGAGGTGCGCCGCCGTCGCCGCGGTCGGCCGGGCCCGAGCAGCACGGGAACCAGGGCAGTCAGCGGCCGGCCGACCAGCCCGGTGGCGCCGCGCCGCCGAAGTCGGCGGTGAACCCGCAGGGCAAGGCGGATCCCGCGCAGTCGCGGACGCCCGGTGGGCCGGAGCACCCGGACGACGCGAGCTGGAAATGGAGCCGCGACAACCCCGACGTCCACGAGACCTACGACGGCTCCGGCCGCCGGTGGCTCAACAACATCGGCACGGGCGAGAAGTTCGAACTTCCCCCGCTGCGTAACGGTTCGGAGCTGCTCGGCGGCGGCCACGGCCCACGGACGCCCGAGAACCCCGGCGGGCAACACCCCGAGGGCAACGCAAAGCCGTCGCTCAAGGTCAATACCGACGTCAATGGTTCCCGCCCGGTCGACAACTCCCGGGCCGACGCCGACGTGTCACCGATCTCGCCCGGGTCGCGCGACCCTCAGGCGAAGGGCCGGACCGAGAGCCCGGTCTCGCCGATCTCGCCCAAGGCCGGGCCGGCCCACGAACCCCAGCCGAACAACCCGTCCCCATCGCGGTCGGACAGCCCGGAGGGCAGCGCCGCCCCTTCACCGACCCGCGCGGGCAACGACTCGCCCCGGCCCACCCCCGCGGCCGAGAACCACGTCACGCTGCCGGCCGGGCCGCACGACGGTGTACCGCAGCCCACGACCCGCTCCGGTGCCGACGCCGGCGCCGCCAAGCCGGCCGCCGAGGGCGGGCCGAAGGGGGCCAAGGAGCCGGTACACACCCAGCCCGGCGGCGACCCGGTCAAGACCGGCCAGTACGAGAAGCGGGTTGAGCTGGCCAAGACCGACCTGCGGGCCCAGGCCGAGGCCGAGGCGAAGATGAACGCCCGGAACACCGACGCGGAGCGGACCTTCGCCAAGGAGTATGAGAAGTGGTCCGGCGACGGTAAGCGCAGCCTGCCCGCCGACCGGAAGAGCTGGCTGGAGAAGGAATTCGTCCGGCACGTCGAGCAGATGCGGCAGCAGAAACTCGACGCGGAGATGAACGCCAAGCTGCCCGCCGGGCGTACCCCCAAGGTCAAGGATCTGGGACGGGACCAGAGTTACGACGTCTGGCAGTCCGGCCGCTGGCTCAAGGACGCCTTCGAATACCACGCCAGGCTCGACGGGGCGATCGCCCGGGTCGGCCGCGACTTCGACAGCGCGTACCAGGCGTACCAGAAGAACCACCCGGACAGCGCGCTGAAGGACGGCCACGTCGCGCAGATGAAGGACCAGTTCATCTCCGAGATCAAGAACGGCTACAACACGACCTTCCGCGACGGGGTCGGTACCAGAAGCACCTCCAAGTTCAACAAGTGGTACGACGAGCTCAAGTCTGGACTGGACCACCGGTTCGCCATCGAGAACGAGCTCGAAAAGTTCATGATGAAGAAGCCGGCCCCAGCCACGGAACCGGCAGTCCCCAAGGACTTCTCCGACGCCATGCGTCAGTGGAAGTCCGAGCAGAAGCTCGACAGCGGCACCATGCGCAGCTGGGAGAAGCGGGTCGCCGAGGACCTGCGTAACCAGCTGCGGGCCGAACTGACCCAGCGGCGCCCGGCCGGCGAGTTCGAGTGGGGCCGCCCGAGCAACTGGAAGGCCGACACCGCCGGCCGGCTCAAGGAGCGGTTCGAACAGCACGAGAAACTGGCGCAGGAGCGCCAGAACGAGTTCTACGAGATGCAGAACTTCGAGGTGCGGGAAGACGCCAGCGGATTCGACCGCCACGTCGCCGAACTGGCCCAGAAGCTGCCCGACACCGTCGGCAAGCTTGGCCAGGAGGTGATCGCCCGGCAACGGCTCGACTACCTCGGGGACTCCCGCCAGGCCTACCTCGACGCGCGGCGCGGCGGCGCCGACCACAACGACGCCATCACGACCTGGGAGGCGAACCGGGCCACCCTCGAGGCGAAAGCCGGCGACCGGCTGGTTCTCACCAACAAGGTGGACCAGACGATGACCCGGGCGCTGGCCGATCACGGGCGCCCGCTCTCGGACGAGGCGGCCAGCTGGGCGCGGCAGGCGCACACCCGTGACCTGGAGCGCGCTTACGTCGAGACGTTCGACGGCCATGCCGGTGAACTGGCCCGCGGGAAGCCCGGGCCGGGCGCCGACGCCGGAGCCCAGAAGCGCTGGGATGAGTGGCAGGAGCGGGCCGACGCGGCCGACCGTACGCTGGACAACCGGCTCGCCTACGAGCCGGAACTCCGCCGCGTGCTCGACCAGGCCGGCCGTGACTTCGTCGACGTGATGGGCCCGTCGGCGAAACCGAAATACCCCATGTCCGACCGTGTACGCGAGGTACTCGCCAACCGCTTCCGTGACAACGTCGCGGCCTCGCACCACGAGTTCTTCGGCACTCCGGGCGACAACATCCATGCCCGTCTGGCCAGCGAGAAGGGTGGCGACGACGTATTCGGCGCCGCCTCCAAGGGGGGCCCGCGACCGGGCGACGATCCCGGTGCGGGAGGGGGCCCGCGACAGGGCGACGATCCCGGTGCGGGAGGCGGATCCCCGGCTGCCCACGACGCCACCCCGCCGGCCGCGCGTTCCGAACCCACCGGTCAACGACTGGGCGGCAACCGTCCGGCGGCCGAGGGCGACGCGAGCCGACCGGGCTCGGCCCGGACGGAAACGGAACGGCCCGGGGTCGAGTCGGCGGAGCAACGGGCGGCGAAGGCGAACGAGGAGGCCGTTCAAGCTCAGGCGCGGGCCGAGGCGGCCCGAGCCGAGGCCAACCGGGCTGAGGCGGATCGCGCGGCGGCGGAGCAGGCTCGGCCGAAGGATGAGCCGGGTACGGCCCGGTCCGAGACTCCGGACGGCGAGCCCGTGCCGGGCGGGTCGAAGCCGCGGGTGTCGCCCGATGCCGAGGTCCGGCAGAGGGGCGACGCGGCGGAGGTCCGTGCGGCTGAGGACCTTGCCGCCAAGGGACGAGTGGCTCAGGAGCGCGCCGCTGAGGCTCAGGCGGCTGAGACCCGCGCGGTGGCGGCACGGGCGGAGGCGGATGCTCGGAAGGTTGAGGCGGACGCTGCCCGAGCTGAGGCGGATGCGCGGGGGGCGGGGGCGGCGAGGGAGCCGGCTGCGCCGCGGGAGTCGGCTAATGCTGAGGTGCGGTCGCGGGCTGACGCGTTGACCGCTCGGCGGGAGCAGATCAAGACTGAGGCTGAGGCGCAGGCCAAGGCTGAGGCCGACGCGAAGGCTGAGGCGCAGGTCAAGGCGGAGGCGCAGGCTAAGGCGGACGCGGAGGCCAAGGCTAAGGCGGACGCGGATGCTGCTCGGGTGGAGCCTGAGGGGGCGGGGGCGGCGAGGGAGCCGGCTGCGCCGCGGGAGTCGGCTAATGCTGAGGTGCGGTCGCGGGCTGACGCGTTGACCGCTCGGCGGGAGCAGATCAAGACTGAGGCTGAGGCGCAGGCCAAGGCTGAGGCCGACGCGAAGGCTGAGGCGCAGGTCAAGGCGGAGGCGCAGGCTAAGGCAGACGCGGAGGCCAAGGCTAAGGCGGACGCGGATGCTGCTCGGGTGGAGCCTGAGGGGGCGGGGGCGGCGAGGGAGCCGGCTGCGCCGCGGGAGTCG
>NZ_JBICSP010000037.1:19017-21719 GCF_043197135.1 Actinoplanes sp. NPDC049265 | reverse complement strand
CGACGCGGAGGCCAAGGCTAAGGCGGACGCGGATGCTGCTCGGGTGGAGCCTGAGGGGGCGGGGGCGGCGAGGGAGCCGGCTGCGCCGCGGGAGTCGCCGAATGCTGAGGTGCGGTCGCGGGCTGAGGTGACGTCGGTTCGGCGAGAGCAGATCAAGACTGAGGCTGAGGCGCAGGCCAAGGCTGAGGCCGACGCCAAGGCTAAGGCGGAGGCGCAGGCTAAGGCGGAGGCGGAGGCGCAGGCTAAGGCGGAGGCGGAGGCGCGGGCTAAGGCGGAGGCAGAGGCGCGGGCTAAGGCTGAGGCCGATGGGGCGGGGGCGGAGAGGGAGCCGGCTGCGCCGCGGGAGTCGCCGAATGCTGAGGTGCGGTCGCGGGCTGAGGTGACGTCGGTTCGGCGAGAGCAGATCAAAGCTGAGGCTGAGGCGCAGGCCAAGGCTGAGGCCGACGCCAAGGCGGACGCGGAGGGGAAGGGCCGGGATCCGGAAGACCCGAACGCGAACGGTTCCGACGGCCTCAACCTGACCCTGACCAGGGGCCCCAGTCACGGCCCGGGTGGTCGGCGGGCGAGCGCGGACGACGCGACCGTGACCCCCAGCGTCAGGCCGGCGGCCCTCGACGGTCCGCGGGCGTCCGTCGAGGGACGGCCGTCGGAGCCCCAGCCGAGGGACTCGGACGCGGCGGCGTCGGGGGACAGGGGGCGGCCGGACCCGTCGCGGATGCATGACGAGGCGCGTCCGCAGCGTTTCGACCCGGCGTCCAACCGGCCTCTTCCGCCGAGGCCAGGTGGCCAGGATCCGGCGGCGGCGGCCGGCCACGACGCGGGGAAGCGGCCGTCGGCGAAGCCACGCCCGACCGCGCCGGTCGAGGGCCGGCAAGTGGTGCGCATCGACAAGAACGGCCGCGCCGAACTGGTTCGGATGTCGGCCGAGTCGATGATGAAAGGCCCGGGCCGTCGGCTCGGGGATCTGGACGGCAGCACCGAGGCTCCGCCCGTGGCTCGGCCGGCCGAAGGCGTGGATGGTTTCACCTACTTCGAGGCCGGGCCGGACGGCTCACCGGTTCCCACCCAGCTGCGTCCCGGTGAAGTCGTGCTCAACTCCGAACCGGCCAGCGGCACGGGAAAGAACGACGCCGGCCGGTACCTCGAATTCGATCCGCAGTCGAAAACGTTCTCGGTGCGGGAGATCGACCGCGTCGCCCCGTCGGATCCGCCGAAGAACGCCGAACCGCAGGAACACCAGCTGCTGCGCCGCAATCCGGACGGCAGTATCGATCTGCTCACCCTCAAGGAACGGCCGACCGTCGGGGAGCCGCGGCCGACCGCGGACGGAAGCCAGTACCACGAGCTCAACGCCAGGAACCCACGGGACTGGCACGACCAGGAGCTCGGCTTCAGCCAGAAGCCGAAGGTGGAACGGCTGAGTGCGCCGCAGACGCCGCGTACCCCGGGCCGTCGTCTGGGTGACGGCGAGGTCGTTCGGTATGACGTCGTGTGGGAGCGGGAGCCGACGTCGGTGCTGGCCCGCCATCAGGAGACCGGCAAGTGGGAGCTCCTGCACAAGACCGAGGGTTCGTGGTCGATCAAGGGCGACCCGGCCGCCGGCCGGAGCACGCCGGGGCTGCGCCCGACCCGTGGACCGTCCGACGTCGCCTCGCCGAGCAGCACCCATTACCGGGTGAACTCGCAGACCAAGGAACTGGAGCCGGTCGCGATGCGACCGAACGATCTGGACATCGCCGAGGTCGGCGTTCAGACCGGACGTGTGCGGTTCGACCAGTACACCCCGGACGGTGGTCCGGGTGGCGGCAAGCCGAACTACAAGCTGCAGCCCGACGGAACCCTCGCGGCCGACAACATCAAGAAGTTGGGTGCTCGCGACCTCACGTACGACCCGAAGACCGGCGAGATCAACTATGGTGGCGCCCGGCCCAAGGGCGACGGTCCGGGCGGTCCGGCGGACGGCAAGCCCTCGTCCGGTTCCGATGGCACCGCCACGAAGGGTGCCGGTCGTGGTTCGGAGATCCAGCTCGACGACAGCGTCAAATTCCTCCCCAAGTCGCGGCTCGGCGACCAGACGAGCTTCCCGACCGGCCCGCCGGCCAAGCGGCCGAGCCTGCCCGAGGCCGACGCCGCGAGACCGGGGCGGGGCCCGGCGCGCAACGGGAGTGGCGGCGGGGGTGCCGACGGCGGCTTCCGCGACCCGGACGGCGGCGGCCGGACCATGCTCGACGAGGGAGTCGTTCCGGCCGTACCGGATGCGGGCCGTGCTTCGAGCCCGGCCGGCGCCTCGCATCCGGCACCGGCGGCCGGCCGCGGCGACGCCCCCGGCCCGTCGAACACACCGTCGTCGAGGGGCGCATCGGTTCCGGCCGTGAACCCGGCTTCGGGCCAGTCGCCCGATCAGGGCGGGACACCGGCGCCGGGAGGTTCGCCCGATCGACCGGGGACGCCGGCGTCCCACGGCTCCAACCGCCAGTCCGGTACGCCGGCTGACGCGAAGCCCACCTCGACGCCTGGCGCCAAGGCGCCGGTGCTGAAGCTGCGTCAGCAGATAACCACCATGGAGTCCTCGTCCGGCTCGCGCGGCTCCGATGTGGCTGCTCAGTTGCGTCGGCCGGTGCCTGATGTGCCGGATGCGTCGTACGGTGAGCGTCAGGTGTTGGTGGGTCTGGGTGATGGTGAGCGGTTGTCGTGGCCGCATC
>NZ_JBICSP010000037.1:0-18919 GCF_043197135.1 Actinoplanes sp. NPDC049265 | reverse complement strand
GGATCGTTTGTTGGCTGAGCGGGATCGTCTGTTGTCGACTGAGCTGCGTGGGGCTGAGGATGATTTGCAGCTGGTGAAGGTGCTGGCTGACATCGATCGGATGGTGAAGTTCAAGCAGATCGGTGTGTTGCCGTCGGACAAGGATGTGAAGCCGGAGCGGCGTGACGTTTCCGATGTGGCTGATCATCTGCGTCGGCCGGTGCCTGATGTGCCGGATGCGTCGTACGGTGAGCGTCAGGTGTTGGTGGGTCTGGGTGATGGTGAGCGGTTGTCGTGGCCGCATCAGCGGGCGCAGCTCGTGTTGGATCGGCGGGCTGAGGCGGATCGTTTGTTGGCTGAGCGGGATCGTCTGTTGTCGACTGAGCTGCGTGGGGCTGAGGATGATTTGCAGCTGGTGAAGGTGCTGGCTGACATCGATCGGATGGTGAAGTTCAAGCAGCAAGGTGTTCTGCCGTCGGACAAGGAGGCGAAGCCCGAACGGCGCGACGTCGCCGACGTGGCTGCTCAGCTGCGCCGACCGGTCCCGAACGTTCCGGACCCGTCGTACGGCGAACGACGAGTGTTGCAGGGCGAGGGCGACGGTGAGCCGTTCGCCTGGCCGCATCAGCGGGCCCAGCTGGTGGTGGATCGGCGGGCTGAGGCGGATCGTTTGTTGGCTGAGCGGGATCGTCTGTTGTCGACTGAGCTGCGTGGGGCTGAGGATGATCTGCAGCTGGTGAAGGTGCTGGCTGACATCGACCGGATGGTGAAGTTCAAGCAGCAGGGCGTCATGCCCTCGTCGGACGACAAAGCGAAGACGCCGGACCAGGCACAACGGGATCGGCAGGCCGAGATCGACCGCCTGGAGACCGAGCTGGCCGCGGCCGAGGCGGCACTGGCCGAGCGGATCCAGACCGCCCGTACCATCGCCGCCGCCGCAGGCGAGGGCTTCCAAGCGATGCCCGCGGCCGACGGCTACGTGCTCTACCGAGGTTCCGCGCCGGTCGCGCCGCTGGAGCGGTTCGATCAGGTCCGCGATCAGAAGGGCCGTATCGGCCTGATCATCGACCCGTCGGCGGCCACTCTGTCTGACGCCGGGCAGGCGGCCGTACGCGACGCCGCCAGGGCGTTGCGGGCCGAGGCCAACGCCATCCCGATGATCCGCTGGCCGCTCTCCGAGGCCCGCATCGACCTGGCCGAGCTCGAGCGGGCGGTGACCGAGATGGTTCGTGACGCCGGGCCGGACGCGCGGGTGTCGATCCTGAAGAAAGCCGTGAACGGCACTCCGGTTCCTGGCGGGCAGACGGTGCCCGTCGACCCCGCGTCCCGGCCGGCGGTGCCGATGCTGGCCCATGCACTCGAGATCTTCGGCTCGCCGGTATCGATGACCCCGTACAACACGTCCCGGGACGAAAACGGCCGGCGGCGGATTCCGGCCGGGGATCAGGAGTGGTTCGAGAGCACTCACGAGATCGACCAGCAGCGAATCCTGTTGGTGCACCCGGACGCGGACGGCCAACCGGTCCTGCCGCTGCGGACACCGTCCGGGAACGGTGACCTGATCCTGGTCGGCCGGCCCGACCTGGCGGTGCCGGACGCGATCCGGGACTGGGTCAGGATGGTACGCGGCGGACTGCCGGAGCAGTCGCGTCCAGCCGTGGCCTGGCATGGCCCCGGTTCACTGCCCCGAACGCCCGTGCCGGTGACCGGACAGGAGCACCTCCACGTCCTGCACGAGCGGCCGAAGCGGGACGCTGTCGAGCGGGCCGAGCGCCAGGCCCAGGCACTGCGGCGTCCGGGGATGACCACCCTGGTGGTCATGGGTGCTGTCGACCCGGCCAATAAAACCGTGCAGACCATCGCCGGGCCGATCCCGGTGGCGGAGATCAACACGGCCGTCGCCGCCCTCGACGGTGCGGTCTCGGTAGTCTTCCTCGACCCGCGAGCCTTCCACCCGAACATCGCCGCCGCGCTGGCCGAGGGCAACGCGGCCGAGGTCATCGTGCCCGGCGCCGTCGTCCAGTTCGACGGCACAACGCCTGCGCCCGCCGGAAAAGCGAACTGGCGCCAGTACAGCACCGTGACCGGGCGCAGGCCGGTCGGCCGCCGGCTCGACCAGCCGCCGGATTCGCAGCCGACTCCGACCCCGGCTCAGTTCAGCGCTCTCAAACAGCGTGGCGAGGGTGTGCTGTCCAACTCGGTCGACGGTGACGGGATCGCACGATCGCTTCTGTTCGTCGCCCGCGACCGGGTCGTCCAGAAGCTGCGCGAGGCCGGATATCAGACAATCAACAGGCAGGCGGTACGGCAGTTCGTCGCCGGCCGGTTCGCGACCGACTTCGACCGCCGGCCGGACCATTACCTGGCCTTCGGCATCGGCCCCAGGCTCCGCGACAAGATCGTTCGCGACCTGGCCGAGCGCGGCAACACCGACGGTGTCGCCGGCCAGATCTTCTTCCAGGTGGCCGCGATGGCGTTCGAACTGAACCTGGGGGTGATGAACGCCGACGGCCGAATCGCCGAACACGGCGACCCGGGTCATCCGTCGGCGACGCTGCTGCTGGCCGGGAGCTCGGCCGGCCCGGCATACCTGCCGGTGCTGCCGCTGACCGACCCGGCGATCGACGGGCGCCTCCGCGATGTGGTGCTGCCGCCGAGCGAAGAGCCGATCCCGACCGAACAGTGGCCGCAACTCACCATCGACCCCACGGTTGCGCCGCCCACGACCGACGAGCGACCGGAGACCACTCCGGCGCCGGAGGCTTCCACGGCCGCCACCTACTTCACCGCCCTGCCGGACGGTGTCTCGGTCGCCGAACAGCAGGTCAACGGGCGCCGGGTGCTGATCCTGCACACCGGGGCGGCGCCGACCGTCTCCCCCGACCGGTGGCCGGCCGGCTTCGCGACCGGCGGCGTCTCGGTCTACTTCGACCTCGGCCTGTCCGTGCTCACCGCGGCCGAGGCGATGCGCAACTTCCGCCCGGCCTGGGCGCGCAAGCTGACCGCGCAGTTCCTGGGCAAGCCGCAGGCGATCACCGACGAGCAGGCGTCCGAGATCGCCACCCAGATCCTCGAGGGTCTGTCCTTCACCGACGAGGTCGCCCGCATCCTCGGTATCGAGCCGAGTCCGGTGGCGATGCACTTCCCGTCGAGCTGGATCGTCGGCGGGCGGCCGAGCCGGCACCGGATTCCGGTGGACGCGAACGGCCGGCACACCTTCGACAGCAACGCCGACGGGTTCCGCTACCACCCGGTCACCCACCGGGAGCCGCCGCGGACCCGGCAGATCCCGGGCGGCTGGACGCTTGACGCGCGCGAGAGCAACGTGTTCACGGTGACCTCCGAGCCGGCGGCGACGTACCCGGCCGAGGGAGCCCGGCCGAGTCCCGCGGAGGGCAAATCGGGCCTGATCATCGTCGGTCGGCCCGGCGAGGTCGTGCCGCAGGAGGTCCTCGACCACATCGAGCGGATCAACACTTCGGCACTGAACGCCGAGGTGGTGATGCTCGGCCGGCCGATGAGCGGGCGCGAGAAAGACCAGTTGTCGACCGTGCGCTCCGCACTGCCGGGCGGCTGGCAAGCACTTCCGGTGTTCAACGGCTGGGTGGTCGGCCGGCCCGGTCAGGCGGCGCCCGATCTCGGCCCGGCCGCCGACGTGGCACCGATGCGCGGATCCAAGATCATCTGGGTCGATCCCACCGGCACCACCGTGAACGAGGCCATGTTCGCGGCGATCGAGCTGTACGGCGCGCTGCCGCCCGCGATGCGGCGGAAGGTGATGCTGCAACCGGTTCCCGGCACCAAGATGTCGTGGGCCCTCGCCGCTCACATGGCCAAGCTGATCGGGCAGAAGCAGGACGACACCTCCAGGGGCGCCGCGCTGATCATGCGGGCCGTCGAATTCGGCAACCCGCCGCCCGCGGGTGACGAGCGATTCGTACCCAGGGCCTGGACCGACGATGGCGCCATCAGCACCCTGCGCCAGTTCGCGGACCACTACCTGATCTACCCGCCGGACGTCGACTCGGCCGAGCCCCTGCCCGAGGGCCTGACCAACCCGGGCGACGGGTGGTTCGATGTGGACGGGCTGGACCTCGGGGTCTGGTCGGTCGACACCACGAACCCGCGCGAAGTGACCATCGCCCACGGGATCACCCAAGCAGTACCCAATTGGGCACCGGCTCCACCGCCGGCCGCCGAGGACGTCCGGGTCAAGATCGTTGGACCGGCCAACCAGGCGACCCAGGCCGCCCTGTTCCGGCTCATCGAGAAATGGCGGGCCGGTCGTCCCATCGACATCGCGGTCAACGGCGATCAGCGGTGGGGCCGGCGCATCCTCGAGAACGCCGCCATCGCCGAGAACATCCGGAACAACCCCGAGATCATGAAGGCGATCCCGGGCGGCCTCCAGGTGATCCCGGTGCCGGCCGGGCAGGTGTTCGCACCGGCCGGTCCGCCTCCGGGCGACCTCGCGGCGGCCCGGGAGATGCCGACGTCGGAGTACGGGACGCTGCTCTGGTTCAGCGGCGACGTGCCGGTCGGCGAGATTATCGCGGCACTGCCCGACAGCGTGCGGGACTGGGCGGTCATCCATCGGGGCGAGGACGAGGCCCTGCCCGCCAGCGCCAGCGAACCGGACTTCCCGGAACCGGACTTCCCGGCCCCGCCCAGCGCCGTGGCGCTGCGCTCGCCCGACCCCGACGACCCGGAGCGCGGCAAGACCCTGATCCACGAGGGCAAGCTGGCGACGCCTCTGGCGGCCTGGGAATCGATGCCCATGCGGGAGCGCCGGTGGCCGTGGAAGCCCCTGAGCCCGGAATCCGGCGCCGCGGTGGAAAAGATCGCACACGCCCGTGGGGTCGACCGGATCCGCTCGGACGTGCGCTGGCGGGCCGTACACCTCGCCCGGGCCCGTGCCCTCGCCGAGAAGCGCGCCGGACGCACGGCGCCGGCCCCGCGTCCGGCCTCCACGCCCTTCAGCGCACTGCGGCTGGCCAACCTGGGCGAGCGGGATCACGCGTTCCACCGGGCCGCGAAGACCACCATCTCGGACCTCGACCGGCAGCGGCGGCAGCTGGACCAGTTCCTGAAGAAGGCCGGCGTCCGGACCGGCCCGCCGCCGGTCGCGCCGGCCGGCGCCAAGGACGCGAGCGCCGCCCAGCACGCCAACGCGGCGGTGATGGAGGCGATCCGGTTGCGCCTCAGTGGCGACGCCGACGGTGCGGCCGCGGTGATCGAGGCCAACCGTCGCGAGCTCGTGAAGCGGAACAACGTCAACTGGGTGCGCTGGCTGGCCGATCTCGGACGGGCGCGGCCGGACTGGTCCGCGCACGTCGAAGCACTCTCCAATGATGTGCTGCGCTGCCTGGAACCGGTGGGTAAACGGTGAACCGCGGGTGCCGCTCATCCGTCAGGTCGGCAGGGGATTTTCCGTAGCCTCGGCCGAGTGAGGGAGTCGCTGTGAGCACCCGCGAATTCGTGATCTGCCACGACGGACGGGTCATCCCGGTGCCGAGCGGCGTCTATGTGCACGACCGGCCGGTGACCGAGCCGATCGACCTCGCGATGCTGGCCACAGCGTTGGTGACGCAGCCCATGCCGACAGTGGTGATGGTGCATCCGGCGCCCGGGGCGGAACGCTCGACGGTCGTGGTGCGGTACCTGGCCGGGCTGTCCCCAAACGCGCGAGCCGATCTGGCCGTCAAACCGGTCTTCGACCCGGCGCAGACGCGCGATCTGCGCCTGGTTGAGGATCTCGGCGACCTGTACGACCTCCCGCTGATCCTGCCGGTGGAGGAGTACCTGAGGCAGTCGCCACGGGCGGTTCCGAAGAACGCCGAGGGCCGGGAAGTCGGCTGGGACGAAGCGACCGACGTCGTGCTGCTGACCCGGGCACAGGCGGCCGACCGGGCGGCTCTGCTGGACGCCCAGAGCACCGTGCTGTCTGGGGAGCCGCCGTCGATGGCGAGGCTGGCCGACTGGTCGTCGCGATCGTCTCAGACCCGGGACGACCTGCACGTCGTACCGGTGGCCTCCGGCGGAACCACGCCCGGCACGGCCGAATACGCTTACGGCGTCTTTCTGGCCCGGTTCGGTCAGCCGGACGACGCCTCCCGCGCGGTCCCGCCGACCACCATGGAACAGTTGCGCGAGATCATCGGCGGTACGTTCGAACCGTCCGACCCGGAGCAACTGGCCCGGGCCAGGGCCCTCGCTCCGGGCGCGTCGGTGCTGGTGTCGTTCAAGCAGTCGCCGACCGGGCCGGAGGTCGTCGCCTCGTTGCACGTGGCCGAGGACAGTTCGGGCGACGTACAGGTCGAGCCCAAGCTCGAGGACCTGTTCGGGGTGGACGGAGACGAGGCTCAAGACCGTCTGGCCGCGGTGTTGAGCGACCCGTCGACCCAGGCGCTGGCGGTCGACCGCGATCGTCGCCCGACCACCCTGGCCCAGCTGGCCGGGCGGGCCACTCCGCCGCGGCGGGTCGCGCCCGAGGTCATGAACAGCGGTCAGACCTTCCGCGAGGCGTTCGGGTTGCCGCCGGTGCCCCTGACCAACAACCTGATCGTGGCCATGAACCACGACGGCGGCGTACCGGAGATCATCGCGGACGACCCGGCCCGGCTGATTCCTCGGTCGTGGCCGGAGGTGCGGGCCATGCTCACGTACTTCGAACGTAACTGGGCCGACCTCGCGCAGGAGACCAACGATCGGCTGGACGCCGACCGGCAGGCCGACCCGACGGTGCTGGGAACAGCCAAGGCGTCGGTCGCCGCAGTCAAGCCGGTCACATCGCCCAGTAACGTACCCATGGTCGACACGCCGGACCAGCGCGACCGGATCCAGAACTTCGTGCGTGCCTACAGCTTCGCGACCTTGCGGGTCAAGGACGCGCTGGGCGCCAACTCGCCGCTGCCATCGGTACGTTCGGCGTTCGGCCTGCCCGCGGCACCGGCACCGGCGTCCGCCGACGCGGGTCGGCCGGCGGCCCCGGGAAGGTCCGAGACCGACGTCCTGGACGAAACTCTCCGGCGTGAGGTCACCGAGCGGGTCTCCCCGGGCAGCCTGCTGGGCCGGATCAAGGACGCGCTGGAGCCGCTGGACGGTGCGATGTCGCGCTTTTCCGACCAGCTGCCGGACTCGCCGCGGAAGCAGCAGATTCAGGATGGATGGAACGAGTTCCGTACCGACGCGGCCGGCCTGCCCGAGGACGCGACCTCGCGGCAGGTCAAGGACCTCCTGCAACGCTATTCCGACCTACGCAGCGGATCGGCGGCCCTGGCCACGCGGGAAAAGATCGCCGCGCCGCTGCCTCGCCGAATCTTCCTGGTCGCCGACCTCGCCGCCGTGCTGCCGGACATTCAGGCGCAGGTTCAGCACAAGGTCGCGGACGCCCGCTTCCTGACCGACGTCTTCAAGAGCCTGATGAACGACCGGGTCGTCAAGCATCGGCTGGAGAAGTTCCCGGTGGTCAAGGACTACTACCGGATCCGGCACGAGATGCACGAGATCGAGGATCTCGCCAACGAGCTCCAGCAGCTCTATGTGCAGCCGGGGATGGGGCTGGTCGCGGGCCGGAAGTTCCTGGCCGAGGTGCCCGCCCGGCTGGCCCGGTTCACCACCGAATCCACGAAACTCGTCGGCCGGGCGCAGGAGCGGATCGAATGGATCGCGACCAAGCTCGTGGTGGACGCGACCGACAGCAAGCTCAGGCAGCAGCTCGCCGTCGCGATGAACATCGCGAACTCGGCCGGCAGCGCCCTGTCGGTCGGCCTGCTGCCGACCGGTTTCAGCTGGGCGCCGGCCACGGTCACCTTCGCCACCGACCTGGCCCGCCTGGCCGTCCTGAGCGGTGTCAAGCATTCACAGACGAAGAAGTTCCAGGCCGACACATCAATCGACGCGGTCTACCAGATTCACAGTGATAATCCGCTGACCCGTGCCCGCGCCCAGGCGCAGCAGGCCAAGGACTACTTCAAGCTCCTGCTCGAGGCGATTGAGATCGGGGCCAACGTCTGGCCGGCCTGGCCGACCCTGCAGGCTCTGATCAACACGGCGTTCAACGAATTTGTCGATGCCCGGGTGCGTGCGGCGGCGGACGAGATCGCCGGTCGCCCGAAGCCCACGGCCCTTAAAACAGTGGACGGACTTTGGAAGTCCTTCCTGACGGAGAGTAAGGAGAAGTTCACCGACGCGGGGGCGTGGAAGACGGTCACCGAGGGGATCAAGGGCCAGGCCACCGAATTCGGTATCACCGGTTCGTTCGCGTCGGTGCTGGCCAAACCACTGGCCGAGAAGATTCTCGACTATCTGCCCCTGAAGCCGGCCGCGACGATGACCGGCGAGCACCTGCGGCACCTGGTCGACAACGTCGGCAGCCTGTCCGGCGCGGACACAGTGCGACCACAGCCGACCTTCGCGCCACCGGTCCCGTCCGAGTCGATCCCCGACGACGTGCTCCGTCAAGACCGGTACGGCCGGCGCGTGTACGACTATCGCTCGGCCGGTTCGAACGAGAAACGTGCGCACGTGGCGCTTAACTTCTACGGCAGCCTGGTCTGGGGCAAGCTCGAACGGAACGGCAATTTCACTCCCGAGCGGCCAGATGTGTCGTCCTATGTGGATGAGGACACGGTCCAGGGGCGAATCATCAGCAAGAACTCCTACACGGAGAACGGGAACGAGGTCCGGGGCACCTGGTACAAGCCGTTCGCGAAGACGAACGACTATCTGTTCGTCCGCGATCGTGACGGCAGCTGGGAATGGTTCCATGAGATGTCCGTACCGGCCCAGGGCAAGACCGGCCGGAACAACATTCACAACGTCTTGTCGGCCGATGAACATAGAGAATGGATCGCTCGCGAGCCCTTCGACTGGAACCCGCCGGCGAACTCACGGCTGATCGTCGATTTCGACGGCAACCGCCCGATCCTCGACAACCAGGCGCATCAGCTGGCCTGGTACATGGCCCATCGAGTTCTCGAAGGGCTCGGCGGGCGGCCCGGCGATCGGCCGCGGTTGCACATCGAAGCCGGAGCGCTCGGTTCGCGGAAGCGCGCCCAGGCCAGCGAGTTGAAGCAGTCGCTCGGCCGTTCCGATGTGAGCAATCCGAAGGCTGACGCGATTTCCCGAGAGCGCGCCGGCAACCTGCGCGCTGAGTTCTTCCGCCTGCTCGACCGGCAGCTCAAGGCCCAGGCCGACGAGCGCAACATCGCCGTCGCCGACCTTCCCCATGTCAACGAGCTCCTGGCCGCACCGATCGCCCGAGGGGCCGGCCTCTGGCGCTCCGATGCGCCGGAGGCGCTGCAGGCCGAGGCGCGCAAACTCAACACCCACTCGAACCGCAGGACCGTGTCGCTGACCGACTCGGCCGACCTCGCCTTCGTCTGGATCCCGCAGCTCCTGTCCGACGACAATGCTCGTCCGGAGTGGTTCGACCAGGCCGTAAAGCACCTGGAACCGTCCGGCGCGGTGCCGACCGGCGGAAAGCCCGTTGCCGGAACGACGACGCCCACACCGGCGGCACGCCGCCTCGACCCGGCCGGCCCGGCTCAGCGAGGCGGTCGGCCCGCCTCGAGAGCTACCAGTCCCGCGCCGGCCACCGCCGGCCCGGCCCGCCCGGTGCAGGACACGGCCAAGTCCGTCGCCGACGACACCGCCTCCGAAGCTTGGCAGTACCTGCTGGTCAGCAAGGTGCCGCTGGACCGCGAGCTGGTAAAGCTGATCAAGGGTGCGGTCGAGCCGCTGGATTCAGCGGTGAAGCGTGCCGTGGAAGCTTTGCCCGCTTCCCCTGACCGGACCGCGATGGGCGCCGCCTGGACGGGTTTCAAGAACGATGTCCAGTTCCTGGAACCGGACTCGGCGTCGATCGGCAGTGTGCTGAACAGCTACGCGCACACGTACGCGCTGTGGACCGAGGTGGCCAGGAACCGAGACGTCGCCAATCCGCTGCCGCGGACACTGACCCTCGTGGCCGGATACGCAGGCGAGCTGGTGACGGCCACGGCGCAGGTCGAGCGCAAGATCGGTGACGGTCGGTTCCTGAAGGGTGTCATGCGTGAAGTCCCGCGCAATTCGCTCTTCCGCGACCATCCCATGGATCGATTCCAGGCGCTCGCCGCCTACGGACAGGCGCGGCACGAGCTCCACAAGGTGGAGGACTACGCGGCCAGCCTGCGCTTGCTGTACGGGTCGAGCCGCGAGGGAGTTCCTGACGCCAAGAAGGTGATCGAGGACTTCGTCGACGTGATGGAGGACTTCACCAAGACCACCACGAAGCTGTCCGGTGAAACTCAGCAGACCATCGAGTGGCTTGCCGCCTCAGCCAACGCCGGGGCGACGGAGACCGATCTCAAGAAGAAGGTCGGACTGTGGATGAACGTCCTCAACTCCGGCCTCAGCGGCATGAGTGTGGCGCTCGCTCCCACCGGATGGGGGTGGGCGCCGGCCACGACCACGCTGCTCACCGACCTCGCCCGCACGGCCGTGATGCGCGCGGTCGAGGTGGCGGACGCCAAGCGGCAGCAGGGCGACAAGTCGGCCGCCGCGATCTTCCTCGTCCACGACGAAGATCCGCTCACGGTGGCCCGCGCGCACTATCAGACGGCCAAGACGATGTTCCGGCTGACGCTGGAGGCGATCGAGGTCGGGGCCCACGTGTGGCCGGCCTGGCCGCTGGTGCCCGGGGTACTGGGCCCGATGTTCGACAAGTGGATCGACGAACGCCTGGCGGAAGCCGAGCGGCAGCTCAAGGGTCTGCCCAAGCCCGCGGCCGAAGAGATCATGAAGCGAGGGTGGAAGGGCTTCATCGAGGAGACCAAGGCCAAGTTCTCCGACGCCGGGTTCTGGAAGACGGCCACCGAGCAGGCGGCCAAGGGCGGCGCCACGCCGTTCGGATGGGCTGGTTCGCTCGTTTCGCAGCTGGCCAAGCCGCTGCTCGGGGCCGTGCTGGAAGCGCTGCCGATCAAGCCGGCCTTCACCGTCACCGGTAAGGAGATGATGGCGCTGGTCGACAAGCTCGGTAGCTTGTCGACCGCCGACAACGTACGCCCCGAACCGACGAAGGCGAAACCGCGGGCGCCCCAGCCCATTCCCGATCAGCTCGTCGGCGGACAGGACCGTTACGGGCGCCAGATTCAGGCGTACCGCCCCGCGAAGACCGGCGAGCAGGGCGACCTGGTGGCGCTGAACTTCCACGGCAGCCTGATCTGGGGCAAGTTCGACAAGAACGGGACCTTCCAGCCCGAGCAGGTCGACCCGTCCTCGAAGGTCGACGCCGCCACCCTCCAGAAGCGGACCCTGACCCGGAACTCGTACATCGAGTCCGGAGCGGTCGAGGTGCGCGGTACCTGGCACCAGCCGTTCAAGGGCATGCAGAACGAGTTCGACTACCTGTTCGTACGGGACAGCGACGGCGGCTGGGAATGGTTCCCGGCCATGGGAGTCACCGGTGGCGGTACGAACAAGTACAGCCATGTCCATGTGATTCTCTCGGACGACAAGCACGACAAGTGGGTCTCGACCGAGCCCTTCCAGTGGCATCCGCCGGCCGCGGGCCATTCCATCATCGACTTCGGCACCGGCGACGAGCCCCAGCTGAGTCCGCAGTCGCACGAGCTCTTGGCCGACATCGCCCGCAAGGTGATCGAGCGCAAGGAGATCGAGAAGGCCGGCGGTCCGGTGCCGGCCATGCCCCAGGTGCACCTCGAAGCGGGCGCGATCGGCTCCAGCCTGATCGGGTACCTCAGCGAGCTGAAGCAGAGGTTCGGCCGGACCGAGCTGGACAATCCCGAAGCGCTGGAAGACTCGCAGCGGCGCGCGGCCAACCTGCGCGACCAGGTCACCCATCTGCTGGATCGGCAGCTGGAGGCGTTCGCCGACGAACGGGGCCTCACCTCCGACGAATTCGACCAGCTCCCGAAGGCCACGGACCTGGTGGCCGAATCGCATGCCCGCGGCGCCGGCCTCTTCCATTCGAAGGCGACCGACAATCTGAAGGCCGTGGCGGTGGCGCGTACCACGCACTCGCACCGGGAGACCGAGTCGCTGGCCGACTCCAGCAACCTGGGCTTCATCTGGACCAAGAAATACGCTCCGGTAACCGGAAACCGTTCGATCGCCAGCGTTCTGGCCGACGTTTACACCGCTGACGACGAGTCGATCCGCCAGTTGACCGAGGGATTGCGGGCCCTGCTGTCGCAGTCGGAGCCGGAGATCGAGGCCCGGTTCGGCGACGATGCTCCGGCCCGGTGGAAGCAGTTCGTGGCATCCGTCGGCTCGCTCGATCCGACCAAGCGTGCGTCGGTTTTCGCGGCGGTGAACGCGTACGACTTCGCGCGTACTGCGGTGAACCGGTCGTCGAATTTGACGCTGCCCGACGTCGGACAGGTGGTGAGCGCCGGTCTCGGCTTCGAGGGAACCGCCGGACAGGACGTCCTGCAGGTCAACATGCTCCGGTTGCCGGACTCGAGCCGAACCGTCCAGGACCGGATCGGCCAGGCGGGCCCGGACCGCCTAAGTGCGCTGGCCGATCTGCTGCGGACGGACGTGCGCGCTTGGCGCGAGTCCCTCGGCTCCTCGGTGGCGCCGGACGCGGACGGTCCGCTGGCCACCGCATGGCGGGGCCTGAACCGGATGATCGACGGACTGGACGACTCGGCCGTGCGGCTCAACGCCGTCATGGTGGGTTACACGCACGTTCGTAACCTGAGCGCACCGGCTCCCGGAGAGGATCCGAATCCCGCCCTGCCGCCGCCGGGCAGTCTGCTCGACGCCGCCGGTCTTCCGGAGCGGCGGTCGTCGTCCCGGCGGCGGGACACCCCGGAGAGCGATGCCGGCCCGGCACCGAAGCGAAATCGTCGTCGCCAACCGGCGGCCGAGCCGACAAACATTCCGTACGCGGAAGTTCTGACCGACCCCAAGAAGATGACGAGCCTGCAACTCGTCCGCCGATGGAACTTCGACAACCACCACATCGATTCCCTCGACGACACCGTCACGCCCAAACTCGTGAAGACGTTCGAGGACGCACACAGTCTGGAACGAGGCAGCTTCACGCTTGGCCGGGACGACGACGGCCGAACGGTCGTCCGGCCCGATGAATCCCTCATTGCGCGGAGCGCCGCCGCCCGCGCGGCCGCCCTCCAGGGAAGAACATCGGCCGCCCCAAGATTGAGGGCATCGGGCCTGCCCCCAGAAGCTACTCATACGCCCTATCGAGAGGTACTCGAAGATCCCTGGCTCGTCGAGTCGAAGGCGGC
This sequence comes from Actinoplanes sp. NPDC049265, assembly GCF_043197135.1. Classification (NCBI taxonomy): domain Bacteria; kingdom Bacillati; phylum Actinomycetota; class Actinomycetes; order Micromonosporales; family Micromonosporaceae; genus Actinoplanes; species Actinoplanes sp. NPDC049265. Next base: position 5,684 of record NZ_JBICSP010000037.1, on the reverse strand, counting down.
GCTCATCCGCCAGTGGGGACTCGACAACAGACACTTCACCGACAAGCGCCACATTCTCACCAAGACGCTGATCGGGGACTTCGAGAAGGCACACTTCCTGCCGCCCGGCACAATCATCTACGCGGGTAAGGGCCCGGTCAGTCTGAACCCGGCGCTGGTCGACACCAACCGGGAACAGCGCGCGGCCGCCCTCGAATCGGCCGAAACCCTGCCGGTGCCGAAGGCCTATGCGGTGCCCATGGGCCGCACACCGGCCGCGGCCCGGACGAACACGCCGTACCAGCAGGTTCTCGAGGAGCCATCGATCACCACGCTGGCGCTGATCCGTCGGTGGGGTCTGGACAACAATCACCTCCAGGCCAAGACCTCGACGGTCAGTGACGCGCTCATCCGGAGCTACGAGACCGCACACCGGCTGCCACCGGAGAGTGTCACCCCGGACAACACCAGACCGGAAAAGGTCGCGGTCGATCCGGCCTCGATCACCGCCTCGGAGCCGCAACGGCAGCATGCTCTCCAGTTCGAGGCCACCCGGGAGCTGCCGTTGCGGGCGATTCCGGCTGCTCCCGGAAGGCCGGGAACGAATACGCCCTACCGGCAGGTCCTCGCCGACCCGTCGATCACCACGTTGGCCCTGATCCGGCATTGGGCGCACGCCAACAACCAGCTGCAGGCCACAACCACCCATCTCAGCCCCCGGCTCATCAGGCGTTACGAAGCCGCGCACCACCTGCCGCTGCGAAGCGTCAACTACGACAAGGACAGCGAGAGCAAGGTCTCCCTCGACCTGGCCGCGATCGCCGCCGCCGAGCCACAACGGCAACAAGCGGGGCAGGCCGCCGACCTCCTCGATGTGCCGATGCGGCCCGCGCCCTTCGGACCGAAGACGCACGTGCCGTATCGGCAAGTTCTCGAGAACCCCTCAATCACGACCCTGGCCCTGGTACGCCGCTGGGGCCTGGACAACAACCACCTGCGACCGCAGACCAGCAATGTCAGTCCGGCCCTGATCAGAGCCTACGAGGCGGCGCATCATCTGCCACCGGGCAGCGTTACCTACGACCGGACCAGCCCGACCAAGGTCTCGCTCGACCAGGCGTCGATCGATGCCACGGAGCAGCAACGCCTGCAGACCGTACGGTCGGGCGAAACGATGCCGACGCCGGCACACCGGCTGCCCCGACCGGCGGACGCAACCGACCTGCCCTATCGCGAGATCCTGGCCGACCCGACACGCACCACGCCGGCGCTCATTCAGCAATGGGGCGTCGACAACAACTTTCTCGAGGATGCGGGGCCTGTGTTGCCTCGCGACCTGGTCGATTATTTCGAGGACGCGCACCGGCTGCCCCGCAACAGCATCCTCCTCAATCACCCCGAAGCCGGGCAGATCCTGTTCGACCACGCGCTGATCGGCACCACTCTCGTCGAGCGGTCGGAGGCCGAGCAATTCGGGCTTTCACTCGAAGGCCGCCTGCCGGCGGCCGGCGCCGGCCAGCTTCAATACCCCGCCTTCGGGCAACTGCCGGACTTCGGGATGGACTTCGGCCTCGACCTGAACTTGGGCTTCGACCCCAACCTCGGCCTGGGATTCGATCCGAACCTCGACTTCGACCTGGGCTTCGACCCCAACCTCGGCCTGGGATTCGATCCGAACCTCGACTTCGACCTGGGCTTCGACCCCAGCTTCGCCCTCGGTATCGAGCCCGTCGCGGGTGGCGACCTCGGCATCGCCCTGTCGGGGTTCCGGGTGAGCGAGGCCGATCCTGGCGTCGGGCCGAGCAGCGGGGCCACGTCCGGCCCGAACCCGGAGCTGCCCGATGGGCAACCGGCCGAGCCGGATCCGCTGGCGGGACCATTCGCTGCTCACAGCTGGCAGGCACGCTTGTCGAACGCTGGACAGCAGGAACTGGACCAGCTGCGCCATCTCCTGGTGCGGAGCCTCGCCGGCTGGGATGACCGGCTGGCCCGGTCGGAGCAGAGTCCTGAACTCTGGCAGCACTGGCAGGACGTCATCTCAGCCACCCGTGCGATGGAAGGCGCGTCGTCGGCCGAGGCCGGAACGGCGGCAAGAGTCCTGGCTGCCTATGAACGTGTGCTCCAGCACGCCCAGGTGGACGGCGCCGGCCCTCCCGTGGTGCATTCGCTGCTGACCGAAGCGAACATCGGTCCGGATGTGCCGTTCCAGGAAATCCTCTGGAACCCGGGGCTGGCGAACCCGATCGTCGTCACGCGCTGGGCCGAGAATCTCGGCCTGCTCGACGTTCAGCCGCCTGAGTTGATCTCGCGGTTCGAGGCGGCACATCACCTGCCCAGCGGCAGCTTCACCGCCGTGCCCACTCCCAATGGACCGGCCGTCGTCCTCGACCCGGATCTGATCGCCGGCACCGCTCCGGCACGGTATGGCCATGCCGGAACGAAGATGTCGCTGAGCGATGTCTACGACCCCCGGAGAATGGGAACGCAGCTGCCTTACCGAGAGGTTCTCGAGGACCCGGAACGGATCACGCCCGACCTGATTCGCAGCTGGGCCATCGACACCGGGCGCGCGATGGCCGACATGCCCGAGCGTCAGGTGGTCAGCGGTCCGATCGTCGGATTCTTCGAGCTTGCGCACCTCCTTCCCGCCGGCAGCATCGTCATCGGCAGCGACGGCGCCGATGTGACCGTGCGGTTCAACGATCGGTTGATCGAGAGCAGCGCCGATGCACGCCGGACCTATCCCGGCGACACCCTCGCCTATGACGAGTCGCCGAGCCGTGGCCTCGGACAGCAGCGGGGTGCGGGGGAAACCGCCGCACCCGAGCCGACCGGGCCGGCCGTGCAAGCCGTGCGTCACGTCGCCCAGTCGATCAGGTCTGCGGCCGGCGGTCCGTCCCCGTCCGCGTCGCGACTCCGCCAACTCTTCGGCGCCACCGCTCCGGAGCATGCCGGCGACATGTCCTACAGCGATTCGGTGCTGCGTTCGTACCTGATCTTCCCGGCGTATCAGGGCCGAGCGGGAAACCTGCCCGGGCTGACCGAGGTCCATCCCCCCACGCTGAACCTCGGCGACGTCGAACGCGTCCTCAACGGCAAGCTGGAACCGTTGACGGACGTGGAGGCGCTCCGCGACTGGCTCATGGACAGCCCCGGCGCCATGGCTCTTCTCCAGCCTCCGCCGGTGAACGGTGAGCCCAGCCACCCCTTCTGGTTGTGGTCCAAGAGCGACGAGTGGCGGACCCTGGGCTGGATCGACGCCCGTGACCCAGACCTGATCGACCTGGAGGCGTTCGCGGAGGAGGACGACCCGCGGGCCGTCGCGATCGATCAACCCGGCGTCAAGGCCCTGCGCCTGGACCCCGGCGGAAAGCCGTTGCCTCCGTTGCCGGCCGTGCCCGCGATCCTGAACGCGGTGCACGCCGCCGATGACGACGCTATCGGCCGGTTGGTCACCGGTCTGCAAGGGTTGACCGCGGATTTGGGTCCGATCATCGGCGCCCGATTCGGTGGTCAGGGCCCGGCGCAGTGGCGCTGGTTCACCTCGTCGATGTCGAGGATCGACCCGGCTGTCCGTGGATCGGTGATGGCGGCGGTCAACGCCTACGACATGGCGTACACCGCCCTGCGGGAACTATTGCCCGATATGGCGTTGCCTCACATCGGTCAGATGGTGGCTGATGCTCTTGATGTCGATGCGCTGCCCGGTACGGATCCTGTGCAGGTCAATATCTTGCAGTTGCCGGACCATCGGTTCGTCATTGATTCGTCTCAGTTGTATAACCACGATCGGTTGCGTCGACTGGTCAGCCAGGAAGGAAGTGTCCTTGCAGCGCTGGCCAATGATGAACAAACCTATGTTCTCGATTCTTGGGACCGGCTGCCGGAAGAGCTTTTCGGGATCGCTGTCTATCTTGAAGAGGAGGCCATGCGGCGTCGCCAGGGGGCGGCAGGGCCTTCGAGGAGTGGGCCGTCGGGCCGAAGCCAAGGCCTTACCGAACTTGATTTCGGCGATTCCGACGATGAGCGAGGGCGAGGCGCTGGATCCTCCACACGTCCGGCGAACAGGCGTCCGGAGAGTGTTCAGAGGGCTCCGCGGCCCAGGCTGACCGAGGAGGAACGTGAGGCGGACCGCAGGGCCAAGACGAAGAGCGGCTGGGATCGGTACCAGGACCGGCGCGACTTGGAGAACACTCATCAGGAGGTACCGGCTGACCTTCAGCGGCGTATTCGGAGGCCACATCCAGCCTCTGATTTGACCGAAAAAGGGCTCTTGCGGCGTCAGAAACAAGGACAATATCGAGCTGACAGCAAACTGAGGATTGATCTCGAGAGTCGGGATGTTCCGCAGGAGGAGTGGCCGGAGCGAGCCCGCAGGAAGCGGGAAATGCCGGCGGAGGACGTTGAACGGACCCCGGCGCAACTGGAAGCGCTCGAGCGTGAAAGACAGCGCAAATGGCGGGAGCGAGAGCGGAACCGGCTCGAAGACGTTCGCGCGGACGTTCCGGAGAACCTGCAGCGGCAGAAGCCGTGGGGACTGCGGTCGAGCGGTCCGGCCCGAGCGGCCGATCCGGAGCCCCGACGTGAGGTCGATGTTGCTGACCTGGTGGAACGTTCGTCCACCATGACCTCGCAGCAGCGGTCGAGAGCACGGGCCAGTATTATCGGCGCCGGTTTGACCATACCGCCTGAGCTAGAAAAACGGGCGCGAACCCGGCCGGAGAGAAGCGGCGTACGGCCTGAGATTGATGTGGCCGATCTGGTGCGACGTGCCCCGACCATGACATCGCAGCAACGGTCGGTGGCGCGTGCCCTACTCGAGGAAGCCGTGTTGGATGTGCCGCCGGTGCTGCAACGGCGCGGTCAGGCGCGGCCGGACTCGGATCTGGATTCGGACGAGCTCAGCAAACGCGAGAATGCCCGGCAGCGGGACGAACGCCGCCGGGTGCGGCGGAGGCTGGAAGCCGCCCACGAGGAGGTACCGCCTGATCTTCAGCGGCGGCAGGCCGGCCCCAGCCAGCCGATGACCGAGGCAGAACGCAAGGCGCGAAAGCGCGAACAGGACGCTCAGGCGGGTAAGGATTTCCGGGAGCGGGAGAGGCGCCGGAAGGCTGGTGAGCCCATCCCGCCCGAGCTGGAGCCGAAGAAGCGTGGCCGGCCGCGGAAGGCCTTGCCGGTCACTGAAGGCGGGGCCAGCGTTCCGGGCGGTGCATCGGGGTCGGTGCCCACGGTGGCGGGTCCCTCGGTCTCCCGGCCGCCGGTGCAGGCTCGGTTCTCGCCGACGTCCCACGATGACCTGTATGACGATCCGCCGCCTCGTCGTCGAGGCCCGGCGCCGTCGCTGCCGAGTGTCACCAACGATTTTCAGGCGTTGTCGGTCAGCGAACCGACCGCGATGCCGCCTTTCGGCGCGCAGAGTGGTTTTGGTCCTCCTCCGGGTTCTATGCCGGCTTTCATGGGTGCGCCGCCGCAGTTGTATCCCCATCGGCCTCCGCAGCATGCTCCGTATACCGCGCCGGTTATCTATCCTCAGCAGGCTCTGGATCCATACGCGTATGTGCCGCCGCCTGGCTTTGCTCAGCAGGCCTACGGTCAGCCGCCGAACCAGTTCGGTCAGCCGCCGAACCAGTTCGGTCAGCCGCCGAACCAGTTCGGTCAGCCCGGTATGCAGCCGGGTCCGGGGGCGAATGTGTTCACCCGGCCGC
>NZ_JBICSP010000036.1:0-54418 GCF_043197135.1 Actinoplanes sp. NPDC049265 | reverse complement strand
ACCCCCTACAACCCAGCCGAACACCGCGCCCTGCAAACCCTGCTCAACCCAACCCCACCAACCGGTTGACACAGGGCACTCCCGCCGAGGTCGCTTCGCTCCACGTGCGTGATGGGTCACCCTCGAAAACCGTCAGACCGGCGGCCAGGGGACGGCGGGCCAGTCGGTCGGAGGCTGCGGGAACTTCGAGGCGCGCAGGAGGCGCTTCACGCGGAGGCGTACATGCTGCACCTCGGAGAGGGTGAGGTGTTCCTCCAGCGTCTCGCCGAGCCCGCCCGACAACGCCGACTGCAGCGACCGCAGGACGTCGGTGGCCTCGTCGGGGAGGGGCTTGCCGGTCCAGCCCCAGAGGACCGTGCGCAGCTTGTTCTCCACGTGGAAGGACACGCCGTGGTCGACGCCGTAGACGCGGCTCTCGGGGGCGTACAGGACGTGGCCGCCCTTGCGGTCGGCGTTGTTGATGACCGCGTCGAGGACGGCCAGCCGGGCCAGCCGGGGATCGTCGGCATGGGCCAGGGCGTAGGCGTCGCCGTCGTCGTCGCGGGCCGAGGCCACGGCCAGCCAGCCCTCGGGGATGTCGTAGGCCGGCACGAACCCGATCAGCGCCGACGCGTCCTCGGGCTCGTCGATCCAGAGCTGGCAGGCGCCCACACCGAGCGGGCCGTCGCGCAGGATCGTCGGCGGGACCAGGCCCCAGCCGGTCGCCTGGGACACCAGATAGGCCGAGACCTCGCGACCGGCCAGCGTGCCGTCGGGGAAGTCCCACAGCGGCCGCTCACCGCGCACCGGCTTGTAGACGCAACGCCGGGTCAGGCCGTCGAGGGTGATCTCGGCGCGCAGCGTGGTGTTGGACGCGTCGACCAGCCGGCCCTCGAGCTCCATCTCGCCGCGGGTCAGAAGCTCGACGGCGTCGTCCTCGGGCAGCACCGAGATCGTCACCGGTGATAGCCGTTGTGCCGGGGGCAGAGGTGGCCGGCCGGGTCGAGCGGCTGGCCGCACAGCGGGCACGGCGGGCGGCCGGCGGCGACCACACGGCGGGCGCGGTCGATGAACGCGCGGGTCGCCTCGGGAGTCAACCGGACCCGCAGCCGGTCGAGGTCGTCGTCGGGCTCGTCCTCGTCCTCGTCGTCGTCCGCGACGTCCTCGTCCTCGGCGCCCAGGTCGACCTCGGCCTCACCCTCGCCGGCCTCGATCGCCTCGATCACCACCGTGGTGGTGTCGACGTCGAAGGCCAGCCCGAGCGTGCCGACCCGGAACTCCTCGTCGACGGGGGTGTCCAGCGGCTCGTTGTCGTGCGTGGCCAGCGCCGGAACCTCGGGCAGGTCGACACCGAACCGGCGGCTGGCCTCGGTGAGCAGCTCCTCCAGCTTTTCGGCGAGGAGCGACACCTGCACCTTTTCCAGCGCGACGCTGATCACCCGGCCGCCACCGCGGGCCTGCAGGAAGAAGGTGCGGTCACCCGGCTCGCCGACCGTACCGGCGACGAACCGCTCCGGCGGCTCGAAGGCATGCACCTGGTGGGTCATACGAAAACCCTATCCGCCCCACGGCGTGAGCGCGCAGTGCACCGGGGTGGTTCGCCGAGGGCGCAACTGGGCCATACGCTGCGAGAACGTTCGATTACACGGAGTTGCCACCGCCACCCGCGCCGCCGCCGACCGCCGCGTCGCTCGACGACGCCGCCTCGGCCGGCGGGATCAGGCTGGTCAGGTCACTGGTGTCGTTGAGGCGCACGAGGAACGGGCGGGTCGGCGTGTACCGGATCACGCTGATCGACGCCGGGTCGGCCACGATCCGCTGGAACTCGTCCAGGTGCAGGCCCATGGCATCGGCCACGATGGCCTTGATCACATCGCCGTGGCTGCACGCCAGCCACAGCGCCTCCGGGCCGTACTCGGCGTTGACCGCGGCGTCCCAGCGGCGCATCGCGGCCACCGCCCGGGCCGACATCGCGGCCATCGCCTCGCCGTTCGGGAACACCGCCGCGCTGGGATGCTGCTGCACCACCGGCCACAGCGGGTCCTGGGCCAGTTCCTTGAGCGGCCGGCCCTCCCAGTCGCCGTACCCGCACTCGATCAGGCCCTCGTCCTCGACCGGTTTGGCGTCCGGAAGGGCCAGCTCGAGCGTCTGCCGGCACCGGATGAGCGGGCTGGTAACCACCTTGACCAGCGGCAACGCCCGCAGCCGGTCACCCGCCCGCTCGGCCTGCGCGCGCCCGGTGTCGTCGAGCTCGACCGGCTGCCGGCCGGCCAGGCCACCGCTCGCGTTGGCGGTGGTCCGGCCGTGCCGCATGAGCAGGACGGTGGCCACTAGGACGCCACCCCGGCCGAGTCGAACGCCTCGGCCACCACGCGCAGGGTGTCCAGACCGGACTTCAGGTCACCGACGTACGGGCTGACCGACAGCGTGGTGACGCCGGCCGCGGCGTACTCCCGGATCCGCTCGACGATCACCGGGCGCGGGCCGACCAGGGCGGTGCGCTCGATGAACTCCTGCGGCACGGCCGCCGCGGCCTCCCTGATCTTGCGGTCGAGGTAGAGGTCCTGGACCTGCTTGGCGGCGTCGGCGAAGCCCATCCGGATGGCCAGCCGGTTGTAGAAGTTCTGCTCGCGGCTGCCCATGCCACCGACATAGAGCGCGGAGTACGGCCGGATCACGTCGGCACAGGAGGCGACGTCGTCACCGATCGCCACCGGCACGCTCGGGGCGACGTCGAAGCCGGCCAGCCCCTGACCGGTCTTGTCGCGGCCGGCCTCGATGTGCCGCAGGTGGTCGCCGGCCGTCCGCGGGTCGAAGAAGATGGCCAGCCAGCCGTCCGCGATCTCGCCGGCCAGTTCCAGATTTTTCGGCCCCACCGCGGCCAGGTAGATCGGGATGTGGTCGCGCGGCGGGTGGAAGCCCAGCCGCAGCGCCTTGCCCGCGCCGTCGGGCAGCGGCAGGGTGAAGTGCTCGCCGTCGTACTGCACCGGCTTGCGGGCGATGGCCAGCTTCACGATGTCGACGTACTCACGGGTGCGGCCGAGCGGTTTCGCGAAGCGTACGCCGTGCCAGCCCTCCGACACCTGCGGCCCGGACACGCCCAGCCCGAGCCGGAACCGCCCGCCGGAGAGCGCGTCGATCGTGGTGGCGGTCATCGCGGTGGCGGCGGGCGTTCGGGCCGGGATCTGCATCACCGCCGCGCCCAGGTCGATGTTCTGCGTCTGGCCGGCGATCCAGGCCAGCGTCGACGGCGAGTCCGATCCGTACGCCTCGGCCGCCCACACCACCGAGAAGCCGAGCCGGTCTGCCTCCCGCGCGAGCGCGAGATGGTCGGCCGGCGTGGTCCACGCCGCCTGATAGCCGAGGTTGAGTCCGAGCCGCACGCGCCCTCCCGAAACAGTGGGGAAATCTCCGGTCGAGCCTACTGACCCGGTGACCGGCCATCTCGGTCCGGTAACCGACGCGGCGTGGGATGTCGCGGACCGGGAAGTCTGAATATGGTTCACGCATGCAACAGCGACCGCTCGGCCGAAGCGGGCTGGCGGTCTCGCGGCTCGCGCTCGGCACCATGACGTGGGGCCGGGACACCGACCCGGACGACGCGGCCGCCCAGCTCAAATTCTTCCTGGACGCGGGCGGCACGCTGCTGGACACCGCCGACGTGTACGGCGACGGCGACGCCGAGTCGGTCATCGGCGCCCTGCTCGAACAGCTGGTCCCCCGCGACGAGGTGCTGATCGCGACCAAGGCCGGGCTGACCCCGGGCGGCTGGCGCCGGCGAGACGGCTCACGCGGGCACCTGCTGCGCTCGCTGGAGGGCTCGCTGCGCCGGCTCGGCACCGACCACGTCGACCTGTGGCAGGTGCACGGCTACGACCCGCAGACCCCGCTGGAGGAAACCCTGGCCGCCCTGGATCACGCGGTGACCAGCGGAAAGGCCCGGTACGTGGGGGTGTCCAACTTCGCCGCGTGGCAGACCGCGCGGGCGGCGGCGTGGCAGGCGGCGTACCCGGGCCGGGCCCCGATCGTGGCCGCCCAGATGGAGTACTCCCTGCTGGAGCGGGGCATCGAGCGTGAACTGCTGCCGGCCGCGGCGGCCATGGGGTTCGGGCTGCTGGCCTGGTCGCCGCTGGGCCGGGGCGTGCTGACCGGCAAATACCGGGACGGGCGCCCGCTCGACTCACGGGCCGCCTCCGAGCACCTGACCGCGTTTGTCCAGCCCTACCTCGAGCCGCGTAGCTCCAGCATCGTCGAGTCGGTGGCCACGGCCGCCCGCGGTCTGGGCGTGTCGCCGATCGAGGTGGCGCTGGCCTGGCTGCGCGACCGCCCCGGGGTGACCGCGCCGATCCTGGGCGCCCGCACCGCCGGCCAGCTGCAGGGTGCCCTGCTCAGCGAGGAACTGACGCTGCCGGCCGAGATCGCCAGGGCCCTCGACGACGTGTCGGCGATCGAGGTCGGGTACCCCGAGCGCGAGGGATGATCCGGCGCGCGCTGCTCGCCCCGCTGCGCGCGAGCACCTACCGGCGGGCGGTGTTCCTGCTGCTCGGCGCGGTCATCCTGCTCCCCTACCTGCTGCTGTTCGTGGTGCTCGGGCGGCTGCTGGTGACCGCGCCCGGCACCCGCGGCACGGTGCTGCTGGTGACCGTGGTGGCGGGTGGGGTCGCGCTGGTGCCGCCGTTCTTGAGCGGGACCCGGGAGCTGGAGATCGCCGCCGCGCGGGCGCTGCTGCGGGTCGACCTGCCGCCGCCCGGGCGCCCGGCGCTGGAGACCAGGCTGCGCTCGGCCCTGTGGTTCGCGGTGCACCTGGCCGTGGGCGCGGCGATCGGTGTGGCGCTGATGGCGGCGGTGCCGCTGGCCTCGTCGGCGCTGGCCGGCGGCACCGGGCTGGGTGTGTGGGCCGGCTTCGGCCGCTGGTGGTGGGCGCTGGTGGGGGCGCTGATGCTGGTCGGTACGGCGTACGCGACGGCCGGCCTCGGCGCGCTGGCCGCCACCATGGCACCGGTGCTGCTCGGCCCCTCCCCGGCCGAGCGGATGGCCGCGGTGGAGGACCGGGAGCGGCGGCTGGCCGAGCGCAACCGGCTGGCCCGCGAGCTGCACGACTCGGTCGGCCACGCCCTGACCGCGACGACGTTGCAGGCGGGCGCGGCGCGGGCGGTGTTCGACCGGGACCCGGAGTTCGCCCGGCGCGCCCTGGAGGCGATCGAGGAACTCGGCCGCTCGGCCATGGACGACCTCGACCACGTGCTCGGCGTGCTCCGCGCCGACGACGCCGGGTTCGTGCACAGGCCGGCCGCGCGGGCCGAGGTGGAGAGACTGCTGGCCGACGTCCGGGCGGGCGGCATCGCGGTCGACGCCGACCTGGCCATCGGCGATCACCTGCCCCGGGAGGCGTTCCGGATGGTGCAGGAGAGCCTGACGAACGCGGCCAAACACGGCTCCGGCACGGTCGTCGTCCGGATCACCGCCGCCGAGATGATCGAGATCGAGGTCCGCAACCCCTGTGACGACGAGCCACCCGGCCGCGACGGGCGGGGGCTCACGGGGATGCGCGAGCGGGTCACGCTGGCCGGCGGCACGGTCGAGACCGGGCGGCGCGGCGACGAGTGGGTGGTGCGTGCCAGACTGCCGCGTGACCTCGGTGCTGATCGTTGACGACGACGCCCTGATCCGGGCCGGGCTGCGGGCCATCCTGGACGCGTCGGACGGCATCGACGTGGTCGGCGAGGCCGGCGACGGCGCCGAGGTGGTCCCGGCCGTGGTCGAGCTGCGGCCGGACGTCGTGCTGATGGACGTACGCATGCCCCGCCTGGACGGCATCCAGGCCACCCGGCTGCTGCACGAGCGCCTCGACCGGCCGCCGCGCGTGCTGGTCGTCACCACCTTCGAGAACGACGAGTACGTGTACGAGGCGCTGCGCGCGGGCGCCGGCGGCTTCCTGCTCAAACGCTCCCGGCCGGAGCACATCGTGGAGGCCGTGCGCGTCGTCGCCCGCGGGGAGTCCCTGCTGTTCCCGGCGGCAGTGCGAAGGCTCGCGGCCGCCTACGGTTCTTCCCAGGACCCACTTCCCGGGGTACGCCTGACCGACCGCGAGGGCGAGGTGCTGCGCCTGATGGCCGAGGGCCTGTCCAACGCCGAGATCGCGGCGCGCCTGGTGCTCGGGCTGGAGACGGTGAAGACGCACGTCGGCAATGTTCTGGCCAAGCTCGGCGTCCGTGACCGTACCCGGGCCGTCGTGGTCGCCTACCGCTCCGGCTTCATCGCGCCCTGACCGTCCCCCGCAGTTCCCCGGCCAGTGGTGGCCCTGGGCGGTGTCCGGGGCCCGGGATACCGCCCAGGGCTACCACTGAACGGAAGCCCGGCGCATATTAGATCGCATGGACTACGAGTACGCGCCGCTACGGTTGCCGTCGAATGTCGATCGTCTGACCGCTGCGGCGCAGCTGGCCATCCAGGCCGAGTTCTCCGGGTGGGAGCTCGCCCGGGTGCAGCTCTTCGCCGACGGGACCCGGCAGGTGATGCTCCGCCGCAAGGTGCGGGACACCCCCCAGCCGGGTCTTTCGTACTAGGCCCTACTGCTCGTCCTCGTCGGGGAGGTACGGGTGCTCGTCGAGACGGCCGACGAGTAGGTCGTCCGCGCCCGGCGTGAACGGCCCGGCGCCATCGCTGTCCTCGTACGCCTCCAGATCGAGGGGCTTGGCCGTCTCGCTGACCGTGATCAGGCCGTCCAGCGGCTCCAGTTCGGGCACGTCGAGCGAGCTCAGCGACCCGTCACCGGACTGCAGCAGCTCGAGCACGGCCTCGCCGACCGACTCGATCGGTTCCGCGTCCTCGTCGTCCGGTACCGCGCTGCGGCGGGCCGCGCCGGCCACCCGGAGCAGGGCCGACACGCTGGGCACGCGGTAGTCGCGGCGTTGCCGCACCGAGATCACCTGCTGGTAGCCGTCGGCCGGTTCGGCGCCGTCCAGCCCGCCCACGCCGAGGCCGAAGCGCTGGTCGGCCTCGTCCGGGTCGATCGACTCGACGTCCCACGGCGTCACCTCGCCGAAAGCGTCCAGCAACTGCTCGTCGTAGGCGAACGAGGCGTTGTTGAGCGCCACGTACGCCTGCCAGACGCCGTCGTCGTCGATGCGTCCCTCGGCGGCCTTGACCGCGGCCAGGTGCGCGCGGGCGGCATCGACCACGCGGTCCAGGGCGGCGTCCAGGTCCGCCATCCGGTCGGTCATCAGTGTGGGGTCCTCTCGGGTGGGTCGGGCTGATGGAGCAAATCAGCTGTTGCGCAACAGCCGGTCGAGCACGCGCGCACCGAACCTTAGTCCTTCGACCGGCACACGCTCGTCGATGCCGTGGAACAGCGACGAGAAAGCGAGGTCGGGCGGGAGCTTGAGCGGGGCGAACCCGAAGCAGCGGATGCCGAGCGTGGTGAACGCCTTGGCGTCCGTACCCCCCGAAAGCATGTAGGGAACCGCCCGCGCGCCCGGGTCCTCCGCGCGCAGCGCGTCGCTCATCGCCTCGACCAGCGCACCGTCGAAGCCGGTCTCGAGCGCGGCCTGCTGCTGCAGATGCTCGATCTCGATGTCCGGGCCGATCACCCCGCGCAACTGCTCGAGGAAGATCTCGGCCTGGCCGGGCAGGGTCCGGCAGTCGATCGTGGCCGACGCCTTGCCGGGGATCACGTTGTCCTTGTAGCCCGCCTCGAGCCGGGTCGGGTTGGCCGTGTTGCGCAGCGTCGCGCCGATCAGGTTGGCGATCGGGCCCAGCTTGGCGATGGTCAGCTCGGGCTCGTCCGGGTCGAACTCGATGCCCAGCGCGTCCGACACCTGCTCCAGGAAGGTCCGCACGGTCGGCGTGACGACCATCGGGAACCGGTGCCGGCCGACCGCGGCGACCGCCTCGGCCACGGCGGTGACCGCGTTGTCGTCGTGCACGAACGAGCCGTGGCCGGGGCGCCCCTTGGCGTGCAGCCGCAGCCAGTTGATCCCCTTCTCGGCCGTCTCGACCAGGTAGAGCCGCAGGTCGTCGTTGACCGTGTAGGAGAAGCCGCCGACCTCGCCGATCGCCTCGGTGCAGCCGGACAGCAGGTCGGCGTGCTCGCGGACGAGGAACTGCGAGCCGTAGGTCATGCCCGCCTCCTCGTCGGCGGTGAAGGCGAGCACGATGTCGCGTGGCGGGACGACGCCGGTGCGTTGCCAGTCGCGGACCACCGCGAGCATCATCGCGTCGAAGTCCTTCATGTCGATCGCGCCGCGGCCCCACAGGTAGCCGTCCTTCTCCTCGCCGGAGAACGGCGGCACCGACCACTCGCTCGCGTCGGCCGGGACCACGTCGAGGTGACCGTGCACCAGCAGCGCGCCACGGGACCGGTCGGCGCCGGGGATGCGGGCGACCAGGTTGGCCCGTTTCGGCGCCGACTCGTGGATGACCACCTCGACGCCGACCTCGGTGAGCTTCTCCGCGACGTATTCGGCGGCCACGCGTTCGCCGACCGTGGTGCGCGGGTCACCGGTGTTGCTGGTGTCGATCCGCAGCAGGTCCTGGCAGAGGCTCACGACCTCGTCGACAGCGGTGTCGGTCATCTGCCCTTCATACCAGGGAGTTGTTTCGCCGATCATCGCGACGGGTACCTGCGCGGCCGTGTCCGCGCTGAATCTGCCCCCGCTGCCGCCGGTCGGCGGCGAGACGACCGGCCGCAACGTCGTCGACGTGCTCGCCGAACAGCACCGCGAGCTGCTCGAGCTGGCCGAGCTCCCGCCCGGGCCGGACCGCGGCCGGTACGCCCAGGCTCTGGTGGCCGAGCTGTCCCGGCACCTGTCGGCCGAGGAGCAGTATCTCTATCCGGCGGTGCGCAAGGTGGTGCCCGACGGCGACCGGCTGGCCGACCGCGAGCTGGCCGAGGACCACGATCTGCTCGTGACGCTGCAACGCCTGGATCGGGCCGGACCGGATGATCCCGACTTCGAGGCGGCGGCCGCGGCGGTGAGCGAGGCGGTGGCCCGGCACGTACGGGCGGACGCCGAGGAGCTGTTGCCGTTGCTCACCCAGATGGCCCCGATCGAGGATCTGATCCGGATCGGGAACCGGGTCGAGACGGCCGAGGAGGCGGCACCGACCAGGCCCCATCCGGGTACGCCGGCCCGCCCGCCGTGGAACAAAGTGGTCGATCCGGTCGTGGCCGTCGTCGACAAGGCCCGCGACGCTGTGACCAGGCGCACAACCTACGCCCGTGACCTCTAGATCGACCCGACTCGGTGAAGATTGTTCGCGACGGTGGAGATCACGCGGCTTTACTCGGCGCGCGCAGCTCAAGATAGGTCGCGAACAATCTTCGAATTAACCCGATAGCAACATATGGGGGATCTTTGGCTGACCGAAGGTCTAGCCGGGATCCCGCGAACGTCCTACCGTCACGCTATGAACCTGGAGCTGCGGCATCTGAAGGTGGTCTGCGCGATCGCCGAGACGGGCAGCGTGACCAAGGCGGCGTCCCAGCTCGGGCTCGCCCAGCCCGCTCTCACCGCGCAGTTGCAACGGATCGAACGCACGCTCGGCGGACCACTGTTCGAACGGGACCGGCGCGGCGCACGCCCGACCGCGCTGGGCGAACTGGTGCTCTCCCGCGCCCGGGTGCTCCTGCCGGCCATGAAGGGGCTGCAGGACGAGGCCGCCCGGCTCGCCGGCGCCGGCAGCGACGACACGATGAGCCGCTATCGAATCGGCCAGGTCGGCGGTCCGGTGATCGGCGGGCTGGTCAACCGGCTGTCCGAGGCACAGCCCGAGGCACAGATCTCCACCCACGCGTCGTACTACGTGGAGGAGCTGGCCAACATGGTCCGCGACGGGAAGCTCGACTTCGCCCAGGTCGGCGTGTGCGGCGATGCGATGCCGTCGGCCGACTACGGGCTGGTCTGGCAGACCGTCGCGGTGGACGGCGTCTGCGTGCTGATGCAGGAGGACTCGCCGTTCGCCAAGGGCGACGAGATCGACCTGGCCGAGCTGGCCGACGAGGAGTGGGCGGCCGGCACCGGCGACGGATGTTTCGCCGATTGTTTCGCGGCCGCCTGCGCGCGGGCCGGATTCACCCAGAAGCGCTGCCTGGAGACCGACATCCGCGGGGTGGTGGACATGGTCGAGTCCGGCGTCGCGCTGGGGCTGTGTCAGCCCACCTTCCGCGCGTCCACCGGACTCACCCACCGGCCGCTGGCCGGGGCGCCGGTGCGCTGGCGGCAGGTGCTCGGGTGGCATCCCGACTCACCCGCCGCCCGGGTCGCGCCCCGGCTGATCGGGATGGCGGTCGACGCCTACGAGGAGGTCGTCGCCCGCAATCCCCGTTACGTCGACTGGATCCGCGCGTTCCCGCACCTCGGCAGTAACACGCTCGCCGCCGCCTGAGAAGCGCCTCGCGCGGCAACCCGCTCGCCGCCGCGCGAGGGTGATGCACCCGTGTGCTCAGAACGGCTCTGAGCACACCGGCGCATCATCGGCGCGACCCGGGAATCAGGCCGCGGCCGGGGCCTCCGCGTGAGGTGATGCACCCGTGTGCTCAGAACGGCTCTGAGCACACCGGCGCATCACCGGCGCAACCCGCGAATCAGGCCGCGGCCGGGGCCGGGCTGGCGGCGGTCAGCGTGAGCTTCCCGTCGACCACGTCGGCGGTGACCGTGCGGCCCGGGGCCAGATCGGCCGCCAGCAGCATCCGGGAGAGCCGGTTGTCCAGCTCACGCTGGATGGTCCGGCGCAGCGGACGCGCCCCGAACTCGGGCTGGTAGCCCCGCTCGGCCAGCCAGTCGACCGCCGCCGTGGTCACCTTCAGCGAGATGTCCTGCGCGGCCAGCCGCTGCCGGGTCTCGCCCAGCAGCATCTCGGTGATCTGCCGCAACTGCTCGCTCTCCAACCGGCGGAAGACGATGATCTCGTCGATCCGGTTGACGAACTCCGGCCGGAACTGTTCCCGGAGACGCCGGTCGAGCTGGTCCCGGAAGGCGGCGTCGGCGGAGGAGCCGGTGTCGAAGCCGACGCTGCGCCGCGATCCGTCGATCAGGTCCGAGCCGATGTTGCTGGTCATGATCACCACGGTGTTCTTGAAGCTCACCGTGCGGCCCTGGCCGTCGGTCAGCCGGCCGTCGTCCAGCACCTGCAGCAGGATGTTGAACACGTCGGGGTGCGCCTTCTCGACCTCGTCCAACAGCACCACGCTGTATGGCCGCCGGCGCACCGCCTCGGTCAGCTGCCCGGCCTCGTCGTACCCGACGTATCCGGGCGGGGCACCGACCAGCCGCGACACGGTGTGCCGCTCCTGGAACTCGCTCATGTCCAGCCGCACCATCCGGTCGCTGTCGCCGAACAGCGCCTCGGCCAGCGACCGCGCCAGCTCGGTCTTGCCGACACCGGTCGGGCCGAGGAACAGGAAGCTGCCCACCGGCCGGTCGGGGTCGCCGAGCCCGGCCCGCGAGCGGCGTACCGCCTCGGCCACCGCGGCCACCGCGTCGTCCTGACCGACCACGTGGTCGTGCAGGTGCGCTTCGAGGCGCAGCAGGCGGTCCCGTTCCTCCTCGGTGAGCTGGGTGACCGGGATGCCGGTCGCCCGCGACACGACGTCGGCGATGTCGGCCGGGGTGACCTGCGGAATCTCGGCGTCGCGGACGGCCGGGGCCGATGACAGGGCGGCGATCTGGTCGCGCAGCTCGGACGCCCGCTCGTAGTTCTCGGTCGCCACCGCTTGATCGCGGTCACGGGTCAGCTGGTCGAGTTCTTCATCGATGCGGCGCAGGGCCGGCGACGGCGTCTTGACCCGCAGGCGCACGCGTGCGCCGGCCTGGTCGATCAGGTCGATCGCCTTGTCCGGCAGGAACCGGTCGGTGATGTAGCGGTCGGACAGCTCGGCCGCGGCGTCGAGGGCCGCGTCGGTGATGCGTACCTGGTGGTGGGCCTCGTAGTTGTCCCTCAGGCCGCGCAAGATCTGCACGGTGTCGGAGACCGACGGCTCGCCGACCAGGACCGGCTGGAAGCGGCGGGCCAGGGCCGCGTCCTTCTCGATGTGCTTGCGGTACTCGTCCAGTGTGGTCGCGCCGACCACGCGCAGCCGGCCGCGGGCCAGCGCCGGCTTGAGCATGTTGCTGGCGTCCATGCCGCCGCCCTCGCCGCCGCCACCACCGGCGCCGACCAGGGTGTGGATCTCGTCCAGGAAGACGATCAGGTCGTCGCCGTGCTCCTGGATCTCGTCGATCACCTTGCCCAGCCGCTCCTCGAAGTCACCGCGAAAGCGGGTGCCGGCGACCAGACCGGCCAGGTCGAGCTGGATGACCCGCTTGCCTTCGAGGGTCAGCGGGACGTCGTTGTCGACGATGCGCTGGGCCAGTCCCTCGACGATCGCGGTCTTGCCGACGCCGGCCTCGCCGATCAGCACCGGGTTGTTCTTGGTGCGGCGGGACAGCACCTCGACGGCCTGTTCGATCTCGTCGGCCCGGCCGATCACCGGGTCGATCTCGCCGCGCCGGGCCAGGTCGGTCAGGTCGACGCCGAACTGTTCCAGCGTCGGGGTCTTGCCGCTGCCACCGCCGGTGGTCGCCGGCTCGGGCTGGGCCAGCGTCCGCGGGTCCATCTTGCCGCCCAGCACGCGCCCGGCGGCCGAGTCGGGGTTGAGGCCCAGCGCCATCAGCACGTGCTCGGGTCCCACGTAGGACGAGCCGAGGGCCCGGGAGATCTGCAGGCTGTCCAGCAGCGCCCGTTTGGCCGCCGGTGTCAGGGCGATCGTCTCGGGGAGGGCGTCGCCGCGGGTGTCCGCGGTGTCGAGGTCGGCCAGTGCGGCGTCGGGGTCGGCGCCGGCCCGCTTGGCCAGGGCGCGAAGCTGGTCGTGCTGCAACGTGGCCCAGAGCAGGTCGTCGGTGTCGAGGTCGGCCACCAGGGCGCCCTCGGGGGTCGTGCGGGCGGCGCGCACGGCGGCGTCCGAGAGGACCGCGCGCGCGTCGTTGCTCATGTATTTGGTGATGTCGATCCGCTGCTGAGGACGCGGCTCCTCGCCGAAGAAGCGCCCGAACAGGTCGTCCCACTCGCTCATGTTCGTCTCCCAACGTGGGCCGCGGTTCCGGCCGCACAGTTGAGTCAACCCTTGTCAACTTTGCCGGATTCCCAGTCGCTGGGTGTGAGACGCTGATCTCATGGCTGAGCCACCTTTGTCATGCCCTTCCGGCCCTCGCCTGCGGCGCCGTCCGCAGCCGGCGGCTTCTGCCGCTCGGCGCAGGCGGTCATGACGGAATACCCGCTGCTGATCGTCGACGCCGCCAACGTCGTCGGGTCCAAGCCGGACGGTTGGTGGCGCGACCGCGCCGGGGCGGCCGAACGTCTGCGCGACGGCCTGGTCGTGGTCGCGCGGGACGGGCTGGCCGATGTCCCCGGCCCGCTGGACGTGCTGTTGATCGTGGAGGGCAAGGCCAAAGGCATAAAACCCATTCCGGGTGTACGGGTGGAAAGCGCACCGAACTCCGGCGACGACGCGATCGTCGACGCCGTCGATTTCGAAGACCCCGAACGCAGAGTAATCGTGGTAACAGCAGACCGTGAGCTGCGGCGACGCGTAATCGATCTCGGAGCCGAGGTGCGCGGACCGTCCTCTGTACCACGATGAGTGCTCTTGAATGAATGGGACGGCCGGGCATCCGGGCCCCACGAGGGGCGATACTCTGACCAGAAGTACCCAGTTACTCATCTCCGGGAGGCTGCACGAGTGGCCAGCGTCGCCGAGGTGCGCGCGGCAGTGGACGCCGCGTTGCAGCAGGTCACCGAGGGTCAGGCGGCGATTCAGGCGGCGCGGGAGAAGCTCGGCGAGGCCCAGCAGAGCCTGGCCGCCGCCCTGGACGGCAGCGCGAACGACGCGGTCGGCGCCGCGCACGCCTCCCTCTCCCAGGCCGACCAGCAGCTCGAGGAGTGCATGGGCGCCACCCTGCTCGCCATCGAGCAGGCACAGACCTACACGGCCGCCCTCTAGCCATGTCGATGCTGCAGGAACTCGGTGCCCAGCTACGGGCGACCTCCGACGAACTGCCCACCGGGCTGGTCACGGTGGCCATGGAGCGTCTGCGCAGTGCCACCGAGCTGCTCAACTGGGTCCGGCAGACCTCGGTCGACCCGATCGGCGTACCGCAGCTGGGCAACGCCACCGAGCACGCCGAGCACGCCGCCGCGGCGCTGCGGCTGGCCCAGGACGCGATCGCCTCGTACCTCGCGCAGGTCGGCCTGTCCGGCGAGAGCCAGGGCGGCGACCCCAACCGCGACTGGCGGGCCGGGCTGTCCGAGGACGACGAGAAGAACAAGGTGGCGCCACCGCCCGGCGACGACGACAAGCAGCCCCCGCCGGAACGCCTCGGCCCCTGGTGGCAGCGCCGGGTCGAGCAGCTGACCAACGAGGCCCCGCCACAGGCCGAGAACGGTAACGGCGGCGGCAGCAGCGGCAGCGGCAGCGGCCGGATGGGCACCACCGAGCTGCTGCGCAGCGTGGCCGGCCGGGTCCGGTCCGGCGATCGGGCCAGTCTCGGCCGCGACCTGCACAACGTCAACGCGGCGACCGGGCTGTCGCTGTCCGCCGCGGCCGGCCCGGTGCTCCGCCGGCTCGCCCGTGACCTGCTCGGCCACGACCCGCGGCCCGAGGACGTGAGCCGGCTGCGCAACGCGGTCTCGGGCCGGGTCCGCTCGCTTCTGCCGGGCATCTCGCCGGCCACGCTGGAACAGGTGATCACCCGGACCTGCCGGGCCAAGTCACCCGACGGCGAGGCCCCGCACCCGGCCGACTCCGCCGTCGCGTCCAGCGTGGTCGCCGGCGTGCTGCTGGCCCGGCTCGGCCGGGACGCCGGCACGCTCGACCCGTCCACGCCCGAGCCGCTGCCGCGGCACGACAACGACCGTGCGGTGAACGGCGCCGATGCCTGATCAGCTGTCCCCGCGGGCGCTCGACGTCCGCGCCGCCCTTACCCCGGCCGTGGGGGCGGGCGATGCCTGATCAGCTGTCCCAGCAGGCGCTCGACGTCCGCGCCGCCCTGGCCCAGGCCCTGGGGGCGGCCGACGCCACCCTGACCGAGGCCCGGTCGCAGCACATCGCCGCGGTCGAGCGCCGCGACCGGGTCGCCGCCGCCGCCGAACGCCAGCGCGTCCAGCTCGCCCTGGCCCGGGACAACCGGCTGCGCGACATCGACCACCGCCACCACGACGAGCTGGCCGCCCTGGCCGGTGCGGCCGCGGCGGCCGGGCAGACCGGGGCACCGGGCGCGGCCGGCGACCGGTGGGACAGCTGGCAGCCCACCCCCGGCATGCCCGGCGACACCGCCCCCGAACTGCGCATCGGGCGGCTGCTGCTGCCGTTCGACGGCGAGATCCCGGCCCTGGTGCCACTGCTCGACCGCGGCCACGTGGTCGTCCGTGGCGACGAACGGCTCGGCGACGAGGTGGTGGCCGGGCTGCTGCTGCGGGCACTCGGCTCGGCGCCGCCCGGCACCGTACGCCTGACCGGCTACGACCCCGAGAACCTGGGCGGCGGCCTGGCCGGGTTCGCCCCGCTGGCCGGCGCCGGCGTGCTGACCTTCGTCGGCCCCGGTGGCCTGCCCGCCCTGCTCGACGAGCTGGTCGAGCACGTGCGCCGGATCAACGAGACCGTGCTAGCCGGCGAGCACACGTCGCTGCGGGAGCTGGCCGCCGCCACCGGACGCCGCCCGGAACCGTGGCGGGTGGCCGTCCTGCTCAACCCCGGCGCCCTCGGCCGGCACGAGAGGCAGCAGCTGGAACGCCTGCTGCGCACCGGCGCGGCGTGCGGCGTACACCTGGTCGTCCGCGGTGTCGGGGTGCGCGCGGTGCCCGGCATCGAGGTGATCGAGGCGGCGGCCGGCGACCAGGCCCGCTCCAGCGGCGCCGGTGACCTGCCGATCCGGCTCGACCCGGGCCCACCGGCCACGGTGCTGACGCTGACCAGCCGGCGAATCGCCGACGAGGTCGCCGCCGGGCCGGCCCCGGTCGCGCTGGCCAGCCTGCTGCCCGCGGCCGAGTGGCAGGAGACCTCCGAGCTCGGCCTGACCGCGCCGCTGGGCGACAGCCCGCAGGGCACCGAGGTCCGGGTCACGCTGGCCGACTACCCGCCGCACGCGCTGATCGCGGGGCCGTCCGGCACCGGCAAGACCAACCTCATCTACGCCTGGATGGGCGCCCTTTCGGCCCGCTACTCCCCCACCGAGCTGGCCTTCTACCTGCTCGACTTCAAGGAGGGCGTGTCGTTCGCCCGGTTCGCGCCGGGCCGGCGTGACCCCAGCTGGCTCCCCCACGTGCGCCTGGTCGGGGTCAACGTGAACACCGACCGCGAGTTCGGGCTGGCCCTGCTCCGCTTCCTCGGCTCCGAGCTGCGGCGCCGGGCCGACGCGGCCAAGCGGCACGAGGTGACCAACCTGGCCGAGCTGCGGGCCGAGGACCCGGACGGCCACTGGCCCCGCATCGTCGCCGTGGTCGACGAGTTCCAGGTGCTGCTGGCCGGCCGGGACGCGGTCGCGTCGGAGGCGGTCGACCTGCTCGAAGACCTGGCCCGCCGGGGCCGGTCCCAGGGCATCCACCTGGTGCTGGCCAGCCAGGACGTGTCCGGCATCGAGGCGCTGTGGGGCCGGCCGGCGCTGGTCGCGCAGTTCTCGCTGCGGATCGCGCTGCCCCGGGCCCGGCGGGTGCTGGCCGAGACCAACCTGGCCGCCGAGTCGCTGCCGCGCTACCACGCGGTGGTCAACGCCGACTCCGGCGCCCATCCGGCCAACAAGGTGGTCCGGGTGCCGTCGGCCGGCGACCGGAACAGCTGGAACGAGCTGCAGCACCGGCTGTGGCGGCGGCGGCCGCACGACCTGCCGGCGCCGCGGCTCTTCGACGGCGACGCCATCCCGCGGCTCGAGGACAGCCCCGACTACCGCAAGCTCCAGGCCGGGGTGACGCTGCCGTCGCCGGTGGTGCTGCTGGGCGAGACCATCGACGTGACGGCTCGCTCCGCGCGTACCGAGCTGCGCCGCGCGCCCGGCCGCAACCTGGCCGTCCTGGGCACCCGGGTGGACGAGGCGTGCGCGGTGCTCGGCACGGCCGCGCGCTCGCTGGCCACCCAGTTCGAGCCCGGTGCGGTCCGGTTCTCGGTGGCCTGCCTGGACACCGACGCGAGCGGCGCGGTCGACACCCTCAAGGCCGACCTCAACCCGGCCGACACCGGCTTCTACGACGCGTCCAACGTGGACTGGCTGCTGGAGGACACGGCCGACGCGGCCGGGCAGGAGCCGGGTGACCGGCCGCACTTCCTGTTCCTGTACGCGGTCGACGCCGTGCCGTCGCTGGGCGGCAGCGTGCTTCGCATCCTGCGGCAGGGCCCGGAACGCCGGATCCACGTGCTGGGCTGGTGGCGGGGCGCGGCGCTGCTGCGGGACACCCTCGGCGGCCAGGCGTCGCGGACCGACCCGATCGGGGCCTGGGTGGCCCTCGATGTGCACGGCAGCGAGCTGGCACCGTATTTCCCCAGCGCCGGCGCCCCGGCCTGGTACCCGCGCCCGTGGCGGGCGCTGCACTTCGACCGCTCGGTGCACCGCGGCGCCGAGGTGATCATCCCCTACGGTGTGTCATGACCGCTCCCCTGCCCGGCCCCGACGACGCCGGCTACCGCGGCCTGGTCCGGCAGCTGGCCGGGCTGGACGCGGCCGCCGCCGGGGACCGCGCCGAAGCCGTCCAGTGGCACGACGAGCGGATCGCCATCGCCGCCGACCGGCTGCGCACTGCCGAGGAGGACGTCCGCGCCGCCCAGCAGGCGGTCCGGGCCGCGCAGAAGGCCCGCGAAGAGGTCGAGGCCGAGGTCGCCGACGCCTGGAACAGCTTCATCCACCAGACCGGGGGCAAGGCGGAACGGTTCGGTCGGACCGCCCCCGAGCCGACCATCCCGCACCAGCGCGACCGCAGCCCGGACGACTACCTGCAGGAGGCCGCGGCGACGGCCCGGGCCAAGGTGGCGCCGCCCCGGCCGTTGAGCGGGGCGACGACGCTGTTGTTCGCCGCGTTCGGCTTCCTCGGCGGCGCCTGCGGCGTGGCCGCCCACCAGCTGCTGCGCTGGTCCGGCCGGGAGGCGGGGGGCGACTGGGCGGTGGCGCTGCCGGTCCTGGCCCTGATCGTCATGCTGGCCGGGCCGGTGCTCGCGGTCTTCGGCGCCAAACGGGTGGTCGACCGGCGCGGGGTCGGGCTGGACGCCACGGCCGTCGCCACCGTGCTGGTCACCGGACTGTTCACGGCCGCCCTGCTGTGGGCGGCGGTCCGGCCGGCGGGCTGACCGCGTACAACGAGAATCTTTTTCGCCGTTAAGGCTCTCTTATGGAAGCCCGGAATACGGTCTCGCCATGTTGCCAGTCATGGTCACCGACATGGACGCCGGAAGACGCCCGCGGCCGATCGGCCTGCTCACCAACCTGCTCGCCGGCCAGAAGCTGGAGTTCGTCCGCCTCGGCCACGCCGTCGTGCTCGGCTTCTCCGGCGGCAGCCAGGTGCTGATCGAGACGCTCGCCCGCCTCGACGGCCCGGCCGGCCGGGTGTTCGTCGAGCCCGGCGACGAACCCTCCGACGACCTGGCGGCGCTGCTCGGTGACGTGGTCACCGGCGCGCGCACCTTCCGCGACGGCGAGCTGATGATCACCTTCGGCAGCGGGTCCGAGCTGCTGGTCGGCGTGGACGCCGACGTCGAGTCGTGGGCGGTGGCCGGCTCCGGCGGCGTGCTGATCGTCTGCCTGGCCCGCGGCGAGATCGCCGTCTGGGGCGATCAGCCCGCGTAGGACCGCAGTTTGGCCGGGTTCATCTGCCACAGCAGCCGGTCCACGCCATCCGCGGTGGCGGTCAGCGTGACCAGGCCGAGCAGCTGGTCGCCGCGGCGCAGCAGCACGCCCGGCCGGCCGTTCGCGGTCACCTGGCCGAAGGTCACCCCGGTCCAGTACCAGCTGGAGAACGCGGTGACGAACCGCGCGACCCGCTCGGCCCCGGTCACCACCAGGCGGGACACGTTCCGGGCGCCGTTACCGTCCGAGACGCTGGCCACGTCGGCCGCGAACAGTTTCTCCAGCGCGGCCAGCTCACCGTCGCGGGCCGCGTCCAGGAAGGTGGCGAGCAGCCGCCGCTGGGCCTCGGCCGGCACCTCGGCCTTCCGCTCGCCGGCCACGTGCTTGCGGGCACGGCTGACGAGCTGGCGCACGGCCGGCTCGGTCGACCGCAGGATCACGGCGATTTCGGCGTACGGGTAATCGAAGGCCTCGCGCAGCACATAGGCCGCGCGTTCCGGCGGGGTCAGCTTCTCCATCAGCGTGAGGACGGCGAGCTCCAGCGCCTCCCCGCGCTCGGCCCCGAGAAACGGGTCGGCGGCCGTGTCGACCGGCTCGGGCAGCCACGGCCCGACGTAGGTCTCGCGCCGCACCCGGGCCGACCGCAGCTCGTTGACGGCCAGCCGGGTCGTGACGGTGGCGAGGAAGGCGCCCGGGTTGCGTACCTCGTCGCGGTCGGTGCCCTGCCAGCGCAGCCACACGTCCTGTACGAGATCATCGGCCTCGCCGACGCTGCCGAGCATGCGGTACGCGATGCCGAACAGCCGCGGCCGCACCTCCTGGAAGGCCGCCGCCGCCTCGTCCAGCTCCACCCCCACCGCACCAACCTATCGCGCGAACACGTGGGGACATTCGCTCGGATCGATTCACTTCGGCTCAGGATCCGGCAATGCTCAAAGCCGTCAAGCCCCGCGCCGAGCGCCGCCAACCCGCCTGCCAACCCGCCTGCCAACCCGCCTCCGCCCGGGGTGACCCCGACCGGTGCGCGAGCCTCGACCTCCCCTGACCGCCTACCGCCACCGTCCCGAATCCCGCCCCCACCCGCGGCTCACCCACCCAACCGGACGCATCAACCGCCGATCGAGCCCTCACGCCGCCCTCCAAGGCCAGGCCGCATGTAGAAGTGCCGACCGGGCCGTCCCACCTGGCCAGCGCCGGTCCAGCCATCCGTCCGGGTAGCGCTGGCCGGGGCCATTTCGACTGTTCAGGCGCTTCGTCGACCCCCGCGCGACCGCCGCCCCCGACGTCTCTCCGCGGTGCCCTTTGCTCTGAGCACAAATATGCATCGCTCGGGTACCGCTGGTATGTGAGCGATGCGTATTTGTGCTCAGAGCAAAGCGCGCCCGGGGCCGACCTTTCGGGGGCATCGACGGGGACTCGCGGCCGCGGAACGGATCAAGGGGGTCGCGCGCCGGACGCCGGTGATCACGTCGCGAACGTTGGGCCGGGACCGGCCGGCGAAGCCGCGCCCGGCTACCACTTGGAAGCACGGTGGCAGGCCAGGGCGGTGCGCGAGGGGCCGACAGCGCGGGGGGGTACCGCTGGGGGTGGTCAGGGGGCGGGGATCAGGACGGCTTCCTTGAGGAGGCGGCGGGCCAGGACCAGGCGGTCGGGGTCGTCGTCCAGGGGGAGGTCGGCTACTCGGTGGAGGGTGCCGGACAAGGCCAGGCGCAGGGCGTCGGCACAGAAGGACGGGAAAGTCAGGGTCTGGCCGGGGAGATGGAGGACCACCTTGCCGGGGGTGTCAGTGGTCAGGTGCCAGCGGAGGCCGGGGCGGATGGTCACCTGGTCGTGAGGGGTCAGGGACTCGGCGAAGGCGAGCTGGGCCAGGGGAGCTATCGGCGCGGGGCGGGTGGATGGCCACACCCGGTCGCGGAGGCGGTCGGCTACCGCCGCCGGGTCGGCCGTCGGCAGCCAGACTCGCAGGGCTTCGACGGCCTCGGTCAGGGCGGGGGCGAGCGCGTCGGGGTCGGTCAGGTCCAGGCCGTACGGGAGGGTGGCCCGCAGGGACCGGTCGGTGGCGGCCAGGTTGAGCAGTTCCTCGACGATCGTGTAGCGGGTGAACGCGCGTACCCCGACGGTCAGGTGCAGTGATCGTTCGGTCTGGGCCGATGCGGCGTGCAGCCAGCCTCGCGGCAGGTAGAGGGCGTCACCGGGGGCCAGCACGGCGTCGATGAAGGGTTCACCGGCGGCGGTCGCCGTGACCTCGTCCTTGCGACCACCCCAGGCCTGGCGTTCCAGAGGCTCGGGCAGCACCGGCTCGTGGATGATCCAGCGTTTCGTGCCGTCGACCTGCAGCACGAAGACGTCGTGGGTGTCGTAGTGGGTGGCGAAGCCCTGGTTGCCGGGCGGGGTCAGGTAGGCGTTGACCTGCAGGGGCTGGTTGAGCTCGGCGCCGAGCCCCTCGGTGAAGTCGATCAGGGCCGGCCAGATGCGGTGCAGGCCCTGGAAGACCAGGGTCGCGCCTTCGGCGTACAGGCGCAGGATCTTGTCGTCGGCGACCTGGTCGCCCACCTCCGCGCCCAAGCCGCCGGGGGCGGTGAACCGCGTGGCCGGCAGCACCGTGCCGCGGTCGGCGACGCGCAGGAACGGTGTGCGCAGGCCGCGCCGGCTGAGCAGTTCGTCGGCGTCGCGGGGGGAGAACAGGTCGGTGAAGCCACCGCCCGGCAGTTCGCCGGCACGGGAGAGCAGCGGCTGCCGCCCCCAGTACGCGTCGGCGAACTTGTCCGGGTCGGTGGCGATCAGACGGGTGAGCACGGGTCAGGCGTTGCCGTCGGCGCCGCCATCGTGGCCACCAGGGTTGGCGCCTCCGTCGGCCGGGCCCTCGCCCGCGCTGCCGTCGGCCCCGCCGTCGTGGCCACCCGGGTTGGCGCCACCGTCGGCCGGACCCTCGCCACCCGCGGAACCGTCGGCCCCGCCGTCGTGACCACCAGGGTTCGCGCCACCGTCGGCCGGACCCTCCGAAGCACCCGCACCGCCGGAAGTAATGTCCTCGTCACTGAGTCGCATGACGATCTCCTTTCGCTGTGATCCACCGTCTACCCTCACCGCCCACGGCTAACCCTCCGCATATCGGGTATGCGACCGGAGTGTTGGAGATCGGAACCTCGGGCTGGCAGTACAAGGACTGGAAGGGCGCCTTCTATCCGGAGAAGGTGCCGCAACGGCTGTGGCTGGAGCGGTACGCGGAGTCCTTCGCGACGGTCGAGGTGAACAACGCGTTCTACCGGCTGCCCGAGAGGTCGACGTTCGAGGGCTGGCGGGAACGCACCCCGGGCGACTTCCGGTTCGCGGTCAAGATGAGCCGCTTCCTGACCCACATCAAGCGGCTGCGGGATCCGGCCGAGCCGGTGGAACGGTTCCTGTCCCGGGCGGCGGGGCTCGGCGACAAGCTGGGGCCGGTGCTGATCCAGCTGCCGCCGACGATGCGCGCCGACCCGGCCGCGTTGGACGACACGCTGCGGCGCTTCCCGGTTCGGTCAAGGTCGCGGTCGAGCCGCGGCATCCGTCGTGGTGGACCGATCAGGTGCGCGACATCCTGGGTGCGCACGGCGCGGCGCTGGCCTGGGCCGACCGCCGAGGGCGGCCGCAATCGCCGTTGTGGGTCACCGCCGGGTGGTGCTACCTGCGCTTGCATGAGGGCAGGGCGAACCCATGGCCACGGTACGGGGTGAAAGCCCTCGATTCCTGGCTGGCCCGGCTCCGGGCGCGCGGCCAGGCCTACGTCTACTTCAACAACGACCAGCACTGTGCCGCGGTGGCCGACGCGAGCGCGCTGGCCCGGCGGGCCCGCCGTCCCACCACGCGGACCCCGTAGATTTGGCCCGTGCGGCACATCGAGTTGAACGGCCAGGCCCCGAGTGTGGAGGCGCTGTCCGCGATCGCGGTCACCAACTACGGCCACTACACCTCGATGCAGGTCCGCGACGGCCGGGTCCGCGGCATGGCGTTGCACCTGGCCCGGCTGGACGACGCCAACGAGAAGTTCTTCGGTGACCGCGGCGACGTCGACGACGAGCTGCGGCTGCGGTCCTGGATCAGGCACGCCCTGGGCGACCGGCAGGATGCTTCGGTGCGGGTCGCGTACACCGACGAAGGGGTTCTGATCTCGGTTTCCGACCCGGTCGAGGAGCCGGTCGAGCCGATCCGGGTGCGGACCGAGGTGTACGAGCGGCCGTGGCCGGAGCAGAAGCACGCCGCGACCATGGGCCTGCGGTACGCCTACCGCACCGCGCGCGAGGCCGGCTACGACGACGCGCTGTTCCTGGCCCCCGACGGCCTGGTGCTCGAGGGCACGGCCTGGAACGTGGCGTTCTGGGACGGCGGCCAGGTCGTCCTGCCGGTGGCGCCGATGCTCAAGGGCGTGACGATGGTGCTGCTGCAGGTGGCGATGTCGATGACCGGCATACCGTGGACGATGCGCCAGGTCCGCCGCGAGGAACTCCCCGACCTGCTGGCCGCCGCGGCCATCAACTCGCACTCCCCCGGCCTGCGCGTCGCCGCGATCGACGACATCGTCTTCGACGAGCACGAGAAGCTGACCGAGGCCCTGCACACGGCCTGGGACACGGTCCCGTGGGACGACATCTGACATGCACACGCCGTCTATCCGGGCGCTGCTCCTGCCGGCCCGCCCGGACCGGGCCTCGCTGTCGTCGACGTCAGTCCGCGTCCTCGGCGTCCAGCAGGTCGATCAGCGTTGAGGCGTTGCGCTGGGCGTAATCGGTGTAGCAGTTGTTCATGAAAACCTGGGTGGTGCCGGTCTCGGCGGCCAGGTTTTTCAGGCGCGGGGCCCACTCGGCCAGTTCGGCGGTCGAATACTCGTAGCCGAACTTCTCGTGGATGTCCTTGCTGGTCCATTTGTCGCTGTGGCCGTGGAAGCGGACCACCGCGAGATCGTCGGCCGTCGCCGCGACGACCGGCGGGACCGAGGACTTGTGGCCCTGAGGCATGTCCACGCAGACGAACGGCAGCTTGTGGGCGCGCAGGAAGTCGAGGGTCTCGTTCTGGTTGGCGCCCTCGAACCAGGAGGCGTTGCGGAGCTCGAAGACCGGGCGCAGCGGTTTGCAGCGGGCCGCGACCTCGAGCATGTATTCCTTGTTGGACTTGCGGATGCCGAACCACGGCGGGAACTGGAACAGCAGTGCGCCCAGTTTGCCCGCCTCGACCAGCGGGTCCAGGGCGCTCAGGAAACGCGTCCAGATCTCCTCGTACACCTGCGGTGGAAGATCTTGGGGGTAGACGTTCTTTTTCCCCGTGTCGGGACGCAGATCCTTGTAGATCGAGCTGACCTTGGTCGGGTGCCCGGTGAGCAGGCTGAACGCCTTGATGTTGAAGGTGAAGCCGGCCGGCGTACGCTCGGCCCAGAGTTTGGTCGTCTGCTCGTTGGGCGGGCCGTAATAGGTGGCGTCGACCTCGACCACCGGGAACTGCTTGGCGTAGTAGGCCAGGCGCTTCTCCGGGTTCGTGGCCGTTTGCGGGTACCACCCCGAGTCGAGCAGCGTGCGGTCGGTCCACGACGCGGTCCCGACCTGGATCTTTCCCATGAATGCACGCTAGCGGCCCGCCGCCGCCGATGCGCGACGGGCCGTCGGACGAGCGTCAGCCGGCGCGGCGCTCCCGCGTCGACTTGCAGGCCACGCACGTGGTGGCCGACGGGAACACCTCGAGGCGCGCCGCCGGGATGGGCTGGGCGCATCCCTCGCAGTTGCCGTAGGTGCCCTCGTCCAGGCGCTGCAGCGCGGCCTCGGCCTGCTGGCGCCGGTCCAGGAGGGTACGCAGCAGCGAGGTCGCCGCGTCCCGTTCCGCCGTCTTGGACCCGCTGTCGGCCTGGTCGTCGCCGGCCGCGTCGCCGATCTCGACCAGCCGCAGCTTCTGGTTCTCGGCCACCGCCAGGGCGTACTCGGTGTCGAGCGACTCGAAGCGCTCGCGCAGCACCACCCGGATCTGCTCGGTCTCCTCCGCGGAACGCCCCTTGACGGCACTCTTACCCGCGATCACAGCTCCATTGACGAGCATGCGTTCCCCCTGCCCTTCCCTCTGCCCCTTGCCGGCGGGTCCCCCGCAGCCGGCCCCACACCGTGGAGCCGCCTGATACCCGCCGCCGAAGATCCCAAACCGGATCTTCGCTGAAAAGTAGTCGGAGCATAACTGTCCGTGCTGGTTTCCGCCATGGACCTCGCTATCGGGTCGCCTCACCGCAGGTCAACGCGGGTGCACGGGGTCCCAGAACGTGGAAGGTCAGAAGCGGTCGAGCACGAGCGCGGGGCGCGCCGGGTGATCCATCCGGACCACGACATCGGCGAAAGAAGCCGGGTCGACCTCGTCGGCATAGCGGGCGTACGCGGGCAGCGTCCACGCCTCGGCCGGGTCGGTGCGGCGGGCCAGCGCCGCCGGGGAGAGCTCCAGATGCACGCTGACGTCGAAGGGCAGCCCGGCGCCGAGCAGCAGGGCCCCGCTGACGATCACGACCGCGCCGGCGGGCAGGTCGGCGTAGGGCTCGCGGGTGGCCCGGTCGGTCTCGGCGTTCCAGAGCCGGGTGATGATCTTGCCGGTGCCGCCCGGGCCGGCCGGGTCGAGCACCTCGCGGCGCAGGCCGGCCTCGTCGACCCAGGCCGTGTAGAACGCGTCGGGGCTGGTGCGGCCCAGCTCGAAGCGCAGGGAGGCGGGGCGCAGGAAGTCGGCCGTACGGATGCGGACGGCCGGGCGGCCACGCAGCCGCAGCGGGCCGACCAGGGCGTCGGCCAGGTCCTCGGGCCGGGCGGCGGGCGGGCCGTCGATGGCCACCCGCACTGAGCCGGCCGGGCCGTCGGGCCGCGCCGTTCCGTCAGCCACCCGCGCCCGTGCGTCGGGCCGCGCCACTTCGTCAGCCACCCGCGCCCGGTCATCGGGCCGCGCGCTCGCGTCGGCCGCCCGGGCGCGGTCACCGGAGCCGGCCAGGAGGTCGGCCAGCTCCTCGACGAGCGCCTCAGGCGAGACCGGGCGTACGTGCAACGTCAGTCGTGCGGCTGGACCACGATGTGCGCGTCGTCGGCCAGGCGGTAGCCCACGCCGTAGACGGTCGTGATCAGCGACACCTGCGGGCCCAGCTTGAGCCGCAGCCGGCGGACGTGCACGTCGACCGTGCGCTCGCCGGTGTGCTCGTAGCCCCAGACCCCGGCCAGCAGCTGGGCGCGGGTGAAGACGCGGCGGCGGTTGCTCGCCAGGAACTGCAGCAGCTCGAACTCGAGCCGGGTCAGCGGCAGGGCATCGCCGTCGACCAGGACCTGGCGCGAGGAGACGAGCAGCCGCACCTCGGGGCCGGTGCCGGGCTCGCCGATGGTCTGCACGGGCAGCAGCGCCGCCGGGCCCTCGGACACCTGACCGCCGGCCTCGGCGAGGTCGCGGACGGCGTCGATCAGGCGCTGCGCCTCGGGGCTGAGCTCCTGCTCGGTCATCGGGATGGTGATCGTGAGGGTCAGCGAGGGCGCCGCCGCGGGCGTCTCGACCGGCGCGTGGGTCGCCGGCTCGGAAGCCCGGCGAGCGGCCGGAACGCGCGCACCCCTCGTGCTGTGCCGACCCGGACGTGCTTTCAAAGCCGTGCCCGGCATGATCAAGACCCTCCCCAGCGCCGCATGAATAGGCGCACGTGCAAATGCATTATCCTGCGCCCAGTAACCGCCGAAACAGTAGCGCGGCAGATGCCGCTTCACAGTCAGATATCACTCGTTCTCGTGTGCGATTCTCGTCACGGTCTAAACTTTTTCTTAATCGTCGGTAAGCGGCAGGCGCCAGCCCGGGATCGATGGCCACCGTACGGTCAGAACCACCGTTTCCTCGTTACCCGCACGCCATGAATGGTCCACACCCGGCCCCCAGACGACATAGTCGCCCGGTTCGCGCAGCACCACCGTGCGATCACGCAACTCGATGTCGAACGCGCCCCGGATCAGGACCAGCAACGCCGTCCGCGTCTCACCGGTGGCCCACGCCGCACGCCGATCACCCGGCGGATGGACGCCCCACTTCACCTCGACCTCGCGTGAGTGCAGCAGATCGCCCTCGGGCATGAAATGGCCCAGCAGCCAACCCTGGTTGCGGACACCGTCGTCGCCCGCGCGCCCGACGTAGACGCCCTCACCCACCCCGGAAGGTTATCTTCGGCTGGTGGCAGACGATGTGGCGGGTCAGACGGCGGCCCTGGGGTTCCTCGCGGCGCTGGACGACGAGCAGGCGACGGTGGCGCGGCGGCCGTTCGGCGACGGTCAGCGGCGCTGGCTGGAGTACCGGCCCGAGCCGCGCCCCGGCCTCGCGCTGGCCGATATGGACACCGTGGCCCGCAAGGCCGCGCACCGGCTGCTCGCGAGCGCGCTCACCCCGCCCGCGTACGCCCAGGCCATGGCCGTTGTCGCGCTCGAGGAGGTGCTGGACCGGCGGGAGAACTGGGTCCGCGACCGGCGCGGCGACAACTACCGCGTGGTGATCTTCGGGACGCCGGGCGAGGAACGGTGGGCGTGGCGGTTCGAGGGGCACCACCTGTCGGTGACGGTCACGGTGGTGGACGGCGTGGTGTCGCCGGCGCCGATCTTCCTGGGCGCCAACCCGGCCCGGGTCGACCTGGCCGGGCGTCCGGTCCTGCGGCCGCTGGGCATCGAGGAGGATCTGGGCCGGGCCATCCTGCTCGCCCTGCCGGCCGGGCAACGAGACCGGGCGATCGTTAACGACCAGTCGCCGTTCGACATCTACTCGGGGCCTCGGCCGTCCTCGTCCCGCATCGAGCCCACCGGCCTGCCCCGCAGCGACATGTCTGGAAATATCGGGCAGATGCTCGACGAGCTCGTCGCGATCTACCTGAGCCGCTCGGCCTTCCCGCTGAACACCGGCAACCTGCATTTCGCCTGGGAGGGCCCGCCCGGACCCGGAGTGGGCCACTACTACCGGATCCAGGGCGACGACGTGCTCATCGAGTTCGACAACACCACCGCCGACGGCAACCACGCCCACACCGTGCTGCGGCGCCCGAGAGGTGAGTTCGGCGGCGACCTGCTCGCCGAACACCACCACTCAGACCATTAGGCGTGTCTCGCAGTCCGGCCGAGGCTGCGCAACGCGGCCTAGTTGCCGCTCGATGTCAGACGCCGGCCGACCGCCGCGATCAGGCGGTCCAGCTCCGAGCCGAACGGGTTGTCGTGCACCAGGTAGGTCCAGGTGGCGCTGGGCCGCACGATCTCGGCGCGGTCCGGCTCCCAGCCGTCGGAGAGGTCGACCTCCTCGAACGTCTCGATGGTGCGCGACTCGATCTCGGTGAACACCTTCTGGAACGCCGGCACCGCCGCCCGGTGGAACTCGTCCAGCGGGTCCAGCTTGCCCAGCGCCCGCAGGTGCACGCCCTCGCGAACCTCGGACAACTCGGCCAGATGCTCGGCCCACAGCCGGTCCAGGTGGAACAGCGCGATCGACCGGGCCGCATCGGAGAGCACGTCCTCGTCGGTCTCCTTGGCCTTGTCGGGCGAGCGCTCCAGCAACATGATCGCCGCCACCTCGGAGGTCAGCAGCCGCTCGCGGCGCTCGGCCAGCGCCACCCGCTGCTGCTCGATCACCACGCTGTAGCGCCAGGTGTTGCGGTGGATCTCGTGGTTGACACCCTCGGCGACGCGCTGGGCGTGCTCGACCGCGTACTCCACCGTGTCGTCGTGCACCACGCCGTCCATGTCCATCCGCGGTGAACGCGGCAGAATGTCGCCCGCGTGCCGAGTGACCAGGGCGTCCTCCAGGCTGACGAAGAACACCGAGCCCCCCGGGTCGCCCTGCCGGCCGGCCCGGCCCCGCAACTGGTCGTCCACCCGGCGGCTGTCGTGCCGGCCCGAGCCGATCACGTACAGGCCGCCCAGCTCGACCACCCGGTCGCGATCCTTCTCGTCCGAACCGCCGAGCCGGATGTCGACACCCCGACCGGCCATCTGCGTCGACACGGTGACCGCGCCCAGAGCGCCCGCCTCGGCGATGATCGACGCCTCCTCGGCGTCGTTCTTGGCGTTCAACACGTTGCTCGGCACGCCGGCCGCGGCCAGCTGCTTGGCCAGCAGCTCGGACGCCTTCACGTCGAGGGTGCCGATCAGCACCGGCCGACCCTTGTCGTGGGCGATCTTGATCTCTTCGACCAGCGCCCGGTCGCGGTCCTCGTGCAGCGAGTAGATCCGGTCCGGTTCGTCCTCGCGGATGTTCTCGGTGTTCGGCGGGATCACCGCCACCTCGAGCCCGAAGTACTCGCGGAGCTGCTCGCCCACGTGCACCGCGGTCGCCGTCATACCGCACTTGGTGACGTACAACGCGATGAACGCCTGCACGGTGATCGTGTCGAGAACCTCGCCCTCGGCGGTCGCGCTCAGACCCTCCTTGGCCTCCACCGCCGCCTGCAGGCCGTCCGGCCAGCGACGCCGCTGGGCGACCCGGCCGCGCATCTCGTCGATCAGCTCGACCGTGCCGCCGCGCACGATGTAGTCGACGTCGCGGCGGAGCAGGGCGTGGGCGTGCAGCGCGACGTTGACCGCCGACAGGTGGGCGACCTGATCGTCGGCGTACAGATCGATGCCGAGCTTCTCCTCGAGCTTCTTCAGGCCGGCGTCGGTGAAGGCGACACTCCGGCCGTCCTCGGCGACCTCGTAATCCTTGCCCGCCTTGAGGTCGCGGACCAGATCAGCCGCCTCGTGCACCGGGTCGGCCTCGGTGGCCAGGCTGCCGGCCAGCACCATCGGCACGCGGGCCTCGTCGATCAGGATCGAGTCGGCCTCGTCCACGATGCAGGTGGCCAGCTCGCGCTGCACCCGGTCGGCCACGTCGGTGACCAGCTGGTCGCGCAGGTAGTCGAAGCCGGCCTCGGACACCGACACGTAGGTGACGTCGGCCAGGTAAGCCTCGCGGCGTTCCTGCGGGGTGGACGCCTCGGTCACCCAGCCCACGGACAGGCCGAGCAGGGTGTAGACCGGCTCCATCCACTCCGCGTCACGGCGGGCCAGGTAGTCGTTGACGGTGAGGATGTGCACCGGCCCGTGACCGGTACGCACGTGCCCGAACGCGGCGATCGTCGCCGTCAGCGTCTTGCCCTCACCGGTGGCCATCTCGGCGACCTTGCCGGAGAGCAGCGCCATCGCGCCGAGCAGCTGCACGTCGAACGGGCGCTCGTCCAGGGCGCGCCGGGCGGCCTCACGGCCCACCGCGCAGATGTCGGTGAAGTCCTTGGCCTCGGCGGCCTTCGCGGTGAGCGCCTCGTCGTCCAGTTCCTTCAGATCGTCTTCGAGCGCCTCGACGGCCGGAAGCCGCTTCTCGAACGGCGCGAGATCGACCGTCGTACCCGGACGCTGCAAAAACTTGCGGAAACGCTTCTTGAACCGCTGCGACACACCCATGGCCGGTTACCGTACTTCACTTTCCTGGACGGATGGTGCCGACTCCCGGCACCAGGAGTTGATGCGTGGCGAGCTCGTGGTAGAGCGGGCTGGTGACGAGCAGTTCGTCGTGCGTACCCGTGGCCACCACCCGCCCCGCCTCCAGCACGACGATCGTGTCCGAGTCGACCACCGTGCTCAGCCGGTGCGCCACCACCAGCAGCGTACGGTCGCGGGCGGCGGCGCCGATCGCGCCGCGCAGGGCCGCCTCGTTGCGGGCGTCGAGATTGCTGGTGGGTTCGTCCAGCAGCAGGATGGGCGCGCCGCTGAGCAGGGTACGGGCGATGGCAAGCCGTTGCCGCTCCCCGCCGGAGAGCAGCACCCCACCCTCGCCCACCTGCGCGTCCAGACCCTCCGGGGTCCTGTTCACCAGGCCGTCGAGATTGACCTGGGCCAGGGCCTGCCGCAACCGGTCGTCGTCGGCGTCCGGTGCGGTCAGCAGCAGATTGTCGCGGAGCGTGCCGGCCAGCACCGGCGCCTCCTGCTCGACGTAGCCCAGCCGCTCGCGCAACGCCGCCCGGGACAGCTCACGGATGTCCACACCGCCGACGCTGATCGTGCCGCCGTCGACGTCGTAGAACCGCTCGATCAGCTGCAGGACTGTCGACTTCCCGGCACCGGACGGGCCGACGATCGCGACTCTCGTCCTCTCCTCGACGGTGAAACTGATCTTTTCCAGAACCAATGTCTCGTCGTACGCGAACGAGACGTCCTCGAAGGCGACAGTGTTTCCCCCGCCCGCCTGCCCGGATCGATCGGATTCCCCCTCGGCGGGCACCTCGAGGATCTCCTCGATCCGGCGCAACGCCCCCAGGCCGGTCTGCACCTGCGTATACGCGTTCAGCCCCTGCCCCAGCGGCTGCACCAGGAAGAACAGGAACAGGATGAAGGCCACCAGGTCACCGACGCCGATCGCGCCGGCCGCCACGCGAGCGCCGCCCGCCCCCAGCACCAGCAGGAACGCGCCCTGGATGGCGGCCGACGCGGCCGGGCTGATCAGGGCGCGCAGGCGGGCCACGCGTAGGCCCGCTTCGTACGCCTCATCGGCGTTTTGGCCCACCGCCTCGGTCTCGCGCTCCTCGGCGCGCGAGGCCCGGATGGTCCGCGCGGCCGAGATCGCCCGCTCCACCGCCGAGGTCATGTCGCCCAGCCGTGCCTGCGCCGCCTCGGCCAGGGGCCGGATCCGGCGGGACACCACGACCGCCACCGCCATGCCCGCGCCCAGCGCCACCACCGCCACCCCGAACAGCACCGGGTCGAGCACCACCATCGCCACCGTGGCGCCCGCGGCCATCACCACACCCGACGCCAGCTCGAACAGGCCCGACGTCACCACCGCCCGGAACAGCGTGGTGTCGGCGCCCACCCGGGACAGCAGGTCGCCGGTGCGGCGCCGGTCGTACTCGGCGATCGGCAGGCGGATCAGATGCGCGGCGAGGCGCCGGCGCGTGCCCAGCACCAGCCCCTCGGCCGTCCGCTGGAGCAGATAGTCACGCACGCCGCCGAGCACCGCCCCCACCAGCAGGAGCACCGTCAGCAGCAGCACGACACGGCCGATCGGGCGGCGGCCGGTCAGGCCGTCCAGCACCTCCCGGACCAGGACCGGCTGGGCCAGCATGGCCACCGCGCCGACCAGGGACAACAGCGCCACGACGAGGAGCGTGCGGCGATGCCGGCGCAGGTATGGCGCGAGGGCCTTCATGAGCTCAAGATTAGTTGGTTTGCACACCCGCCTGCCTGGGCACAAACGCACGGCGCCGCGGATGTTTCGTCGCGCTCGGATGTGTCGTCGCTCTCTGGCCTGCCTCGCGCTGCACTCATCGCGTGACACTGCCTCCCCGCGTGACATGGTGGGTGCCTCATCACGTGGCGCTCTGAGGATCGAGAGGGAGCGGATGACGAGCCAGCTGGTCTGCCGGCCGGAGCGGGACTTGCCGGTGGCGGTCCTCCGCGTCCGCGGGCGACTCGACCGGCACACCGCTCACGCCCTGCGCATCGCCGTCCGCCGTTGCCTGGCCCCCCAGCCCGAGGCCCTGCTGGTCGACCTGACCGGCGCCGACCTGGCCGAGCCGGCCGCCCTGGAGGTGATTCCCCACGTGATCACTGAGACCGCCGAGTGGCCCAACGTGCCCGTCATCGTGTGCGGCCACAACCTGGATCACCCCCTTGTCGGGTACGCCGACAGCCTGGCCGAGGCGATGACGGAGATAGCCGACGAGCCGGAGCCGCGCCGCATCCGCGTCCGCCTCAAGCCGGTCCCCGACGCCTGCCGCCAGGTCCGTCAGCTCGTCCACCAGGCCTGCGTCGCCTGGCACGCCGGCGAGGCCGCCGCCTCAGCGTCGCTGGTAGCCACCGAGTTGGTCGCCAACGTGGTCCGGCACGCCCACACCACGATGGAGTTCACCCTCGGCCTCCGCGACAACCGCCTGTGCCTGACCGTCCGCGACGGCAGCCGCCGCCTGCCCCGCGCCGTGGATCCCACCCTGACCGAGACCGGCGGCCGTGGCCTCCGCCTGGTCCGAGCCCTGACCGAATCCTGGGGCGTCCACCCCTTCACCGACGGCAAGGTCGTCTGGACCCACCTGGGCGTTGCCTGACCCCGCCAGACCTCCGGCCGCCGCGCCGGCCTGCACCCACCTGGCCCCGCCGGCCTGCACCCACCTGGCCCCGCAGACCCTCCCACCTGGCCCCCCGGCAGACCTCTCGCCGCCACTTGGGCCCAGAGCCGACGTCCCGCCGACACGGGTCGTCGTCTGGAGCACCTAGCCCTTTGTCCGCATGGAATCGGGGCGGGTGGTCGCCGGCGCGGCCCTCACCGAGCTCAGCCTCCGGTCACGGCCGATCCGTCCCTTACGATCACGCCCGCTGCGGAAGACCGCTCGGCCCGTCCTCGTCATCCGGAGCGTCTTCGCTGCGCGGCGCGGCCGCACCCTGATCGGTAAAGCGAGGCAGCCCGCTGGGCGCGCTCCCCGCTTCCTCCAACCCATTTCCCCGTACGCCCAAAGCCCCACCCGCAGCACCGTCGCCCGGCACACCGTCGCCACCCACGCCGCCGCCCGCAGCACCACTGCCCGGCACACCGCCGCCGCCCGCACCGCCACCCGCAGCACCGCCGCCCGGCACACCGCCGCCACCCGCAGCACCGCCGCCCGGCAGACCGCCGCCGACCCCGCGCAGCCCCGAGGGCGCGCCGGTCCCCGGGGCGTTCTCCCCACCAGGTCGTGAACCGACTAGACCGGCCAACCCCGAAGCCACACCACTCAGCCCCGAAGGCGCGCCTCCCCCGAACTCGACCGGCTTATCTGCCGCCGAATCACCCAGATTCGGAAAGCCTGACCCACCGTTGCCTTGCGGCGCCGCCCCCGGATACCCCGGCCCGCCATTTCCCGGCTGACTCTGGCTTCCCCCAGTCGGCGGCCGATTGAGCTGCCCCATCTGCGGCGGCTCAAGGGGCGGCCGATTGGGTCGCCCGAGCGGCGCCGTAGAAGCCTGCTGCCCCGAGACCCCGCCCCCCGCCCCGATCCCCGAGTTCCCACCCGGACCAGGCCCGCGGCTCCCCTCGGAAGACCCACCCTGACCCACCCCGGACGACCCACCAGGACCCGACCCCTGGCCCACCGCGGACGACCCACCAAGGCCCGACCCCTGACCAGCCACAGACGACCCACCAAGGCCCGACCCCTGACCAGCCACAGACGACCCACCAAGGCCCGACTCCCGACCTGCCGCGGAAGACTCACCTAGGCCCGACCTCCCACCGGACGCCGGAACCCCCTGACCGACCGCGAAGGACTCCCCGGGGCCGGACGCCGGCATGGGCCGGTTGAGCTGGCCCATCTGCGGCGGTTCCAGGGGCGGACGTCCAGTCCGGGCCGCCCCGCCGGCCTGCTCACCCATCCGCCCGAAGGGACTCGACTGTCCACTATCACCAGACTCGGTGCCCTGCTGCCCCGGACCAGCCGACAGAGGCTGACCAAGCCCACCCGGCTGACCCGACCCGGGTTGTCCGAGCCCAGACTGACCCGCACCCGGCTCGCCGAGTTGGCCGAATCCCGGCTGACCGGACCGGCCGAGCGCCGCCTGATCTGAGTGACCTTCGATCTGGCCCGACGTCATGGGGGCCGGGCTGGTCGGCCGGTTCGGCCTGACCGGTTCTGAGGCTCCCGGATGCGCAGGCGAACCCAGACCGGAGCCGCCCGAGCCGGCCACACCTGGGCCACCTGCTGGGCCGCCGGGACGACCGGGTCCGGATGCGTTGGAGTGGCCGAGTCCAATGCTCGGCTCAACCGGGCCGGACGGCTGCTGGCCCAACTGCTGCGGACCCTGCTGGAACCCACCGCCCGCATCAGGCTGACCCTGCGGGAATCCACCCCCGGGAGCCGGCTGGCCCTGCAGGAACCCACCACGCGGATCCTGCTGAGCCCGCGGGTACCCACCACCTGGAGCCTGCTCAGCCTGAGGGAACCCGCCTACCGGAGCCGACTGCCCCTCGGGGACTCCACCAACGTTCGGGACCTGCTGGTTCTGAGGGAAGCCACCAGCGCCGGGAGTGGGCTGGTGCTGAGGGGACCCAGCGAGATGGCCGGGGCCTTGCGTGTTGTGAGCGGGACCTGGGTGGCCCGGCTGCGTGACGTCAGCGGCGGTGGGCTGGATGGGTCCTGGCTGGGCAGGACCCGGGGTGGGTGAGTGCGACTGGGTAGACGTTGCGGCCGGGCCGGAAGGGGTGGGACGCGCGGAAGGGGTGAACTTCGGGGCGTCCAGGGGGCGGTTCTGGCGGTCGAAAATCGGCGGGCCCAGTAGCAGGGGGTCGATGTCCTGGGTTTCCCGGTCGGCGAGGTTGGTCGGGCTGGCGTGTTCGAGGGCTTCGGCTCGGGTGGCGGACGGAGGCTCAGGGTGGGGGGCGGAGAAGGACAGGCCGCTGGGCTCGTCTCCGGTTGGGGCGCCGAGGGAAGGAGCGGGGTGGGCTGAGGGAGCTGGGGCGCCGGGGGTCGAGGGCTGGGTGGCGGC
This sequence comes from Actinoplanes sp. NPDC049265, assembly GCF_043197135.1. Classification (NCBI taxonomy): domain Bacteria; kingdom Bacillati; phylum Actinomycetota; class Actinomycetes; order Micromonosporales; family Micromonosporaceae; genus Actinoplanes; species Actinoplanes sp. NPDC049265. The sequence continues at coordinate 19,170 of NZ_JBICSP010000036.1, read as the reverse complement.
GTGAGGTAGGTCGCTGGGGGTGGAGGCGTCGCCTGCCGGCGGGATTGGGGCGGCGGCCGGATGACGTGCGGCGGGGGGCGGGAAGCCAGCGGGGTCAGGGACCGAAGCCGTTCCGGGGGCGGGGGTCATGTCGGGGAAGGGGGCCGGCGCTGGTCCGTGGTCCTTGAAGGGGGCGCCCTGACCGGTGGTGGATGGCGCGTACGGGGATTCGGGTGAGGTGGCCGGGGACGCGCCAAGCGGAACGGAAGGCTCAACGGCGTGAGGAAGGGAAGGAGCGGCAGGGGTAGGCGAAATAGGCGTGGCTGGTGCGGAGGTCGGTGTGGGAGGCGTGACCGCTGCGGAGGTCGGTGTGGGAGACGTGACCGCTGCGGAGGTCGGTGTGGGAGACGTGACCGCTGCGGAAGCCGCGGCGGGAGACGTAGCCGGGGAAACAGGCGTGGCCGGTGCGTAAGTCGAAGCGGCAGGCGGAGCCGGTGCGGCTGAGGAGGAAGTCGCAGCGGCAGGCGGGGCTGGCGTAGCCGGGGCGGAAGGCGGGGCCGGAGTTGCGGAGGCGGAAAGTGTGGCAGCGGGGGGCGCGGACGGAGCCGCGGAGGCGGACGGGGCCGTAGCAGGGGCGGGAAGCGCTGCGACGGGACCGTGGGTCTGGGCGGCGGGAGCGGGAAGCGGGGCGGCGGCTGTTGGAGGCTGGAGGGCGGAAGGCACGGCTGGGGAGGGCGGGGTGGCGGGCGGAGGGAAAGACGCGGCGGTGAAGGAGACCGCGGTTGGGTAGCCGGTGCCCTGGGGGCCGGCGGACGGCAGGCCCGGGTCAGCGCCCAGAGGGCCGGCGGACGGCAAGCCCGGGTCAGCGCCCAGAGGGCCGGCGGACGGCAAGCCCGGGTCAGCGCCCAGAGGGCTGGCGGACGGCAAGCCCGGGCCGGAGCCCAGGGCCTGGTGACGGGCGGCGGCGATCAGGCCGGACGACTCGGCCAAGCCGGCGGCGAACAGGACCTCGGCCGCTGCCCGGCCGGATGGGCACGGCAGGGGCTCGCCGCAGACGGGGCAGGTGGCCATGCCCTCGCGGGGGCCGGCGCCGTTGGCGTGGGACTGGAGCATCTCGCGGGCGGTACGGGCGAGCACGCTGTCTGGTTTGACGATTGTGGCCATGCGAATTATCCCCCGTCGGCGCCTCGGCGCGCTGCCGGGGCCGGTCGCGCGCGCGTTGAGGTCAAGTTCACCGCCTCGAGGCTGCGTGTGTGCGTGTTTCGGCCAAACACCAGCACCGGGAGTGACCGCCCGGCTGTGGGGTCGAGCGATGAGCGCCCGAGGGCATAGCGCGAGAGCGCACGGCGGGAGCACGCAGCGCGGGCACGGCAAGGGGTACAGCGCGGGCACACCAGCGTGGAGTGGGCGCGCAGTAGGGAAACGGGGGCAGGGGCGGGGTTGGGCGAGCAGCGTCGCCGCGAGGGTTGTGCAGCACGCGCGGTGAAGGGCAGCACGGCGGAGCACACGGCGGCGGAACGGGCGGCACGGCGGAACGCGGAGGGGGCGGGCACGGCGGAGGGGTTCGGCGCGTAGCGCCGGGAGGGTGACCACTTACGCACGTGGAGCGAAGCGACCCTCGGCGGGAGCAGCGGTCTGCACCATCCACCCAGCTACGACATGATTTTGACCCTGATTGCCGAAGAATTCATCGTGAGCCGGACATTCACTCACTGCAATAGCATCATCACTCTCCGTACCATGGTTTCACCCCCAGGAGGTGATCCCCATGGACGACACCGAGCTGTACCGCGAGCAGATCCTCCGGCACGCCGGGCCCGTCATCACGGGTCGTTTTGTCGCGTTCGGCCCCTCGTACACCCGTGAGATCAAGGTCGGCCAGCCCATTGTGCTGGCCGTTTTCGTCGCGGCCACGATCGCGCGGCTGATCGGGGCGCTGGTGCGGCTCAAGGGGGTGCACCGACAACTCAAGGATCTCAAGAAAGGGCCGGAGTTCCTGGTCACGCCGGTGCGGCTCAAGGATGACCTGGGGCAGCTCTACGAGATCGAGATGCACGGGCACCTGGCGGCGTCGCATCTGCACCGCGGCGACCTCGTGCAGGTGCGCACCAAATCCCAGGACGACCCACGGCTTCCGGTACGCCTGATGACCCTGCTCAACCTGACGACCATGCAGCCGCTCACGCCGCGCATCCCGACGGTGTGGTCGCACATCGGGCCGGCGTTGCTGATCCAGGCCGCGCTCGGCCTGACCGCGGCGATCGTGCTGATCGCGATCTGGATCAGCTGACCGGGGCTCAGAGCCGCCCGAGTGGCACGGCGCGGGCCATCGCCAGGTCGCCCGCGTCGTTCGGGTGCAGGTGGTCGCCGCTGTCGTAGGCGGGGAGCATCCGCGTCGGGTCGGACGGGTCACGCGTGGCGGCGTCGAAGTCGGCCACCGACGCGCCGAAGGTGGAGCGGATCCAGTCGTTGACCGCGACGCGGGTCTGCTCCAGCTCCGGCGTCCACGAGCCCCAGCCCCGGAACGGCATGATCGTGGCACCGACGACCTTGATGTCGTGGTCGGCGAGAACCGAGGTGATCTGGGCCAAGCCGGCGATGATCTGCTCGGGGTCGGTCTGGTGCGGGTCCTGCTGGATGTCGTTCACGCCCTCGAAGATGATCACCGAGCGGACTCCGGCGCGCAGCAGCACGTCCTGGGGCAGACGGGTCTGTGCGCTCTGCCCGCACGACTGGTAGATCGTGTAGTTCGGGTAGCCGCAGTCGAGCAGCACCCGGTTGCCGCTGATCCCCGAGTTGGCCACGCCGTAGTCGGGCTGCGGGCCGGCGACCAGGCGGGCGGCCAGATAGTCGGTCCAGCGCCGGTTGGCGTTGAAGGTGCTGGTGACGCCGTCGGTGATCGAGTCGCCGAGCGCGACCACCGTACCGGGCGCGCCGGTCACGTCGACGGCGCTCACGTAATGCCAGACCTGGGTGCGCTCGCCGAACGCGGCGGCCGAGACGTCGGCGGCGTGATCGGCGGGGCCGCGGCTGAACACCGAGTCCTGCATCGCCGCCGGGTGGTAGGTGACGGTGCCGGAGGGCTGCGGCGTCCAGACGCTCACCAGCAGATCCCGATCGGCGGCAACGCGAAGGGTGACCGGGTCGCTGACCGCGTCGGCGCCGGCCGGGACGGTGAACGAGGACCGGCCGTTGAACAGGACCTCGCGCATGGTGCCGGGCGCGGCGGCGCCGTCGCTCCGGTCGACCGTGCCGTCCCAGCGGCCGCCCGCGTGCGCGGAGACGGCCACGGTGACGTGGCCGAACAGCACCGGCCTGGTGCCGTAGCGGTTGGACAGGTGGATGCGGACCTTGTTGCCGCCCGTGGTGGTGTGGACGACGTTGCGGATGGTGAAACCGGCGTATCCCTGTTCGACGCCACCGACGGCGGCGGCGGGAGCGGTGGCCCAGGCGGTGGACCAGTTCGGTGCGGCTGAGGCGGGCGAGGGCAGAGCGAGGACGGAGAGGGCCGCGGCTGCGGCCAGCAAGCGGGACATAGAGATGAGTTTCGATGTCTGCGAACGGGTTTGTAAAGCTGGCAAAGGAGGTAACGCCGTTGTTTGATAAGGCGAGAAGAGAGGCGGTACCTCCGGTGGGCGAAGAGGTCGAGCAGCGCGTATTCACCCGCGAGGACCGCGCGAAGTACCGGCAGAAGATCCGGCGCAGCCTGGACGTGTTCGCCTCGATGCTGCGCGAGGCGCGGTTCGAGTTCGAGCGGCCGCTGACCGGCATGGAGATCGAACTCAACCTGATCGACGCCAACGCCGACCCGGCCATGCGCAACGCCGAGGTGCTGGGCGCGATCGCCGACCCCGACTTCCAGACCGAGTTGGGCCAGTTCAACGTCGAGATCAACGTGCCGCCGCGCCGGCTCGCGGGCGAGGAGAACGCCGACCTGGAACGGTCGCTGCGGGCCAGCCTCAACAACGCCGAGGAGCACGCCCGCTCGGTCGGCGCGCACATGGTCATGATCGGCATCCTGCCGACCCTGCGCCGCGAGCACATGACCGCCGACGCGCTCTCCGCCAACCCCCGCTACGCCCTGCTCAACGAGCAGATCTTCGCGGCCCGGGGCGAGGACCTGGACATCCGGATCGACGGCGTCGACCGGCTGGCGGTCAACACCGACACCATCGCGCCCGAGTCGGCCTGCACCAGCACCCAGTTCCACCTGCAGGTCAGCCCCGAGGAGTTCGCCTCCTACTGGAACGCCGCCCAGGTCATCGCCGGCGTGCAGGTGGCGCTGGGCGCGAACTCGCCGCTGTTGTTCGGCCGGGAGCTGTGGCGGGAGACCCGCATCCCGCTGTTCGAGCAGGCCACCGACACCCGTTCGGAGGAGATCCGGGCCCAGGGCGTACGCCCGCGGGTGTGGTTCGGTGAACGCTGGATCACGTCGGTGTTCGACCTGTTCGAGGAGAACGTCCGCTACTTCCCGGCGCTGCTGCCGATCTGCGACGACGAGGACCCGGCCGACATCGTCGAGCGCGGCGACACCCCGCAACTGTCCGAGCTGCGGCTGCACAACGGCACGGTCTACCGCTGGAACCGGCCCATCTACGCGGTCGTCAAGGGCCGCCCGCACCTGCGCGTGGAGAACCGGGTGCTGCCGGCCGGCCCGACCGTCGTCGACACGATCGCCAACGCCGGTTTCTACTACGGCCTGATCCGCATGCTGGCCGAGGCGGAACGCCCGCTGTGGACGCAGATGTCGTTCAGCGCGGCCGAGGAGAACTTCCACGCCGGCGCCCGGCACGGCATCAACGCGTCGATGTTCTGGCCCGGCCTGGGCTATGTGCCGGTCACCGAGCTGGTGCTGCGCCGGCTGCTCCCGCTGGCCAAGGAGGGGCTGGACCGCTGGGGCGTCTCGGCCGCGGAACGGGACCGGCTGCTCGGCATCGTCGAGCAACGCTGCCTGACCCACCGCAACGGCGCCACCTGGCAGGTCGACACGCTCCACAAGCTGGAGGCCGACGGGCTGAGCCGCCAGGAGGGACTGCACGAGATGCTCCGGCGCTACCTCCCCCTCATGCACGAGAACAAGCCCGTCCACGAATGGCCCACCTAGATCAAATTCAAGACCGGACACCGCCGGGGGCAACGATGGTAGGGGCGGGGAGGTCGGACAGTGGTAGCGCAGGGCGGTATCGAGGGGCCGGATACCGCCCTGGGCTACCACTGTGGCTGGACCGGCCGGGACGACCCGGCGGTGGGGCAGGGAGGGTGACCGGGCGACCAGCCTGCGTGTGGGCCACGGTGGGGATGGGTGGGCGTACCCATCTGATTTTCAGCCTTTGACTGCTCCCGCGGTCAGGCCGGCGACGATGTGGCGCTGGACGAGGAGGAAGAAGACGACCGCGGGGATGGTGAAGACGACCGCGGCGGACATGACCGTGGGCAGGGGGGTGACGAACTCGCCGACGAAGGACGCGATGCCCTTGGAGGCGGGCCACTTCTCCTCGTCGACCATGAACGTGGTGGCGAACAGATATTCGTTCCAGCTGTCGAAGAAGGCCAGCACGGCCGCCGCGGCCAGGGACGGGGCGACCAGGGGCAGGACGATGCGGCGCAGCATCGCGTAGCGGGAGCAGCCGTCGATGGCGGCCGCCTCCTCGATCTCGCGCGGCACGCCGTCCATCGCGGTCTTGATGATCCAGACCGCGACCGGCATCGCGAACGCCGTGTTGCCCAGCACCAGGCCCCACAGGTTGTTGAGCAGCCCGAGGGTCAGGAAGATCGCGTAGAGCGGGACCACGATCAGCGCCTCGGGCAACATCTGGGTGGCGAACAGCGCGAAACCGAAGACGCCGCGGCCGCGGAACGAGAAGCGGGACAGGGCGTACGCGGCCAGCACGGCCAGCGCCAGGCTGAGGATCGTCGTCCCGGCCGCGACGAAGGCGCTGTTGCCGAGCCAGCGCAGCATCGGCGCGCCGTCGATGGCGGACGTGAAGACGTGGCCGAGCCGGGTCACGTCGGGCAGCCAGTGGATGCTGCCGTCGAACAGTTCCTCCTGGGTGCGGGTCGCGGTGACCAGCATCCAGTAAAGCGGGAAGCCCGCCACCGCGGCGAGGACGGCGAGCACGATGAACCGGATTCTCACGCCAGGTCCTTTCCGGCGGCACGGCGTTCGGCCAGGGCGTACGCCACCGTCGCGATGGCCGACAGGATCAGGCCGACGGCTCCGGTGGCGGCCGAGCGGCCCAGGTCGGAGTCGAGGAACGCCTGCCGGTAGACGTCGATGACCAGGGTGGTGGTGCGGTCGACCGGGCCGCCCTGGGTGAGCAGCCAGATGATCTCGAAGCGCCGGAACGACCAGATGGTCATCAGCAGCGCGACCACCCGCAGCGTCGGGACCAGGAACGGCCAGGTGACGCTGCGGAAGATCCGGGCCGGGCCGGCGCCGTCGACCCGTGCGCTCTCGACCAGTTCCTTGGGCACGGACTGCAGCGCGGCCAGCACGACCAGGAGCACGAACGGGAACACCTTCCAGACCGAGACGGCCGTGACGGTGGCCAGGGCGTACGCGGTCAGCCAGCCGTGCCGCCCCAGCCCGGCCGCGGCCGACGCGTGGTTGAGCACACCGTTGTCGTTGTTGAAGATCCACACAAAGATCAGCGCCACCGCGACCGTCGGCGCCGCCCACGGCAGGGTGAGCAGCGCCCGCAGCGCGGTCCGCCCGCGGAACGCCTTGTCCAGCAGGACCGCGGCGGCCGTGCCGAGCAGCAGCGCCCCGGCCACCGTGGCCCCCGCGTAGATCAGGGTGACCCCGAGGGTGCCGGCGAACCGGGAGTCGGCGACCAGATCGGCGTAGTTGCCCGCGCCGATCCACTCGCCGCCGGTCGGGTCGAGCAACTTCGCGTCGGTGAAGGAGAGCCACAGCCCGTTCAGCAGCGGACCGGCCGTGAAGACGAGCAGGTACAGGGCGGCCGCGGCGGCGAAGATGTAGGGGGCGAGGCGGTGGGACCTCACTTCAGCTTCTCCGCCTCCTGCTGGGCGCGGCCCAGGGCGGCGGCGGGATCGTCGCCGTCGACCAGGACCTTCTCCACCTCGGTGAGGACCGCGTGGCGGATCTGCGGGGTCTTCGTCTCGAAGCCGTCGACGACCGCGTCGGCCGAGGTCGCGGCCTGGGCCTGGAAGGTCGGCACCCACGGGTTGGCGGTGACGAACTCGGCCGAGGGCTTGACGTCGGTGCCGATCACGCTGGCGCCCAGCGCTCCGGCGGCCGCCTTCTGCGCCTCGGGGCCGTAGTACCACTTCAGCCACTTCTTGGCCGCTGCCTTGTGCTTGGCGAACTTGTTGATGCCGACGAAGAAGCCGGCCTGGCTGCTCGCGGGGGCCGGGAACGGCAGCTTGCTGGCGCCGACGCCGGTGCTGGGAACGACCTTGTTGTCGGCGACCATGGTGGACAGGGCCGAGCTGTTGTCGATCATCATGCCGACCTTGCCGGCCTTGAACTTGGACCGGAACGTCGACGCGTCGTCGCCGACGGCCATGGCGCCGCTTTTGTACATGTCACGGAACGCGGAGACCGCCGCGATGTTCTCGGGGCTGTTGATGGTCAGCTTGCCGTCCTTCGACCACGCGCCGCCGAACCCGTAGGTCCAGTTGGAGAAGTCGATCCACCAGGGCGTTTCCTCGTTGATCTGGTGGCGTACGGCGAATCCGGGGTTGCCGGTCTTGTCTTTGATGGCCTTGGCCGCGGTGATCAGGCCGGCCATGTCGGTCGGCGGCTGCACCTTGGCGTCGGCGAGCAGCTTCTTGTTCCAGAACAGCGCGTAGTTGACGATCTCCCACGCGTAGCCCAGCTGCTTGCCGTCGACCTTGCCGGCCTCGCTGGTCTTGTTCAGCGCCTGCTTGCCGGCGTCGTCGAGCACGTCGTCGAGGGGTTCGAGCGCGCCCGCGTCGGCCAGTTCGGGCAGGAACGTGTCCGGGATGATCAGGATGTCCGGGCCGCCGCGCGCGCCGATCTGCGTCTTCAGCGTGCTCTCGTAGTCCTTGCGCGCCACCGACTGCTGCTTCAGGGTCACCGACGCGTCGGTCGCGGTGTAGCCGTTCACCGCCTTCCACAGTTGCTCGCCCCGGCCCGGCTCGAGCCACTGCCAGTTCGCGAAGACCAGCTCGCCGCCCGCTTTGTCGTCCTCGCCGCCGCCGCTCTGACCGCAGCCCGCGACCAGGGAGGCGGCGAGCACGACGGCGACCCACTTCCGGAGGTACACCCCAACCACCCGTCTACGAACCAGGTTCGTAAATAGTCCTTTTATCGGTGAGGCGACACTGTGCTCAGGACGGGCGCGGGGGTCAAGGTCACGACTTGTTACAAAGCCTGACTTACGAACATGCGGTGCCCGGTTCAGGCGCGTCGAACAGGGGCGACATTTACGAACGTGCGGCCGGCCGTCGACGGTGGATGCAAATTCGGACTATTTCCGAGCCGGCGTCAGCCGGGCTCCCTCGGCCCGGCTGAACGACACCTCCAGGACCCGGTCGGCCTGCAGGTAGATCGACAGGTCGGCCGCCACGCTACGCATCTCCGCCGCCGGTGTGACCGCGATGGCCAGCATGCCCGCGTCCACGAACTCGCCCAGCACCAGCGCCTCCCGGCCCAGGTCGGCGACGTCCCGGCCGACCGGGACGGCCACCACCCGGTGCCGGGGCAGCCGGTCACGCAACCCGTTGGCCATGACGCGGCCGCTGACCCGGGTCCGCAGCCCGTCAGCGCCGTAGACCACGACCAGCTCGTCGTTGGCGGCCAGCTCGGCCAGCCGCGCCACCACCGCCGCGCCGCCCCAGCGGGTGTCCGTCTCCCCCACCACGGCGATCGTCATCGCCGTCGGGCCCGGCTCCGGATCCGACCGCACCGGCAGCCCCAGGCCCACGGAGAGACCACGCCCGGCCACGTACACCGCCGCCGCCAGGAGCAGGGCGGCGAGCAGCAACCAGGCCCCGGCGTACGAATGGGTCAGACCAGCCGCACCGGCCAGCAACGCCGGCGGCACCAGCGCCCCCAGCGCCCCCACCGAACCCGTCACGCCCATCACCGCACCCGCGTCCCGGGCCGGCGCGGCCTTGCCGATCAGGGCCAGCAGGGTGCCGCTGGCGATGCCGTCGCACACCGCGATCAGCGCGATCACCGGCACCAGCATGACGGTCCGCGCCGCCGCCACGCCGGCCAGGCACAGAGCCGCGGCCACGCCGTAGCAGACCACCACCAGCCGGGCCGTCGGCCAGTGATCGGCGCACCAGCCGCCGGCCAACCGGGCCACCGACGCCACGATGGCCACCACCCCGGTGACGACCACCGCGGGAAACCAGCCGAACCCGGCCACCGTGGACAGGAACACCGGCAGATACACCGCGATCGACACGATGCCGCCCAGCGCGAGCAGATAGAGCAGGGACAACGACGAGGACCAGGCCAGCCGGGCCATCGCCGCGCACCGCCGGACCACGTTGTCCCGCTGCTCCGGAGGCACCGGATCGCGGAGCATCGCCGCGGCCACACCGGCCACGGCGACCAGCAGGACGGCCAGCGCCAGGGCGGCCCGGCGGCCCTCCGGGTCGAACCGCCAGGACGCGGCCGAGACCGCGACGGCGACGACCACGCCGAGACCGAACAGGCCCAGACCACGGCCGCGCTGGCCGTACGGCAGGGTGCGCGTGAGGAGGGCGGAGCCAGCCACGAACGAGGCCCCGGCGACACCGGCCGCCGCCCCGGCCGCCACGACCGCCGGAAGCGAGCCGGCCAGGCCCATGACGGCCACCGCGGCCGCCGACAGCAGGCTGATCGCGGGCAGCGTCCGGTGAGCGCCGAACCGGTCGGTGAGCACGCCCACCGGCAACCGGACCAAGGCGGCGACCAGCACCGGCACGGCGACCAGGAGGGCGTACCGGCCCGGGCCGGCGCCGAAACGGTCGTGCAGGTGCGGTCCGATCAGGATCGAGGCGCGCAGGTTGAGCCCCAACGCGAGCGTGGCGATCACCAGCTTCCGCATGCCTCCCCCTTTCCGGACGCCTACACGTCGCCCACAACGACCAACGGACGGAGCGCCCTCAGGTCACGGGAGGATGGCGTCGACATAACCGCCGTCGACCCGTACCGCGCCGCCGGTCGTGGCCGAAGCCAGCGGCGACGCCAGATAGACCACCATGTTGGCGATCTCCCCGGGCTCGATCAGGCGCTGGAGCAGCGACTGCGGGCGGTGCCGGCGCATGAACTCGCGCTGCGCCTCGTCCCACGGCAGATCTTTGTCGACCAGCGAATAGACGAAGTCCTCGACCCCACCGGTGTGCGTGGGCCCGGCGATCACACTGTTCACAGTCACCCCCGAGCCGGCCGCCTCCTTGGCGAAACCACGCGCGACGGCCAGCAGCGCCGTCTTCGTCATCCCATAGTGGATCATCTCGGCCGGCACCACGACGGCCGAGTCGCTGGCGATGTATTGCACCCGGCCCCAGCCCCGCTCCCGCATCCCCGGCAGGTAGGCCCGGGTCAGCCGGATCGCCGACAGCACGTTGACCTCGAAGTATCGTCGCCATTCGTCGTCGGTGATCTCCAGGGCCGGCTGCGGCCCGTACACACCCAGGTTGTTGATCAGAATGTCGACGTCCGGCAGCAGCTCGAGCACGCGCGCCGCACCGGCCTCGGTGGCGACGTCGGCCGGCACGGCCACGAAGTCGCCGTCGCCGAGCTCCTTCACCGCCCGGCCGACCGACTCCGGTGACCGCCCGTTGACGCCGACCCGGGCCCCCGCGGCGGCCAGGCCGGCCGCGATGGCCCGCCCGATGCCTTGCGTGGAGCCGGTCACCAGTGCGGTTTTCCCGCCGAGATCCAAACGCATGACCTCAGGCTTACCCCAGGCAGGCCGCTTCGACCAGACGGGTCGCGATCCGCGGCTCGCCGGCCCAGTGCAGGTGCAGGTAGGAGGCGTGCAGCCGCGCGGTGGCGAAACCCTCCGGATCGGCGCCACGCCACGCCCAGGCCGCGTCGCCGGCCGGGGAGAGCAGCAGACCCGAACGTGGATGGACGGTCGTGCGGTGAAACTCGTGACCGGTCACCCGGGTGCCGGCCGGCGCCAGCGGGCTGTCCCCCAGCGCCACCGCGTCCCGGTAGCCCAGGGTCAGGGTGGGGGTCATCGCGGCGTCGGCGTCGAGCACGCCGCACATCGGGGCCCCGTCCAGGGTGCGGCAGAGCCAGAGCAGGCCGGCGCATTCGGCCACGATCGGGCCGGCCAGCCCCGCGACGGCGGCGCGCAGGGGCTCGTTGGCGGACAGCTCGGCCGCGTACACCTCGGGAAAGCCGCCGCCGACGACCAGCGCGGCCGTACCCTCCGGCAGCGCCTCGTCCCGCAGCGGATCGACGGTGACCACCTCGGCGCCGGCGCCGGCCAGCAGCTCGGCCGTCTCGGCGTAGGCGAACGTGAAGGCGGGGCCACCGGCGATCGCCACCACCGGTCGCGGCTTCTGTTCGTCTCTCTCGATCGCCACCGGGCTCCACGGCTCGACCGCGAGCGGGGCGGCCGAGCGGGCGACCCGCAGGACCGCCTCCACGTCCACCGACGTGGAGATCAGCTGGGCCAGCGCCGACACCGAGGCCAGCGCCTCCGCCCGCCGCTCGGCCGCCGGCACCAGCCCCAGGTGGCGGGACGGCGCGGCCACCGCGTCGGCCCGGCGCAACGCACCCAGGACCGGCGTGCCGACCTCCTCGCAGGCGTCGCGCAGGATCGTCTCGTGGCGGTCGGAGCCGACCCGGTTGAGGATCACACCGGCGATGCGCGCGTTGCCGAAGCTGCGGAAACCGTGCACCAGCGCCGCCACCGAGCGCCCCTGCGCCGCGGCGTCGACAACCAGCACGACCGGCGCGTCCAGCAGCCCCGCGACCTGCGCGGTCGAGCCGGTCTCGCCGGCGCCGGTGCGGCCGTCGTACAGGCCCATCACGCCCTCGACGACGGCGACGTCGGCGCCGTCCGCACCGTGCGCGAACAGCGGCCCGATCAGGTTCTCGCCGACCATCACCGGGTCGAGATTGCGGCCCGGGCGGCCGGCGGCGAGGGCGTGGTAGCCCGGGTCGATGTAGTCCGGCCCGACCTTGAACGGCGCCACCCGCAGGCCCCTGCCCCGGAACGCGGCGAGCAGCCCCGTCGCCACTGTCGTCTTGCCGTGCCCCGATGCCGGCGCCGCGACGACCACGCGCGGAACGGTCACCACTCGATGCCCCGCTGACCCTTACGGCCGGCGTCCATCGGATGCTTGACCTTGGTCATCTCGGTCACCAGGTCGGCCGCCGCGATCAGGTCCGGGTGCGCGTCCCGCCCGGTGATCACCACGTGTTGCGTACCCGGCCGCGCGCCCAGCGTCGCCACCACGTCGGCCACGTCGACCCAACCCCACTTCATCGGGTACGTGAACTCGTCCAGCACGTAGAACGAATGCGTCTCGGCGGCCAGATCCCGCTTGATCTGCGCCCAGCCCTCGGCCGCCTCGGCGGCGTGGTCGCGTTCGGAGCCCGGCCGCTGAATCCACGACCAGCCCTCACCCATCTTGTGCCAGGTGATCCGCTCCCCCAACGCTTTGAGCGCGGTCTCCTCGCCGACCCGCCACTTCGGACTTTTGACAAACTGGAAAACGCCGATGTCCCAGCCCGCGCTCCAGGCCCGCAACGCCATCCCGAACGCGGCCGTCGACTTTCCCTTGCCGTGCCCCGTGTGCACGGCGAACACCGCCTGGCGCCGCCGCTGCCGCGTGGTCAGCCCGTCATCGGGGACGGCCTCCACCCTTCCCTGCGGCATCAGGCCACCTCGAGGGCGTCGAGCGGGACCAGGTCGGCGTTCAGGGTGGCCGCGAGGCGCCGGGCCAGCCCCAGCCGGACCGGCCCGGATTCGCAGTCGACGACGATGGCGGCCACGCCGGACAGGGCCGGGGCCACTGTCGCCGGGTCCGGCCCCGAGGTGGCGCGCCCGTCGGTCACCACGATCAAGAGCGGGCGTCGGCGGGGGTCGCGGCGACGTTCGGTGTCGATGGTGGTCGCGGCCGTTCGCAAACCAGCGGCCAAGGGGGTACGCCCACCCGTGCGCAACGCCGCCAGCCGCATCACGCCCACCTCGTGGCTGGAGGTCGGCGGCAGCACCTGCTCGGCCGCCTTGCCCCGGAACGTGATCATGCCGACCCGGTCGCGCCGATGGTAGGCGTCGCGCAGCAACGACAGGACGGCGGTCTTGACCACGGTCATGCGCTTGCGGGCGGCCATCGAGCCGGACGCGTCGACCACGAACAGGACCAGGTTCGCCTCGCGGCCCACGTGCACCGACTCGCGGAGGTCGGCCGGCTCGACCGTACGGGAACCGCGGTGGATCGCGGCCCGCAACGTGGCCGGTAGGTGCGGGGCGCCGGACATGCGGCCGTGCGGCACCCGCGACCCGGCGACGCGGCCGCGGCGGGTGAACGCGGGCGAACGTCGCCCCGAGTGCCCGCCGGCGCCACGGTCGGCGATGCGCAGCGTCCTCGGGCGGTAGGCCGGGCCGGCCGCGGCGACTCCCCCGGCCGGCTGCGGCTTCTCGTCTCCCTGCTCCGGCCCCCGCGCCTGGTCCTGCTGCTCCTGCCGGCCGGCTGGCGTTCCGTCCGGGCCGTCGGGACCTTTCTGCGGGCCGCCGTCCTGCGGGTTGCCGCCGGCACCGTCGCGACCGTCCTGCGGGTTGCCGGGACCGTCGCGACCGTCCTGCGGGTTGCCGCCGGCACCGTCGGGGCCATCCTGCGGGTCGCCGCCGGGACCGTCGCCGCCGGTCGGCGGGTCGGGATCCTCGTCGTCCTCGGCGGCGGCGTTCAGGGCGTCCTCGAGGCGTTGCTCGTCGGAGCCGGGCGGGTCGAGCGGATCCTTGCGGCGGCGGTGGGGAAGGGCCAGCCGGGCCGCCTCGCGTACGTCGTCGGTGGTCACCACGGCGCGTCCGTGCCAGGCGGCCATCGCCACCGCGCACCGCGCCACGACGATGTCGGCGCGCATGCCGTCCACGCCGTACGCCAGACAGATCTTCGCGATCCGGTCGAGTTCGGCGTCCGGCAGCACCACCGAGGACGCCGCCGCGCGGGCCGCCGCGATCCGGGTGGCCAGCTCGGCGTCGGCCGCCGCGAACCGGTCGGCGAACCCGGACGGATCCGCCTCGTACGCCAGCCGCCGCCGCACCACCTCGGCCCGCTGCCGCGCATCACGCGGCGCGGACACGGTGACGACCAGCCCGAACCGGTCGACGAGCTGCGGGCGGGGCTCGCCCTCCTCCGGGTTCATGGTGCCGACGAGCAGGAACCGGGCGGCGTGCTTGACCGACACCCCGTCGCGTTCGACGTGGGCCCGGCCCATCGCGGCGGCGTCCAGCAGCAGGTCGACCAGGTGGTCCGGGAGCAGGTTGACCTCGTCGACGTAGAGGGCGCCCCGATGCGCGGCGGCCAGCAGCCCCGGCTCGAACGCCTTGGTCCCGTCGGCCAGCGCACGCTGCAGGTCGAGGGTGCCCACAACCCGGTCCTCGGTGGCACCGACCGGCAGCTCGACGAGCGTGGCGGGCCGCGGCCCGTGCGGCGCGCCGGCGTCATGGGGGCCGTCCGGGCAGTCGGCGTCGGGCGTACCCGGATCACACGCGAAGCGGCATCCACGCACCACCTCGACCTCGGGCAGCAGGCCGGCCAGCGCACGCACCACCGTGCTCTTGGCCGTGCCTTTCTCGCCGCGCACCAGAACCCCGCCGACCGCCGGCGAGACGGCGGTGAGCAGGAGCGCCAGGCGCAGGTCGTCGAGGCCGACAACGGCCGAGAACGGGTACGGGGGTTGCACTGGCACTTCCCTTCTGCACGGGTCCGCGCCCGCACGACGGTCGTTCGAGCGGCCGGAGTCTCCTGACTCCCGGACCGTCAACGGCCCGGTCACAGTGGCGGGACCGCCCCGGACTCGCACCGGGTTCCTCCGCTACCGCTCGCCCGCCACTCAACCCGACCGACCACAACAACGTCAATGTGACGCTGACGTCGTCGCCACCCCCGCCTCCCCGGCCCGCTCGCCGCTCCCTTCGAAGCCTGCCCTCCGCACAGGGTCCTGCCGCCCGGCCCACCACCACTCCGCGTCGGGCACCGTCCACGACGTGATCTCAGCCCGGGGCCGCAGGCCTCGGGGACCACAAGCCTCGGGGACCACAAGCCTCGGGGACCACAAGCCTCGGGGACCACAAGCCCCAGCCCGGAGCCGCAGGCCCTCCGGGACCACAGCCTCAGCCCGGGGCGCGGCACACCTACGGACGCGACGCACTCCTCAGACGCGCGACGCCATCACCCCAGACTCGCGACGCGCTCTCCTCAGGCGCGCGGCGCCACGGAATGCGGGGACGACAGCGACTGCGACAGCTCGGCGACGAACTGGGCCGCCTTCTCGATCAGCGGTCGCTGGTGGCGGTAGAGGTCGGCGTTAGCCCGATCGGGCCGGGCCGGCTCGCCGATGTCCACCAGCGCGGCCGCGTGGTCGAGGTCGGGCAGTTCGCCGAGCGCGTGCCAGCCGAGCAGGCACGCCCCCAGCCCGGTACCCTCGGGCGTGTCAGCGACGGCCACGGGCAGGTCGAGGGCGGCGGCCAGCACGGCCACCCACAGTTCCGAGGCGACGGCACCGCCGGTCGCGCGTACCTCGGTCACCTGGATCCCGGCCGCGTCGAACGAGTCCCGCACCAGCGCGAGCTGCTGGCAAACCCCCTCGACGGCGGCCCGGACCAGATGCGGACGGCCGTGCTCGCGCCCCAGCCCGAGGTAGGCGCCCCGCATCCCCGACCGCCACCAGGGCGCACGCTCACCGAGCAGGTACGGCAGGCACAGCAGCCCCTCGCTACCGGCCGGCGCCGACTGGGCCTCGATCAGCAGCGCGGCGTCGATCTCGTCGGCGTTCTCCCCTTCGGCGGCCGGCCGCGCGAAGCCGCCCGCGAACGCCTGCCCGGCCCACCGCACCACCGACCCGGCGTTGTTGACCGCCCCGCCCAGCACCCACCGGTCCTCGGTCAGCGCATAGCAGAACAGCCGCCCCGCCTCGTCGGCGCTGGGCCGGTCCACGACCGTACGCATCGCCCCGCTCGTGCCCAGCGACACGGCCGCCACCCCCGCCGGCGTAGCACCGACACCCAGGTTGGCCAGCGGCCCGTCCCCCGCCCCGATGATCAGCGGAGTGTCCGCCGGCAGCCCGGCCGCCGAAGCCACCTCGGCGCGCAACCGCAGCCGCCGCGTCGTCGGCACGACCTCGGCGAGCTGGTCTTCCCGCACGCCGGCGATCTCCATGGCCTCCGCATCCCACCGCCGCGCATGAATGTCGTAGAGCCCCGTCGCCGAAGCAAGCGACAGATCCAGCAGATACGCCTCATCGGCGAGCCCCGACAGGATCAGCTCCTTGCCACCGCCCCACCGTGGCGTGTCCCTCAGGGTCTCCGGCTCGGTGGCGCCCCACCAGGCCAGCTTGGACAGCGGCGCCATCGGGTGCACCGGCGTGCCGGTGCGGGCGAGCAGCTTCGCGGCCAGCCCCCGCGCCGCGATCGCCTCGCTCTGCCCACCGGCCCGTCCGTCGGCCCAGGTGACCAACGGCCCGAGCGGCTTGCCCACAGCGTCCATCGGAACGAGCGCGTGCAGGAACGAGCTCAGGCTGACCCCAACCACCCGGTGACCGCCGTCCCGGCACTGCCCGGCCACGTCGATCAGAGCCTCGACGGCCGCGTCGCGCACCCGGTCAGGGTCGAGCTCGGCCCGCCCCGGCCCCGGCACCAGCAGCGGATAGTGCACGCTGGCATGCGCCCGCAACTCCCCGTCGAGCCCGGCGGCGACGCCTTTGGTCGCGGTCGTGCCGCTGTCGATCCCGATCACGACGTCCATGCCAAGACACTAAGCGGCCACGGGCCCACCCGCCTCGCACGCGCCTCCGGAAAACACGGTCCCGATCATCACCCCTCTCTCGCACGAGATCCTTGGCCGTGCGCGGTCACCGGTCAGCAGTCCGGCCCTCCGCCGGCGGCCGGAATCACGCCCCTCCCGACACCGGCACGTCGCCGGGATCGCTCCGGTTCAACTGGCTGAACAGCTTGGCGTACCCGTCGCGCAGTCCATCCCAGCCGTGATCCTTGGCCTCCACGCCGCGGATGACCCCCACCGCGTACCCACCGATCAGCTGGTCGCAGACCATCAGGCAGAGGTGCCAGCCGGCCGCGACCATCGCCTCGAGGCCGCGTTCGGGCGAATGGTGCCGCAGCGTCAGCCGGGTGCCCGTCTCGATCGGTTCCAGCTCCCAGCGCAGCAGATCGAGCCCCCAGGAGTACTCGAGCAGGCGCGGCTCGTCGGCGACCCGGATGAACGCCGGCAGGTCGACCTTCGTGTCGCCGTCGATCATGGTCAGCGTGGTCTCGCCGGTCGCGTCGAGCGGCGCGGAGGCGGCGAACGGCGCCCACTGATCGATCTCGACGGGGTCGACGAGCGCGGTCCAGACCCGCTCGGGTCTGTGTCGCAGCTCGCGCACCATGATCAAGGTCCAGCCGTCGTCGCCGGTGGTCGCCGTCGCGCCGTACGCCACACCGGGGTTGATCTCTGACATTTCGCTCCTCAGGGGTTGCTGTCGAGGTGACGTTCGAGCTTGTCGAGGCTCTGGCTCCAGAGCTCGCGGTACGGGCCCAGCCACGCGTCGAGCTCCTGGAAGGGGCCCGGCTCGAGCCGGTAGATGCGTTGCTGCGCCACGGGTCGCGAGCTGACCACGCCCGCATCCCGCAGCACCTTCAGATGCTTGGACACCGCCGGCTGACTCATCCGCAGGGTCGCCACGAGCTCAGCCACGCCACACTCGCGCATCCGCAGCGTGTCGCAGATGCGTCGGCGTGTCGGTTCGGCCAGCACGGCCAGTGTGTCCAGCGCCATGTGGCAAACATGCCAGAGGAGTTATATAACTGTCAAGGCATGGAGGGAGTGCAATGATGGTGATCGTGCGGGTGCTGATCGTGACCTCGGGTTCGATGGGCGACGTGGCCCCTTACACGGGCCTCGGGGCCCGGATCCGCGATGCCGGCCATGAGGTGACGGTGGCGTCGCACGCGCCGTTCGCGGCCGCGTTCGCCGAGGCCGGGCTGCCCTTCAAGGCCGTGCCGGGAGACCTGCGTGAGATTCTCCCGCAGGCGCGTGGCCAAGACGGCAGATCGTCGGGTACGGGGCCGCGTGCGCTGGCCCGCCTGCTGCAGATCGCGCGTCCCCTGATCGACCAGCTCGGCGACGGCATCGCGGCGGCGGCCGACGAAACCGAGCCCGACGTGATGTTGCTCTCCACTGTGGTGGCACCGCTGGGCTATCAGGTCGCCGAGGCGCGGGGCATCCCGTGGGCCGGCGCCTTCCTCCAGCCCATCTCCCCCACCGGCGACTTCGGCTCGGTCCTGCTCGGCGGCCGCTCGATCGGCCGCCACGGCAACTACGCGATCACCTGGACCGCGAACCGACTGAGCCAGTCCCTCTACGCCAAACCCGTGCAAGACCTGCGCCACCGCCTCGGCCTGCCGCACGAGTCCATCGGCGAGCTGCGAGCCTGGCAGGACGGCGGCCGCTATCCGACGTTCCACGGCTCCAGCCCCGCCGTGGTTCCGCGCCCGAGCGACTGGCGCCCCCAACTGGAGATCACCGGCTACTGGTGGCCCCATTCCCCCGAGTCCTGGACGCCGCCGCCAGAGTTGCGGGCTTTCCTGGACGCCGGCCCGCCTCCCGTCTTCATCGGCTTCGGCAGCATGGCCCCCGCCCAGGGCACCCGCCTGGCCCCCATCGTCCAACGGGCGGTGCACAAGGCCGGCGTACGAGCCGTGGTCCAGGCCGGCTGGGCCGACCTGAACCTGTCCGGCGACGACATCCTCACCATCGGCGAGGCCCCGCACGACTGGCTGTTTCCCCGCATGGCCGCGGTCGTCCACCACGCCGGCGCGGGCACCACCGCCGCCGCCCTCCGAGCCGGCGTACCCGCCGTCCCGGTCCCGGTCCTGGCCGACCAGCCCTTCTGGGCCGCCCGGGTCCACGCCCTAGGGCGCGTCGCCAAAGGGTCATAGCCACTGCAGCAGCGCAGCGATGGTGACGGTGGCCTGGAACGAGCTGCTGGTCTTGTCGTAGCGGGTGGCCACGGATCGGCATTGCTTG
>NZ_JBICSP010000035.1:0-65227 GCF_043197135.1 Actinoplanes sp. NPDC049265 | reverse complement strand
GCCACTTCAACATCGACAACCGCAACAAAATGAACCCCCTCCCACTCACCCCCGGCACCACCACACAGATCAACTACCTGCGCTACACCATGCTCGGCACCCAAACCGCCGAAGAAGGCATCACCTGCCCGGACCTCTACGCTGGCTGCTACTACGTCGACACCGTCGAGGTCGGCGTCTACGGCACCGCGCACTGAGTTCCGGTAACTGAGAAGCGCCGGGTGGCCTGGAGGCCGCCCGGCGCTTTCCTTTGCCGTCCATGCCGGCCACGGTCCGGGAGACCGCAGGCCACCGACTGTCAGTTCACGAAGTCCTGGGTGAGCCAGACGCGGCCGTCGGAGCCGCGGGTCACGGCCAGGCCGACCCGGGTGAAGCCCGGGTTGAGCAGGTTGCGCCGGTGGCCGTCGTTGGGCGGCTGCTCGGCCAGCATCAGGTCGGTCAGGCCGTTGGCGGCGGCGAGGATCGAGGCCGGGTTGTTGGCGGCGTTGCCCTGGCCGATGTTCTCGCCGGCCGAACGCCAGCTCACGCCGGCGGCGGTGAAGCGGTCGCCCAGCCCGGCCTCGCCCGGGCACTGGTGCGACAGACCGCACCCGCCGACCATCAGGTCATTGTGTGCCTCCGAGGCGCCGGTCAGCTGCGGGCTGAGGGTGAGGGTGCCGAGTCCGTTGGCCGTACGCGCGGCGTTGATGTGCGCCAGAGCCTGGTCGATGACCGTGCCCGGGGCGGGCGGCGTGGTCTGCGGCGGGCCGGCCGGAGGGGTCGCCGGGTCGCTCGGCGGGGTCGCCGGCGGCGTGGTGGGATCGGCCGGCGGCGTGGTGGGGTCGCTCGGCGGCGCCGGCGGGTCGGCCGGGGCGCTGGTGGCCGGCGGCGCTGAGCTCGGCCGGGTCGGTCGCGGCGGGTGCGGACGCCGGGACGCTTCCCGCGCGCGTTCCTGGGCGCGCGCCACGGCCTTGGTCGCCGGGCCGAGCTGCGGGGAGGTATGGGCGGCGGCGTGCGGCCGGTGGTGGGTGGTCTGGGCCGAGGCGATGCCGGCGGCACCCGCGCCCAGCACACCCAGGGCGCAGGTGGCGAGGACGAGCAGGCGGGTGCGGGACGGCCGGCGGTGACGGGAGCGCATGGTGGTCCTTATCGATCAATGCTGCTGTTCCGGTCCTCCGCGCCGTCCGAAGGACCAGGCGTCGGTGGAGGCATCGTGGGGAGAGCCCGAACGACTCTGACCTGCGCCGACGGCCCGCGCACGTTTATTGAACAAAACTTAAAGATAAGCTGGGGCCTGGCAGTTCTTGACTGTTCGTAGCATCGTCGCAGGCATGAGAAGTTCCCGGTGGTGGCTCTCCGCGGCGACGGCGGCCGTGCTCCTGCTCCCCACGGCCTGCGGCGACGACAAGGCCGGCGGCACCTGGGAGGGCGGCGGAGCGCCCGCGTCCGGCCCGGCCCCGGCCGCCTCGGCCCCGGCCGGCCCGTCCGCCTCGCCCACCCCGACCGGCAAGCCGGTGCACATCCGGCTGCTGCAGGGTGACGGGTCGACCTGGGGCGTCGGCATGCCGATCATCGCGTACCTGTCGGCCAAGGTCACCGACGCGCACGCGTTCGCGGCGGCCGGCCAGGTCACGGTCGACGGGCAGCCGGCCGGGGGCGCCTGGTACTTCCAGCGGTCGGCGATCTACAAGGGCTATCCGCTCGAGGCGCACTATCGCACCGAAAAATACTGGCCCGCCCACGCCAAGATCCACCTCGACCTGGCCGCCAAGGGTCAGCCGGCCGGGAAGGGCCTGGTCTTCGACAACAGCCTGACCCTGGACATGAACACCGGCGCCGCCAACATCACCAAGGTCGACGGCAAGACCAAACGGATGACCACCACCTCCGACGGCAAGCAGGTGTTCCAGTTCCCGGTGTCGCTGGGCAAGGCGAGCACCCCCACCTTCGGCGGGACCAAGGTGGTGATGGAGAAGGACAAGGTCCAGCGCATGACCGGACCGGGGTACGACCTGAAGGTGCCCTGGTCGGTGCGGATCACCAACTCCGGGGAGTTCCTGCACTCGGCCAGCTGGAACGGCGGCAACATCGGGCAGCGCAGCACGTCGCACGGCTGCACCAACCTGAACACCAACGACGCCAAGAAGTTCTTCGACTTCGCCCAGGTCGGCGACGTGACCGTCTATACCGGTACGGGCGGGCCGACGATGCCCAGCTGGGACGGCTACGGCGACTGGAACGTGGCCTGGCCGACCTGGCAGGGCGGCGGCGCACTGAAGACCACGTAGAAAGCGGCGCCCCGAAGAACACCTGGAAAATAGGAACCGGGCATCCACGGGGGAAGATGCCCGGCTCGCAAAGATGAGATCACGAACCACGCTCGATCGCAACGGCGGTGTTTCCGCTGATCGTGTCTCGTGGAGTATCGTTCCCGGCCGATCACGCCGAGCACGGGGACAGTTATGCCGTTCGATGGGTTCATCTCGTACAGCCATGCCGCCGATGGCCGGCTCGCGCCCGCCATCCAGCGCGGACTCCACCGGTTGGCCAAACCATGGCACCGCCGCCGGGCGTTGTGGATCTTCCGGGACCAGACCGGGCTGGCGGTCACGCCGAAGCTGTGGACCTCGATCCAGGAGGCGATGGACGGCTCGCAGTACTTCGTGCTGCTCGCCTCGCCCGAGGCGGCGCGGTCGCCCTGGGTGAACCGCGAGATCGAACACTGGGTGGCGACCAAGTCCCCCGACCGCATCCTCCCGGTCGTCACCGACGGCGAATGGTGCTGGGACGCCGGCCCCGGTGACTTCACCGCCGCCTCGACCGCGGTGCCGGACGCTCTACGCGGCGTGTTCGCCGAGGAGCCGCTCTACCTCGACCTGCGCTGGGCCCGTGACGACCTGCACCTGAGCCTGCAGCACGCCCGCTTCCGCGACGCCATCGCCCAGCTGGCCGCCCCCATGCACGGGGTGAGCAAGGACGACCTGGAGGGCGAGGACGTACGCCAGCACCGGCGTACCCGGCGCCTGTCCTTCGTGGCCGTGGCCGCCCTGGTGACGCTGGCCCTGGTCGCCTCGCTGACCGGGGTCGTCGCCGTGCATAACGCCGACCGGGCCACCGACTCGGCCCACGAGGCCCTCCGGCAGCAACAGGTGGCGGCCGAGCAGCGCACCACGGCCGAGCGGGCCACCGGGGAGGCGCAGCGCCAGCAGGAGAACGCCGTCGTCATGGAGGGCCGGGCGGCGGCCGCCGCGGACGAGACCGAACGCCAGAGGGAGCTCGCGGCCACGCAGCGGGCACTGGCCCGGGACGCCTCCGCCGAGGCGCGGCGCGAGCAGGCCAACGCCGGCCGCTACCAGGCCAACGCCGACCGGCAGAAGGCCAACGCGGCCCGGCAGCAGAAGCTGGCCCGCGACGCCGGCCAGGACGCCGACCGGCAGAGGGCCGAGGCCGACCGGCAGAAAGCCAACGCCCAGGCCCAGCAGGAGCTGGCCGACCAGGCCGCCCGGCGGGCCGACGAGCAACGCGAGCTGGCCGAGAAGTACCAGAGGGAGGCCGCGGAGGCCGACCTGGAACGGCAGAAGCAGGAGAAGCTGGCCAAGGAGGCGCAGGAGGAGGCCCGCCGGATCAGCGCGGCGGCCGACCTGCAGCAGCGCACCGACATCAACCGCCGGCTGCTGGACCGGGCCCGGGCGATGATCGGCGACGATCCGAACAAGGCCCTCCGGCTCGGGGTGGCCGCGCACCGCCTGCTGCCCGACGCCCCGACCGGCGAGCAGCTGGCCCACCTGGTCATGTCGTCGCACTACGGAGCCACGCTGAGCGACGCGACCGACGCGACGTTCGTCGCCGGACAGGTGGTCGCCACCGCCGGTCCCGGTGGGAAGGTCACCCTGTGGAACGGCGCGGACCTGGCCCGGCCGGTCCGGATCACCTCGGTGCCGGTCGGCGGCGCCGGGGCCAAGACCCTGGCCGCCGGTCCCGACGGTCACCTGCTCGCGATCTGCGACGGCGGCGCCGAGGCGACGGTGTGGGACGTGAGCGACCCGGCCCACCCGAAACGCGCGACGACGCTGGCCGACCCGGTCGGGATCACCGACGTGTCGATCGGCCCCGACGGGCACACCGTGGCCACCGGCAACCGTGAACGCAACACCACCCTGTGGGATATTTCCGGCGCGGATCCGGTCGTGCTGTCGACGTTGCCGCAGGCCTACCAGCTGAGGTGGGGGCCGGACGCGCGGGCCGCGGTCGCCACCGGAGCGTCGCTGCACCTCTGGGATCTGACCGATCCCGCCCACCCGGTGCGGGGCGCCGCGCTCGACAACGAGTGGCTGCCGCGTGGCCCCGCCGTCCGCTTCGCGGTCAACCCGAAGCGGCACGTGGTCGCGGTCGAGGACGCCGGGCACGGCCTGCTCTTCTGGGACGTGACGAATCCGGCCGAGCCGGAAATCGGTTCGATGGAGACCTTCCCGGTGGAGTACGGGCTCGAGATCGCGTCGATCGCGTTCAGTCCCGACGGAGCCACCTTCGCCCTGGGGGACTCGATCGGGCGGACCACCGTGTCGACCATGGCCGGCACCGACTGGCCGTGGCGCTCCACGACGCTCGCCACCGTGACCGTCCCCGGCGCCCCGGTCGGTCCGATCTCGATGTCCCAGGACGGGCGATCGGTGATCACCGTCGGCGACCGCCGGACGGCGACGCTGTGGAGCGTCCGGGGCCGGTTCAGCCGGGACGCGGCGGCGACGCTGCCGGGCCCGTACCCCGGGACGATCGTGGGGTTGAACTTCGGCGCGGGCGGCCGGTCCCTGCTCGTCGCCGGCTACAGCGGCAACGCCGTCCCGTTCGACCTGGCCGACCGGGCGCACCCGGTGCGGCATGACAACGTCTCGCTGAAGAACGGCCTGGCCGAGAGCGTCACCGCCAGCCGCGACGGCCGTACCGTGGCGGTGGCCGGATCGAACGGCACGGTGAAGCTGCTCGACGTTTCCCGCTCCGGCGACCCGGCCGAGCTGGCCACGATCCCCGACGCGGCCGGCGTAGCCGCGGTGGCGTTCAGCGCCGACGGGAGCGTCGTGGCCGTCGGCCAGAGCGAGGGCCGCACGACGCTGTGGAGCCTGGCCGACCGTACCCATCCGGTCCGGCTGGCCGAACTCCCCCAGACGCCGGACGTCGCGTCCCTCGCGTTCAGTGCCGACGGGCGGGCGCTGGCGGTCGGTGAGCACGGCACCATGTCGCTGTGGAGCCTGGCCGACCGGTCCACGCCGGAGCGGCTCAGCTCGATCCCGCTGACCGCCGACGGCCCGTTCACCGTCGATTCGCTGGCGTTCAGTCCCGACGGGCGCACCCTCGCCGCCGCCACCACCGCCAGCGGGACGATCATGCTGTGGGACAGCGCCGACCTGTCCCGGCCCCGCCGGATCGCCACGCTGCCGGCCCACGCCACCGATGTGTTGTGGGTGACGTTCGGCCCCGACGGGCACACGCTCTTCTCGGCCGGCGGGGACGACTCGCTGGTCCTGTGGGACGTCGCCCGACCCGACACACCGATCCCCTACGCCACCCTGAAGAGTCCGGACCTGCAGGCCTACAACGTGGCGCTCAGCCCGGACGGGCGCACCCTGGCCTCGGGCGGCACTCTCAACCAGAAGATCCCCCGGGTCGTCACCCTCTGGGACACCACGGTGCCGAAGGATCTGGCGGCCGACCCCGCCGGCACCGCCTGCGCCATCGCCGGTCGCGGGCTGAACGCCGGCGAGTGGGCCAGCTACATTCCCGAGCTCGACTATCGGGCCACCTGCTGAGGCGTGCCGTCCACTCCGGCCTCCACCGGCGGCTGAGCGCGTGGTGGTCAGTGCCCGCTACGGAGGACCTTGCTCGTCGCGCCCGAGGTGACGCTGAGCGACCAGCCGGTCCGCGTGGACACCAGGTCGGCCCGGGTCACCTTCGGGCCGCGCGGCTCCGGGCAGGGCTGACCGACGGCCGGCGCGACCGAGGTGCCGGAGATTCCGGCGTACGGACCGACGATCTTGAACCCGGAGAGCCGGCGCCGCCCGGCGTATCCGGTGGACGCACCCCGGCCCGCGTCGCGCACGACGACGTCGGTCAGCTCGAACCGGCCGAACTCCCGCTCGTGCACGACCGGGAACGGCCCCTCGCCGCACCACACCGAGTAGGTGTCGCGGGTCCAGAAGTCGTGGTTGAAGACCAGCCCGGCGGCGCGGGCGGCCAGCACCCGGTCGCTCCACCCGAACGCCCGCCGGACGTCGGTGGCGGCGGCGAAACCGGTCTGGGCCGCCGGGTCGTACCGCACCGACGCGGCCGCCGGTCCGGCGTACCCGAGGCCGGCGACGAGAGTCGCACCGGAAACAGCGACCTGGACAATGCGGCGCGCGAACATCTCTGATCCGACTCCTGAGGCGTTGAGCTGCGGGGTTCTACCAGGCTCAACGATCTTGGCGACCGGACGGCGCGGGGGTCAGCAGCCGCGCCAGCCGCGCGTAGCTGTCACCGCCGTGACCGGCCGCGACGGCGCCGTCGATGATCGCCTGCACGGCCCGCAACGGTCCGGTGTCGACACCCCGCGCCGTGGCGGCCGCGCGGACATGGGCGACGGCCGAGGCCGCCGACGCGATGCTGGAGATGCCGGCGGTGAAGGTTCCGCTGGTCAGGTCGCCGGCGAACCGGTCGGCCAGGCCGGGCAGCAGGGCGCCGATCCCGGTGGCGAAGGGTGCGAACGTGGCCGGTGCGATGCCCTCGGCCTCGGCCAGGGCGAAGGCGTGGGCCAGGCCGCCGACGGACATGACGAACAGATCGAGCAGGGCCATCTCGTACGCCGCGGGCAGGCCGGGGTCCGTACCCAGGTAGGTGCTGGTGCCGCCGAAGGCCCGCAGCACGGGCAGCTCTCCCGGACCGCCGTAGAGGATGGTCGCGGCGGGCGTGCCGATGGCCGGGGCCGGCGTCAGGATCGCGCCGTCCGAGTAGTCGATGCCGCGCCCGGCCGCCCACGCCGCCATGTCGCGCGCCTCGGCGGCGTGACCGCTGCCGAGGTTGACGAGCGTGCCATCGGCGAGGTCGGCCGCGACCGCCCGGGCCGCCGCGTAGTCGAGCACACAGAGGACGGTGACCGAGGCCGACCGGGCCGCCTCGGCCGCCGTCGCAGCGAGCACGGCGCCCCGGGCGACCAGGGCTTCGGCCTTGGCCGGGGAACGGTTCCAGAGCACAGTGGGGTGACCGGCGGACAGGGACGCGGAGGCCAGGGACCGGCCCATCGGTCCGAGCCCGATGACGGCGATGGCGGGAAGTCGAGTCATGGCCGCGACGCTAAGGCTTCACGTTGACGTGAAGGTCAAGCCCTGATCTGCTCGGCGTCATGCGGATCAGCGAACTGGCCCGGGCGACCGGCACCACTCCGCGCGCCCTGCGCTACTACGAGGAGCAGGGGCTGCTCGCCCCCGACCGGCTGGCCAGCGGCTATCGCCACTACGACCCGCGGGCGGCGGCCACGGTGCGGCACATCCAGCTGCTGCTGTCGGCCGGCCTGAACACGACGATGATCGCCGAGATCCTGCCCTGCGTCCCCGACGACGTGACGGTGCTGGCCCCCACCTGCCCGGAACTGCTCGACGCCCTGGCCGGGGAGCGGGTGCGCATCACCGGAGCCATCGAGCGGCTGGAGGGGGCCCGGCATATTCTCGACCGGCTCATCGACCACCCCTGACGTCGCCTCGGCGCGCGAGGTCAGCGCGCCCAGAAGTCGTCGGGCAGCGTCTCGATGAAGGACGCCGACTCCTCCATGTAGCCCGCGACCTCCAGCATCGCGGTCGCGGCCTGGTCGCCGGCCTCGGACATCTGGCGCATGACCGCGGACTGCCGCCGGCAGCGCTGCACGATGACGGCGCCGAAGGCCTGGCGACCGGCGTCGTAGCCGTACGCGTCGAGCAGGAGATGCAGGCGGCGGGACTGGTCGGCCGGTGCGTCGAAGCCGATACCCTCGGCCAGGTGGGGCGGGCACATCGGCACCCACCACAGCGCGGTGAGGGCCAGGTCGTACTCGCGGGTCGACGGGAACGCCGAGTCCCAGTCGAAGAAGCCGGCCAGCCGGTCGCCGTCCACCACCGCCGCGTTGTACGGGCCCGCGTCCTGATGGCCGACGACCATGCCCGGCTGCATCGTGCGCCCGGTGAACCAGTGCTCGCCCGACGCCGGCACGAAACCGGCGGTCAGGTCGTGCAGGCGCCTCATCCACTGGCCGACCTGGGTCAGCATCGCGTCGGTGAAGGTCCACGCGGGCCACGGGTATCGCCCGCCGGCGGTGTCGCCGGGCATGAAGGTGATCATCTCGCGGCCCTGGTCGTCGAAGCCGCGGGCCCGGGGCGCGCCCTCGAAGCCGGCGTCCTCCAGGTGCCGCAGCAGCGCGTGCACGGTCGGGGTCCAGGGCGAGGCCCGCTTGTGGACGACGTCGCCGATCCGGGACGCGCCGACGGTGTTGCCACCCGGGAGGGTCTGCTCGGTCATCGCTGGTTTATAGCTGTCACCCGGACGATTGCGACACTCAATTTCCGCCAGGCATACCTGCATCATCCATTGACTTTCGTAACCGGCTGATGACAACGTTGTAAACGTGCGTGAACTCGATCGACGGAGGGTCGCCGCGGCGGCCGTACTGGTTCTGGTGGCGAGCGGCTCGGTGCTGGCCACATCCACCGCGGCCGTGGCCTCGGCGGCACGTCCGGGCACCGTGATCTCGGGCGATGCCCGCTTCCAGGTGCTCTCGCCGACGCTGATCCGCACCGAGTACTCCCCCGGCGGCAGATTCACCAACGGTGACACGTTCAACGTGATCGGCCGGGACGACTTCACCCCGACCGGCTTCACCAAGCGGGTCACGCACGGCTGGCTGACCATCGACACCGGCGCGGCGACGCTGCGCTACCGGGTCGGGTCCGGGCCGTTCACCGCCGACAACCTCTCCGTACGCCTGACCGCCGGCCGCCAGACCGTGACCGCCGCGCCCTGGGCCGGCAAGACCGTCCCGGAATGCGCGGCGGGCGCGCTGTGCGAGGCCGAAGGACTGGCCCTCAACGGCCTCAGCGCGGCGACCGACCACCGGGACTACACCGGCCGGGGCTTCGCGGCCGGGTTCGAGGGCACCGGCTCGTCGCTGACCTTCGCCGTCACCGCGGCGGCCACCGGCGCCCAGCAGCTCACCGTCCGGTACGCCAACAGCACCGGCGGCGACGGGCAGAACGTCACCCGGACGCTGACCGTGACGGTCGACGGCACCGCGGCCGGCACGCTCACCCTGCCGCCCACCGCCAACTGGGACACCTGGGCGACGGCCTCGATCCCGCTCGGCCTGACGGCCGGCCGGCACGAGATCAGCCTGGTCCGGACGCCGGACGACTCCGGCAACGTCAACCTGGACAGCCTGGCCGTGCTCGCGCCCGGAGCGGCGTACCCGCCGCCCGCTCCGGCCGAACCGCGGCCGTGCGCCTTCGGCGTGGTGTGTGAGGCCGACCAGGGCGCGACGACCGGCGGCGGACGGCTGGCCGACGACCACAACGGCTACTCCGGCGACGGGTTCGTGGCCGGGCTCGAACACGCCGGGGCCGGGATCGCGGTCACCGTGACCGGGGTGCCCAAGGCCGGCGACTACCAGGTGCAACTGCGCTACGCCAACGGGCCGGCCGGCAGCCAGCCGGTGCGGACCCGGACCATGACGGTCGCCGGGAACGACACCGCGCCGGTGACCGCGACGCTGCCACCGACCAGCGGATGGGACTACTGGCGGACCCGGACGGTCGTGGTGCCCTTGACCGCCGGCACCAACACCGTGACGCTGGGCTGTCCCGACGACCAGAGCTGCAACGTCAACCTGGACACGATCGCGGTCACCGCCAAGCACGGGCCGGTGCTCGCCCCGCACGCGCCGCTCGGCGGTTACCGGCGCGGGCTGGACAACGTCAACGGCGGCGCGCGCACCTACGCCGGGCTGCTCTACCAGGACGGATGGTCGCTGCTGGACGACTCGGCGACGTCGCATCAGGACGGTTACGTCTTCGCGTACGGCCAGAACTACACCCGCGCCCTGCGTGAGCTGTCCACCCTGACCGGCCCGACCAAGCTGCTGCCGAAGTGGGCCTACGGCGTCTGGTACTCGGAGTACTTCGACCGGACGGCGGCCCAGTTCCAGGACATCGTCGAGCGCTTCAAGACCGAGGGCGTGCCGCTCGACGTGCTGGTGGTGGACACCGACTTCAAGACGCCGGACAAGTGGAACGGCTGGTCGATCGACCCGACACGCTTCCCCGACTGGAAAGCCTTCGCCGGGTGGCTGCGCCGGCAGGGCGTACACACCGGTTTGAACATCCACCCGAGCATCCTCGGAAGCGACCCGAAGTTCGCCCGCGCGCAGGAAATCGCCAAGGGCAAGCTGCAGAAGGTGGGCTGCAACGGCGGTGCCGACTGCTACACCTTCGACTGGGGCGACAGCGACCAGCTGAAGGCCTACTTCTGGCTGCACGAGCAGATGGGCGCCGACGGCGTCGACTTCTGGTGGCTGGACTGGTGCTGCGACGCGTCACGCTCGTCGAAGGCCGGCGTCACGCCCGACGCCTGGATCAACCAGAAGTACGCCGACCTGACCGGATTCGCGTTCTCCCGGGCGTACGGGTCGCTGCAGGCCGGCGGCTACGGCAACCCCGGCCCGGTGGCGACCGGGCCGTGGGCCGACAAGCGGACCACCCTGCACTTCACCGGCGACACCATCTCCAACTGGGAGACGCTGCGGTTCGAGGTCGGCTACACGCCGGGCGAGTCGGCGGCCACCGGCCTGGCCGCGGTCAGCCACGACATCGGCGGGCACACGCTCGGCCTGCAGGAGCCCGGCAGCGAACCGGGCAGCACCAAACTGCCCGACGACCTGTACGCCCGGTGGGTGCAGTTCGGCACCTTCCAGCCGATCGACCGCCTGCACTCCAACCACAGCGACCGCCTGCCCTGGCAGTACGGTGCGGAGGCCGGCGCCTCGGCCAAGAAGTTCCTCAACCTGCGCCGACACCTTCAGCCCTACACGTACGCGGCGGCCACCGCGGCCACCCGCACCGGCACCCCGATCGTCCGGCCGATGTACCTGGCCTACCCCCGCGAGCAGGAGGCCTACGCCACCGCCGGCAGCCAGTACCTGTACGGCCCCGACCTGCTCGTGGCCCCGGTGACCGCGCCGGGCACGACCGCGACGACGACGGTGTGGTTCCCGCCCGGAAACTCGTGGACGGACTACTTCACCGGCCGCACGTACGCCGGCGGCACCACCGCCGCGGTCACCACCACGCTGGACACGATGCCGGTCTTCGTCCGCTCCGGCGCCCCCAAGCCGTAGCCCCCGCCCCGCCCCGCCACCAGATTCCGAAGTGGTAGCCCAGGGCGGTGTCCGAGCCCCCGACACCATCCTGGGCTACCACTGAGGTTCGAAGTGGTAGCCCAGGGCGGTATCTGAGCCCGCGATACCGCGCTGGGCTACCACTTTTGCTGGAACGGCGGCGACCAGGCAGCCGGGCCGCCGGGCACGCCGCACCTCAACCCGGCGCCGCGGCGTCAGGAGTCGTTGTTGCGGTAGTCGATGACCTTGGTCGGGATGATCACGCGGCGGGGCAGGGCGGGGGTGGCGGCGGGCTCGTCGATGTGGGCGCAGACGAGTTCGGCGGCGACGCGGCCGATCTCGCGGGCGTCGTACGAGACCACGATCAGCGGCAGGTCGAGCAGGTCGGCGAAGTCGAAGTCGTCGAAGCCGGCCAGCGCGGTCGTCGTACCGCCGGCCCGGATGGCGCGGTAGGCGCCGACGGTGTTGCGGTTGTTGGCCGCGAAGATCGCCGTCGGCGGGTCGGGCTGGTCGAGGATGGCGCGCGCCGCCTCGACCGCGGCCGCCACGTCGGGCTGGTCGCGGCGGACGACGCGGTCGCGCACGGGGAGTCCGGCCGCCTCCAGCGCCGCCACGTAACCGCGGTAGCGCTCCGAGCCGGTCCAGGTGGCGGCGGGCAGGCCGAGGAAGCCGATGTTGGTGTGGCCGCGCGCGATCAGCATGGTGGTCGCCTCGTACGTGCCGCCGAAGTCGTCCAGCAGCACCGCGTCGGCGTTGATCCGGTGCGGCGGGCTGGCCGCGAGCACCACCGGGATGCCGGCCAGCGCGGCCGGGTCGAGGTGGTCGTGCTCATTGGCGGCCGGCACCGCGATGATGCCGTCCAGCCGGCGGGCCGCGAAGTCGTGCACGAGCCGGCGTTCGTTCTCGGTGTTCTCGCCCGAGTTGGCGAACACCACCCGCATGCCGCGCCGGCCGGCGTGGGCTTCGATGCCGAGGACGAGCTGGGCGTAGAACGGGTTGGCGATGTTGGTGATGACCACGCCGAGGAGCCCGGTCGAGCCGCCCAGCCGCAGGTTGCGCGCGGCCTCGTTGCGCCGGTAGCCGAGCGCGGCGACCGCCTCGAGGACACGCGTGCGTTTCTCCGGCGCGACACTGGGGTCGTCGCGGAGCGTGCGCGACACGGTCATCGGACTGACCCGCGCGTAGGTGGCGACGTCACGCATCGTCGGGTTCATCGCTGTGATGGTATCGCGATCATCCGGGAGCGTCGTGCCAGGTCAGCCAGGCCGCACCGAGGTGCGCGGCGGTGTGCGGAAGGGCGGCGGGGCGTACGTCGGCCGGGAGGCCCAGCCCGGTGACGAACAGTGGCCCGATCACGTCCCAGGAACCGGCGACCGCTCCCCCGACCACGACGGCCTGCGCCTCGAAGCGGCGGATCCACGGGGCCAGGGCCACGCCCAGTCGCCGGTAGGCGGACAGTGCCGCGGTGTCACCGGCCCGGATCACGTCCAGCACACCGGTCGCCGGGCGGCCGTGGGCCCGGATCACCGCGCGGGCACTGACCGTCTCCTCCAGCGGCCGGCCGTCGATCTCGAGCAGGTCGGCGCGGCCCTGCGGCGGCACCGACGGCCCGTCCCGTACGACCCGCCCGTGGTCGAGGAAGGCCGACCCGATGCCGGTGCCGAGCGTGATGCCGACCAGGCGGGTCAGGCCCGGCCCGGCGCCGGCGAGCCATTCACCGACCGCGAACGCCTCCGCGTCGTTGACGAAGGTGATCCGGGACGGCCTTTCGTCGAGGGCGGCGTACAGGGCGGCCCGCACGTCCACGCCGTTGAGGGCGGCGAACTTGCCGACCCCGGCGTACCGGCCGACCCCGGCGGCGTAGTCGAACGGGCCGGGTACGGCGAGGCTCAGCGGCGTACCGGACAACGGGCCGGCCGATCGGGCCGCGGCCGCCACCGCCGCGACGATCTCGGCCGCGCCGGCGTGTGGATCGACCGGCCGGGCCGGCGGGTGCTGGTCGCGCGTCGTCGCGGTGGCCGGGTCGGCGCGGGTGGCGCTGACGTGGCTGCCACCGAGTTCGACCACGGGGATCATGCGACGAACGCCTTGACCACCCGCGCACCGGACGGGCCGGACGCGGTGACCGTGTAGCGGCCGACGGCCGCGGGAACCACCAGCGTCTCGGCGTACGACAGGCGGTGCTCCCCCAGCCTGGTGCGGATCGCGACGCCGTCGCCGGCCACGACGTTGAGCACGTGGAAACGATCGGTGGTCTCCTGCCCGGCGGTGGCGCCGGCGTCGAGTTCGAGGCGGTGCACCCGGAAGAACAGCTCGGGCAGGGCACCGATCAGGTCCTCGCGCCAGCCGTCGCCGGTGACGATCGTCCTGGGCCGCTGGATGAGGTCGGCTCGCAGCGCCGCTCCAGTCCGGCCGGTGTCGAGGTTGTCGAAGGCGTGGCCGACGTGGACCGGCCGCTGCCGCCCCTCGGCGTCGCGGCGCAGCCAGTCGTAGAAGCGCAGCGAGTACAGGTAGGGCGTCGCGCTGATCTCCAGCACCACGTTGCCCTGGCCGCTGCCGTGGGGCGTGCCCGCCGGGACCAGGAACAGCTGGTGTTCGGTGGCGGGGTGCTGCTGCACGTACCGCTCGATCTCGAACGGCTCGCCGTCGTGGTGGGCGGCGTGGGCCCGGCGTTCGAACTCGGTCAGGTCGGCGGCGTCGCGCAGACCCAGGTGGATGACGTTGTCGGGCGAGCCGACCAGCACGTAGTAGGTCTCGTGCTGCGGGTACGCCCAGCCGAAGACCGTGCGCATGTTCTCCGGCCGCGGATGGCAGTGCACCGAGAGGCTGCCGCCGCCGTACGTGTCTAGGTAGTCGAACCGGATCGGGAACGACGGGCCGAACCGGGGCCGCACGGCCGCCCCCAGCACCTGCTCGGGATGTGAGGCGACCAGCAGCTGGAAGGGCACCTCGACGGCGCCTTCGGCCCGGGTGCCGATGAGGACGCCGCTCTCGGGTGCGATCAGTTCGTACCCGAGTGCGGTGTTGCGGGCCTGGGTGTTCATCCCGAGCCGTTCCTGGGCCCAGTGCCCGCCCCACGACGTGGTGTTGAACGTCGGCCGGGTGCGTAGCGGGCGGCGGGCCAGCTCCTCGAGGGTGGCGCGCAGGTCGGGGCCGGCGAGCATCCGCGGGTCGGCCGGGTCCTGCAGGTCGAGCCACTGGGCGATGCCGGGTGCGACGGCGTCGCGGTGCCGGTCGAGCAGCGGCCAGTCGATGTAGAACAGCCGCTGGGTGGTGCCGGTGCCGTCGCCGGGCCGGCCGAGGTTGCGGCCGTGGCCCTGGGTGGTGGCGTGTTCGGCGTACCGCTTGGGCAGATCGGCGTACCAGAGCTCGTCGTGGTCGGCCAGCGCGGCTCCGGGCCCGTAGACGACGGTGAGCCGGCCGGGTTGGCGGGGTACGGCCGGCAGTTCGTCGATCAGGTCGGCCAGCGTGCCCGGGGCGAGGGTGGCGAAGTCGGGGTCACCGGCGAGCTGCTCGGCCGAGGCGGTGCGTTTTTGCACCTGGTCCCAGGCCACGGTGGCGCCGCGCATGTCGACGGTCAGCGTGCCCGGTGGCAGCGCCGCCGCCAGGGCCGGCCAGTCCAGCATCATCGGCCCGTCGACCGCGAGCACCGCGCCGGGGCCGGGCAGGGCGTCGCGTACCGCGTCCCAGCCTCTCCGCACCAGGCCGGAGGCCGGTGGATAGATCGGCTCGGGCTCGTATGTCGTCTGCTGGGTCACCACGCCATGGTATCGGTACCTTCAGGCATACGCGCAACAGCCAGGAAACATTGCGCTCATCTCATGGTAGCGATACCGTGCCGGAGATGCGGATCACTCGACTTCACCGGACCGCCGGGTTGCTCCTGGCGGCAGCACTCGCCGGCCTGTCGGCCGCCGCCTGCGGAGGCGGAGGCGGCGACGCGACCGGCACCGGTCCCCTGTCGCTCTACTCGGACAACCCCACCTGGGAAAAGGGCTTCACCGAGGCCGGCACCGCCCTGCAGAAGATCACGGGTCGCGGCATCAAGCCGGTCAGCGTGCCCTCGACCTCGGACTACGAACAGGTCGTGCGGACCTCGATCAGCACCAAGAAGACCAACGACCTGGTCAAGTGGTGGAGCGGCTACAAGCTGCAGGACCTCGCGTCCACCGGCCTGCTCACCGACCTCACCGACGTGTGGAACACCGCCGAGAAGAACGGCTGGGTCGATCCGGCACTCAAACCCAACTACACCTTCCAGGGCAAGGTGTACGGCCTGCCGATGTACCAGTCGTACTGGGTGGTCTTCTACAGCAAGACGCTGTTCGCCAAGTACCACATCGAGCCGCCGGCCACCTTCGCCGACTTCGAGAAGGCGGCGGCCACACTGAAGAAGAACGGCGTGACCCCACTGTGGACCGGCCAGTCCGACACGTGGACGTCGTTCGTCGTCTACCAGGCCCTCGTCGCCGCCCAGTCACCCGACTACTACGGCAAGCTGACACGGAACCAGGCGGCCTGGACCGATCCGGTCTCGCAGAACACCCTGGACATCTGGAAGGGCTGGATCGCCAAGGGCTGGACCACCCCGGCCGACTCCAAGCTCGCCGACGCCCCGGCCATGATGAAGTCGGGCAAGGTGGCGATGCTCCCGGCCGGCACCTGGGAGAACAGCAACCTCAAACTGGCCGGCCTGACACCCGACGCGGACTACGGCGCCTTCTTCATGCCCACCGTGACCCCTGGCGCGCCCAAGGCGACGTTCGTCGAGGGCGGCGCGTGGACCGTACCGAAGAACGCGCCCGACCGGGCCGACGCGGTCAAGCAGCTGGGCAGCTGGCTCGACCCGTCGGTGCAGCGGGTGTGGTCGGACTTCCTGGCCGACAGCTCGGCCAACCCGAAGGTGCCGTCCGGCGACCCGCTCATCAAGAAGGTGCAGGCCCAGGTCGCCCAGGACAAGCCGGTGCTGCTCAACCGGTTCTACGAGGCCTTCCCGTCCAAGCTGGTGCTGGCCGCCACCACCGAGCTCGACGGCTTCATGGTCCACCCGGACACCGGCCCGAAGGTGCTCGACTCGATCCAGAAGACCTCGGTGACCGAGTGGGACGCGTGGAAGAAGCAGGCCGGATGACGTCCCGCGCGGCCTTTCTGTTCCCCGCCGTCGGGCTGGTCGCGGTGGTGCTGCTGACGCCGTTCGCCATCACCGTGTACCGCGGCTTCCTCACCGACGGCGTGCAGCCCGACTTCGCCGGGCTGGCCAACTACCAGGAGATGTTCCGCGACCCGATCCTGGTCCGGTCGCTGGTCAACACGCTGATCTGGGTGATCGGGTCGCTGCTGCTGCCGGTCGGGCTCGGCCTGACCATCGCGGTGATGACCAGCGCCACGCGGTGGGGCCGCTGGGCGCGGCTCGCGGTGGTGCTGCCGTACGCCATCTCCGGCTCGGCCGTGGCCGTGGTCGGCGCCTTCATGCTGCAGACCGACGGCGCCGTCAACCAGTTGCTGCGCGCCGCCGGGCTGGACGGCCTCACCACCCAGTGGCTGCTCAACTGGCCGCAGAACACGGTCAGCGCCATCCTGCTGAGCACCTGGCAGAGCACCGGCGTGGCGGTGGTGCTGTTCCTGGTCGGCCTGCAGACCATCCCCCCGGAGACCATCGAGGCCTCCGCCCTGGACGGCGCCGACGGCTGGAAACGGTTCCGGCACATCACCTTCCCGCAGCTGCGCGCGGTCACCGTCGTGGTCGTCGGCATCACGCTGGCCAACGCCCTGCGCGCCTTCGACCTCATCTGGGTGCTCACCCAGGGCGGACCGGCCCGCAGCTCCGAGACGCTCGCGCTGTCGATGTACCGCGAGACCTTCCTGCTGCAGGAGCCGGGCCAGGGCTCGGCCATCGCGGTGGTGCTGACCGTTGTCGTGGTCGGCGCCTCCTGGTCGTACCTGCGCTCCAGCCTGAGGAGTAGCCGATGAGAAAAGCCGTCCTGGCCGTGCTGGCGCTGATCTGGCTGATGCCCACCTATTTGCTGATCGTCAACGCCTCGGTCTCCAACGACACCTACACGGGTACGGCGAAATGGTTCCCGGACAGCTTCGCGCTGTGGGAGAACATCAAGGCGGGCTGGCTGGCGGCCGACTTCACCGACGCCGCCCGCAACAGCCTGCTCTACGCGACCGGGTGCGCCGCCGCGGCCGTGCTGATCGCCACCCTGGCCGCGTTCGCCCTGGCCGTGATGCCGGTCCGGCACAAGACGCTGTGGTTCTGGCTGATCTACACCGGCACACTGCTGCCGCTGCAGGTCTTCGCCCGGCCGCTGTTCCTGGCCGCGTCCACCACCAACCTGTACGACACCCAGGCCGGGTTGGCCATCGTCTACGTCGCGATCTGCGTCCCGTTCGCGATGTTCGTGGTCCGCAACTACCTCACCACACTGCCGCCGGAGATCACCGAGTCGGCCCGGATCGACGGCGCCGGATGGTTCCGGCTGTTCTGGTCCATCCACGTCCCGCTGGCCCGTTCGGCCATGGCCGCCGCGTTCGTCTTCCAGTTCGTCTACA
The DNA here is from genome assembly GCF_043197135.1 of Actinoplanes sp. NPDC049265. Lineage (NCBI taxonomy): Bacteria > Bacillati > Actinomycetota > Actinomycetes > Micromonosporales > Micromonosporaceae > Actinoplanes > Actinoplanes sp. NPDC049265. The sequence continues at coordinate 47,310 of NZ_JBICSP010000035.1, read as the reverse complement.
TCTGGAACGAGCTGTTCTTCGGCATCTCGCTGTCGCTCAGCCCCGAGGTGCGGCCGGTGATGGCGGCGCTCGCCGGTCTGCAGGGCAACTTCAGCGCGGTCGGCCAGCCCGCCGTGCTCGCCGCCGCGCTGGTGGTGTCGCTGCCCACCGTCGCGCTGTTCTTCGGCTTCCAGCGGTTCTTCGTCACCAGCCTCAAGTCCAACATCTGACCCGCGGAAGGACCTGCCCGTGACCGCCAAGACGCTGACCGCGAGGTCGACCTGGGACTGGGATCTCGCCCGGGACAACCTGAAGGACCGGGCCACCACCGCGTCCGCCGGGCCGGTCCGGTTGCAGGCCGAGCCACTGCTGCGCCGCACCGAGTCGGGCGAGCTGCGGCAGTCGGTGCGGGTCCGTGCGGGTCGTCCGCTGACCCATGCCGGGGTACGGACGGAGTCCGGCACCCCGCTCCCGGTGGAGATCCTGCCCGCGCCGGACGGCCTGCGTCTGCTCGTCCCCGAGGTGACCCGGCCCGAGACCGTCATCGTGGAGCTGCCCGGCGGGCCGGTCTCACTCACCCTCGAACCGGTCCGCCGCTGGGACATCCACCTCGTACACCACTCGCACCTCGACATCGGCTACACCGACCCGCAGGGCCGGGTCCTGGCCGAGCACCTGTCCTATCTGGACTCGACACTGGATCTGGTCCAGGAGACCGACGACTGGCCGGACGACGCCCGGTTCCGGTGGTCGGTCGAGTCGCTGTGGTCGTTCGAGCAGTGGTGCGCCAACCGGCCCGTGGCCGCCGTAGCCGACATGGTGGACCGGGTCCGCCAGGGCCGCATCGAGCTCACCGCGCTACCGTTCAACCTGCACACCGAGACCTGCTCCACCGACGAGCTGCACGAACTGCTGCGGACCGCGTACGACCTGCGCCGCCGCCACGGCGTGGACATTCCGGTGGCCATGCAGACCGACGTGCCCGGCGCGGTCGGCGGGCTGGTCGACGTGCTCGCCGCCAACCGGGTCCGCTACCTGTCGGTCGCGCACAACTGGGCCGGCCGGTCGGTGCCCCACCTGACCGGCGGGCAGGACGTGCCCCGACTGTTCTGGTGGCAGGCTCCCAGTGGGCGGCGGGTGCTGGTCTGGTCGACGGACACCCCGCACGGGCTGGCTTACATGGAAGGGTCGGTGCTCGGCTTCGATGCCTCGTACGACATGGTCGACGATCTGCTGCCCGCGTACCTGACCGCGCTGGCGACCCGGCCGTACCCGTACGACGGCAGTGCCTTCGGTTTCCCGGTCCCGGACGCACCGTTGCACCGCCCGCCCTACCCGTGGGACATCCTGCACCTGCGCGTGCAGGGCCGGTTCGGGGACAACGCGCCGCCGCGGCGGATCATCGCCGAGACCGTACGCCGCTGGAACGCCGAATGGGCCTTCCCCCGGCTGCGGCTGTCCCGCAACGAGGACTTCTTCACCGAGGCCGAACGCCGCTACGGCGACCGCCTGCCGTCGTTCACCGGCAGCTGGAACGACTGGTGGGCGGACGGCATCGGCTCCGCCGCACGGCCGCTGCAGCTGGTCCGGCGGGCCCAGGCCGCGGTCGCCGACGCGCAGACGGTCAGCACGCTGGCCGGACTGCGCGGGGCGCCCGGTTCGGCCACCGACACCGCTGACGCGCGGGCCGCGTACCTCAACGCCTCACTGTTCGACGAACACACCTGGGGCGCCGCCGACCCGTGGACCCACGGTGACGACCACACCCACTCCGGCGACGAGCAGTGGCACTGGAAGTACCACACCGCGCTGGCCGCTCACGACGACGCCGAGCGGCTGCTGACCCGAGCGACCTCCCGGCTGGCGGGCACGCTCAGCCGCGACACCGCGCTGTACGTGGTCAACACCGCCGCACATCCGCGGACCGGCGTGGTGACCGCGTTCCTGCCGGAGAGCCGGATCCCGATCGAGACGCCGCTGTCCGTGGTCGACCCACGCACCGGCAAGACGCTGCCGGCCGAGGAGACGCCCCAGCTCAACCCCACGCATCGCGAGGCCGGGCGGTTCCTGCACGTGGCCGTGGACGATGTGCCGCCGCTGGGCCTGGTCCGGCTCGACCTCCGCGCGACGGCCACGCCACAGGCCCCGGCCGCCCCACCCGATGGCTCCGTTCTGGAAAACGACGAGCTGCGCGTCGAGGTCGACCTGGCCGGTGCGAGCATCCGGTCGATCCTGGACAAGCGCACCGGCACCGAGCTGGTCAACGCCGACGCCACGGCCGGGTTCAACGCCTACGTCTACGACCGCTACGCGACCGCCGGCGGCATCAACCACCAGTCGTCGAAGACCGAGGCCACCGCCAACCTGGCCCTGCTCGCCTCGCGTGGCACGGCCCGGCCCGCGGCCCTGGTCGACGCCGGCCGGACCGCGGTGCGGCAGTGGCTGACCTACGAGTCGGTGGCCCCCGGCGCTGACTGGGTCCGGACCACGCTGACCCTGCGTACCGGCACCGGCGTGCTGGAGATCGAGAACCGGCTGGCCAAACCGGCCACGATGACCAAGGAGAGCGCCTTCTTCGCCTTCCCGTTCGCCCTGGCCGACCCGGTCGTTCGGATCGACGCCACCGCGACGGTCAACGGCACCGACCAGCCCCAGGTGCCCGGCGGGGCCACCCACATGCAGGCCGTCCGGCACTGGATCGGGCTGCACGCCGGGGACGTCGGCGCGGCCTGGGTCACCGTCGACGCCCCGCTGGTCCAGCTCGGCGCGATAGTCGTGCCGTACGCGCCGTTCCCGGTGTCGACGCCCTCGCACGAGCCCGGCACCGTCTACTCCTGGGTCCACAACAACCTGTGGGACACCAACTTCCCCAGCTCACAGGCGCTGGAGATGACCTTCCGCTACCGGGTCGCGGCCACCGCGTCCGACGGTCCGGACGCCACCTCGGCCTTCGCCGCCCGGGTCGCGACCGACGCCACCAGCCCGCTGATCGCGGTGCCGGCGTCCACCGGCGACACCGGTTCCGCCCTCACCCTGTCCGACGACCGCGTCCAGGTCGTCGGGCTCACCACGCCGGCCCCCGGGCAGGTGCTGGTCCGGTTGCGGTCGGTCGCCTCGGTCGCCGTCGACTGCACGCTGACTCTGGGCTTCCCGGCCGATGCGGCGTGGACCGCCACCTATCTGGCCGAGACCGTCTCGGCCCTCGAACCGCACGACGCGAAGGTCACGGTCACCGTGCCTGCCTTCGCGACCACCGCTGTGCTGCTGACCGTACCCACCAACCAGGAGTGAGTATGCGCCACGTCATCCGGCTCGCCACGACCGCCGCCCTCAGCGCCGCGCTCGTCGGCTCCGCCGGCATCCTCCCCGCCCAGGCCACATCACCGTGGACCGGCCGGGCCACCTCGGCCTACCGATCCCTGCAACAGCACCTGTACCTCGATCCGCTCTACCAGGAGGACTATCCGAGGCAGGCGGGCGACAACACGTACTCGTATCTGTGGCCCTATCGAGAAGCCACCACCGCCACACTCTCCCTGCACGAGGCACCCGGCAACCGCGCGGTCGACCGGCGCGATCTGGCCACCCGGTTCGCCGGCTTCGGCAGCTACTTCTCGTCCGGCTATCACTCCTATGTGGTGCCTCCGCTGGGGGCCGGCGGGGACCTGTTCTACGACGACAACGCCATCGTCGGGCTCGAGTTCGTCCGCGGCTTCCACGCCACCGGCGACAAGAAGCTGATCCCGCACGCCGTCGACGCGCTCGACGCGGTCCGGCGCGGCTGGGACACCGACATGTCCCGGCCCTGCCCCGGCGGCGAGAAGTGGGTCGAGTCGGACAGCAACACGTTCCGGGCGGCCAACGTCACCGGGCTCGGCGCCCAGCTCGCCGCGCACCTCTACCTGATCCGCCACCGGCGCGCCGACCTCGACTTCGCCCGAAAGCTGTTCGCCTGGAACCAGCGCTGTCTGCGGCAGAGCCCCGGCCTGTACTGGAACGACATCAGCTACGAGGGGGTCGTCAACAAAACCCTGTGGACCTACAACTCCGGCGCCATGATCGCCTCGGCCACCCTGCTCTACCGGGCCACCCACGACCGGTTCTACCTGCACGACGCGGTCGCCGAGGCGAAGGGCGCCCTGGACTACTGGACCGCCGGGGACCGCCTCTACCAGCAGCCCGCCATCTTCAACGCCTACCTGCTGAACGACCTGCTGCTGCTCGACGCGCAGGCGCCGAACCGGCGGTACCGGGCCGCGTTCGAGAAGTACGCCGCCCGGGTCTGGGCCGACAACCGCGACCCGGCCACCGGCCTGTTCCACTTCCAGGTCAGCGGGGGCGGCACCCCCGACCCCGAGCACGTGCCGGCCCAGACGCTGGAACAGTCGGCGGTGGTTCAGATCTTCGCCGCGCTGGCCTGGAACCGACGCGACTACTGGCGCATCGCCTGAGGCAGCGCCGAGGCCCACGCATCGGACGCGTCGGTGCAGAACCGCATGATGCCGAACAGGCGCGCGTACGGGGGGCGACGTCGCCGTGGATCAGCACGTGCGGCAGCGGCGGGCGGCGCAGCTTGGTGAACCAGGCGGTGAGCCAGTGCGCGTGGAGGGTCAGAGGAGCAGCACCAGCAGCAGCTCGGCGTCACCACAGCTCGCTGAGCAGGCTCAGGGGCAGCACCGCGACAGTTGCCAGCGCGCTGGCGCCCACCGCGAGCAGGGCGGCCCGCCGCATCGGGCCATCGAGCCAGGCCGCGAGGGCCAGCCCGCACCCCCACGGCAGCGACCAGGTCAGCGCGGCCTGCACCAGACCGGTCAGCTGCAGCCCGCCGACGAGATAGCCCCCGGCGATCGTGACCAGCACCGCCACCGCACCGCCGAGAACGACGAACCTGAGGCGCAACGGCCGCCACCACCCACCCCGGGCCGCGGCGGCGTGTCGCTTCACCAGGGTCAGGGCCAGGCAGCAGGCGACCGTCGAGGCGACGATGACGACGGCCGTGAGCGGAAGAAGCACGGCCAGCTGGGGGATGGAGATCCCCACGGCGCCACCGACGTTGAACCAGTCCCGCGACGCCGCGACGCCGCCACCGGCCAGTTGCGCGGCGCACACGAACGCCACGACCGCGGCCACGCCCCCGTCACGCCGACGGGTCACGAGCGCCAGCCCGGCCAGCAGCACGGCCACCAGCAACGGCCAGATCGCCGGAACCGTGGCCCACCCGAACCAGCCGATCCAGCTGAACCAGTCGGTGTTCCGGACCGCCACAGGCATCGTGATCAGCACGGCGCTGATTGCGGTCAGCGCACACACCGCGATCCCGAGCCCGGCGACCGCCGGCGGCCTGACTGTCGCGCCCGCATCGTTTCCCACCATGCCGGAACAACGCCACTTCACCCGCCGACGATGCGCAGCCGAATGGTCTTCGGTCAGATGTCGCGTTTTCCCTCGATCGAGGCTCACCCTCAGGAGGGTTCAGTCGTAGTGGACGAGCAGTGGCCAGACCGCCGGCCAGCCGCCGATCGGGCCGTCGCACAGTTGCAGCGCGGCGCCCTGTTCGTCGTTGTCGAGGGCGTAACCGTTGTCGACGTGGCCGACCGTGCGGCAACCGGTGAAGTGGCGGCTGGTGGCGTCGCCGGGGGTGAAGCCGGTCAGGATCACCGGGCCGGTGGCCGAGGCGGGTGGCGGCCAGAGGGCGTAACCGTTCTGGCCACTGTACGCCGGAGGCAGCCCGTGCCCGAGCCGCACCGCGCTGGCCTCGGCGTAGGTGGCCGTGAAGACCACCGCCGGGGGGTGGTCGCCGGGTGGAAGCGCCGAACGGACGGCGCGCAGGTATTCCGGCCAGCCGACCTGCTCCCCGGCCTCGTGGTTGAGGGTGTTGACGCCGCTCGCCTGGAGTCGGGGGGCGGGGACGATCGGCAGGCTGTTGACGGCGTTGAGGACCAGCGACACCCCGATCGCCGCGCTGACCAGGGTGCGACGGAGCCGTCGGCCGCGGGTCAACCAGCCGTCGGCGGCCACGCCGGAGGCGGCCACGATCATCGGCATCAGGCCGGCCGCGTAATAGCCCTTGCCCCCGGTCACCACAACCACGAGCAGGAGCGCCAGGTACGCGTACCCGAAGGCCTTGAGATCGCCCCGCAGCAGACGCACCAGGCCGGCGCCCAGCACGGGAGCCAGGAAGATCGACACCAGGAAGAGCTGGAGCGGGACCACGCCGATCCGGTTGCCGCCGCCGGCGATGGACGCCGCCACCTGTGACTGCGGCCAGCCGTGGGCGGTCTGCCAGAGCAGGTACGGCAGCGCGCCCAGCACCGCGAGCGCCGCACCGGCCAGCGCGGCACGGCTCAGCAGCGGGCGTCGCGGGCCGGCGACCAGCAGGGCCGCGCCGACAAGGACGGCCACGATCCCGATGACCAGCTTGTTGAACAGGCCGGCCCCGAGCACCGCCCCGCCGGCGATCAGCCAGCCCGGCCGGCCGCCGGTCAGGGCCTTGAGCAGGCAGGCGATGACGCCGGCGGTGAACATCACGTCGAACGTGGCCGTGCTGACCAGGTGGCCGGTGACCAGGGCGACGGTGCCCACCGCCCAGATGGCCGACGCGAGCAGCCGGGCCCGGTTCGTGCCGCCCAGCAGGCCCGCGATCGTGCCGGTCAGCACCACTGTCGCGGCCGAGGCCAGGGCGGCGGCCAGGCGGAGGACGACCAGCGAGCCGCCGCCGAGCCGGTACAGCGCCGCGGCCAGCAGGGGCGTGAACGACGGCTGGTCGGGATAGCCCCACGCCGGGTGCTGCCCGGCGACGACGAAGTACAGCTCGTCGCGGTGCCAGCCGTACCGCGCGCTGGTCAGCACCAGCAGCACCAGCAGGGCTGCGGCGACGTACCACTCTGGACGGAACCGGCGCACGACTCAGGCTAACCCGCCATGGTGGGCCAAACGGCTGGTGCCGCTGGACAACAGCGTGCGGAACTCAGCCTTTCACCGCTCCCGCGAGGCTGAAGGCGCCCCCGAAGACGCGGGACAGCGCCGAATACAGCAGCACCACGGGAGCGGTGTAGAGGATCGCGAAGGCGGCCAGCTGGCCGTACGCGACCTGCCCGTACGTCGAGAAGAAGGTGTAGATCGTGACCGACGCGGGCTGGCTCTCGGGGGTCTGCAGCAGGATGAACGGGATGAAGAAGTTGCCCCACTGACCGACGAACGTGAACACGAAGACCACGGTCAGGCCGGGCACCATCAGCGGCAGGATGATCCGCCAGAGCGACTGGAACCAGCCGGCGCCGTCGGTCCAGGCCGCTTCCTCGAGTTCGACCGGCACACCGTCCATGAAGTTCTTCATCATCCAGATGGCGAACGGCAGGGCCGTCGCGGACATGAACAGGATCAGGGCGGGCACCGAGTCGGTCAGTTCGAACCGGCTGTACATGGTGTAGACCGGCACCATGACCCCGGTGATGGGCAGGCCGGTGGAGAACAGGATGCCGTAGAGGAACATCCGGCCGAAACGGCTGCGGTACCGCGACAGGGGGTACGCCGCGAACGTCGCCGCGACCACGGTGATCAGGGCGGTGCCGCCGGAGATGATCAGCGAGTTGAGCACCGGCCGGAACAGGGTCTCGACGTTGAGCACCTTGGCGAAGTTCTCGAACGAGAAGTCCCAGGTGACCTTGGCCGAGAGGGCGGCGCCGGGCTGGATGGACGCCACCACCAGCCAGAGGAACGGCAGCAGGAACGCGAGCGCGACGATCAGCAGCACGAGGTAGACGGCGAACCGCAGTGGTCCCCGGCCGGGCGCGGTCAGGTCGGCCGTCGGTTTGGTCTTCTTCTTCAAGGCCGGAGCCGCCGCCGGCGGCGGTGCAAGAGTCTGGCTCATCGCTTACCCCGCTCCGCGGCTCGGCGATCAATCTGTGTCGTGGTCAAGACCGTAGCCTCCCCGCTCCCGCTCATAGGTCGTCCACCTTGATGATGCGTACGTAGATCAGCGAGAAGATCGCGCCGATCACCAGCAGGACCAGCGCCATCGCCGTGCCGTACCCGAGTTTGTAGAACTGGAACGACTCTTGGTACATGTAGATCGGCGTGGTCGAGCTCTTGTTACCGGGCCCGCCCTTGGTCATCACGTAGATGAGCCCGAACGCGGCCAGGGTCTGCAACGTGATCAGCATCAGGTTGCTGACGATCGAGCGGCGGATCAGCGGCAGGGTCACGCTGCGCAGGCGCTGCCAGGCCGACGCGCCGTCGACGGCGGCCGCCTCGTGCAGCTCGGGCGGCACGTCGTTGAGCGCCGCCTGATAGACCAGCATCGAGAAGGCGGTGCCACGCCAGACGTTGGCCAGGATGATGGCCAGCATCGGCGTGGTGTAGAGCCAGTTCTGGCTCAACCCGAACCAGCCCAGGATCCCGTTCAGCGTGCCCTCGCGGTTGAGGTAGGCGTACCAGCAGAAGCCGGCCACCACCTCGGGCACCGTCCAGGCGGCGATGACCAGGCCACTGACCAGGCCGCGGGTGAACTGGGCGCGGCCGCGCAGCAGCAGGGCGATCAGCAGGCCGAGGGTGTTCTGCCCGATCACGGCCGAGCCGACCACGAACAACAGCGTCAGCCACAGCGAGTTCCAGAACTGCGCGTCGCGGAACATCGTGGTGAAGTTGTCCACCCCGATGAAGTTGATGTCGGCCGCACCGGTCAGCTTGACGTCGGTGAACGCGCTGTAGACGGCCCAGATCAGCGGTCCGGCGAAGAACACCGCGAGCAGCAGCAGGGCCGGGGCGTACGCCCCGATCCTGGCTGCCCGCGGTGCGGTGGAGGTCGTCATTGCGCGGTCGTCACCTTGTCGGGTCCGCCGACCGCCGAGGTGGTGGTGTCGGCGAACGTCTTGGCGGCCTGGTCGACCGGTTGCTGGCCGGTCATCACCGACTCCATGGCGACCTGGATGCCGTTGGAGACGTTGGGATATTCCGGGTACGCCGGGCGGAACTTGGTGACCTCGACGAGGTCGGTGAAGAACTTCAGCGACGGGTTCGACTTGAGGTACTCGGGGTCGGACGCCACGTCCTTGCGCTCGGCGATCTGCCCGGCGCCGATGGCGTACTTCTGGGAGTTCTCCTTGTTCAGGAACGTGGAGACGAAGTCGAACGACGCCTTCTTGTCCTTGGCGTTGGCACCGACCGAGAGCAGCCAGCCACCGGACATGCTGATCCGGCCGGGGGCGTCACCGTTCTGCGTCGGCATCGCGGTGTAGCCGATCTTGTCGTTCCACTCGGGCCACGGCTTGCTGCCGCTTTCCAGCCAGGTGCTGCTGACCCAGGAGCCGTCGAGGCTGATGCCCAGCTTGCCGCTCGGGAACAGCTCGTTGTTGACCTTGGTGCCCCAGTTGGGGTCGAGGGCGTCCTGCGGGTCCGGCGCCAGCTTCTCGCTGAAGATCGTCTTGATGAAGTTGAGCGAGTCGTTGAAGCCGGGGCTGGCCACGATCCACTTCTTCTGGGCGTCGTCGTAGAGGGTGTTCTTGGTGCCGTACAGCAGCATCTCGAAGCCCTGCATGGTCGAGCCCTCGCCCTGGCCCTTGCCGGAGTAGACGTTGAGCGGGGTCACGCCGGGCACCTTCTGCTTGATGGCGCGCGCCGCGGTCAGGATGTCGTTCCAGTTCTTGGGCTCCCACGGGACGGTGAGGCCGGCCTTGGCGAAGATGCCCTTGTCGTAGTAGAGGCCGCGGGTGTCCGTACCCATCGGAACGCCGTAGGTCTTGCCGTCCTGGGCCTTGCCGGCGGACTTGGCGGCGTCGGTGAACTGGTTCCAGTCCTGCCAGCCGGCCAGGTACTCGTCGAGCGGGGCCAGGAAGCCGGCCTGGATGTCGGTGTTGATCAGGAATGTGTCCTCGTACATGATGTCCGGCGCGGTCTTGGGTGACCGGTTCATCAGCGAGAGCTTGGTGTAGTAGTCGTTCTCGGCCGCCTCGATCGGCACCAGCTTGACGGTGTAGCCGGCGTGCGCCGCCTCGTACGTCTTCTTGACGTCCTGCAGCTGCTTGTCGAGTTGGACGAAGGAACCGAACTTCTGGTACGCGATGGTGACCGTCTTGCCTTCGGCGCCTCCGTCGTCACCGCCGCCGCAAGCGGCCGCGGACGCGGTGAGCACCAGTGCCGACAACGCGGCGAGGACGAGTTTGGGCCGCATCAGGACTCCTCACAGGTCGACCCGATCAGGTGGTTACCGGTTCAAGATCAATTGAGTAAGGTCTCTGTTAACGTTCTCTGAGAACGTAATCAGATCGCACTACCAGCGCAACAGATGTGACGAACGATCTTCGGAGCGTACGTTGGGACAGCGCCGGCCCACCATGCACGATGTCGCGCGGGCAGCAGGGGTGAGCCCCGCGACGGTCTCCCGCGTGGTCAACAACGAGCGGTACGTCCGGGAAGAGACCCGGGTGGCCGTCGAGCGCGCCATCGCCACCCTCGGCTTCGAGCGCAACGAGGCGGCCCGGTCGCTGCGCCCCGGGCAGAGCACCGACACCATCGCGCTGGTCATCGACGACGCGACCAACCCGTTCTGGTCGGCCGTCACCGACGGCGCCGAAGAGGTGGCCCGCCGCCACCAGCACATGCTCGTGGTGGCCAGCACCCGGCAGAGCTACGACCGCGAGCGTGACCTGCTGCGCGACCTGGTGCTGCGGCGCCGGGTGGACGGCCTGCTGGTGGTGCCGGCCGCGCACACCCAGCAGGAGTTGCACGCCGAGCTGGGCCGCTGGGCGCCGATGGTGTTCCTCGACCGTACGCCGTCCGGGGTGCCCGCCGACGCCGTGGTGCTCGACAACCGGGGCGGCACCCGACGCGCCGTCGAGAACCTGATCGCCCAGGGCTGCCGGCGCATCGCCTACATCGGGGGCGATCCCGGCGTCAGCACCGGCAAGCAGCGCCTGGCCGGTTACCGCGAGGCCCTGAAACGGGCCGGTCTGCCCTACGACCGGCACGTCGTCCGGCTCAACGCGCACACCGTCGAGGAGGCCCGGGCGGCCGCGGTCGACCTGCTGTGCTCCTTCGCCGACATCGACGCGGTCTTCGCCGACAACAACCGGATGAGCGTCGGCGTGCTGCACGCGGTGCACGAGGTGCGGCCGATCCCGGTCGCCGGTTTCGACGACGTCGAGCTGGCCGACCTCCTCCCCCACCCGATCGCTCTGGTCACCTACGACGCCACCGCGTTCGGCGCGCACGCCGCCGAGCTGCTGTTCGCCCGGATGACCGGCGCCGACGGCCCCCCGAAGCGGTCCATCCACCGCACCACCCTGGTCACCCGGGGTGGCATGACCCGGGCCGGCCGGGGTATCTGACCCGGTATGCGTATCGGTTACTTCCTGTCATGTGAGGAATACACGCCGGCCCAGCTCATCGAGCAGGCCAAGGCGGCCCAGGACGCGGGGTTCCAGAGTCTGTGGATCTCCGACCACTTCCACCCGTGGAACGACGAGCAGGGTCAGAGCCCGTTCGTCTGGTCGATCATCGGCGCGCTCAGCCAGGTCGTATCGATCCCTGTCACCACGGCCGTGACCTGCCCGATCATCCGGATGCACCCAACGGTCACGGCTCAGGCGGCGGCGACCAGCGCGGTCCTGCACGACGGCCGGTTCGTGCTCGGCGTCGGCACCGGCGAGGCCCTCAACGAGCACATCAACGGCGACCGCTGGCCCTTCGCGGACGAGCGGCTGGAGATGCTGGAGGAGTCGATCGAGGTGATGCGCGAGCTGTGGAAAGGTGATTTCGTCACCCACCGTGGCCGCCACTACCAGGTCGACCAGGCCCGCATCTACACCCTGCCGGCCGAGCCGCCCAAGGTCTACATCTCCGCCTTCGGCCCCAAGGCGATCGAGGTGGCCGCCCGGATCGGTGACGGCTACGTGTCGACGACGCCCGACGGCGACCTGGTCGGCAAATTCCGCGATCTGGGTGGTGGGGACAAGCCGGTGCAGGGCGGCTTCAAGGGCTGCTGGGCTCCTTCCGAGGACGAGGGGGTACGCATCGCGCACCGGCTGTGGCCCAACAGCGGCGTGCCCGGCGAACTGTCCCAGGTGCTGCCCTCGCCCCGGCACTTCGAGCAGGCCTCGCAGCTGGTCACCGAGGACATGATGCGCGAGTCGGTGGTGTGCGGCCCCGACCCGGCCGGGCACGCGCGGCAGCTGCAGCAGTACGAGAAGGCCGGCTTCGACGAGGTCTACATCGCCAACATGGGCCCGCACTACTCCGAGCTCATCGACATGTATCGGAGCGAGTTCCTGTAACGCGGACGTTCCTCCGCCCTACCGGCCGCACTTTCCCGGCGGTCAGCCGGGCCCGCTCACGCCATGCGTTCCCGACGGTCAGCCGGGCCGCCCACGCCATGGCTTTCCCGGCGCTGGCCGGCTCACACCGGGGCGGCGAGGCGGAGGAGTTCGCGTACGCCCGGACCGGTGTGCCGCCGGTCGAACAGCAGCAGCGTGCGCATCGGGTCCGGATAGGTCAGCGGGACGAAGGTGACCTCGGCCGGCGCGTAGCGGGACATGCTCAACGGCAGCACGCCCGCGCTCAGCCCGGCGGCGATCATCGACAGCTGGGTGGTGACGTCGTTGACCTCGGCGAACTTGCGGGCCTGGAAGCCGGTACGCCGGCACATGCCGTGAATGCCGAACGGCTGGTCGCGCAACGCGTCCCGGGCGATCACGGTGACCGGCTCGTCGGCGAGGTCGGTCAGGCTCAGCGCGGCGCGCCGGGACAGCGGGTTGTCCCGGTGCAGCACGACGGCCAGCGGCTCCTCGGCCAGCTGCACCGCCTCGATCGGCTCGGGCCGGGCCGGAGGCTGGAAACCACTGGTCAAAGCCAGCTGGATCGTTCCCTGACCGAGCTGGGCGAGGGCGTCGGCGATGCTGGTCTCGCGCAGCCGCAGCCGGATGTGCGGGCGCTCGACGGCGAACCGGCGCAGCAGATCGGTCAGGTGCCCGGGCGGGACGCCGGGGGTCAGCCCGATGGTCAGCAGGCCGGCCTCCCCGCGCATCGCCGCCTGACCCGCCCGCACGGCCAGCTGACCGGACTCGATCGCGTCGCGGGCGTGCGGGAGGAACGCCGCCCCGGCCTCGGTGAGCACGACCCCGCGCCCGTCGCGGTGCACCAGCCGCAGCTCGAGCGCCGCCTCGAGCCGCTGCAGCTGCTGCGTCACCGTCGGCTGGGCGACACCCAGTCGCGCGGCGGCCCGGCCGAAATGTCTTTCCTCGGCAATTGCGACGAAACAGCGCAGCCCTTTCATGGACAGATCCATAACGGAATACTATCACCGCGATATGAATACACAATTGGACGGCCGCGCCATTTCCCTCGTAGCCTGACCGCATGCGTTTGAACAACAAGGTGGCACTTGTCACCGGCTCGTCCCGGGGCATCGGCCGCGCCACCGCCCTGCGCCTGGCCCGGGACGGTGCCGCCGTCGTAGTCAACTACCAGTCGAACGCGACGGCCGCCGGCGACGTCGTCACCGACATCGCGCAATTCGGCGGCAAGGCCGTCGCCATTCGGGCCGACCTCGCGGTTCCGGCCGACATCACTCGCCTTTTCGAGGAGGCGGCGGGCAGTTTCGGCGGGCTCGACATCGTCGTCAACAATGCGGCGCTGCGCGCTCTCGGGACCATTTCCGACTTTCCCCTGGAACAACTCGACCGGCTGTTGGCGACCAATGTCCGGGGCTCCTTCCTGGCCATGCAGCAGGCGGCGCGATTCGTCCGCGACGGCGGCCGGGTCATCAACATCTCGACCGGGAACACCCGGGAGCCGAGCACCCTGGTCGCCGCCTACGGCGGAAGCAAGGCGGCGGTCGAGTACTTCGGTCGGGCGCTGGCCAAGGAGCTCGGCCCGCGGCAGATCACGGTCAACAACGTGCTGCCCGGGTTGACCGACACCGACGGGCTGACGCCCGAGTTCCGGGCCAACACCGCCCTGCGCGAGCGCACGCCGCTGGGCCGGCTCGGTCGCGCCGAGGACATCGCCGACGTGGTGGCTTTCCTCGCCGGCGACGACGCGCGCTGGGTGACCGGCCAGACCATCGCGGCCGCGGGCGGCCTGGTCTGACGGCCCGGCCGACGGCGGTACGGGCTGAGTGTGCCGGCCGCAGGCGGTCCGATCCGAGCGAACCGACCGACGGCGATCCGGGCTGAGTGAGCCGGCCACAGGCAGTCCGACCCGAGCGAGCGGGCCGGTGTCTTCACTCCGTCGGCGGCACCAGGACCGGGAGCGCGGCCGAGGTCGCGTCCAGCACGCGGTTGCGGCCGGCCGCCTTGGCCCGGTAGAGGGCGGCATCGGCCGCCGCCAGGATCGCGTGTTCGCCGCCGCCGTCGGACGGGAACATCGCGAGGCCGATGCTGGCGGTGATCGGCACCGTCGACGGCGCCGCGGCGATGGCCCGGCACAGCCGATCGGCGTGGGCGAACGCCGCATCCCGATCGCTCCGGCCGAGGATCACCATGAACTCCTCGCCGCCGTAACGCGCGACGAGATCGCCGGGCCGGCAGTGCGCCCGCAGGACGTCGGCGGCGACCCGCAGCGCGTCGTCGCCGGCCTGGTGCCCGTACGTGTCGTTGAGCCGTTTGAAGTGGTCCAGGTCGACCATGAGCAGCGCGAACGGGCGGCCATCGGCGACGGAGGCGTCGAGCCGGGCCGCGGCCGTGCGCCGGTTGGCCAGGCCGGTAAGCGCATCGGTCTCGGCCGCGCGGCGGATGCGCGCGTTCAGCAGTTCGCGTTCCAGCGCCAGGCCGGCCTGCAGCACCGCCTGTTCGAGGGCGGTCACCATCCGCCGCTCGACGCGCGCGCCGGGCCGGGCGCGGGTGACCGCGACCACGCCGCGCAGCTGGTCCTGGACGAACGGGACGAGGATCGGACGAACCGCGCCGGGGAGCGCGCCGGCCAGGACCGGGTCGGCGGCCGGGTCGACGCGCTGCGGCAACCGGACCGGCGCACGGGGCACCGCCGTCCGTACACAGTGGTCCATGCTCTCCGGCGGAAGGTCGCCGAGCACCATCTCACCGCCGGGCCCGGCCACGATCCCGAACCCGTGGGCCGGCTCGCCGGTGTCGCCCGACGGGTACACGAGGATCGCGACCCGGTCGGCGAGCATGTCGTCACGGGCGAAGGCGGCCAGCCGGCGCAGCACGCCCCGCGGCGGATGCGGACGGGCCAGGGTCAGGCCCAGGTCGCGCAGCGCCTCGCTGTCGTAGCGCCGGCGCCGCAGCTCGCGTTCGTTGACCGACGCGAAGCAGGCGGTCAGGATCGAGATCAGCCACAGGCCGCCGACGTACGTGGCCAGACCGGCCACCGGCATCGGCACCGGCCGCCCGAGCAGACCCACGGCCTGGGTCTCCAGCAGCGTGAAGGCGAGCACGCTGTGCCACAGGGTGACCTTGACGCCGGTCCGGAACGAGGCCAGCAGGGTGGTGCCGAGCACGTGGGCGCAAACCAGCAGCTCGACCACGTTGCCGGGGGCGCCCAGGATCCACCACGAGCCGGCCAGCAGCAGGCCGTCGCCGAGCAGGCCGAGCGTGAAGCCGATCCGGGCGGTGCGGCGCGACCGGCGGGCGGCCGGTGCCACGGCCAGGGTGAGCAGCAGCCAGCCCAGCGCGCCGGCCACCACCGGGACGTGGCCGCCGTGCGCCCGGTCCCGGGTCAGCAGCACCGTCACCAGCAACACCGTGACCACCACGCGGCAGCCCGCCATCCACAGGTAACGGTCGATGACCGGAACCAGTTCGGCCGCCTTCGGTGCCGATCTCATCGTCGTCCCCCACGCCGCGCCCGCGGCTCGTCGTCGAAGGTCAGGAAACGGTCCCGGGTCAGCGGGGCCAGGGCCAGCTTCGGGTCGCGCTTGTCGATCCGGTCCTGCACGGCGAAGAACAACAACATGACGAGTACGCCGAACAGCGGGATCGCCGCGTGCCGGCTGCCCGCGGTCAGCACCTTGAGCACCCCGTCGACCACCCGCCCCAGCAGCGGGGCGTGCGCGCCGCGCCGATCGGCGCGCACCGTCTCGGGGCCCGGATCGCCGTCCGGTGCCGGGGCCGGTGCCGGTGCCTCACCGGTGGCGGGCCGGCCGGTCGCGGCGGGAGCGGGCAGGGCCGGTCCGTCCACCGGGGTCCGGACCGGGGCGGGCGTCGCCGGGGTCACGGTCGGGGCGGCGGGCACGGCGTCGGGGGCGATCAGCCAGCGCAGCGTCGCGCCGGCCGTACGCCCCTGAGCGTCGTCGTCGTCCACGCGCACGGTGATCGCGAAGGTGCGCGACCCGGCGCCGGCCACCGGGTGCCAGCCGGCGTCAACGCCGGTGGGCCCGGCCGCGGACAACGCCGCCAGGGTGCCGTCGTACACCGCCGGCCCGGTGAGGCCCGCGCACCCACTGGTGCCGGTCCGGACGGTGAGGCGCAGATGCGCGGTCAGTGTGCCGGTGACGTCGTCGGCCGCCATCCGGACCGTGCCGCCCGTACCGTCGTGGGCGATGACGATGCACCGGGTGACCGTCCGGCCGGGTGTGAGGTCGGTCGCGGCGAACAGCGGCGTACCGGCCGAGCCGACCAGGCGTGCGGCCGCGACCTGAGCCACCGGTCGCGGCGCCGGGCCGGCGTCCGGCAGGGCCATCACCGCCCCGGCGGCCACACCGGCCAGCCCGACCGGCAGGAACCACCGGGGTGCGTACGCGGACATCCTCTCCCCCGCCGCCGGTCAGACGTTCTGGGCTTCCCAGGTGAAGGTCGCCGTCACCTGTTCCAGCTGGGCGGCGTTGGCCGTGCCGACCGGCAGCAGCCAGGACAGCCGGTACCACCGCGTGGTGTTCTGCGTTGCGCCGTTCCAGCCGCCCAGGCCGAGGGCGTACGTGGACGGCATGCCGTCGAGGAAGACGTTGGTGTTCGAGGCCGACCCGTAGCGGTAGCCGTCGCTGGTGAAACCGGCGCACCCGACGTCGGTGCCGGCCGCGGGCCCGGTGCCGGTGTCCACGTCGAAGAGCAGGAACTGGCCGAGGCCGCCGTCCGCACCGGTCTCGGTCAGCGACGCGCGCAGCCGGACGTTGGCCGGCAGCGTGCCGGTGTAGGTGACCTTGATGCAGGCCGAGCCGCCGGCGGCGACGTCACTGGCCACGAACGGTCCGCTCGCCGGCGGGGCCAGCGTGCTGGCGGCGCCGTCGGGGCGGACCAGGGCCGGGGTGAACACGGCTGAGCCGCTCTGGTCGTTGGTCAGCGACACCGTGCCGGTGGTCCAGACGTTGCCGGTGTTGTCGGTGTGTCCGGTGAACGCGGCGTACGACGCGTTCCACACAATGGCGCCGCTGAGGAACGCCGCGATCGCGAGTACGGCCGCGGCCGCCCGCCACGACCGGCGTCGCCGGCTGGTGGTCATCATGTGTCCTTTCATTGTCACGACCGACCATCGGCAGTCGCGGCGCCGGCTTGAACGTTTGGTGGACGGTCCTTCAGGGGCTTTCAGTGGTCGGCGTGGAAATGCCAGGAGATCTGCTGCGCCGACAGGGCAGCCGGGTAGAACGCGACCTCGTCGAGCGACCCCACGAAGTAGTCGGTGGTCCAGCCGTTGGTGCGCGCGTCGCCGCCCCAGCGCCAATAGCCGGAGGTGGCCGGTGGGGCCAGGTAGGCCTTGGTGGCGGCCAGGACGCCGTCGACGTAAAGACGCATCCCGGTGCCGCTGTCGAGAGTGGCGGCGACGTGGTGCCAGCGGGCGTCGAGGTAGCTGGTGCCGCTGGTGCGTACCTGGCCGGCCGCGGTGGTGTCGAGTGCGAAGGTGACGTTGCCGGCGGTGTCCAGGATCAGCCGCCGGCCGCCGTCGCCGGTCGCGGTGTCGGCGGTGCCCGCGCCCGCGAAGTTGATCAGCGTGCCGTCGTAGGCGGCGGGCCCGGGCACGTCCGCGCGGAACCAGCACTCGACGGTGAAGGTGGTCGGGTTGACCAACTGGGTCGCGTCGTAGCCGTTGCGCACACCGGTGAAGGCGGCCGCGGTCGCCGCCTGCTGGCCCTGTTGGGCGCCGTCGAGGGCACCGGACGTGCCCAGGCTGAAGGTGCCGAGCTGGGCGTCGCCGTAGATCCGGGTCACCTCGGCCGCGGTGAGAGCCCGGCGATAGAACCGGAGCTCGTCGATCCGGCCCTGCCAGTTGCCCGCGTAGCCGCCGTTCCAGCGCATCCGGCCGGCGTTGACCGCACCGGTGCCGCTCCACGGGGCCGCGAACGAAGCCGTCCCGCCGGCGGCGCCGTTGACGTAGATCCGGATCTGGTCGGCCACGTCGTCGTACACCCCGGTCAGATGCGTCCAGACGCCGGTGGCCGCCGCGCCCGAGCTGACCGCGGCGGTCACCGTCGGGTTCGCCGCGTCGGCCGAGGTCAGCGCGAACTGCCACTTGCCGGTGGCGGCGACGTAGCCCAGCAGGAACGGGCTGCTGGTCGCGCCGGCCTGCGACGCGACGGTCCGGTCGGCGCCGGTCACGTCCAGGTAGGCCCAGGCCGACACGGTGAAGCTGCCGGTGCTGTCGACGGCGGGGGCACTGCCGGTGGCGTACGCGTCGGTGGATCCGTTGAACTGCGCCGCGGCGCCGAGGTGACCGGTGGTCCAGGACGTCCCGGCGCCCAGCGTGCCCCGGTTGGCCGCACCGGCGGCGTCGCGGACCGTGGTGCCGGTGTTCTCGTCGAACCGCCATTGAGCGGCCGCACCCAGGTTGAGGCCGTTGACGTACCCGCTGATGGTCGACGCGGTGAGCGCCAGCCCGGGTAGCACCCGCACGTCGTCGATCCGCCCGTTCCAGTACCCGGCGAAGGCCCCGGCCCAGCCCACCCCGACCGTCGTCCCGTTGGTCGCGTTGAAGGTGGTGGTGTGGTTGGCGGTGCCCACGCTGGTGTCGGCGAGCCACACCTGCAGCTTGCCCGTGCCCGCGTTGAACGTCGCCACGAGCAGCTGCCAGGTGTTGGCCACGGCCGCCGACGACGACGCGACGGTGTCCGAGGCCGGGGCGGCGACGTCGGTACGTGGCATCGTGAAGACCCACTTGCCGGTGTCGCCGTCGTAGCCGAGCGCGTAACCCCAGGTGTTGGTGCCGCGCTGGCTCACGGCGAGGCCGTCGATCGCCGTGTTGGTCAGGTACACCCAGGCCGAGACGGTGAAGCTGGCCCGGGTGTCGACGGTGGCCGCGCTGTTCACGTAGGCCGAGGTTCCGTCGCCGGTGAACGCTCCCCCGGCCCGTCCGGCGCCCCAGGTGGCGCCGCCGATCAGCGTGCCGTCGGCCGGGCTGCCGTCGGCCGCCAGGTCGCGCGCGACGGTGCCGGAGCCGTCGTCGAACGGCAGGTAGAGCGCCTGCACGGTGTTGACCGGCGGCGCGAACGCACCGGTGTTGCCGTTGCCGGAGGAGTCCGCCGCGGTGGTGGCGCTGACCGCGTCATTCAGACGGTAGTAGGCGCTGGGGTGGTCGCTGACAACCTGCTGGGGGTACGTGGGGAAGGTCGCCGCCGCGCCCGCGCTCCCGGCACCGGTGGTGGTGCCGGTGAAGGTGGCGCCGGTCGGATGCACCACGACGATGGCCAGACACAGCAGGGCCGCCGCGAGCAGACCCTTCACCGAGCCCCCCTCGCTCCGGCCGAACTTCGTCCCGTCGGTCCGAAGGATGCCGCCACTGCGGTCCCGCCGGCCCGGTGACGTCCCGGCCGCGACCGTTCCCCGCCCGCCAGCGCGAGCACCAGGGCGACGGCGACGGTGCCGGCCAGCGCCCGGTAGCTGCCCTCGGCCCACCAGACCAGCGGCAGCCCGACGTACGGCACCCGGATCGAGGGCAGCCCGAGCACCGACGCGCGGTCCACCGGCGTCGAGTCCTCGACCGGGTTGGCGTCACCGCGGGTGATCAACGAGCCGTCCGCGGTCCGGCGGACCACCCGGTGCACCAGCGTCGTGCCCGGCCGGGCCGGGTTGCGGACCAGGGCGACGGCCCCGTTGGCCACGTCCGTGCCGTCGGCCGGGCGGCTCAGGACCACGTCGCCCGGCGCCAGCGTGGGCATCATCGAGCCGGTCATGACCACATCGGCCCGCCACCCCAGCAACGTCGGCACCACCGAGAACAGCACCAACAGGACAGGGACGGCGAGCACCACGCGGACGACCGACCGGGACAGGCTCACGCATCCCCGATCGGTACGCGACGCCGTTTCACCAGGAAAGGCCGGTGTGCGGTAGACCTCGCCCCGGTCCGTTCAGGTCCGGGCCGCGCGCGCCGATACCGGTGAGGTCATGGCCAGGCACCGCAAACCCTCCGCGAGGCACCGCCCGTTGGCGGTCGCCGTCGCCTGTGTGCTCGCGCTGGCCGCCGCCTGGCACACGAGCGGGGCCGCGTTCACGGACACGACCGCGACGACGGCGGACTGGCGGGCCGGCTCGGTGGCGCTCTCCGGCACTCCCGCGACCGCGGTGATCTCGGCGTCCGGTGCGATCCCGGGCAGCTTCGGCAGCACCTGCGTGGTCGTCGCGTACACCGGCACCCTGGACGCGCGGGTGCGCTTGTACCTGCGGCCGGCCGACATCACCGGCACCGGCCTGGCTTCCTACCTGACCCTCCAGATCTCCGAGGGCACCGGCAGCAGCGCCTCCTGCACGGATTTCGCCACCACCGGCACCCTCTGGAACCCCGCCGGTGTGCCGGCCTTCGCCGCCGCCAGCCACGACTACGCCACCGGGGTGAGCAACTGGCTCGCGACGCCCGCGGCGAGCCGCACCTACCGCATCGACTGGCAGTTGCAGGACGACAACGCCGCCCAGAACCTGACCGCGGCCGTCACCTTCACCTGGGAGGCCCAGCAGCTCTGAACAGTTTGGCCCGCGCTGGGTGCGGGGGTAGCCCCGGGCTCGGATGCCGCCCGGGGCCACCACTGTCGGTTGGGGTGGTAGGCCCGGGCGGTGCGCCGGGCCCGGATGCCGCCCGGGGCCACCACTGTGGGTTCGGGTGGTAGGGCGGGCCCGGATGCCGTCCGGGCCACCACTGTGGGTTCGGGTGGTAGGGCGGGCAGTGCCGGCCCTGGACCACGGGTGGACCCGGATCTAGAGGTGTTGGTTGGCCATCCACGGCCAGACGTGGCGGCCGTTGTCGGCCGGGTCGTTGCGGGCCACGTAGATCCACGACCAGTGGCCCGGGAAGCGGTGGCCGTTCCAGGTGACCGTGTCGTACAGGCTCATGATCGAGTCGGGGATCAGGTCGTGCGCGTGGACGGTGTTGGCCTGCGGCGGCACCGTGGTGTCGTCGCGCGAGGCGACCAGCCAGGTCGGGGTGTCGACGGCGGCCAGCTGGGCGTCGGTGATCTCCTGGATGACACCGCAGATGGGTACGGACGACGCGAACAGATCCGGGTAGACCGTGGTCATCTTCAGGCTCATGTAGCCGCCGTTGCTGGCGCCGACCACGTGGATCCGGTCGGTGTCGATCTGATGGGTGCGTACCACCTGCTTGATGATCTGCCGAATCTGCGGCGCGTAGCGGTCGCCGTCCTCCAGCCAGAACGAGGGGCTCTGCGGGGCCAGCACGTACGCCCCGCCGAAGATCCGCTGCGCCTCCGGTGTGACGAAACCCAGCGCACCCCGGTTGGCCCGCAGTTGCGTCTCGTTGTCGTAGTACGCCGGCAGCGACCCGCCCTCACCGCCGCCGTGCAGCCAGACGATCAGCGGCCGCCGGCCCGAGTGGCGCACCGGCGAATACAGCCGGTATTTCATGCCCGAGCCGGAGGTGCGGTAGCTGAAGGAGTCCACTTCGGGGTTGACCAGCCGGCCCTGGACGAACTCGGCGATCGTGACCGACCGGCCGTCGCGCAGGCGGAACGGCGCGTTCTGGGTGATCGTGTACGTCAGGACGTATCGAACGTTGCGTCCGCGCGCCCCGGCCCAGCCGAGCGTGGCCCCGCCGGCCTGTCCCTCGGCGTAGCTCAGCTCGAGCACGATGTCACCGGCGTTGTCGACCTCGACGGCGGTCACCGTCCGGTCGAGGTCGTACTGCCCGGAGACGTTGTCGCCGGGCGCGAGCGGGCTGGTGGCCTTGGCGTGCACGGTGAAGGTGCCGGTGGTGAGGCTGGAGCGGTCGATCGGCCCGAGGTCGGATGCGGCCAGTGTGACCGCGACGACCTGCTCACCGCCGTCGAGCACTTCGGCGTTGAGCTTGAACCGGAGCTTGCGCCCGGCCGCGTGGGCGGCGGCGGGCATCGCGAGGCCGGCGACGGCTCCCGCACCCACGGCCAGAACGGAACGACGACTGACGGCCACACGAACTCCCCGCGATGATCAAATGTTTCGGGCGTGTTGCATTGATGCCGGTCTACCACAGATCCACAGCGCATCGGAAGACTCATCGAACTTGGTCACTATCCACCGGCACTGGGGGCCTCGCGATCTTCGCCGGCGGGTACGGCGTACCTGAGCATGATTTTGATCTTGGGTGATAATGGGCGGATGACTGACGCTGCGGTGACGACCGTGGACACCGGGGCCCGGCGGGTGAGCCGCCGCGTGGCCGTGAACGCACCCGCGGCCGAGATCTTCGCGCTGATCGCCGACCCGCACCGGCACGCCGAACTCGACGGCTCCGGAACCGTGCGCGACGTGCCGGTGAAGGGGCCGCACACGCTCACGGTGGGCGACCGGTTCACCGTCGGCATGAGACAGTTCGGGCTGCCGTACTCGATCACCTCGGTGGTGACCGGGCTCGAGCCCGACCGGCTGGTCGAGTGGCGGCACCCGCTCGGCCACCACTGGCGGTGGGAGCTGGCCGAGACCACGCCGGGCGTCACCGAGGTGACCGAGACGTTCGACTACTCGACGGCGAGGTCACCGCGGGTGATGGAACTTCTCGGGTACCCGGGCAAGAACGCCCACGGCATCACCGAGACGCTGGGCGCCCTGGCCCGCCGGTTCGCGGGCTGAACGCCCGGCCGCTCGACCACACCGCTCCTAGGTTCGGTCCGGTCGGGTGGCCTCGTTCAGCACGGCGTAGACGACGACCGAGTCGCGGTAGTGGCCGCGGCGGCGGTCCAGGTCACCGCCGCAGGTGATCAGGCGCAAGGCGGGGCGGCCGGTCGGGCCGTAGACGTCGGCGGCCGGGAAGTCGGCCTTGGAATACTGGGCGACCGAGACGACGCGGAACGCCGCCGTCCGGCCGTCGGCCCGCCGCACCCCGACCGTGTCGCCGGCGCGCAGGGTGCCCAACCGGTAGAAGACACCGGCGCCGTAACGGGTGGTGTCGACGTGGCCGACGATGACCGCCGGGCCGTTCTCGCCCGGGGTGGGCAGGTGGCGGTACCAGCCGGCCGGGGCGTCGCGGGTCAGCGGCGGGACCTGCATGGTGCCGTCGCGTTCGAGGCCGAGCCTCATGACCGCGGTGTCGACCTCGATGGCCGGGATGGTCAGCCGGACCGGCTCGGACCGCGGCAGTCCGGGCTCTGCTTTTTTCGAGCCCAGCGCCGCGACGGCCTTCGGCGCCGTGACCGCGACCGGTGGCGGCGCCGGGCGGCTCAGCCCGGCGGTGAGCAGGTTGCCGCCGGCCACGGCGAGGACGAACGCGAACAGCGCGGTGCCGGAACGGCGGTCGAAGAGGATCATCCCGCCGTACGCCGGAACGCGGTCAGCGCGGCACCGCCGGCCGCGGCCAGCAGCACCGCGCCCATGACGATCAGCGCGCCGGGGCCCTTTCCGGCCGGCCCGCCACCGGCCTCGGGCGCGCCGCTGGGCACCACCGTGGACACGGGTGTCGTCGGCCGGCCGGAGGAAGGCTCAGGGCCGGGCGACTCCGGCTCCGACGACGGCGGATCGTCGGGAGTCGGGCTGGCGGTCACCGGCGGCACGCTGTAGCTCACCGACGGCGACGACGTCGGGTAGGCCACCGGATCGTTGCCACTCCCCCGGCAGAACGCGAGCAACGCCAGCAGCAGAATCAGCAGCAGAACGGCGGCGACCACGATCAGGATCCGCCGGGTACGCCCGGAGCCCGCCGCCCGGCCGGATGACTCGGTCATGGGGTCCGCCTCTCGCCTGAGCGTTCCGGTGCGGGACGACCGTACCGGCCGAACCCCCGGACGTGACCCGTAGTGACCGGAAACCGACGCAGGAGCGCGACCACCGCACCGTCCCGTGGATCAGGCCGATGCCCGCTCCGGGACGTTCACGACCGGCCCGGCCGCTCCGTCGCCGCGCTCGTGATCCAGCTTCCGGCCTTCGATGTCGACGTCCGGGAGGATCCGGTTCAGCCGGCCGGGCAGCCACCAGGCGGCCGGGCCGAGCAGCGTCATCACCGCGGGCACGATGGTCATCCGGACGACGAACGCGTCGACGAGCACGGCCACCGCGAGCGCGAAGCCGATCGACATGATGACCGGGTCCGGGGCGAGGATGAACCCGGCGAACACGCTGATCATGATGGCCGCGGCCGCGGTGACCACCCGCGCGCCGGCACCGAACCCGGTGATCACGGCGTCGCGCGGCGCGGCGCCGTGCACGTGATCCTCGCGCATCCGGGTGACCAGGAAGACCTGGTAGTCCATGGCCAGACCGAACACGATGCCGATCAGGATGATGGGCAGGAAGCTGAGAATCGGCCCGGTCCGCTGCACGCCGAGCAGGTCGGCCGCCCAGCCCCACTGGAAGACCGCCACGACCGCGCCGAAGGTGGCGGCCACGCTGAGCAGGAAGCCCAGGGTCGCCTTGATCGGCACCAGGAGGGACCGGAACACGAGCAACAGCAGCAGAAACGCCAGACCCACGACCACAGCCAGGTACGGGATCAGAGAGTCGGCGACCCGGGTGGAGATGTCGATGTTGATGGCGGTCAGCCCGGTGACACCGGCGATGCCGCCGTCGAGTCGCCGGACGGTCCGCACGAGGTCCTTGGTCGCGGGGTCGCCGGGCCCGCCGGTGGGAATGACCGTGAGCAGGGCGGTGTCGCCAGCCGGGTTGACCGCCGCGGTCGTGGCCACGGCGACGCCGGGCAGGCCGGAGATCCTCTGCCCGACCCGGTCGGCGGTGGCCCGGGCGGCGCCGGCCGGTGCGGTGACGACGACCGTCAGTGGTCCGTTGAAGCCGGCGCCGAAGCCGGCCGTCACCAGGTCGTAGGCCTTGCGCTGGGTGGTGGCGGGCGCGGCGGTTCCATCGTCGGGCATACCGAGGCGGAGGTCGAGGGCGGGGATCGCGGCCAGCCCGAGCGCCGCCACGGCGACCAGCAGCGTGACGACCGGCCGGCGCGCGACCGCGCGGGCCCAGCGCGTGCCGGCGCTGACACGGCCGCGTGCCGACTCCCCATTGTGCTGCGGGGCGGTGGTGGGCCCGTCGCGGTGCGCGTCGATGCGCCGCGGGTCGGTGGCGGCATCGTCGCGGGGCACGTCGGTGTGCCGCGCGCGGGTCTCGCGCGGGGCGGTGGTGGGGCCGCCGCGCAGGCGGGCCGATCGGCAGAGAACGCGGCGGCCGGCGAAGCCGAGTGCCGCGGGCAGCAGGGTCAGCGCGATCACCACGGCGACGGCCACGGTGAACGCCGCGGCCACGCCCATCTGGGTCAGGAACGGCACGCCGACCACGGAGAGGGCGGCCAGCGCGATGACCACGGTGAGACCCGCGAACACGACAGCCGAGCCGGCGGTCCCGATCGCGCGACCGGCCGCCTCCGGCGGTTCGTGGCCGGCGGCGAGTTCGTGCCGGTAGCGGGAGACGATGAACAGGGCGTAGTCGATGGAGACGGCCAGACCGAGCATCAGCGCGAGGACCGGCGTGGTCGAGGACAGGTCGATGAACCCGGTGGCGGCGGTGATCACGCCGAAGCCGATGCCGATGCCGAATAGCGCGGTCAGCAGCGGCAGCCCGGCCGCCACCAGTGAGCCGAACGTGATGATCAGAACGACGGCGGCCACCGCGACCCCGATCGCCTCGCTCAGTCCCTGTTCGGGTGGGGCCTGCACCGCGTCGCCACCGATCTCGACGGTAAGCCCCCGGTCGCGGACCCGCTCGGCGATCCGGGCGAGGGCGTCGCGATCGTCGTCGGTCAGATTCTGCGCCGGAACCCGGTAGGTGGCCTGGGCGAAGGCGACGGTGCCGGCCGGGTTCACCGTGCCGGCCCGGAACGGGTCGGCCACCGCGGCGACGCGCGGCGCCTGGTCCAGTTCGGTGACGGCCTGCTCGATCACCGTCTTGGTGGCCGCGCCGGTCAGCCGCTGACCGGCCGGCGCGGCGAACACCACCCGGGCAGTGGCACCCTCGGCCGAGGTTGCGGGGAACCGTGCCTGCAGCAGGTCGATCGCCTCCTGCGACGGCGTGCCGGGGATCCGGAACGCGTCGGACGTCGGACCGGACAGGGTCGCCGCGCTGGTGGCCGCGGCGGCGAGAACGGCCAGCCACAGGCCGACGACCAGCCACCGCCGGCGGAACGCGAACCGGCCCAGCCGGTACAGAAATGCTGCCATCTCGGGCCTCCTTGGAAGATCTATGGCTCCGGAAGCTAGCCGATCGTACAGCGACTCACTGCACGATCGTGAGGTACAACACTTTACGATCGTACAGTGGATTGCTTGACGATCGTATGGTCGGTTAGGCTTCCGCGGGGCGAGAAATCAGGGAGGACGCTGATGGTCGGCACGACAGTTCGGGCGCCCGACAGCCGGCAGCGCTTCATCGAAGCCGCGATCCCGCTGTTCGCCCGGCACAGCTTCGCCGGCACGTCGCTGCAGATGATCGCCGACGAGGTCGGCGTCACGAAGTCAGCCGTTCATCATCACTTCCGCACCCGTGAGGAACTGCTCTACGCCGTGGTCGAGCCCCTGGTCGGGCAGGTACGGGCGGCGGTCGAGGCGGCCGAGGCGCTACGCAGCCGGTCGGCCCGCGCCGAGCGCATGCTCACCGGCTTCGTCGACATCGTCATGGTCAATCGCGTGCTGGCTCCCGTGCTGGTCAGCGACCCCGGGGCCGTCGAGATGCTGCGCTCCCGGCCCGAGGTGAGCGACCTCGTCGACCGGCTGATCAAGCTGTTCGCCGATCTCGAACCGGGCGTGGGTGGCTGGATCAAGGCCGACATGGTCCTGGCCGGCCTCGCCGGCGGCATCAGCCCCCGGACCAGCAACCTGGACGGTGACGTGCTGCGGCGGTACCTGATCGAGGCGAGCCGGCGCACCCTCGGGCTCCGCGCGCCCCGCTGCCTACGCCCCAGCTGACCGCTACCGATATTCCCGTGCCGCGCGTCCGGCCCGGCCGGAGCCGGGGTGCGCCCGGCGGTCGACCGCCGATCGATGCGCCCCACGGCGTGTGACCAGTCGCGTCTCATGGGGGTGCTGTAGGTACGTCGAGCGCGGTCGAGCCTGGGGCGTGCGTTCGCGAGGCGGGCGAACCTGACGTGACAGGACTTCGCCCGCCTCGGGCTACGAATGAGACATACGACCTAGGTCAGCACGCGGCACCTGAGGCTCGCGTCCGGTCAGGTCTTTGACCGCCGCCAGCAGGGTCAGTCGCGTGATGACGACTATGCGCTCATAGGGAGCCACGCCCGCGTCCGACGGCAATTGACGTCGGAGCTCTTCGGTCCGATCGGTGCCGACAACCGCGAAATCACCGTCCACCAGTTCGAAGATGTCCGGGCAGGTGGTGTTGGTAGCACTGCCCCGCTGTGCGGGCGGGAGGCCCACCCGACGGTAGATCCTCGATGGACGTGATGAGTTGCCTCCGTCGACAGCAATGGTCGGCCGCGAAGGAATATCCACTTACACCCCTCAGTGTGACCCGGATCCGATTTATTGCGCACAGTTGACGTGCCGTTACCGGTTGCAGCCGGATCAAAGACACACTGCGCAACGGGCCTAACGCGAGGGCGGCGACTTCGGTGACGGTCCAATGAGTCAGACTTTTTGGCCGAAGCATCGAAAGGGGGCCGCGTGCAAATTGCAAACGGACGCGCGGTGCGACATCTGTCTTGAGGGACGCATCACCCTGAGTCTCCGGGGCGTAACCAAGTGGAAAATACGCCCGTTATCGCCGTAGTGGGCGAAACGGGCGGGTAATTCCGTTTCGCCCCCCGCTTGTTTCCCCGACCCGGATCCAAGCGGCGCGGGGAGCCCTCCCTGAGGTTGCAGCCTCGAGGGCTTCCCGCATCTAGAACGGCCCGATCGGGAACGGCGGAGAGACTCCACCGAGGCATCACTCACAGTCCCGTACTTGACACTCGGTGTGACTATGCCGTATGGCCATTTCACTTCCGCCGCTCCCCCATGTGTCGCGCCGGCTAGGCAACTGGCTGGCCCTGGGAGGCCTTTGTGCACTCTTCATCGCATCCATCGTGGCATTCCCGATATTCACTCAGGACCTGGTGAAAGACCGCGACTGGAAATCCCTTTCCGACATCGGCCAGGCCTATGGAGGGATATCGGCAGTCGTCGCCGGTCTTGGATTCTGCGGTATTGCGGCATCACTCGCGCTCCAGGTCCGACAAACCCGGCTGACACAGGCCATAAGTGCCCGCGAACGGCACTTTGAGCTGGTCAAGGTCGGGCTCGAAAATCCGACGTTGAGCTACCAATTTCGCGAGGAAAATCCGGAACTGTACAAGAAAAAGGTTCTGATCAATCTATGGGTGTCTCACTGGCTTCTTCTCTGGGACATCGGCGAGGCGGACGAAGAATTCGTCCGCCTCGCCCTCGATGATCTGTTCCAGGACCGGGTCGCCTGCGAATGGTGGAGGGAATGGGGTGCGAACTTCGCGACTCCCAACACCAGGCGGCACCGCAAGTTCATGGAAATAGTGGGGCACCGCCACACGATGGCGGAAGCCGAGAACGCGGATACGACCGAAGACTCAGGTGCTTCATGTGATCCGCGGCAGCAGCCCTGATCGCCCTCAGGTGCCGCCGGCGCATCGGCCCACGGCCGGTCGGGGCGGGCCACCCTCAGTCCCGGCGCGTGCGGTGCCAGCGCAGTGGTCCCGGGTGCAGCGACCACCACAGGCGCCGCCACCAGGAACGGTTCTGCCGCAGTGCCTCGGCGTAGGCCACCACCTGGTCGGCCGCCCGCTTGGCCTGGGTCTCGGCGGCCATGCCGGGCGCGAACTCGGTGGTGTTGATGCCGTCGACCAGGCCGTCCAGGGCGGGCAGTTCGGCCGGCTCGGGCGGCGGAACGGCCCGGCGCAGCGCCGGTCGGGGCACGTCGGCGGCGTGCGCGGCCGCCTCGGTGGCGGCCAGGTGCTTGGGCACGGGCTTGCCGGCCAGCCGCATCGCGTCGGTGAACTCCAGCCACGCCCCGGCGATGCGGTCGTCCGGCGGGCCGGTGTGCAGGCGGCTGCGGCGCAGACGGGTACGCATCGTGACGACGGCCAGGGCGAGGGCGGCCAGGAGGAGGAACGCCGAACCGGAGGCGCCCCCGGCGACGAGGATGGTGGACGGGCCGCCCGGTTGCGCGGCCAGCAGGGTGGGCTCGGCCGAGGCGGACGGCTCGTCGCTGGGCGGGGGCGCGTCGGACGGCGGCGGCGGTGAGGTGGACGGCTTCGGGGTGAAGTCCTCCTCGACCGGACGCGGGTCCTTCGACTTGGGCATCGGGTCGAACGGGACCCAGCCGAGGTCGTCGAAGAGGACTTCGGGCCAGGCCAGGGCATCGGCCGCGGTCACCTGGCCGTCGGCCGGGACGTCGAAGCCGACCACGACCCGGCTGGGCAAGCCGGTCAGACGGGCCAGCAGGGCGTACGACGCGGCGAACTGCTCTGAGGTGCCGACCTGGCCGCCGCGGCTACGCGGGCCGAAGAGGAAGTATTCGAGGTTGGGGTAGGCGTGACCGCTCGGCGCGTCGTTGACCTTGCGGTAGTGCTCGGCCAGGAAGTCCTGGATGGCCGAGGCCCGGTCGAAGGCGGCGCCGTTGCCCTCCTGGAGTTGTTCGGCCAGCTTCTGGATGGACTCCGGCACGTTGGCGCCGACGGCCAGGAAGCGGGCCACCGGGTCGCCGGTCGGCGAGTCGGCCTCGGGCAGCAGGTTGAGGTCGGGGGTGGGGCGTTCGGAGACCACCGAGTAGCGCACGCCGGGGCGCAGCTCCTCGGGGCGGATCAGGGTGCCGGTGGCCGGGTCGTAGGCCACTCGGGCGCCCTCGACCTCGTTCGGTGTGGGCACCACGGGCAGCAGGCGGCCGGTCAGGCCGTCGACCGTGATGTCCTGCTTGATCTCGTCGACCGTGGTGCCGGGCGGGTTCGGCTGGGAGGGCAGGACGCGGCCGGCGTTGCGGTAGGTGGCGCCGACCCGCCAGGTGGCACCGTCGTAGTCGGACAGCACGGCCAGCCGCAGGCGCAGCTTGCCGGGGCTGGGGGCGTGCACTTCGAGGAGGCGCTGCTCGGGGGTGAGGGCCCAGCCCGAGATCCGGTTGAGGGGGCTCTCGTCGAGGCTGTCGACCTGCGGGGGCTCGACGTATTGGCGCGGGTCGACCGGGGTCGCCGACACCCGCCCGGCCACCCACGGTCCGGCGACGGCCACCAGCGCGACCACCACCGTCAGCCCGGCGGCCGCGCCGGCCAGCGCTCGCCCCCGCATGATCGCGCGTGCGGGAACGGGCACGTCGGCTGTGCCCGTACCCTGAAGTGGTTGGGAACTCGCCAACGCGACCGCGACCAGCCCCGCGAAGGCGACCGATGGCCAGCCCGCGGCCGACGCGTTCGGGCCGACCACATAGAGCGCGCCCGCGTAGAGCGCCGCCGCCGGCACGCAGCCGAGCAGGACGCGGCCGGCGCGGACGGCGACCTCGGCGCCGGCCAGACCGGCGAGCCAGGCCGCGACGATGGGCACGACCACTGTGTCCGGTGTCGCCTCGACCGGGATCATGGCCGTGAGCAGGCGCGGGATGCCGTTGACGAGCGAGTCGCGGACGATCGCGACGAGCGGGCCGGTGAGCGCGGCGTGGTCGGCGGCCAGCCTCAGCGCGAACAGTGTGTAACCGGTGAGCAGGAGCACTGACGCGGGCGCGGCGGTCCAGCTCGGCAGCCGGCGCACGCCGACGGAGACCGCGACCGAGCCGAACGCCGCTCCGGCGACGAGCTTCACGAGCAGGCTGTCGGCATAGATCCGGCCCAGGACCAGCCCCGACAGAGAGATCAAGAGCACGAGCACGATGGGTACGACCGCAGCCCGCAGCCACCTCACCATCCGCGGACCCCGTCCCAGGCGCCGGCGAACTCGGGCCCGTCCTCCGCCTCGATCACAATCATCCCGTTACCGCCGGTGATCGGGGCGGCGTCACGGTCGCCGAACAGCCCGGCGATGACCACCGGGTACGGGCCGCGCAGCGCACCCACCTCGCCGAGGTCGCCGCGGCCGCCCGGGCCGGTGAGGAAGACCAGCGTGTCGCCGAGCCGCTGGGTCCGGAGGTGCCTGACCTTGGGTGTGAGGTCGCCCTGGCCCAGTGCCACCTCGGTCAGGACGTCGAGGTACGGGCCTGTCCTGTCGGCCGTGACCAGATGGAGCGTGATCGGCAGGTCCTCGCGCACGGCGGCCGCGATGATCGAAGCCGCGGCCTCGCACGCGACCTCGAAGCTCTCCGGGTCGGGGTGCGCCTCCCGGCGGTCGTCGAGCAGCACCACGATGGTCGGCTCGCTGGTGTCCAGCTGCTCGCGGACCATCAGCTCGCCGACCTTGGCCGAGCTGCGCCAGTGCACGCGCCTCAGCTCGTCGCCGACCACGTATTCGCGCAGCGAGTCGAAGGTGATGGTGCCGTGCGGGACCTTGTCGATCCGGCCGTCGAGGCTGCGCGCCATGCCGGCCGGCACCGCCCGCACCAGGTGGATGCGCGGGTGCACCCAGACCGTGGTGGTGCCGCCGTAGCCGCGGGCCAGTGACATCAGCCCGAGTGGATCCGAGCGCCGCACCTGCAGCGGGCCGACCGGGACGACGCCGCGCCGCTCGGTGGGGACCGGGTAGGTCTCGGTGGTGTCCTTGCCCGGTCGCAGCCGCAGCAGCGGGACGGGCACGTCGCGGCGACCGCAGCGGTCGGTGGCGATCAGGCTGGCGGCGCGGAACCGGCTGGCGTTGTGCACGGTCAGCCGCATGGTGGCCGGGTCGCCGCGGGCCACCCGGTCGGGTTCGGCGTGCCGGTCGACCCTGAGCGTCGGGCGCCACAGCGCGAACACGACGGCGGTGCCGGCGGCGAGGACCGCGGCCACGCCGAGCACGACCAGGTCGGGGTAGCCGAACCGGAACCCGGCGGTCAGCAGCAGGACCGCGGCGGCGGCCACGCCGTAGCCGCGGGCGGTGACACCGCTCATACGCGCTGGTTGTCGGGCAGCGGTACGGGCACCTGCTGGACCGCGTCGGCCAGCACCTCGGTGGCGGTGACGCCGCGCAGCTGCGCGTCCGGGGAGAGCAGGACGCGGTGTGCGAAGACCGGCTCGACCAGCGTCTTGAAGTCTTCCGGCAGAACGTACCCGCGGCCCTTGATCAGGGCGAAGGCACTGGCCGCGCGGGTCAGCGCGATCACACCGCGGGGGCTGACGCCGACCCGGACCTGCGGGTG
Source organism: Actinoplanes sp. NPDC049265 (assembly GCF_043197135.1). Taxonomy (NCBI): domain Bacteria; kingdom Bacillati; phylum Actinomycetota; class Actinomycetes; order Micromonosporales; family Micromonosporaceae; genus Actinoplanes; species Actinoplanes sp. NPDC049265. The sequence continues at coordinate 14,821 of NZ_JBICSP010000035.1, read as the reverse complement.
GTTGCGGGTGGCGGCGGCCAGCCGGACCGCGTACGTGTAGAGCGGGTCGGCGATGTGCACGCGCAGCGCCATCCGCACCATCTCGCCGACGGTGGCCGTGTCGGTGACCGGTTCGAGCGAGTCGGGCGAGCGCATGGCCGCGCCGCGCAGCACCTCGACCTCGACGTCCTCGTCCGGGTAGCCGACCGACAGCTTGACCAGGAAGCGGTCGAGCTGGGCCTCGGGCAGCCGGTAGGTGCCGTCCATCTCGACCGGGTTCTGGGTGGCCACGACCAGGAACGGCTGCGGCACCGGGTGCGGCACGCCGTCGACGGTGACCCGCCGCTCCTCCATGACCTCGAGCAGCGACGACTGGGTCTTCGGCGAGGCGCGGTTGATCTCATCGGCGATGACGATGTTGGCGAACACCGGCCCCGGGTGGAACTCGAAGCCGCGGCTGGCCTGGTTGAAAATGGTCACGCCGGACACGTCGGAGGGCAGCAGGTCCGGGGTGAACTGGATGCGCCGCCACTGCCCGCGGACGCTGGCCGCCAGCGCCCGGGCGAGCGTGGTCTTGCCGACGCCGGGCACGTCCTCCAGCAGCACGTGCCCCTGGGCGAACAGCGCGGTCAGGGCCAGCCGGACCACGTCCGGTTTGCCCAGCACGACCGCGCCGATCCGGTCGGCGAGCTGGGCCGCGACCTGGGCGAAGCCCTCGATGTGCTGGGGCGGCAACGGTTGTTCCGGGTTCATCCGAGCCGCCTAGCAGGTGGGCAGGTTGGCGAGCTTGTCCCCGCCGTCCAGGTTGATCCACGCCCACGGGATGTACGGCTTCTTGTCCTTGTAGCTGATCCGCACCCACCACGTGCTGCGCTTGTCCCGGTTGTAGATGTAGGCGTAGACCTCTTCGCCGGACTTCTTGCAGTACGCCTGCAGGCGGGTGCCCGGCTTGGCCCAGCCGACCTGCTTGCCGTCGTCCTGCTTGGTGACCGAGAAGATCTCGTTGCCGTTGCGGCCGTCCACGTCCTTGTCGCAGTAGTGGGCGGTGTCGCCCTTCTCGCCGTTGTTACAGGTCGCGACGCCGTAGATGTTGGCCGTGGTCACCCTCCGCGGCTTGCTGGTGGTGACGCCGGCCGCGTTCTTGGCCGTGACCGTGAAGTCGTAGGCGGTGCTGGGCTTGAGACCGGTCACCTTGAGGCTGGAGCAGCTGCCGCCGGCCGACTTGTTGTCCGGGTTGGTCTTGACCGTGCAGGTGGCCGTGCCGCCGCCGGCGTTGACGCTGAACGTGACCGTGCCGGTGTTGAACGTCGACGACGCACCGGTGATGGTGACCTGCGGCAGGGCAACGGTCTTGGCCGTGGCCGAGCCCGGCGCGCCCTCCCCCGCGTCGTTGACCGCGCGCACCTCGACCCGGACGGTCGCGCCGTCACCGAAGCCGGTCATGGTGACCTGGTTGCCCTCGGGCACGTCGACCGAGCGGCCGCCCGCGGTCACGACGTACTTGGTGATCGGCCGGCCATTTTCCGCCGCCGGCGACCAGGTGGCCCGGATCGCGCCCTTCTGGCCGCTGACCGTGGCGGCGTCCACGTTCTGTGGCGCCTCGGGCTTGGCGTAGGGCACGACGCTGTTGCTGACCGGCGACGCCTTGGACCCGGCGCCCCGCTCGTTGACGGCGACCACGGTGAACGCGTACTGCTTGCCGTACTCCAGCTCACCGCCCTTGATCGTCAGCGAGGGCTTGTCCGACTCCCCGACCGGCGCGCTGCCGCCCTCGGAGATCGCGGTCACCGTGTACCGCTCGATATCCAGCCCCTGCCCGTTGGCGGCGGGCCAGCTGACGGTGACAGTGCCGTCCGCCTTGGCCTCCGCCGTGGCGGCGGTCGGCGCGTCCGGTACCTCGGCCGTCGGGCGCACCGCGTTGCTGGTCTTGGCCGGCCCGTCGCCCTTCTTGTTGACCGCGTGGACCTCGAACCGGTAGGTCTCGCCGTTGGTCAGCCCCGGCACGTTCACCGACCGCTGGTTGGCACCGACCTGGAAGGTCTTCCCGGCACCGGTGACCACGTAGCGGGTGACCGGGGCGCCGTGCGGGTCGGCCGACTGCCAGGTGACCCGGGCCTCGGCGTTGCCCGCGGCGGCGCGCACGTTCCGCGGCGCGCCCGGCTTGTCGACCTGCGGCTTCTTCGGCTTCGGCGGCGGCGGAGGGGTGTCCGGCGCCGGCGGCGCGTCGCCGCCGAGGACGTCGTCGGCGTACTTGTCCACCACCCGCACCTGATGCTGGTTGTCGACCACCCGCGCGGTCGAGGAGCCCGGCGCGTTGATGAACAGGTAGTTCTCGCGCACCTCGAGCTCCAGCGGACCACCCGGGTTGGGCACGCCGATGCTCTTCTGCTCGCGCCCCTGACCGTCGAAGACGTGCACGGTGCCGGAGTCCTCTTCGGCCACGTAGAAGAAGCCCTCCCAGGCCACGGCGGCGGCCAGATCGGGTCCGTCGCCCGGCACCTGGAAACGGGGCCCCATCTTGCCGTCACGCACGATGTAGACCTCGCGCGCGTCGGGCACGGTCACCGGGATGGAGAGGCCCCAGGTCTGCGGGGCCACGGTGCCCGGCCCCGCCAGCGGCAGCTGCGTGGGCACGGCCTTCTGGTCGCCGCGCACGGTGGTGAGCGCGTTGGTCGTCCGGTTGAGCACCGCCACGCCGTCGTCCAGCGTGGTGATCGCCAGGTCGTGGCTGGCCGGCGCCACCGAGGTGGTGGACACCTGCACCGGCCCCGCGGCGGCGGCCTGTCCCCCGCCCTGCGGCGCGTCCGAGGCGATCCGGGCGGCCGTGATCGCCGACACGGTGCCCTGGCTCGGCACGCCGACCCACAGCCGCCCTTTGCCGTCGAAGACGCCGCCGGTGATGCCCGGCGGGTAGTTCAGCGGCTGCCCTACCGGAGTCAGGTAGCGCGGGTCGATCTGCCGCACCACACCGCGTACGGAGTCGACCACGAACGCGGCGTCGTCGCGCAGGGCCACGCTCACGCCCAGGCCGGAGTTCGTCGGCGTGGTCGCGTAGGTCTTCAGCGAGGTCAGGTCCATCGAACTGATCACGCCGGTGTTCACGTCGCGGTAGATCACGAAGCGGTCGTTCTGCGAGATCTGCATCGTGTGGTTACGCGCCGCCGGCACGTCCACGCGAGTGTCCACCTTGGCGGTCACCCCGTTGACCCGGGCGACCTCCCCCTTGCCCTTGGACCAGACCCAGGAGGCGGCGTCAAAGGAGGCGACGGCCTGATCGGCCGCGCCGAGCCCGAGCACGGTCAGCCCCAGACCCGTCACGAGAGTAAGGACGGTACCGATAGTGACGAGCCCGCCACGGGTCCGCCACGGGGGCTTCGATGTGGTCACGGCCTGCGCTTCCTCCCCGTCGAGCGTGCAGAACGCGGGCCATCATAGGGCGTGTTGGATCGATGGGGACAGTCGGCAGATCACGCCTGTGGATAACCATGATCGCTGACGGTGATCATTTACCCGACTTCCCCGGCGCCGGCCGGCTGGTGCAGGACTGCTCGCTGGGCGCGAAGGAATTGGTCCCGTACACCGCCACCACGGCGAAGCAGTAGTCCAGTTGATCATTAAGTCCGCGCAGCTCAAAGCGGGTTTCCCCCGGGCCGACCTCACCCATCGGCTTGAGCACTTCCCCAGGGTGCCCGCCGGTGACGAGCGTCGATGTCTTGCCGTCACTCGGGTCGACCCAGCTGATCTCCACCGAGGTCCCGTAGTCGCGCACCTGCACTCCCTGCGGAGGCGGGCCGCCCCCAACAGTTGGCACATCTGAATCTTTACCGTCATCTTTGCCACCGCGATCGGCCAGAACGAAAACCAGCGCGACCACGGCGACACTGACGGCCAGGACCGCGGCGATCGCTGCGAAGATCGCCGGCCCCCTCCGGGTGTACGCGCGCGCAGGCTCGGTTTCGATCGGGCCGGCTGTCATCCCGTGCGCCTGCGGGTCACCGAAGGGCCGATGAACAGCGAGATCGTCGAAGGGCCGGTACGGCTCCTGCCGCTCCTCGATCGGCCAGCCCTGCCCTCCTTGCACCGGCCATGCCGGCGCCGCTTCTTCCACCCGCCCCTGTGCTGCTTGTTCCCGCGCTGCTTGTTCCCGCGCTGCTTGTTCCCGCGCCGCCTGCTCCCGCGCCGCCTGCTCCCGCGCCGCCTGCTCCCGCGCCGCCTGCTCCAACGGCCAGCCCTGCGCCGGTGGTTGCTCCATCGGGGGCCGTTGGGCCGGCACCTGCGGCTCCGGCCGCGTCTCCGGCGGCTCCTCCCGCACCGAAGTCACCGGGTACTCCTCCGGTAAAGGCGGAGTCTGAGCCCCCGGCACCCGCCGGACCAGCGGAATCCCACCCTGCCGAGGAATCAGCGGCTCAGCCGGAGCCGGCCGGGGCGCCGCCAGCGAGGCCACATCCCGAAGCGGCGCCTCCCCCGAAGGCACCTCTGGCACAGGCGCGTCATGAGCAATCGCCCCGAAATTCCCCGCCAGATAGGCCCGAGCCTTCAAAACCGCCCAGTGTGCCCCACCAAGAACAGGTTCCCCCAGCTCAACCACACGCCCGAGCGCCTTACGAGCCTCATGCCGATTCCCGAGTTCCTCAGCCACCACACCAAGGTCGTAAGAGATCTCGAGCATCAGCGGATCGGAGTCCCCCAGCCGCCACTGCCCCGCCGCATAGGCTTCCTCAAGCACCCGCCGAGCCCCCGACGGATCATCGTCGAACTGATGAAGCCGAGCCAGATGATGCGCAGCGGCCAACACACCCGGGTCATCCTCCCCGAGATTCACCCGCCCCAACGAGACAGCATGCGAGAGCATGGCAATACCCGCGGCCCGATCACCTTGATCAGCCAGATACTGAGCCCGCTGCCGGGCAGGCTCGAGCGGAGACGGCTGCGACACCCGAGCCATGCTGCCCGCAAGTCCCTTCCCCCGCCACACCCACCCCCACCAACGTCCCGTTTTGCCCGATCCCACTTCCCCCGGCGGGCCTCCGCACAGGGCCCCCAGGGGGCCGTGTAGAGTTCTCTCCTGTGCGGCCGAGAGGACCGCGGCGCCAGGGTGCAACCTTGGTCCCGATCCTCCTATGCTGCAGGGCAGGTCCGGGTGGCGGAATGGCAGACGCGCTAGCTTGAGGTGCTAGTGCCCGTATAGGGCGTGGGGGTTCAAGTCCCCCCTCGGACACACATTAAGCACACGGCCGAGATCGCTTGAGACGATCTCGGCCACCACTGTCTTCGGGCCTGGCTTGTAGGTCATCCTAAGTCCGAGCCGGCTGTAGAGCTCCGCCGCCTTGTCGCGTGGGTCAGCCTCCCGGAGGACACCAAGCAAGCTTCCTAGGCCGTTGACGATCACCGCGATCTGATCATCGTTGAGCCGCTGCGGTGGGATGGCGCTCGTCCGGAGAGCAGCCTCAGCGGTACCCCGAACGGTCGACGCCTCCCGGATCCAGCCCAAGATGAGCGCTGGGTCGCCTCCCGCGTCGAGCGCCGCTCGGTAGCGCTCTATCTTGGCGTCGCAGTCCTCGATCGTCTGGCGGAGTCGCCCGCTGTCATCGTTCGCACGGAAGGCGAACATCTCGGCCCGGTGGTACGCGTCGGCCAGGGCGCGCAGGTTCGCTCCCAGCGTCCGGCCGTTGAGCTCCTTGCCGAGGAACTTGTCGACGGGATCCGTGATGGCGTCCTCGCGCAGGTAGAGCATGGGCGGATGCGCGACCTCGTGTTGCCGCACGAAGTCCCGCGAGGCTTTGCACCGGTAGTAGAGGCGTCCATGGTTGAGGTTGCCGACCATGTGCCGTCCGCAGAGCCCGCAGTTGATCAGACCGCGGAACAGGTAGGGGCGGGTGCTGCGACGTGGCGCCCTGCCTTGCTCGCCATTCGTGCCGCGAACCTTGATCGTCGTCTGCGCCCGCTGGTAGAGATCGGTCGTGATCAGCGGGGTGTGGGCCTCGCCCTTCGACCAGACCCATTCACTCTCGTCGTTCCAGCGGTGTCGGTTCTCGTGACCGAGGGCGATGTCTTCCACGTCGATCAAGACCTCATCGGTGCGCTGCTTGTTCCAGACCTGACGACCGGTGTAGCGCGGGTTGCGGAGAATCGCGCGGATGGCGGTCGTCTCCCAGACCTCGGTGTTCCGGTGCGGGTTTCGCGCCCGGTCGTAGGACGACGGGCACGGGATGCCGTCCTGGGTCAGCCCACGGGCAATCGAGGTCATGCCTCGTCCAGCTGCGTACTCCTCAAAGATCCGGCGGACGACCGGCGCTGTCACGAGGTCTGGTTCGAGCCGGTGCAAGCGCTTGCCCTCAGCAGCCTTGCCGGGATTGGGGTGTGGCCCGGCGTCGGCCAGTTGGTAGCCGTAGGGCGGACGGCCACCGAGGAATCGGCCTTCCAACTCAGTCTGCGACTTCATCGCGGACCGGACGCGGATCTTGATCCGATTGCGCTCGCCCTGGCTCATGCCGCCGTACAGCGCCATGACGAGATCATGTGCGTCCGAGCCTGGATCGATGGCGCCGCCGACCTCGGGCACCCACAGCCCAACGCCGTAGTGAACGAACACAGGGAACGTCATACCGAACTGACTTCCGTAGAACGCACGCTGCGGCTCGCCGATGACAACCGCGTCGAAGTCACGGCCGGCGCTCTTAATGGTGTCGAGCAAGCGCAGCGCCTCGGGTCGGCGCTTCCACGGCAGTGAACGGGACAAGCCGATGTCGAAGAACTCGGCAACGATCTCTCCGCCTACCGGCCCGATCAGGCTCCGAGCGCGCGAGAGCTGCCAGCCCTTCGACGCCTGCGGATCCTGCTGATCCTCGGTCGACACACGTCCGTAGAAGGCGAATCTCGTCATGTCGATCGATTCTTCCGAGCGCGGTCGATGATGCGCCACAGCACATCGGCGGCCGCGTCGGAGAGTGGGACTTCTAGGGACGTCTTGACCTGCGCATCTTCGATGACCAGCGCCTTCGTCCTTCGTATGCTGCGATTTCTCCCTTCGTCGTCTGGCTTGTTCGTGGTGATCGTCGGACCTCCCCTCAGCTCGAAGTGGTGTCCGGGCGAACGTCCGTCAGTCGTCCGTCCGCGCGCTTATCGGCGCAGACGCGCGCGAGCGGACGGACGTCCGCGCGGACGTTCAGGCCAGGCTCGCCACCGCCCGCGGGCGACCTGCCGGGCATGTCCGGCCGCCGCGAGCGCCTGGAGCCGTTCGTAGACCCAAGTGCGCCCCATGCCGGTGATCTCCATGAGGTCGGGAACGGTGGATCCTTCCTCCGGAGCGGCGGCGAGTGCCGTCGCGAGTGTCTGTTCGGGGTCAGGGCTGGCCGCAAGCTGGGCCGGCCGAGTGGTTGGTGAGTCGATGGCGGCGCGAGAGAGCGCGTCGAGTTCGGGTCGCTGGTCGGCATACCGAGCGGTCGTCGTTCGCAGGTCGTCGTCCGTCACCAGGTATGCACGAGCGCGCCGTGGTTGGTTGTGTCCATCGGCGAGTACGTAGAACTTGCCGGGTGCGTCGAGGGTGTGAGCGTGCCAGCCGGTGGCGAGCATGCCCTTGTCCAGGATCAGGTCGACATCTCGGCGTTCCCGAACCCGGAGGCACACGCGGACGCTCATCTGTGAACGCAGCGCCCCGCCTCCCATAGCCTTCTGTGTCGGGCGCTGGGTCGCCGCGAGCAGATCCACGGCCACCGCACGTCCTCGTCGGCCAATCGAGTCCGCGTACCCGACAGCCTCCGGTGCGGTGTCCACGAGTTCGGCGTACTCGTCAATGACGATCACCAGCGCCGGCGCGGCCAGCGTTGGCTTCCAGACGCGGGTGTTGTCACGGCCGGCTGCGTCCGCTCGGGCCTCAAGAACGGCCACAGCGTCGGCCAACAGCCGCGCCGCTTCCTCCGACGTTGTGGCGAGCCGGTCAAGGCACGACGCCCATGGCCGCAGTTCCATCCCGCCCTTGAGGTCGATGCCCCAGAGCACGACATCGGAGCAGGCGACGAGGTTGCCCAAGAAGACGTTCAGGACACCGCTCTTGCCGGAGTCCGTGGCGCCGCCGATCAGGACATGCCGCCGGAGCACGGAGACGCGAACCGACGTCGCATCCTCGAAGATTCCGAGGTCGATCGGGTCGGCGATGGATCGGGCGCGCTGGCCTTTCCAGCCGATGGCGCCGGCGTGGGGATCGGCGGCCAGGACGCGCAGCGTGAGACGGCCGGCATGGGACGGGTCTTGCTCGACCCGGACCGCCCCGGGTCTGGTTCCCAAGGCCGATTCGATCGCGGGTACGTGGGAGATGGCGTCCGGGACGCTCTGCCCCGGCCGCAACGCCATCCGGGCGCGCCATCCCCACGTGTCCACCGAGGCGGACATGATCCGGGATCCAGCGAGGCCGGTCGCCTCGGCTACGTCGGGCCAAGCGCTGATGACCCGATCGACCTTGACCCGGGCACGGCGCCGTCTGTGCGCCCACCAAGGCACCGCAAGCAAGAGCGTGCTTACGACGAGCACCGTCGGCAACGGTGACCGAGCTGGCCCGAAGGCGGTTGCGAAGGCCAGCCATGCGCCGGCCGCCGCGATGACGGTCGAGGCGTAGGTGCGCTCGCTTCGCCGGCCGAGTCGCCACGGGAGACCCCACAATGCCGCGCCGAGTGCCGCAGCTGCGGCCACGCCTGCTATCCACGGCCAGCCGCCCGGATGATTGCGGTGTAGGAGCAAAGCGGCAACGAACAGTACGCAGGCGCTGGTCAGTGGCGCGAGTTCGGATCGATAGCGGAACAGCGCTCGCCCGATCGCGGCGGCAAGAACGAGAAGGAGCGGTTCCTCGGGTACGAGCATGAGCGGCTGCGGGTTGCGCCGGCTCCAGCGTCGGTGTCGCCGTCCGTACGCCCTCATTGCTGTTCTTGCTCACCACGGTGCTGAGCGACCTCATCCCTCAGGTAGCTGTAGGGATCCGGCTCCCCGTCGCGCTCGGCCGCGAGCGACGCACGAGCTGCGGCTAGCAGGTTGGCGAAGTCGAGCCGAGCACGAGTCAGCAGAGCCAGGGTCCGCTGGATCTCGGCGAGCATCACGGGGATGTCGGCCATGGCCGTCCAGACGGCAAGGCGGGTCGGCCTCTCATAGGCGGCGTGCAGATGGTTGGTGATGACCTCCAGGTCGATGGTTACGTGTGGCTTGGTCATGAGGTGGGTTGGGCCTCCTTTCGTTCGGTGGATTCGCTGGCGAGTCGTCGTCGGAGTTCGGTCGCCTTCGGTCCGGCGATGCGAAGCGCTTCGCGCAAGGCGTCTCGGGTGATGGGTTGTCCGCGATGGGCGGTCCGGTACTTGACGTCGGCCTCTCGCGCGGCTTTCAGCAGGTCAGAGTCCGAACGCGCCTTCACCCGGCGAGTCCGGGACTTGGTACGGGACCCGGTACGAGCAACCGGCGCGCTGACCGCCTCCGCAATCGGGATGGTCCGAAGCGCATGCAGGTGAGCGGTGAGTCCGAGCACTGCCGCTGGGACGGCACCGACGAGCACGACGATCGGCCACGAGATCGTGAGCAGGCCGCTCGCGACGAGGTGGTAGCCGGCGTTGCCGACGATGCTCGTGGCGATGGCACCAACGGCGTTGGCACGGGCGAACCGTCGCGCTCGGCCAGCGGCCGGCGTTCCGGCCAGCCAGACACGAGCCGATGTCATCGCGTACGCGTCGATCGTGATGGGCAGCAGCCAGGCGAGCCGCGCCGGCCAACCGGCGACCTCGGCCAGGCCGCGTAGTCCAGCGAAGCTGGCGATCGCCGACGAGGCGGCGGCGACCGCCATGCCCGCCATCACCCAGCCGTCGCGGACTTCTTGAGGACGTCTCACGTCAAAGATCCAGTCCGGCGACGAACCGAGCGAAGGCCCGGAGGCCGTCCCCGATCGCTGGACCGATCGAGGACGAGGCGAGGAAGTACCCGAACGCCGCACAGATGGCGGCCTGCCACAGCGGCAGCCGGGCGTACCTCCAGAGCAGGTAGACGAAGACGCCGAGCAGGACGACGGCGGAGACGGCGATGGTCACGCGTCACCGCCATCACGACGACGCGAGCGGCGGCGGGTACGGATTCCTCGGTCCGCCCCACCGTGCGTGCCGCGGGCCTGGTGCCGGCGGTTGTAGCGGACCCTTGCGACGCACTTGCGGCACAGCGCCGGGTGTCCCCCACCAAGCCGCGCACCGCACGGGCAGGTCGGGACTTCATTGGTGAAGTGCTGGATGTCCATTGCGAGATCTCCTCTCGATCGGCGATGCGGGTGTCGCATCGACGCCATCGAGAGTGCGATCAGAGGCCGGGACGTGATCAGGTCACAGCTGGACTCCTCAGAGACATCTCGCCTAATGTGGACAAGCTGCAAAGACGTCCTGACGGGAAGACGATGCCGAACGAGCGACTACGCACAGCAATGCTGGAACGTGGAATCACGCCGGCCAGCCTCGCCGAAACGCTCAACGTCGACCCGAAAAGCGTCGAACGCTGGATCAGCGGACGCACGCCCTACCGACGTCACCGCTACGCCGTCGCCGCCCAGCTCGGCGTCGACGAGGTCTACCTCTGGCCCGACGCGCTCAGTCCCGACCAGGTCGCCAGCGTCAGCGAGAGCGAGATCATCAACATCTACCCGCACCGCTGGGCCGTCCCGTCCGACCTCTGGCGCAACTTCTATGACACTGCCGAGCACGAGATCGGCGTCCTGGTCTACAGCGGCCTCTTCCTGTCCGAGGACGCCGGCGTGCGGCGCATCTTCCGAGAGAAGGCCGATGCCGGAGCCCGGGTGCGGATCCTGCTCGGTGATCCGGACGCCGAGGTGGTCAAGCAACGAGATGTCGAGGAAGGCATCGACAGCCTGTCAGCGAAGATCAAGAACGCGCTGGTGATGTACCGGCCGCTGTTCGGCATCGACAACATCGAGTTCCGCCTGCACCGTACCGTGCTCTACAACTCGATCTACCGCGCTGACGAACAACTGCTGGTCAACACCCACATCTACAGCTTCCCTGCCTCCGAGGCGCCAGTCATGCACCTGCGACGGGTAGCCGGCGGCAACATGGCCACCACGTACATGAACAGCTTCGACAACGCGTGGGACGGCGCCACCCCACTGGAATGAGGCAGATGTGGGACGACGCATCGACTACTACGACGATCCCCAGGCACCCAAGGCCAACAGCATCGTCCCCTCAGCGAACGTCATCGTCGTCAACGACGAGGGTGACATCCTGCTGATCCGCCGCTCCGACAACGACAACTGGGCACTTCCCGGGGGCGGCATGGACCTCGGCGAGTCCCTCCCCGAGACAGCGATCCGCGAGACCGCTGAGGAAACGGGCATCCGCGCCGAGGTCACCGGGCTGGTCGGCATCTACACCGATCCCCGCCACGTCATCCTCTACACCAGCAACAACGAGGTACGACAGGAATTCTCGGTGGTCTTCACCGCGCGGCCGGTAGGTGGCAAGCCAACACCGAGCGACGAGTCGACCGAGGTCCGTTGGGTTCCTCCGGCCGAGGTCGGCGCCCTGCCGATGGACCGCTCGATGCGCATGCGGGTCGACCGCTATTTCATGGCTCCAGAAGACGTTCACCTTGGATAGCGACGCGATCAGCGCTCTCGCTGACTCCTTCGGCGCGGTGGGCACCGTAGGCGCGTTCCTCGTGGGCTTTCTGCTCCTCCGTCGAGAGCACCGCCGAGAGGCCGAGCGAGCCGACGACGAGCGCCGCTCCCAAGCGGAGCGGATCAGCGCGTGGATCGAGCTGACAAGGAAGCTCGACGGAGGCCGCGAACTGGCCTTTCACATCCACAACGCGAGCGCCATGCCGATCTACGAGGTAGAGCTACCGCTCCCATCGCGAGGCGACCAAAAGCCCGACTCAGAGTTCGTCGGCCTGGTCCCACCAGGCCAGACCATCCAGCGCTCGGCACCCGCGGAGTGGCTACGATCATACGTCGAGCCTGAGCCGGTACAGATCGAGTTTCTGGATAGCGCCGGTCGCAGATGGAGCCGCGACGAGCAGGGCGCGTTGTCCCGCGCCGAGTGAACTCAGCCCCTGTTCAGAGCCTCGGTGATCCCCCGAACCGAGCCGATGATCAGCGGACTGGCCTCGCGAATCGTTCTCGCTACCAGGTGCTCATCCCCGTAACGGGCGAAGATCTCGGAAAGCCGCTGCTCTACTTCAACGGGATCACCGTCGGGCGTGGTCGTCATGTCGGCGTACGTGATCGCATCTGCCAGCAGTCCGCCGACCGGCGGGAACTCCCCCAGAAGTTCGTCAGCCAGTCCCCTATTGCGAGCCTCGATCGTCGCGCACGAGTGATGTGCAACCAGCCGGCAGACAAGCTGATCAATCTGGGCTACATCGCGCAGGTACCGGGCACCGTCGAGCTGGTGCATCCCTGTCGCAACGAGGTCGGGCGCATACCCGACGTCATGCAACCAAGCAGCGGAGACGAGCGTGGCCGCATCATCGCCGACCAGGTGCGCAACCGACTCAGCCTTGCGTCCAACACCTTGACTGTGCGACCACCGCCGCGGGATCGACTCGGCCAGCAACCGGCGCGCAAGGTCACGGGCACGTTCGATCTGATCCACATGGGCAGATTAACGAACGTCCCGTCGTACGGGGTGCCGGTTGCTACCTGTCGTCGGCCTCCCCCACTGACGAGGATTCCGAAACCGCGCCTCCAATCAGCGCGGCGACCAGGCGGTCAGCGACAGCCGGACTCACGGTTCCGATGTGCACGACCGAACCACCCTGCCGCCCGACGCCATCGTGCAGCGCCGGAAAGTCTTGGCCCACATCAAAGCCGGCATCTTCGAGCGCAAGCGCGAGGCGATCCGCGGACTCTCGCGCGGCCCGTTCGCCGCGACGATCCTCTTCGCTCATCACTATCCACCTACTTGCTCTTCAGCCTGCTCGTCCGGCCTTGAGTCTTCGCGCCCGGTAACGGAGTGTGAACCACGGCGTTAGGACGTCTTGGGACTTCTTGGCTATGCTGACCCGAACTCCACTATCGGGAGGACGCAATGAAAGGTCCTCTGTCACGGGCATTGCTCGCCGCCGGCTTGAACGTCATCGACGTAGCCGCGCAGCTGAGCGTTGACCCGAAGACAGTGAATCGCTGGCTCGACGGCCGACTGCCCTACCCCCGCCACCGCGCCACGCTCGCTCACCTGACCGGCTGGGCCGAACGCGACCTCTGGCCCGGCATAGACGCACGCCAGCAAGCCGAACCCAACCCCCACGAGGTCATCACCGTCTACTCCCAGCGCTGCTCAGTCCCTCCAGAGACCTGGCGCCGGCTCTTGGAACGAGCGAAGCACAAGATCGACATCTTGGGCTACAGCAGCCTCTTCCTCGCCGAAGACGCGGGAGCCCAGGCGATTCTCCGAGCCAAGGCGCGTTCAGGCGTACGAATCCGCCTCGCCCTGGGCGACCCTCACGGCGCGCACATCGCTCAGCGAAGCGCCGACGAGGGCGTCGCCGGCATGATGGCGGCCCGCATCGTCAACGCGCTCGCGTTGATCAAGCCGCTGACCGAAGAGCCCGGAGTATCACTCCGACTGCACGACACCGTCCTCTACAACTCGATCTACCGCTCCGACGACGAACTGATGGTCAACACCCATCTGTACGCATGCCCGGCCTCCCGGACACCGGTCATCCACCTACGTCGGTCAGGCCACGACGGCATGGCGGCGACGTACCTCGCGTCGTTCGAGCGAGTCTGGACCGAAAGCTACGACTCCCGTGCCCACCAGATGAGCCGATCGCAGACATCTGCGACCCCCACCTCCGGTTGATCATCCAGGAAGTCCGCCACATACAGATTCATGAGAATCAGCCTGCCAAGGCGATCCGTGGTCACGAACAGCTCATCCTTCGTAGGAGGGCAAGGCCACGGATCCCCACACGCACGACACAGCCAGCTTGGCCGCTCGGGACCGTGCTCAAGCACAGCAGCGGATCGACCACGCATCCAAGCTGCGACCCAACGCAGTGAACTTACGAGCGATAGACACCGATTCATCGAAGTGGAGAGGGCGTCCCACCAAGCCGAGGGCGTTCCAAAACTCAACCACCCACGACCAGCCGGGAATGGATTCCCAAAAAACCGCAAGCAGTGACTGACGGGAAAAATCAACTGCGGTCGCTCCCTGTCATGTCTCTCGGCGCGTGATTCCGGTACACGAACTGGTGGCATCGATCCTCCTCAGGCTTCCGGATACCCAGAGGCCCGACCGCATGGAATGGGTAGGAGAACCACGCGGCCGGACCTCGGCCAACACCGGCGCCACCCCGTCCGCCGGCTTGAGGGTCCGATGACCCACGAACCGGGTGCGCTTCGGTGTTGACCCATAGCGTCGCCTTCACATCCGCCGGCCCCAACCACGCCTTCGGGACGTCCAGGGAACGTCTTAACGTCCCCGATCAAGCGCTGCGAGTCGGCACAGCCGCGTGCACTCAACGCTCACCAGTACGTTGTGGGGTTTGAGCCACGCCGAGGGCCATACTTCCGTGTCAAGGAACGATCTTGGAAGCTTGACCAGGCGTACCAGGGCACCTGAACAGGGCGAACAGTCCGTTGGTGTCCGAGCTCATCCATGGCTGTAGGCCCCGTTGAAACCCAGTTAGTCACCCAAGTCGCGCGTGTAGATCATGGGCACCTCGTCCAAGTACGCCTGCACCGGCCCATAGAGCGGGTACGGGATATAGAGCGCTTTTCAACTGCCGTGGATCGGGTTCTCGATGTGGTGCAGGGCCAGGATGGCCTGCACGATGGCGGTGGCGCGGCGTGGGCAGCAGCGCA
>NZ_JBICSP010000034.1:0-68378 GCF_043197135.1 Actinoplanes sp. NPDC049265 | reverse complement strand
CCGCCGGGGCCCGCCGGGGCCCCCCCCCGCGCGGCGGCGGGGGGGGGGGGGGGGGGGGGGGGGGGGCCCCCCCCCCCCCCCCCCCCCCCCCCCCCCCCATCACTCGCTGACGAGCCTGGCGGCAAGGCGGGCGAAACCGGCCCGGACTTCGGCCGTGCTCGGCGCCGGGCCGGGCTCGACCCGCTCGGTGAGCTCGTCGCCGTCGGGCTCGACCGACTCGATCCGGGCCGCTTCGAGCGCCGCCACCCGCGCGGTCTCGATCTCCTCGCGGATCGCCTCGGCGTCGAGGAGGGGCAGCAGCGGCTCGACCACGGCCATCAGGTCCTCGTCGGCCACCACGGCCTGGGCCAGGGCCAGCGCGTGGGCCCGTTCGTAGGGCCCGCAGACCACCGGCTCCCAGTCCTCGTCCTCGCCGCTCGCACCGACGGTGATGACCCACGGCAGTTCGGCCACCGGGGAGTCCGGTGGCAGGCTCAACGTCACGAGAGTGCCCACGGGCACATCATTACGGGCTGTGCTCCCGAATCCAGGTATTTTGCCCGACCGGAGCAGTTTTATCGTCAGCCGCGAGATCGACCACCCGGCCGTGCGGGCTGGTCGCCGCCCAGGCCGCCCCGAAGAGCAGCACCTGGTTGAAGAGATACAGGTAGAACAGCACGCCGACGGCGCTGGCGACCAGGCCGTAGGCCGGATTCCGTTCGACCAGGCCGACCAGATATTTGCCGACCGTGTTGAGCAACGTGATGCCGACACCGACCTGGAGGACCGGCGGCACCATCCGGCGGACGGTCATCCGCAGCCGGGGCACCGCGGCCAGCAACGCCGACGCCAGCAGCATGTTGATCGCGACCGTGGCGACCCAGCTGACCGTGGTCAGCAGCCAGCTCGCGTGCCCGTCGGACAGCCAGGTGAGCAGCCGTTCCAGCAGGTTGACGGCGCCGACCGACAGCCCGACCAGGACCAGGATGCCGAGCAGCACGCCCAGGTCGACCAGCTGACGGACCCCGTAGAAGCCGGGGTGCTCGTTGACCCGCCAGATCAGCCGTTGTGACGAGCGGATCGCGTCGACCCAGCCCAGGCCGGTCCAGACCAGACCGACCAGGCCGATGATGCCGACCGTACGCCCGCTCTCCAGCACCTGCTTCAGGTCGAGGAACGGCAGATTTTGCGCCAGGAACTCGCGGACGATGTCGAACAGGGCGTCGTTGTTGTTCAGCAGGATGCCGAAGATCGAGTAGCCGATCAGCAGCAGCGCGAAGACCGCGAAGAAGCCGTAGTACGCGATGGCCGCGGCCAGCCGGCCCCCGCTGACCTCGTCGTAACGCAGGATCGCCCGGCTGAAGTGGTCGAAGTATCGCGACCGGTGCCGCCAGACCATCAGCCGTGCGACGACCGAGTCGTAGGCACGGTCGATGGCGCTCGCCGCCCGACCGTCAGCCAAGGTCAGCTCCCGAGCGCGAAGTCACGGCGCCGTCGCCACGGGCCCTCGCCACCGTGCGTGAACAGCGCGAACGCGGAAGCGTGGAAGAGGGCGGAGAAGCCGGCGAGGTCGTCGAAGACGGCGTCCAGCGCGGCGGCCGGCACGTCCTGGGCGACGGTCACGTGTGGATGGTACGGAAACCGCGAGTCCCGCTGCAGCCCATGGGCCGACCGGATCGCCTCGGCCAGCAGCTCACACTCGCTGATGCCCTGGGCCAGGGTCACGAAGACCACCTCGGTGACCGGCCGGAACGTGCCGGTCCCGCGCAGGTGAATGGTGAACGGCGGCTGCCCGGCGGCGACCGCGCTCAGGTGCTCCTCGACCGTGGGCAGCAGCTCGGTCGGCACCTCGGTCGGCCCGAGCAGCGTCACGTGGGCGGGCGTGAACGCCGCCTGCGGGTCGCCGGCCTCGCCGCGCCGCCGAGTCAGCTCCGATCCCCACGGTTCGGGGATGTCGATCGCGACGCCGATCTTCGTGGTCCCCGCCACGCGGTCAGGCTCCGCGGGCCGGGCTGAGAAAACCGATGTTCTGGTACGCCTGCCCGAGCGTCACCGCGGACACCGCCCGGGCCTTCTCCGCCCCCACGGCCAGCACCTTGTCGAGGTAGCCGGGGTCCTCGAGGTAGGCCCGGGTGCGCTCCTGGATCGGCTTGACGAACTCGACCACGACCTCGGCCAGGTCTTTCTTGAGGTCGCCGTAGCCGTGTCCGTCGTACTGCTCGAGCAACTCGTCGATGGTCCGGGCGGTCAGCGCGGCGTAGATGGTCAGCAGGTTGCTGATGCCGGGCTTGTTCTGCTCGTCGTACAGGATCTCGCGACCGGTGTCGGTGACCGCCGACTTGATCTTCTTGGCCGAGCGGGACGGCTCTTCCAGCAGTTCGATGATGCCGTTCGGCGACGACGCCGACTTGGACATCTTGGCCGTCGGCTCCTGCAGGTCGGTGATCTTGGCGGTGTCCTTGACGATGTACGGCGAAGGGACCGTGAACGTCGGGCCGAACCGGGTGTTGAACCGCTGGGCCAGGTCGCGGGTGAGCTCGAGGTGCTGCCGCTGGTCCTCGCCCACCGGGACCTGGTCGGCCTGGTAGAGCAGGATGTCGGCGGCCTGCAGGATCGGGTAGGTGAACAGGCCCACCGAGGTGGAGTCCTGCCCGGCCTTGGCCGACTTGTCCTTGAACTGGACCATGCGCCCGGCCTCGCCGAACCCGGTGATGCAGTTCAGCACCCAGGCCAGCTGGGCGTGCTCGGGGACATGCGACTGCACGAACAGCGTGCACCGATCGGGGTCCAGGCCGAGCGCGAGCAGCTGAGCGGCGGAGAGACGTGTGCGATTGCGCAAGGCCACCGGCTCGTGTCCGGCAGTGATCGCGTGCAGATCGACCACGCAGTAGAACGCGTCGTGCGTGTCCTGCAACGACACCCAGTTGCGCACCGCACCCAGATAGTTTCCGAGGTGGAACGAGTCGGCGGTGGGCTGGATGCCGGAAAGCACCCGCGGGCGAGGGGCGGCGTCGGACATGAGCGCCATTGTGACAGTCTCGGCCCACTTCCCGTAAACCGCCCAGCCACACGGCTTACGGATGTTCGGTCGTGTTGACTCTTGAGCGTTTTTGGTGGATCGTAGACCTGGCAAATCTCCAACGGAAGGACGCACCGTCGTGAAACTGCTCGTCACCGGAGGGGCCGGGTACGTCGGCAGCGTGACCAGCCGGCTGCTGCTCGACGCCGGACATGACGTCACCGTCCTGGACAATCTCAGCACCGGATTCCGGGAGGCGGTAGCGCCCGATGCGACCTTCGTCGAGGCCGACATCGCCGACGCCGGCACCGTCCTGACGGCGGATGCCGGGTTCGACGCGGTGCTGCACTTCGCCGGGCTGATCGCGGCGGGCGAGTCGATGGTCAAGCCGGAGCTCTACTGGGACCACAACGTCATCCGGTCGCTGCGCCTGCTCGCGGCGGTGCGGGCGGCGGGCGTACCCAAATTTGTCTTCTCCTCCACCGCGGCCGTCTACGGCAACCCGAGCGAGCTGCCGATCACCGAGGGCGCGGTCAAGGCCCCGACCAACACGTACGGCGCGACCAAGCTGACCTTCGACCACGCCCTCACCTCGGAGGCGTACGCACACGGGCTGGCCGCGGTGTCGCTGCGCTACTTCAACGTAGCCGGCGCGCTGATCCGGCCGGACGGCACCGAGGTCGGCGAACGGCACGACCCGGAGACCCACCTGATCCCGATCGCGCTGCAAGTGGCCGCGGGCAAGCGCGACAAGCTGCTGCTCTTCGGCGACGACTACCCGACCGAGGACGGCACCTGCATCCGCGACTACATCCACGTCGAGGACCTCGCCCGGGCCCACCTGCTCGCCCTCGACGCGGCCGTCGCCAAGGAACACCGGATCTACAACCTGGGCACCGGCAGCGGCTTCACCAACCGGCAGGTGGTCGACGTGGCCCGCCAGGTGACCGGCCACGAGCTGCCGGTCGAGATCGCGCCGCGCCGCGAGGGCGACCCGGCCACCCTGGTCGCGTCGTCCGCGCTGGCCCGGGCCGAGCTCGGCTGGACGCCCGCGAAGGCGACGCTGCACGACATGATCGGTGACGCCTGGGCGTTCTATCGGACCCATGTGGCGTGATCTGATCAGATCATGACCGACGTCGCCGCCATCTTCCGCGATCAGTACGGCCAGGAGCCCGACGGCTTGTGGGCCGCACCCGGGCGGGTGAACCTGATCGGCGAGCACACCGACTACAACGACGGGTTCGTGCTCCCGTTCGCGCTGCCCGAGCGGGTGGTCGCGGCGGCGTCCCGGGCGTCCTCCGGCTGGCGGGTCTGCTCCGATCTGCAGGACCAGCCGGTTGCCTTCTCCGACGCCGGCTCGCCGGGCACGGTCACCGGCTGGGCCGCCTACGTGGCCGGGATCGTCTGGGCTCTGGCCGAAGCCGGACACGAGGTGCCGCCGGCCAACTTCGCGATCACCTCGGACGTCCCGCTCGGCGCCGGGGTCTCGTCGTCGGCCGCGCTCGAGTCGGCGGTGCTGACCGCGCTGATCGACCTGGGCGGGCTGGACATCCCGGTCGCCGAGCGGCCGGCGCTGGCCCAGCGGGCGGAAAACCGGTATGTCGGTGCGCCGACCGGGATCATGGACCAGTCGGCGTCGATCCGCTGCGAGGCCGGCCGGGCGCTGTTCCTCGACTGCCGGTCGCAGGAGGTCGAGCAGATTCCGTTCGACGTGGCCGCCGAGGGGCTGGCCGTGCTGGTGGTGAACAGCAACGCCCCGCACCAACACGTGGACGGGGAATACGGCGCCCGGCGCAAGTCGTGCGAGGAGGCGGCGCGGCTGCTCGGCGTACCCGCGTTGCGCGACGTCTCCGCCGACGACCTGGACGAGACCCTCGAGAAGCTCGACGACGACGTCATGCGGCGCCGGGTGCGGCACGTGGTGACCGAGGACCAGCGGGTTCTGGACACCGTGGCGCTGCTGCGTTCGGGCCGGATCCGGGAGATCGGGCCGCTGATGACCGCGTCGCATGCCTCGATGCGGGACGACTTCGAGATCACCGTGGCTGAGGTCGACGTGGCGGTCGAGGCGGCGCTGATGGCCGGTGCGTACGGC
The DNA here is from genome assembly GCF_043197135.1 of Actinoplanes sp. NPDC049265. NCBI lineage: Bacteria > Bacillati > Actinomycetota > Actinomycetes > Micromonosporales > Micromonosporaceae > Actinoplanes > Actinoplanes sp. NPDC049265. The sequence continues at coordinate 63,282 of NZ_JBICSP010000034.1, read as the reverse complement.
GCCCGGATGACCGGCGGCGGCTTCGGCGGCTGCATCCTCGCCCTGATCGACGCCGACCGCGCCGACGCGGTGACCACGGCCGTCGAGTCCGCCTACGAACGCCACGGCTTCACCGCCCCCACCCCCTTCGTGGCCGTCCCCAGCCAGGGCGCCACCCGCCTCTGAACCCGGCCACCCCTGACCCCAGTGGTAGCCCACGCCGGTATCCGCCAGGCGAACGCCGCTCTGGCTACCACCGCGCATTCCGGTGGTAGGTCGGGCGCGCGTACGGCTGACGGACGTACGGGTCCTCCGCGCGGAGGACCCGTACGTTCGTTCCCGCGCCGGACGACATCGCTCCGCCCGAACGGAACCATGAGACGTGTTCCGACAACACGAGGGGGAACGATGTTGAGACGAACCGTGATCGTCGCGACTGCTGTCGCGCTGCTGGTCGCGCCGGCCGCCGCGGCGGTCGCCGCCCCGAGCGGCGACGAGTTGCAGGCCAAACTGGACGCCGTGGTCGAGGCCGGGATGCCGGGCGCGTTCGCGGAGGTCAGGGACGGCCGCCGGGTCTGGTCGCCGACCGCCGGGGTGATCGACGTACGGTCGGGCCGGCCGGTTCGCGACGGTCTGCGGCACCGGGTCGGCAGCATCACCAAGACGTTCGTCGCGACCACCATGCTCCAGCTCGCCGGTGAGCGAAAGGTCGCGTTGGACGCGCCGATCGGCCGCTACCTGTCCCGGCGGCTGGTGCCCGCGGCCGTCGGCGGCCGGGTCACCGTCCGGATGCTGCTCAACCACACGAGCGGCATCGGCGACTTCGACACGGAGCTGCTGCGATCCGCCGAGGACATCGTCCAGATCGGCCGGACGACGTACACGCCCGAGCAACTGGCCCGGATCGGGCTGGGCGCGGCGCCGACCACCGGCTGGTCGTACTCGAACACCAACTACGTCCTGGCCGGCCTGATCATCGAGAAGGTGACCGGGCACAGCTATCGCGCCGAGGTGAGCCGGCGGATCCTCCGTCCGCTGGGTCTGGCCGACACCTACTTCGAGGGGTCGGACCCGACGATCCGCGGGCCGCACATGCACGCCTACGTGCCGTGGCCACCGGACGGGGAACCGCGCGACTTCACCCGTTACAACATGTCGTGGCTGTATGGCGCGGGCGAGATGGTGTCCACCGCCGCCGACCTGAACGTCTTCTACCGCGCGCTGCTGACCGGCAAGCTACTCAGCCCGGCCCTGCTCGCCGAGATGAAGACCACTGTGCCGTCCGACCCGGCGAATCCCGGTGTGAGCGGTTACGGTCTCGGGCTCTACTGGATCCAGCTGCCCGGCGGCCGGGTGTGGGGCCACGACGGCGGCGTGATCGGCCACCAGACCGTGTCGTGGCACACCGAGGACGGCAAACGCCAGATGACGTACGCGCAGAGCATGTCGTTCTATCAGACGCCCGGTGTGACGCACCCGATCGACATCGCGGCCGCCCGTTTCTGGGTCGCGTCGTTCAGTGACGCCACGACGGCGGAAAGGTCCACGACGACGGCGAGGTCCACGACAGACCTCAGCCGCCATCTGGTGGGCTAGGACCCATCTCACATTCAGTCTCAGTAGCGACGATTCGAGATAGGTCCTAGCGCGGCAGAGGTTGCGGGCCGGCGGTCGGGCCCTTCACCACGGGCTTGCCGCCGACCCACTCCACCTTGTCGACCCAGAGCTGGCGGCCGGGCGAGACACTGCCGATCGCGTCCGGCGGCCAGGCGTGGTAGAGCAGCCAGGACTCCCCCGCCGGCGTGGTGACCAGGAAACTGTGGCCCGGCCCGGCCGCCGCCGGTGACGTCTTGAGGATCGGGTTCTCGGCCGCCTTGTGGCACGGGCCGAGCGGTGTGTCGCAGGTGGCGTAGCCCATCGCGTACACATCGCGGTCGAAGGCATTGGCCGAGTAGAAGAGGTAGAGCTTCCCGTCGTGCTCGACCATCTGCGGCGCCTCGATCACGTGGTCCTCCCACGCGGCGTCGTTGACCAGCAGCTGCTTGGGCTTGCCGGTGAGCTTCCGGCCGTCGGGGCTCAGCTCGGCGACATAGAGGTACGTCGGCTGCTGGATCGCGTTGCCGTCGTTCTTCCAGTAGAGATAGCGCTTGCCGTCGCCGGCGGTGAACGGGCTGGCGTCGATCGAGCCGCCCTCGTCGGCCTGGCAGATCAGCGGCTGGTCGGACCGGTCGACGAACGGCCCTTCGGGCTTCTCGGCGTACGCCACCCCGAGGCACTGCCGATCCGTCGCGGTCGACCGAGCCGTGTAATAGAGCAGCCAGCCGCCGCCCTCGGCCGCGATCACCTCCGGAGCCCAGGTGTTGCCCTTGGTCGCCCACTTGCCGACCTCGGGCATCGCGTCCCCGGCGCCGGTCCAGTGCACCAGGTCGGGCGAGGTCAGCACCGGCACGTTGGCCGCGGCGTTGTTCGTCCCGTACGCGTACCAGGTCTCCTCGTGCCGGATCACCCCCGGATCGGGGAAGTTCTCGGCGAAGACCGGGTTCGTGAACATGGCTGCCTCCTTGGCGGGCGTCGACGGAGCCGGGCTGCCTCCACACCCCGCGAGGACGAGCAGAACGACAATCCAGTGGTAGGCAAATCGGGCATCCGGGCGGCGGATGCCGCCCTGGCCTACCAATGCGGGCCTTCGCACTGCGGGCCTCCGCACTGCGGGCCTTCGCACTGCGGGCTTTGGCGGTGAGGGATTTCGCATTGGGGGCTTTGGCGGTGAGGGATTTCGCGCTCGGGGGTTCACCATCGGCTGACCCGGAGGTAGTCGAAGGACGCGGTGACCGCGGGCGTCGCACCGCCGTGGGCGACCAGGCCGAGGCGCGGCGTGGTGTTCGCGGGCATCGTCCACACGCCACCCCAGGTCCAGTGCCGGCCGTCGCGGCTGACGCCGGCGCGGTACTCGTGTTCGCCGGTGGCGTCGGTGCGGTGCGCGATCCGCAGCCAGGTCGTGGTCAGGCCGGGCGTGCCGGCGATGGTGCCGCCGTAGGAGAGGGCGCCGGCGTACGGAATCTCGTACCCGAACTCCACCTGCCGTGTGTTCCAGATAGAAACGACAGACAGCCGTGCGAACAGATCGTCGCCCGAGAAGATGATCAGCCCAGCCTGTTGGTAGTTGCGTACCGTGTCCTCACCGAGCGGCAACGTCAGCTTGGTCTCGGCCAGCCAGTTCCCCTTGGGCGCATCGCGCAGCAGCACACCGGCGTCGTTCCCGGTGCCGACGAGATCCGTCCCCTCGACCGGCCAGTCGAGCCGCCCGTTGCGCACCGTGACCTTCGGGTCCCGGATCGCGGTCCAGCCGCGCAGCCCGTGATCGAAGTCGTCCCCGAAGATCAGCCGCCCCGGCCGCGGATCGTCCACCACCCGCACCGGCGGCAACGGGTGGTTCGGCCGGTCCCGCAGCACGCCCGAGGCCCACGCCCCGCCCCGCACGGTCGGCCAGCCGCCGATCCAGTCCAGCCGGTCGAGCAGCATCGGCCGCTCGTTGATCCCGAACGGCTCATCCAGGTAGGGGTCGTTCCGGTCGATCGCGTGGTAGACGAACCAGTCCTGGCCCAGCCGGTCGGTGACCAGTCCGTTGTGGCCGGTGCCGACCCAGCGGTTGCCGTTCGCCGCGATCACCGGCGTGCCACCGGCCCGGGAGACGTTCAGCGACTGGCCGAGCTGGTCGGTGAACGGGCCCCGCGGGTCGCGCGAACGTCCCACCGACACCGAGTAGCCGGTGGTCGGCCCGGCGCAGCAGTTGGCCGACGACGCGAACAGGTAGTACCAGCCGTCGCGCCGCACCACGTACGCGCCCTCGAACTTGTTGTCGATCGCGACCCGGGTGGCGGGGCCGGTCAGGTGCAGCCCGTCGGCGGTGAGCTCGCTGACCCAGATGCCGCCGAAGTAGCTGCCGTAGTAGAGGAACTTGCGCCCGTCGGGGGTGGTGAGCTGGGCCGGGTCGAAGGTCCAGAGCCAGCCGCCGTCGCCGCTGGGCCGGGGCGCCACCACGGGAGTGTCCACGAAGGTCCACGGGCCGGCGGGTGTCGGTGCCGTCGCCGCCCCGATGGCCGAGGCGCCGGGCGCGACGGTGGTCTCGGTGACGGTCACGTACATCACCCAGCGGTTGCCGAGTTTCCGCACGTCGGGCGCCCAGAAGGCGGCGTTCTCGGCGGCGAAGGCGGGACGGACCCCGGCCGCGAACGCGTCGCCGATGTAGGACCACTTGATCAGGTCGGTCGAGCGGGCCATGGGGATCCGGTGGGGAGCCTTCTCACCCTCGCGCAGCGGATCCGTCGTTCCGTACGCGTAATAAAGACCGTCATCGCCTCGGATGATCACCGGGTCGGCGAACGTGTCGGCGAAGGACTCGGAGATCGGGTTGGCGCGGGCCGCTCCGCCCGGCACGGCGACGAGAAGGACCATTGTCATGGACCACAAGATCAGCTTGATTCGCATCCGATTCATCCCTTAAGGCCGCTGCGGGAGACCCCCTCGATGATGTACCGCTGGCACACCACGAACAGGATGAGGACCGGGATGCTGGCCAGGGCGGCGCCCGCCATGATCACCGGATAGTCGGTCGTGTAGGCGCCCTGCAGGGTCGCCAGGCCCGGTGGCAGGGTCAGCTTCTCGGGGCTGAACAGCACGTACACCGGCCAGATGAAGTCATTCCAGTTGGTCAGGAACGCGATCACGGTCAGCGTGGCCAGCGCCGGCCGGGACAGCGGCAGGATCACCTTGGTGAAGATCTGCCACGCGTTGGCCCCCTCGATCAGGGCCGCCTCCTCCAACTCGCGGGGCAGCGCGGAGAAGAACTGGCGCAGGAAGAACACGCCGAACGCGCTGGCCGCGCCGGGGATGATCAGCGCCCAGACGCTGTCCAGCCAGCCCAGGCGATCGACCATCAGGAAGTTCGGGATCAACATCACGAAGCCGGGTACGAACAGCGTCCCGACGATCACCGCGAAGATCACGTTCTTGCCGCGGAAACTCATCCGGGCCAGCGCGTACGCCGCCATCGACGCCACCACCAGCACCAGGATCGCCTGCCCGGTGGCGGCGACCATGCTGTTCAGGAACCAGCGCAGCACCGGCGTCTGAGTGTCACCGGCGAACAGCGCACCGTAGGCCCGGGTGGTGGGCTCCGCGGGCAGCCACGCCGGCGGGATCGCGGTCGCCTCGCTGGTCGTCTTGAGCGAGGTCAGCAGCATCCAGACCAGCGGCGCGATGAACACGACACTGATCCCGATCAGCACGGTGTACCAGGCTATGCCGCGTACCCGAGTCATTTGTCCTTCTCCCGGAACAAGCGGAACACGATCACGCTGATCAGCAACAGACCGAGCGTCAGGAAGTAGCTCATCGCGGCCGCGCTGCCCATCCGGTAACTGCGCAGGCCCTCCTCGGCGATGTACATGATCGCCGTGCGGGTCTCCTGACCCGGGGCACCCTGAGTGATCAGGTACGACTGGCCGAACATGTTGGCCGACGCGAGGATCGTGTTGATCACGACGAAGGTCAGCACCGGCCGCAGCCCGGGCAGGGTCACGTGGCGGAACTCGGCCCACCGGCCGGCGCCGTCGACCCGGGCCGCGTCGTACAGATCCCGCGGGATGTCCTGCAGCCCGGCCAGGTAGATCACCGCGTTGAAGCCGAGCGTCCACCACACGGTCACGCCGACCAGCGAGATCCACGCCCACGGCAGCCCGGTCGTCCACGGGATGTCGGTGCCGAGCAGGGCGTTGACCATGCCCAGGTTGGGGTCGAGCAGGAAGCGCCAGAGCAGGCCGATCACGGCCACGCCGAGCACGTACGGCGCGAAGTAGACGGCCCGGAACAGCGTGCGGCCCGGGAACGCCCGGTTGAGCAGCAGCGCCACGCCCAGCGGCACCACGATCAGCAGCGGCACGCTGGCCACGGTGAAGATCCCGGTGGCCTGCATGCTCTGCCAGAAGAAGTCGAACACCGGCGACGCGCTGTCGAAGAGCGCGGCGTAGTTGGCCAGCCCGACGAACGGCTTCCCGGGCAGCAGATAGTCCCAGTCGTGCAGGCTGATCCAGATCCCGTACACCGCCGGCAGCAGTGTGAACGTCGCGAAGATGGCGACGTACGGCAGCAGGAAGAAGTACGGGGTGATGCCCCGGTGGGACCGCACCTTGCCGCCGCCGGCCGGTGCGGCAGCCGTCCGCTGCCGCACCGCTTCTCGGACAGCCATGCTCAGGCGCCGTACTTCTTCTTGTTCTGGGCCAGGATCTGGGTCGCCTTGGCGGCCGCGTCGGACAGCGCCTTGGCCGGCTCCTTGCGCAGCAGGATGGCCTCGTTGACGGCGGTGTCGATGGTCGCCATGGCGTCCGGGATGCCCGGCACCGACGGCGGGAAGTGCAGGTTGTCGATCTGCGAGCCGATCGCGGCCTGGGGGGCCAGGGCCTTGAACTCGGCGCTCTCCCGGACCTCCTTGCGGGCCGGCACCTGGCCGCCCTTGGCCCACTCGATCGAGTTCTGGCTGATGAAGTTGATGAAGACCTTGCCCGCGGTCAGCTTGTTGGGGTCGTTGGCCTTCTGCTTGAACTGCACGAAGTTGTGCGAGCCGGCCCACGCCGCCTTCTGCGTGCCGATCTGCGGCAGCGCGCTGACGCCCCAGTCCAGGCCCTTCACGCCGTTGAGCGTGTTGATGTTCCAGATGCCGTTCCAGTTGAAGGCGGCCTTGCCGTTCTGCATGGCGATCGCGTCCGCGTCCTGGGCCACGTTCTTCGGGCTGTAGCCCTTCTTCACCAGGTCGACCAGCCAGGTCAGCGCCTTGACCGCCGGTTCCTCGGCGAACAGCGGCCGGGTGGCCTGCTCGTCGAACAGCTGGCCGCCGAACTGCCAGGTCAGCGAGTGAAACTGCTGCACCCCGGTGAACGGGAACGGGCTGGCCCAGTGACCCTGGACGCCCTTGGTCTTCAGCTTGTCCAGCGCCGCCAGGTATTCGTCGTTGGTGGTCGGCGGCTTCTCGGGGTCGAGGCCGGCGCTCGCCAGGACCTTCTTGTTGTAGAACATGCCCTGCGGGTGCACGTCGAGCGGGATCGCGTACCGCTTGTTGTTGTAGACGCCGGCCCGCCACACCGGCGGCGAGAAGTCGGCCTCCTTGAGCTGGAGCGAGGCGGCCAGGTCGTCGAGCGGCAGGACCACGCCGCGGGCCGCGTTGGTGGCGACCTGCTCGACGTGCATGATGCCCAGGTCGGGTCCGTTGCCGGTGGACACCGCGGCCGGCACCTTCTGGTAGTAGTCGGCCCACTCGTACACGTTCATCGCGACCTTGATGTTGGGGTTGGCCGCGTTGAACTTGTCCACCAGCGCCTTCATCACCGGGCCGTCGCCGCCGGTGAAACCGTTCCAGAAGGTCAGGGCCACGTTCGGGCCGGCGTAGCTGGTCGCCGCGGGCTGGGCGTTGCCGCCACCGCCGTTGACGATCGGGTTCGGTCCGTCGTCACCGCAGGCGGCCAGCAGGAAGGCACCGCCGGCGCCGGCGCCGAGACCGAGCACTCCTCGGCGGGACAGGTGATTGGTCATCGTTGCTCCTCGAAAGTCAGGGCGTGCCAGGAGAGCGGAGGGAGGTTGACGGTGGCGCCGCCGGTCTGTTCCAGCGGTTCGGTCGTCGCGCCCTCGGCCAGCCACACGTGCCGGCCGGGACGGTGCTTGGGGAAGGCCCGCAGGTCCAGGTCGAGCCGGACCGGCTCGGTGCCGCGGTTGACGGCGAAGACGGCGAGCGCGCCGGTCTCCGGGTCGTGGGTGGCGACCGCGTCGACCACCGGGACGTCGCCGTACCGGCCGGTGGTCATCGTCGGCGCGGTCACGGCGGTCCGCAGCACGGTGCCGCGGGCCAGCCGGGCGGTATGCGAGAACGGGTGGAAGATGGTCTGCCGCCAGGCCGGACCGCCGGCCCGGGTACGGATCGGCGCGATCACGTTCACCAGCTGCGCCTGGCAGCCGATGCTGAGCCGGTCGGCGTGCCGCAGCATGCTGATCAGCAGGTTGCCGACCACCATGGCGTCGGTGGCCGTGTAGTCGTCCTCGATCAGCGCCGGCGTCTCCTCGATGCCCCGGTCCTCGGGCTCGGTGAACCGGGACTGATACCACACGTTCCACTCGTCCAGCGACAGGTTGATCCGCTTGCGTTTGCGGAGCTTGGCCCGCACGTGGTCGGCGGTGGCGACCACGTCGTCGATGAAGCCGTCGAGCCCGTACGCGGACGCCCGGAAGCTGGCCGGGTCGTCCTTCTCCGGGTCGTAGTAGGTGTGCAGCGACACGTAGTCGACCTGGTCGTAGGCCTCCTCCAGGACGGTGGCCTCCCAGCCGGCGAAGGTCGGCATGTCGGCGTTGGAGCTGCCGCAGGCGACCAGCTCGATGCTCGGGTCGACCTTCTTCATCGCGGCGCCGGCCCGGGACGCGAGGCGGCCGTACTCGCGGGCGGTCATCCGGCCGACCTGCCACGGGCCGTCCATCTCGTTGCCGAGACACCAGAGGCGTACGTCGTGCGGCTTGCTCACCCCGTGCTCGCGCCGCCGGTCGCTGAGCGCGGTGCCCTCGGGCAGGTTGCAGTACTCGACCAGCGCGGCGGCGTCGTCGACCCCGCGGGTGCCCAGGTTGACCGCCATCATCGGCTCGACCCCGGCCGCCGTGGCCCAGCGCATGAACTCGTTCAGCCCGAAGGCGTTGGTCTCGATCGACCGCCAGGCCAGGTCGAGCCGGCGCGGCCGGCGGTCGACCGGGCCGACGCCGTCTTCCCAACGGTAGTTGGAGACGAAGTTCCCGCCGGGGTAGCGGACGGTGGTGACCCCAAGCTCCCGGACCAGTTCGAGCACGTCGGTGCGGAGGCCGTCGGCATCGGCCTTCGGGTGCCCGGGCTCGAAGACGCCGGTGTAGACGCACCGGCCCATGTGCTCGACGAAGGAGCCGAAGAGCCGGGGGTCGACCGGCGCGATCGGGTACGCGGGGTCGAGAGTGAGCTGCGCCACTGACATGCCCCTGTTTACAACGTTGAATCCAACGTTGTAAAGCGATCGAGTTGATTTTGTTACAACTAGATTTCCGCCGATGCATATCTGTGCTCAGAGCCGCTCTGAGCACAGATACGCATCACTCGCCGATCGGCCGGCCCCTGGTCAGCTGGTGCTCTCGCGGATCTCGAGCCGATGCTCGACCCGCACTTCACGCGGCGGCTCGGTGGTCTGCCCGATTCGTTCGGCCAGCAATTCCACCGCTATCTCCGCGATCCGGGCGGTGTCCGGGGCGATCGTGGTCAGCGTCGGCGTGCTGAACCGGCCGTCCTCGATGTCGTCGAAGCCCACCACCGCGACGTCGCCCGGCACCGTTCGCCCGCTCCGCAGCAACGTGCGGATCGCACCGAGCGCGAGCAGGTCGTTGAAGCAGAACACCGCGTCCGGTGGGTCGGGCAGGGCCAGCAGGCGTTCCATCGCGGCCGCGCCGTCGGCCCGGTGGAAGCTCGTCGCCGGCACCACCAGCGCCGGATCCTCGGGCAGCCCGGCCTCGGCCAGCGCCCGGCGGTACCCGGCCAGCCGCTGGTGGGCGGTCACGGCCGACGGCTGGCCCTGGGCCCCGATCGCCGCGATCCGGCGCCGGCCCAACTCGGCCAGGTGCCGGGTGGCGTCGGCGGCGGCCGCGGTGTTGTCGATCGCCACGTGGTCGGCCGGCCCGTGCGACACCCGCTCGCCGAGCAGCACCATCGGCGTGCCGTCGGCGCGGGCGATCTCCTCACCGGTCAGCGCCAGCGGGCTGAAGATCAGGCCGTCGATGGCGTGCCGCCGCAGCCCCGCGACCAGGTTGCGTTCCCGGTCGGCCTGGCCGTCGGTCTGGTCGATCAGCACGGTCCAGGACCGGCGCTCGGCCGCCTGCACGATCCGGCCGGCCATCTCGGCGAAATACGGCAGCTGAAGCTCGGGCAGGGCCAGGGCGATCACCCCGGACCGGCCGCTGCGCAACTGGCGGGCGGCGACGTTGGGGATGTAGCCGAGCTGGTCGATCGCGTCCTGCACCCGGGCGCGCGTGTCCGGTGCCACGTGCACATAGCCGTTGACCACGTTTGACACGGTCTTGATGGACACGCCGGCGAGGGCGGCTACGTCCTTCAAGCCCGGAGGCACCAGCCTCGCCCCCTCGTCCGCCCGGCAACCCCCGGACTATAACAACGTCGACGGCATGCAACCTCGGAGACGGTCGAGGCGGTCAGGGGGGCGTGAGACTTCAGGAGGCTCGTGATGAACGAGCGTGATGAGCAGTTCCACGACTTCGTGCTGGCCCGGCGGGCCGGCCTGGTGCGTACGGCCACGCTGCTGTGTGCCGGCGACGCGCATCTGGCGGAGGACCTGGTTCAGTCCACGCTGACCAAGCTCTACGTCGGCTGGCCGTCCTTCCGCCGGGCCGACAACCCGGAGGGGTACGTGCGCCGGGCGCTGGTCAACGCACTGACCGACGAGAAGCGGCGGCTGTGGCGCCGGCGCGAGCGGCCGGTGGCCGAGCTGCCCGACCAGGCGTTCCAGGGTGCCCACGACGACGGGCCGGGCGGCGACCGGGTCCGCCGGGCACTCAAGGAACTGCCGCCGCGCATGCGGGCCGCAGTCGTCTTCCGCTACTTCTACGACCTCGGCGTGGCCGAGACCGCGGACGCCCTCAACTGCACCGAGGGCACCGTCAAGAGCCAGACCGCCCGTGCGCTGGAGAAGCTGCGCACCGCCCTCGAGCCTCGGAGCTCGTTTCTTCGGCAAGGAGTGAACTGATCATGGAACTCAAGGACGCCTTCAGCGAGGTCGCGGGCCGGCCCGTGGCACCGACCATGCAGCAGGTCGACGCCGACCTCGACCGCGGCCGCGGCGCGCTGCGCAAGCGCCGGGGGGTGCAGGCCGCCGGTGGATCGATCTTCGCCGTCGCCGCTGCTGTCGCCGCCTTCGCGGTGGCGACCTCCGGCACCGCCACGAGCCCGGGAAACGTCGAGGGGCAGGCGCCCCCGGCGGCGACCGCGCAGACCATCAAGCTGGTCGCCTACAAGGGTGATCAGCCCAAGGGCTTCACCGTCGACACCGTGCCGGACGGCTGGTTCGTGCAGAGCGTCAACGAGAGCTCGCTGGTGATCGCTCCGAACAAGGCCAAGAACCCGGGCCCGGACGTCGACCCGTCCAAGTCGCCGATCTACGACCCGAACGATTTCCGCGACAAGATCGCCGTCATGCTGCAGAGCAAGGACGAGAAGCCGCCGAAGGGCGAGAAGATCAAGGTCGGCGACGGCGAGGGCATCCTGCGCCAGAGCCCCCGTGGCGACGTGTCGGACGACAAGGGCCGACCGACCCCCGAGCCCGCGCGCGCCGACGGCGACTACGGTTCGACCCTCTTCGTCAAGCAGCCCAACGGCATCTGGCTGGCCGTCCAGTTCTGGGGCGGGCTGGGCTTCAGCAATCAGCAGAAGGCCGAGCTGGCGGCCGGTGTGCACGTCGAGAAGGACGCGGTGCAGGGCGTCGGCTGACCTTCGCCTCTCGAGGAAAGGGCGGGCCCGGTTCGGGCCCGCCCTTTCCCGTCACTGAGCTTCGATGATCATCCCGGCGGCGACCGTGCGGTTGGTCGCCTCGTCGATCAGCACGAAACCGCCGGTCGTGCGGTTGCGGCGGTACTGATCGGCCAGCAGCGGCATCGCCGTGCGCAGCTTGACCCGGCCGATCTCGTTCAGGGCCAGCGAGCCGGCCGACTCGTCCCGGTGCAGCGTGTTCACGTCGAGCCGGTACTGCAGGCCGCGAACGACCGTCTTGGCCGTACGCGTGGTGTGCTTGATCAGGTATTTGTTGCCGACCGCGAACTGGGCGGTCTCGTCCATCCAGCAGATCATCGCCTCGATGTCCTGTGCGACGGCGGGCGCGTTGTTCGGCCGGCAGATCATGTCGCCCCGGGAGATGTCGATCTCGTCGGTCAGCCGGACCGTCACCGACATCGGCGGGAACGCCTCGTCGAGCGGCCCGTCGGCGGTGTCGATCGAGGCGATCTTGCTGGTCAGCCCGGACGGCAGGACCATGACGTCGTCACCGGGCTTGAGCACCCCCGAGGCCACCTGGCCGGCGTAGCCGCGGTAGTCGGTGACAGTGGTCGACTGCGGGCGGATGACGTATTGCACCGGGAAGCGCACGTCGACCAGGTTGCGGTCCGAGGCGATGTGCACGTGTTCCAGGTGGTGGAGCAGGGACGGGCCCTCGTACCACGGGCTCTTGTCCGACCGGGAGGCGATGTTGTCACCGTTCAGCGCCGAGATCGGGATGACCGTGAGGTCCGGTGCGTCGAGCTTGGCCGCGAACGAGGTGAACTCGTCGGCGATGCGCTCGTAGACCGACTGGTCCCAGTCGACCAGATCCATCTTGTTCACGCAGAGCACCAGGTGCGGTACGCGCAGCAGCGAGGTCAGGAACGCGTGCCGCCGCGACTGCTCGACCAGCCCCTTGCGCGCGTCGACCAGGATCAGGGCCAGGTCGGCGGTCGACGCCCCGGTCACCATGTTGCGGGTGTACTGGATGTGCCCCGGGGTGTCGGCGATGATGAACTTGCGCCGCGGCGTCGCGAAGTAGCGGTAGGCCACGTCGATCGTGATGCCCTGTTCCCGCTCGGCCCGCAGGCCGTCGGTGAGCAGCGCCAGGTTGGTGTACTCGTCGCCGCGGGCCGCACTGACCGCCTCGACCGACTCGAGCTGGTCCTCGAAGATCGTCTTGGTGTCGAACAGCAGCCGCCCGATCAGGGTCGACTTGCCGTCGTCGACGCTGCCGGCGGTGGCGAACCGGAGCAGGTCCATGCCACGAGCCGACGCGGACTCCGGCTCGAGAACAGCCTGGGACATCAGAAGTAACCCTCTCGCTTGCGGTCTTCCATCGCGGCCTCGCTGACCTTGTCGTCGCCGCGGGTGGCGCCGCGCTCGGTGATCCGGGTCGCCGCGACCTCCTCGATCACCTTGTCGACGGTGTCGGCCTCGGACCGCACCGCCGCGGTCTGGGACGCGTCACCGACCGTGCGGTAGCGCACCCGCTGGACCGACGAGGTCTCGCCGTCCTTGAGGCGGATGAACTCGTTCACCGCGTAGAGCATGCCGGCCCGCTCGACGACCTCACGGTCGTGTGCGTAGTAGATCTCCGGCAGCGGGATCTTTTCTTTGGCGATGTAGTGCCAGACATCCAGCTCGGTCCAGTTGGAGAGCGGGAAGACCCGGATCGACTCGCCCGGGTGGTGCTTGCCGTTGTAGAGCGACCACAGCTCGGGCCGCTGGTTCTTCGGGTCCCACTGGCCGAACTCGTCGCGGAAGCTGAACACCCGCTCCTTGGCCCGCGCCTTCTCCTCGTCGCGGCGGGCGCCGCCGAAGAGCGCGTCGAAGCGGTATTTCTCCACCGCGGCCAGCAGCACCGGGGTCTGGATCCGGTTGCGGGTGCCGTCCGGCAGCTCGCGCACCTGCCCGACGTCGATCGCCTCCTGCACGCTGGCGACGACCAGGTTGAGGCCCAGCGCCGCCACCCGGGTGTCGCGGTATTCCAGCACCTCGGGGAAGTTGTGGCCGGTGTCCACGTGCATGACCGGGAACGGGATCTTGCCCGGCGCGAACGCCTTCTCGGCCAGGCGCAGCATCACGATCGAGTCCTTGCCGCCGGAGAACAGCAGCACCGGGCGCTCGAACTCGGCCATCACCTCGCGCATCACGAAGATGCTCTCGGCCTCCAGGGCATCGAGATGTGACACACGGTAGGGCTTCGTCTGACTCATGGTTATCTTTCTGGCTCGCGCTGGGGCTGTGGTCAGGTTACCGGCAGATGACGCTGCAGCGCTGCGAGCAGTCGGGGGGCCAGATCCTTACGGCAGACGACCAGGTCGGGCAGTTTCGGATCGGCCTGGTTGTATTTCAGCTCAGATCCGTCGATCCGGCTAGCGTGCAGGCCGGTGGCCGACGCCACAGCGACAGGTGCCGCCGAGTCCCACTCGTACTGGCCGCCCGCGTGCACGTACGCGTCGGCATCGCCGCTGATCACGGCGGCGATCTTCACCCCGGCCGACCCCATCGGGACCAGCTCGGCCCCGATCTCCTCGGCCAGCGCGGTCACGAAGGCCGGCGGCCGGGTGCGGCTGGCGGCGATCCGGATCGGCCCGCCGGTCGCGGCCGAGAGCGGCATCGGCGGGTACGCCGGCGGATGGTCGGTGGCGATCGTCCGGTGCTGGGCCGGCATCGCCACCGCGCCGGCCGACAGGCAGCTCGGGCTGTGGCAGTCGGCGGTCCAGAGGGCCACGTGCACGGCCCAGTCGGTCCGGCCCTCCTCGGAGAACTCGCGGGTGCCGTCCAGCGGGTCGACGATCCAGACCCGGGAGGCGTCGAGCCGGTCCGGGCGCATCGCGTTCTTCTCGCCGCTCCAGGCCAGACGGGACTGGTCGTCCTCCTCGGAGAGCACGGCGTCGGCCGGGCGCCAGCGGGCCAGTTCGGTACGCAGCAGCTCGTGCGCGGCCTTGTCACCGGCCGCCTTGAGCGCCTTGCCGTCGGCGTACCCCATGTCCTCACGGACCTGGAGCAACAACTGCCCGGCACGGTCGGCGAGCCAGCGGGCGAACGCCGCGTCGATCACCGGCGGCGCACCGCCCTCGCCGATCGGCTCCCGTTGCCCTGTGATGCGCGCAGACTCCTTCGTCTCGCTCATGCTGCTCTCACTCCCTGTCAGTACGCCCCGGAGGACCGGACCACGGCCGTCATCGTCCGCAACAGGATCACCAGGTCCAAACTGAGCGACCAGTTCTCCACATAGCGAAGGTCCAGTCTGACCGCCTCCTCCCACGGGAGGTCCGATCGGCCGGAAACCTGCCAGAGACCGGTCATGCCGGGTTTGACGGCCAGCCGGCGGCGGACGTCGTCGGCGTAGGCGGCCACCTCCGACGGCAGCGGCGGTCGTGGCCCGACCAGCGACATCTGGCCGGTCAGCACGTTGAGCAGCTGCGGAAGCTCGTCCAGGGAGAACCGGCGCAGCCATCGACCGACCGGTGTGACGCGCGGGTCGTCGCGCATTTTGAAGAGCACACCGTCGTGCTCGTTGAGGTGTCTCAGCTCGGCCAGCCGCGCCTCGGCATCGACATACATACTGCGGAACTTGAAGATGCGGAACTCGCGGCCGTCGCGGCCGACGCGAACCTGCCGAAAGAGTACCGGCCCGCGGCTCGTGACCCGGACCGACAGTGCGACGCCGAGCAGGACCGGGCCGAACGCGATCAGCAGGGCCAGGGCGCCCAGCCGGTCCACGCACTCCTTGATCACCCGGATGCCGCCGTGCAGCCGCGGGTGCTCGACGTGCAGCATCGGCAGCCCGTCGAACGGCCGGATGGTGGTCCGGGCGCCGGCCACGTCGATCAGCGCGCTGGCCACGACCAGGTCGACCTCGTCGCGCTCGAGCCGCCAGGCCAGCCGGCGTAGCACCATGCCGTCCAGCTCCGGGCAGCTCAGCACGACCACGGTGTCGGCGTCGGCGGCGTCCACCGCGGTCGCCACGTCGTCGAAGGTCCCGTACACCGGCAGGTCCACCACACCGTCGTGCTGTGGTGGCAGACAACAACCGACGACCTCGAGACCGTGATACCGCTCACGTCGCAGCTGACGTGTGATGCCGATGACGCTGAGCTCGTGCCCGACCACGATCACCCGGCGCAGCCTCTCGCCGCGGGACCGGGCGCGATGCAGCCGCTTGCGCAGAGCGAACCGAAGAACACCAGCCGTGAGGATCGCGGTCGGGATGGCGGCCAGGACATAACTACGAGCAAGATCCAGATCGAGCGCGTACGAAAGGACGGCCGCCCCCGCGATCAGTCCGACCCCACCCCGGAACACCCGCTGGTACTCATCCGTGCCGACGAAGAGGAACCGCCGCTCGTAGGCCCGGCTCACCGCCAGCACGACCAGCAGCACCACCGGCAACAGTGCGGAGAACAGCAGGTACCAGCGGTTGTACTGGGTCACCACGTCGCCGAAGCGCAGCCCGAAGGTGGCCGCACCGGCCGCCACCCCGGCGAACAGGTCACAGAGGACCAGGGCCCGGACGTAACTGCGTTCCCACCGCTGCCGCCGCGACATGGCGGCGTGCCGGCCGCGCACCCGGACGAACGGCCGGGACGGCGGGCGCACCGCCATCGACCGGCTCGGCTCCGGCGCCCAGTGCCGCTCGACGGCCCGGTTGCGTGCTCGTCCGGCCTGCTCACGGCCACCCGCACCGGCCAGCGGCGGATTATTGAGACCCTTGTCCTCGACGTCATGCGAGCCGGCCGGGGGCGGGCTGGTCGGGATCGACGGTGCCGGGATCTTGGCGCGGCTGCGCGGCGACGGCCGGTGCGGTCGCGGGCCGTGGTTGGCCGGCGGATGATTCGCCGGACCGTAGTTCTCCGGCAGCGGCGTCGGGTCCGGGTCGTCCAGGTCCCAGCGCGAGTAGACCGTCCCACGCGGTTCGCCGTCCCGGCGCTGAACACCGACCACCGGAAGCGTCACGGTCGGATCAGTCAGGGAGCGGTCCCCCAGGTCGCCTCCCACCCCGAACCTCCCCGAGTAGCCGGACGGACCGCACCGTGCGGTGCTCTCACGTGACCAACGCGCGGAACCCAATCGGCGTCACGGCATGGATAGACCGACAAAAAGGTCTAAACGATCTATCCATTTCGGCCATATCGGGCTAAGAACCGTGGTATTTGTTCTGCGCCCACTCGACACCCTCGAGCATGATCGCCTCGGCCACGTCGGCCGCCCGATCGACGAGAAACTCCAGCTCCTTGCGCTCGGCCGAGGGGAAGTCGGAGAGCACGTAGTCGGCCGGATCCTGCCGGCCGGGCGGGCGCCCGATGCCGAAGCGAACCCGCGCGTACTCCTTGGTGGACAGCGATTTGGACATCGAGCGCAGGCCGTTGTGACCACCCTCACCACCACCGCGCTTCGCCCGCACCTGTCCGTACGGAAGATCAAGCTCATCGTGTACGGCCAGCACGTTCGCCACCGGCACCTTGAAGAACTGGGCCAGCTGGGCCACCGGGCCACCGGACAGGTTCATGTAGGTCAGCGGCTTGACCAGGATCAGCTTCGGCCCACCGAACCCGAGATGCCCCTCGGCGACGTCGGCGTGCGACCGTTTCGACCGGCCGAACTTCGCGCCCACCCGGGAAGCGAGCAGGTCGGCCACCATGAAGCCGACGTTGTGGCGGTTGCCCGCGTACTCCTTGCCCGGGTTGCCCAGACCGACCACCAGCCAGGGCTCGCTCATCGCCTCTCCTCAGCTCCGCAACAACAGATCAGGGGAAGCGCCCCTCGGCGCTTCCCCTGATGTGTTCGAAATCGATGGGTCAGGAAGCGGCTTCCTCGGAAGCGCCCTCGCCCTCGGCACCCTCGGCCGACTCGCCCTCGGCCGCCTCGCCGGTGTCGCCCTCCATCTGCTCGGCGGTCTGCGCCTGGCTGATGAGCGCGAGCACGAAGTCGGGCTCGACGGCCAGCTCGGTGCCCTGCGGCAGCTGCACGTCACCGGCGGTGACCTGCGAGCCCGCCTCCAGGCCCTCGATCGAGACCTCGAAGCCGGTCGGCAGATGCATGGCCTCGGCGACCACGGCCAGGGTGGTCGACTCGCTGACCACCAAGGTGTTGCGAGCGGCCTCGCCGGTCAGCGTCACCGGGACGTCGACCTGGACCTTCTCGCCGCGCTTGACGATGATCAGGTCCACGTGCTCGTACGTGTCCTTGATCGGGTCACGCTGGATCGCCTTCGGCAGGGCGAGCGTGGTGCCCGTACCGCCGGAGATGTCGATGGTGAATACCTGGTTGAGACCGCCGTGCCGGATGGCAGCCGCGAACTCGCGGGCCGGCAGGGCGATGTGCTGGGGCTTCTCGCCGTGTCCGTAGAGCACGGCGGGCACCTTGCCGGCCCGGCGCGTGCGGCGGGCACCACCCTTGCCGAACTCGGTGCGGGGCTCGGCGGTGATCTTTACCTCGGACACGGGGAAACTCCTGCGCTTTCTTAACTGACTGGCGGCGTCAAATCGGCGGGCTGCGGGCGTCGGCGGTGCCGAGGCGAGAGGGGCGCGCTGGGCACAGGCCCGGAGCACCGCGTCGATAACGGCGCCTCCACCAGGACTGCGACACTCAGCAGTCCACGGGGCACCCTCGCCGTGGCAACCGCACCAGCTTACCTGCCCATGCCGCAGATTGAGGAATCGGTCCCACCAAGAGCGAATTGAGCCCCCGCCCGATGCAAGTTGCGGTGTTGGATGGCGTCGCTTCGCTCCGCGGCGCTCGGCCCCTGAAGCCGATCGCGGGACGGGGTCTCGTGGTGGCCCCCGTGCTAGCTCAAGCCGCCGAAGAGGGTGGTGACCGACCCATCGTCGAAGACCTCGCGGATCGCCCGGGCCAGCAGCGGCGCGATCGACAGGACAGTGATCTTGTCCAGGCTCTTCTCGGGCGGGAGCGGCAGTGTGTTGGTCACCACGAGCTCGCTGATCCGGCTGTTCTTGAGCCGCTCGGTGGCCGGGTCGGAGAGCAGCGCGTGCGTGGCCGCCACGACGACGTCGGCCGCGCCGGTGTCGAAGAGGATGTCGGCCGCCTTGGCGATCGTGCCGCCGGTGTCGATCATGTCGTCGACGACCAGGCAGACCCGGCCCTCGACCTCGCCGACGACCCGGTTGGCGACCACCTGGTTGGGCTTGAGCGGGTCACGCGTCTTGTGGATGAAGGCCAACGGACACCCGCCCAGCCGGTCGGTCCAGCGCTCGGCCACCCGGACCCGGCCGGAGTCGGGCGCGACCACCGTCATCGGCCGGCCCTCGAACTTCTTTTGCACGTGCTCGGCCAGGATGTCCATGGCGAACAGGTGGTCGACCGGCCCGTCGAAGAAACCCTGGATCTGGGCGGTGTGCAGGTCGACGGTGAGGATCCGGTTGGCCCCGGCCGTCTTGAGCAGGTCGGCGACCAGGCGGGCGGAGATCGGCTCGCGACCGCGGTGCTTCTTGTCCTGGCGGGAATACGGATAGAACGGCAGGACGACGGTGATCCGCTTGGCCGACCCGCGTTTCAACGCGTCGACCATGATCAGCGTCTCCATGACCCAGGTGTTGATCCCCTCGGTCATGGACTGCACGACGAACGCGTCCGAGCCGCGGACCGAGTCCTTGAAGCGGACGAAGATCTCGCCGTTCGCGAACTCGTACGAGTCCGAACGAGTGGGCTCGATGCCGAGCACCTGGCCGATCTCCTCGGCGAGCTCCGGAAAGCCGCGACCGGAGAAAAGCATCAAACTCTTGCGGTTCTCCGCGACGATGCTGCCCATCGGTGGCACTCCCGTGGGTCGAGGGGATGTTCAACTGCAGTATCCCCCGCGACCGCCGGAAGGCCACCCGCTCAGGTAAGCGGGGTGGGACTGCTCACTTCTCCTTGTCAGCCTCGGCCGGCTCGGAGGCCGCGCGCCGGGCCGCGTCGGCGGAGACCGTGCCGGGCCGCTTACGCTCCGTCCACCCCTCGATGTTGCGCTGCTGCGCCCGGGTCACGCCGAGGCTGCCGGCCGGCACGTTGCTGACCGCGCTGCCGGCGGCGACGTACGCCCCCGGTCCGATCTCGGCCGGCGCGATCAGCACGGTGTCGCTGCCCACGAAGGCGGCCTCGCCGACCGTGGTGTGGTGCTTGTTGACCCCGTCGTAGTTGGCGAAGATCGTGCCCGCCCCGATGTTGGCCTTGGCCCCGATGGTGGCGTCGCCCACGTACGTGAGGTGCGGCACCTTGGCCCCGTCGCCGAGTTCCGCGTTCTTGGTCTCGACGAACCCGCCGACCTTGGCCTTGCGTCCCAGCTTGGTGCCGGGCCGCAGGTAGGAGAAGGGTCCGACGGTCGCTTCGGGCCCGATCTCGGCACCGATCGAGTGGGTACGCAGCACGGCCGCCCCCTCACCCACGGTGGTGTCGGCCAGCGTGGTGTCCGGACCGATGACCGCACCGGCGGCCACCGTGGTCGTCCCGATGAGCCGGCAGTTCGGCTCGATCTCGGCGTCCCGCTCCAGCGTCACGGTCACGTCGATCCAGGTGGTGGCCGGGTCGAGCATGGTCACGCCGGACCGCATCCAGCCGGTGTTGACCCGGTCGCGCAGCCGCGCCCCGAGCCCGGCCAGCTCGGCCCGGTCGTTGCAGCCCAGGGTCTCCTCGGCGTCCGGTGCGACGAACACCCCGACCTGGTGCCCGACCGAGGTCAGCAGCCCGAAGACGTCGGTGAGGTATTCCTCGCCCTGGTCGTTCTCGGTGGAGAGCTTGCTCAGCGCCTCGCGCAGCCGGGCCGCGTCGAAGGCGTAGATGCCGGCGTTCACCTCGCGCAGGGCGCGCACCTCGGGCTCGGCGTCGCGCTCCTCGACGATGCGTTCCAGGCGGCCGCCGGCGTCGCGGACGACCCGGCCCAGCCCGGTCGGGTCGTCGACCTCGGCGGCCAGCACGGTGCCCGCCGACCCGGCTTCCTCGTGGGCGGTGACCAGGGCTTCGACCGTCTCCGGCCGGAGCAGCGGGACGTCGCCGTTGAGCACGACGACGGTGCCGGCGGCGTCGGGGGCGGCCTCGAGGGCGATGCGTACGGCGTGCCCGGTGCCGTTCTGCTGTGCCTGCAGCACCGGCGTGGCTTCGGGAGCGACCTCGTCGAGGTGGGCGCGGACCTGGTCGGCCTTGTGTCCGACGACCACGATCGTGTGCCCGGCGCGGGCCGCGGCCGCCGCCTGCAGCACGTGCCCGAGCAGGGTGCGGCCGAGCAACGGGTGCAGCACCTTGGGCGTGGCGGACTTCATCCGCTTGCCCTCACCGGCGGCGAGAACGATGACGGTTCGCTGAGTCTGGCTCACGCGAGAAACTCCAGAGGTCGTTGAGATGTGCGGTTGAGTGCTCCCGGAAGAGGATTCGAACCCCTATAAACGGCACCAAAAGCCGCGGTCCTACCATTAGACGATCCGGGACCAACATCGGGCACCGCCTCTGGAGCGAAGCCCGCGGGGCACATATTAGCGGTCGCTCGCCGCCGGATTTCTCCCCTCACCCTCAGCACACATGCGCGCCCGCCGAACGGGTAGTCGGAGTGTGGTCAAGCTACGGTTGCGTAGGTTACGGTGACGTAGCCGTAGGTTGTTGATCTCCCCCACCCGAAGATTTGAGGTGCCTATGACTTCCGCCGTCGCCGAGTCCGCCCCGAAGGCCGGTCCGAAACCGCTGACCGAGGGCCCGCAGTCCCGCGGCATCCTGGTCGCGCTCTACCTGTTCGTGATCATCCCCTTCCTGGCGGTTCTGGTGGCGGTCCCGATCGCGTGGGGCGGCTGGCTGCACTGGACCGACGTGGCGATCGGCGCGGTCTTCTACGTGATCTCCGGCCTGGGCATCACGGTCGGCTTCCACCGGTACTTCACCCACGGCTCGTTCCGGGCCAAGCCGTGGCTGCGGGTGGCCCTCGCGGTGTCCGGCTCGCTGGCCATCGAGGGCGAGATCATCCAGTGGGTGGCCGACCACCGGCGGCACCACGCGTTCAGCGACCAGGAGGGTGACCCGCACTCGCCGTGGCGGTTCGGCACCGGCTTCTGGGCCTTGACCAAGGGCCTCTGGTACGCGCACATGGGCTGGCTGTTCAAGCGGGAGCTGACCAACCGCGCCCGCTTCGCCCCCGACCTGATGGCCGACAAGGCGATCGCACGGGTCGACAACCTCTTCCCGCTGATCGTGGTCGTCTCCACCCTCGGACCGGCGCTGGCCGGCGGCCTGATCACCTGGTCGTGGCAAGGTGCGGTGACCGCGTTCTTCTGGGCCGGCCTGGTCCGCATCGGCCTGCTGCACCACATCACCTGGTCGATCAACTCGGTGTGCCACGTCTACGGCGAGCGCCCGTTCGAGGTGCGCAACGGCGACAAGGCGGCGAACTTCTGGCCGCTGGCCATCGTGTCCTTCGGTGAGAGCTGGCACAACCTGCACCACGCCGACCCGACCTGCGCCCGGCACGGCGTCCTGCGTGGTCAGATCGACATCTCGGCCCGCGTCATCTGGTTGCTGGAGAAGGCCGGCGCGGCGTACGACGTCCGGTGGCCGCGCCCCGAGCGCCTGGCCGCGAAGATGGCGAAGGCCACCAATTGACGGTGTCCTGGCAGGATGGCCCGGTGACCGAGTTGAACGACAGTCCCGCTCCGGCGGCACGGGGACGACGTGCCCGGGCCGCGGCGAGCGGGGCCCCGGCGCCGTCGCGCGTACGCATGTCGGCTGCGCAGCGCAGGGAGCAGTTGATCTCCATCGGACGGCAGTTGTTCGCCGAACGCGGCTTCGACGCCACCAGCGTCGAGGAGGTCGCGGCCCGGGCCAAGGTCTCCAAGCCGGTGGTCTACGAGCACTTCGGCGGCAAAGAGGGCCTTTACGCGGTGGTGGTGGACCGGGAGGTGCGGTCCCTGCTCGACCGGATCGCCACCGCGCTCACCGCCGGCCATCCCCGCGAGCTGCTCGAACAGGCCGCGCTGGCGTTACTGGACTACATCGACGAGGAGCCGCACGGCTTCCGGGTGTTGGTCCGTGAGTCGCCCGTGCTGTCCCCCGCGGGCAACTTCTCCAGCGTGATGAACGACGTGGCCCACCAGGTCGAGCACATCCTGGGCGCCGAGTTCAAGCAGCGCAACCTCGACCCGAAGTTCGCCGAGCTCTACTCGCAGGCGCTGGTCGGTATGGTGGCGCTGGTGGGCCAGTGGTGGCAGCAGGCGCGCAAGCCGAAGAAGGAGATGGTGGCCGCGCACCTGGTCAACCTGGCCTGGAACGGCCTGTCCCACCTGGAGGCCAAGCCGTCCCTGCTGACCCGCCGGGCCAAGTAGCGCTAGGCCGTCTCGAGCTTGCCGTAGAGGCCGGCGGTCAGCACGGCCAGACCAGCCAGGATCAGCACGACCACGTTGATCATCGAGGCGTGCAGCACGTTGGCGTCGGTCTGCATGACCGCCAGCAGGATCGCCGCGATGCCGAGCAGGCCCCAGCCGGCCACCATGCTCAGGTGGTGGTGCAGGTTGCCACCGATCACGGCCCCGCCCAGGACGACGACGCCGAGCAGCACCAGCAGCCACGCCCCGGCCGGGTTGACCCGCAGGCCGAGCGACCAGGCGCCGCCGGCACGGTCGAAGAACGGATCGCCGGCGGTCTGGCTGATGCCGATCACGCCGGCCGCGAGAAGGTAGAGGCCGGCGATGGCGGCGACGAAGCGGTAGGTCTGACGCAGGCGATGGTTGAGGGGGAAATGCGCCATCAGGCCGTGCGACCCTCCCTCACCTGTCGCGGTGCGCCGGCGTCGGCCGACCGCACCGTCTTCGTGTACAGCCCGGACAGGATCAGCATAAGGCCGACGAGATAGACCACGATCACCGTACCGATGGTGAAGTCGAGGAAGTTGGCGTCGGTGCGGCTGGTGGCCAGCTCGTAGCTGCCGACCGCGAGCAACGCCCAGCCGAGCACCCGGTTGACCTCGGTGTCGACGTTGCGGCCGAGCGCGGTGGCGGCCAGCACCACGGCGCCGATCAGCAGCGCCACGATCGAGGCGAAAAGATTGCCGCCCAGGCCGAGGATGGTCTCGTCGGGGTGCCCGAAGAGGCCGCCACCGCTCACCGTGATGAGCCCGACGACGCCGTAGAGGACCAGGAAGAGGCCGGCCACCGCGGCGAGGGCGCGGTAGAGCGGCCGCAGCGGGTGGTTGACCGGATAGTGCGCCATGTGTCCGTCTCCAAGTCGGGCCGGTGGTCTCGCCGACGATTCTCGCTCATCGTGATCCGGCGCCGCAGGAGCACCCCCGGATCACCCCTCGGGCACCCGCTCGGCGAGTTCCAGCCACGCTTCCTCGGTCTCGGCCCGCTCGGCCTGCACGGCCTTGAGCTGGCCGTCGAGCTCGATCACGCGCTCGTAGTCGTGCCCGTGCTCGGCCAGACCCTCGTTGATCTTGGCGATCCGGTCCTCCAGCTTGGCGAGCTGGCGTTCCAGCCGGGACAGGTCCTTCTTGGCCGCGCGGGCCTCGGCGGCCGACATTCCGCTCGGCTGGGCGGCGGCCGGCTTGCTGTCGAAAGCGGCGAGTGAGGCGTCCGGCGACTGGACCCGGGCCAGGAACTCGTCCACCCCGCCGGGCAGGTGCACCAGGCGGCCGTCGCCGAAGACCCCGTACGCCGTCTCGGTCACCCGCTCGACCAGGTAACGGTCGTGACTGGCCACGATCATCGTGCCCGGCCAGGTGTCCAGCAGGTCCTCCAGCGCGGCCAGGGTGTCGGTGTCCAGGTCGTTGGTCGGCTCGTCGAGCAGCAGCACGTTGGGCTCAGCGGCCAGCAGGCGCAGCATCTGCAACCGCCGCCGCTCACCACCGGACAGGTCGCCGACCGGCGTCCACAGCCGCTTGTCGGTGAAGCCGAACACCTCGGCCAGCTGGGACGCGGACAGTTCGCGGTCACCCAGTTGCACCCGCCGCGCGACCTCCTCCACCGCCTCCAGCAACCGCAACTGGCCCGGCAGCTCCCGCAGCTCCTGCGACAGGAACGCGGGCCGCACGGTCGAGCCGCGCACGATCCGCCCGCCGTCCGGCTCGGTGACCCCGGCCAGCAGGCGCAGCAGCGTGGTCTTGCCCGCACCGTTGGCACCCAGCAGCGCGATCCGGTCGCCCGGGCCGACCTGCCAGGTCAGATCCTCGAGGATGGTCTTGGGACCGGCCTTGAGCGTGACCCGCTCCAGGTCGTAGACCTGTTTGCCGAGCCGGGAGGTGGCCAGCCGCTGCAGGCTGACCGAGTCGCGCACCGGCGGCACGTCGGCGATCAGGGCGTTCGCCGCGTCGATCCGGAACTGCGGCTTCGACGTGCGGGCCGGCGGCCCCCGGCGCAGCCAGGCGATCTCCTTACGGAGCAGATTTTGCCGGCGGGCCTCGACCACCGCGGCCACCCGCTGGCGTTCCGCGCGGGCGAGGATCCAGGCCGCATAACCGCCCGCGTACGTGTGCACCGCCTCGTCCGCCACCTCCCAGGTGGCGGTGCAGACGGCGTCCAGGAACCACCGGTCGTGGGTGACCACGACCAGCGCCCCGCGCCGGGTCAGCAGATGCCGGGCCAGCCAGTCGACGCCGGCCACGTCCAGGTGGTTGGTCGGCTCGTCCAGGATCAGCAGCTCGGCGTCCCGGACCAGCAGAGCGGCCAGCGCCACCCGGCGTCGCTCGCCGCCGGACATCGGGCCGACCGGGGAGTCGAGCCCCAGGTGGGCCATGCCCAGACCGGTCAGGATCGTCCGCACTCCGGCGTCGCCGGCCCACTCGTGCTCGGCGCCCATGCCCTCGGGCAGCCAGGCCGACCCGAGCACGACGTCGCGCACGGTCAGCCCCGGCGCCAGGTCGAGGTTCTGCGGCAGGGTGGCTACGGTCAGGTCCCGGCGATGGGTGACCCGACCCGAGTCGGGTTCCTCGGACTTGGCCAGCAGGCGCAGAAGGGTCGACTTGCCGGCGCCGTTGAGGCCGACGATGCCGACCCGGGCGTCGTCGTCCAGCCCGAGCGAGACGTCGGTGAGCAGTTGACCGGCGGCGCCATAACCCTTGCCGACCCGGTCGAGATTCACAATGTTGTTGGCCACGATAGGACCTAGGTTATCCGGGCTCCCGGCATCGGCCCACGCGCGGTGCGCGCCTCCCGGCACACGCCGGACGAGGTCAGCGCGGCGGCCAGGCGCTCGGCGTGAGCCGCGTCGGAGGCGAGGAACACGCAGGTCGGGCCGGAACCCGAGACGATGCCGGTGATCGCGCCCGCGTCCGCGCCGGCCGCCAGCACTCCGGCCAGGGCCGGGCGCAACGAGACGGCCGCGGCCTGCAGGTCGTTGCCGAGCACGTCGGCCAGCACCTTGGGGTCGCGCTGACGCAGGGCCGCCATCAGCGTGTCCGGTGTGTCCAGCGGGACCGGCGCCTGGCCCCGGTCGCGCAGCCGGTCGAGCTCGCGGTAGACCTCCGGGGTGCTCAGCCCGCCGTCGGCGATCGCCACCACCCAGTGCCAGGTGGTCGGCCGGGCCAGGATCGGGCTGACCACCTCGCCGTGTCCGGTGCCCAGGGCGGTGCCGCCCTGCAGCAGGAACGGGATGTCCGAGCCCAGCGTGGCGCCGATCTCGGCCAGTTCGTCGCGGGGCAGGCCGGTCCCCCACAGCGCGTCGCAGGCCAGCAGGGTGGCCGCCGCGTCGGCGCTGCCACCGGCCAGGCCACCGGCCAGCGGAATGGACTTGCGCAGGTGCAGGCGGGCGTACGCGGGCACCCGGGCGTGCGCGGCCAGCGCCCGGGCGGCCCGGATCACCAGGTTGGTCTCGTCCAGGGCGAGCTCACCCTGGCCCTCGCCCTCCATGGTCAGCGCGAGCGTGTCACCCGGGCTGGCCCGCAGCTCGTCGAAGAGGCTGATCGCGTGATAAACGGTGGTCAGCTCGTGGAAGCCGTCCGGACGCAACGGACCCACACTGAGATGAAGGTTGATCTTGGCGGGGACGCGGATGCGCACCGGTCCGGACCGCCGTCCGTCCTCCGGACCCCATGCCTCGGTCACGCGGCGCGGCTCACGGGCAGCGCGCCGCTCGGGCACCGGGTCACTGGTCGACCTCCTCGGGCTCTTGGCCGGACGCGCTGAGCTTACCGCCGCACTCTGAAGAATCGGCGGCGGCCGCGATCGCGGCGAACTCGCGCACGTACAGCGACTCCCCCCTGGCCTGCGGGTTGACGCCGGCGGCGAGCAGCACCGCCTCGGCCCGGACCGGTCCGCCGGCCCATCCGGCGAGGGCGGCGCGCAGGGTCTTGCGGCGCTGCGCGAAGGCCGCGTCGATCACCGCGAAGACCTTCGTCCGCTCCGCGGTCACCGGTGGGTCACGCCGGGTGAAGGCGACCAGCCCCGAGTCCACGTTGGGCACGGGCCAGAACACCGCCGGGGGTACCCGGCCCGCGGCGCGCGCCTCGGCATACCAGGCGAGTTTGACCGACGGGATGCCGTACACCTTCGATCCGGGTCCCGCGACCAGCCGATCGGCGACCTCCTTCTGCACCATGACCAGCCCCCCGCGCAGCGTCGGGAGCTCGGCCAGCAGGTGCAGGACGACCGGGACGGCCACGTTGTAGGGCAGGTTGGCGACCAGCATGGTGGGCGCCGGGTCGAACTCGGCCGCGGTCACCCGCAGCGCGTCCCGCGGATGCACGCTCAGCCGGTCGGACCGCACGGTCTCGGGCAGGGCGGCGGCCAGCGCCGGGTCGATCTCCACCGCGTGTACGTGCGCCGCCCCGCCGACCAGCCCCAGCGTGAGCGACCCCAGCCCCGGCCCGACCTCGACCACCACGTCGTCGTCCCGCAGCCCCGCCGCGGCCACGATCCGGCGCACCGTGTTCGGATCGTGCACGAAGTTCTGGCCGAGCTTCTTGGTCGGCGCCACCCCCAACCGGGCGGCGAGCTCCCGGATCTCCACCGGCCCGAGCAGTGCGTCAGCCATGGGGGCAGAGCTTACGGGTGCGCTGATACAACGGAACGCATGAGTGACCTGTCCACCGGCCGACCCCGCCGCCGTGACTGAGCTGCTGAAGCTGCACGGCATCGTCGAGGCACCCCCCGACGCGGTCGCCGCCGTCCTGCTCGACGTGCGCCCCGGCGGCCGTTCCCCGCTGGCCACAACCGGCCGGACGGCCCCGGCCGAAAGCCCCCAGGCGCCACCCGCCGAGAGCAACGAGGCGCGCTCCGCCGAGCGCCACAAGGCGCCACCGGCCGGGAGCGACAAGGCACCGCCGGCGGCGACCGGCCAGGCGGGGCCGGCCGAGAGCGACGAGTTCACCGTGACCAGGGACGGCAGCGTCCTCACCGTGACCGTCGACCGGGCCCGGCGCTCGGTCACCCTGCAGGGCGAGTGGTGGTACCGCGGAGTGACCAGCGTGGAGCCCGACCCTCGCGGTTCTCGCATCGTCCACCGCGTCTTCGATGTGGCGACCGGCCGGCACTGGGCGGTCCGCTTCGTGTCCCGCGGCCCGCTCAACGCCGCACCGCGCGCCTTCGCCGATCAGCTCGCCGCCCTCGGTCGCGAGCTGGGCGTCAACGCCTGGGTGGAGGAGGACTGACAAGCGGCAGGCCTCGCGGTCGAGCCCTGGAGACCGGCTTCTGAGGCGCGTTTCACACCCCCGGCCGAGAGCGAGGCGTGGTCCGGAGCGCGCCTCAGTTCACCCAGGGCCCGAAGACGCGCTCGCCGTTGGCCGAGACCGCGGCGCAGAGCTCGTCCAGGTCGCGGCCGGTGTATTCGGCCAGCGCGCGCATGGTGTGCGGGATGAGGAAGGACGCGTTCGGCCGGCCGCGGTGGGGCTTGGGGGTCAGGTACGGCGCGTCGGTCTCGACCAGCATCTGTTCCGGCGGGGTGATCCGGGCGGCGTCGCGAAGGTTGCCCGCACTACCGAAAGTGACCGTTCCGGCGAAGCTGAGGAAGTATCCCCGCCTGACACATTCGGCCGCGAACGCCTCGTCACCGGAGAAACAGTGCAGCACTACGGTTTCCGGAGCGCCTTCCTGGTCGAGGACCGCCAGGACTTCGGCATGGGCGTCGCGATCGTGGATGATTAACGCTCTGTGATGACGCTTGGCGATCGCGATGTGCGCCCGGAAGCTTTCCTCCTGGGCCGGGCGACCGGCCGCGCCCGTACGGAAAGTGTCCAGCCCGGTCTCGCCGATCCCTCGGACCCGCGGCCGCGCGGCGAGCGCCTCGATCTCGCGCAGGGCCTCGTCAAGGTCGGCCAGCAGGGGCGCGTCGTTGGGGTGGATGGCGACCGCGGCCAGCACCCGGTCGTCGCGGGCGGCGAGGTCAGCGCTCCATGTCGAGGAGGCTACATCGACACCGACTTGGACAACCCGGTCCACTCCGGCCCGGACGGCGGCGTCGATCAGCTCGGTGACCCCGGGACCGGACGTCTCCTGGACGGTGATGTCCAGGTGGGTGTGGCTGTCGAAGACCGGCACTGCCAGCGGTTCCGGCGGCGGCGGGAACTCGCCCGCCCGGCGCGTGGCCCGCTCCTCGCGCGTACTCATCGAGGTCAACTCTGCCATACGCTCGATAGGGTGAGTGATCCTGCATACACCCAGGTCCGGGTAACCCATCGTTCACCTTGAATCAATCCCGCGCGATTACTTTCCGCTCGTGACCGTGACCGGTGAGGACAGCTCGGTCGGCCTCGAGCCACTGGAGCCACCTCTGATGGCTCCGCTGCACCGCGACCTGGGCTGGGCACAGGTCCAGCGGATGAGCCAGTCGGCCGCGCACCGCGATGATCCGATGCTGCGCCGCATCCGCGAGTCGGCCGCCGTCCGGCGCGGCACCCGGATGACCAAGATCCTGTCCGCCGCGCAGGTCGCCGGGCATTTGGGCGGCTGGTTGCCGTACGGCTTCTGCTATCGCTCGTGCGACATCGAGCACCTGCGGCGGCCCGAGGATCTGGGCCTGTTGCGCACCGACGGCGCGATCGACACCGAGGTGGCGTACGCGCTGCGCTGGCGCGCGGTCGACCCGATCGACTACGAGATCCCCGGCGGCCCGGGCCAGCCCGGGCTCGCCTCACTCCCGGCCCACCAGCGGATCGGCGCCCTGGTCCTGGGCACCGGCTTCACGCCCAGCACCGACGACCTGATCCCGGAGTACGTCACCGCGGGCTTCGCCGACCTGCCCATCCCGGCGAACGCGCAGCTGCTCGGCTACTCGTCCACCGGCGAGGAGGTCGTGCTCTTCACCTATCAGCCGGAGCAGCACGGCTGGCTGCGTCTGGCCGGCCCGAAGTGGCGCCGGATGCTCGAGGGTCTGCCCGGCATCACGCCCGACCGCGAGTACATCCCCTGCACCGACGCGCCCACCGCCCAGCTGGTCGGCCGGATCAACCAGCACGAATATCAGGCTGTAGCCGACCCGCCCGAGGAGTTCCGGGTACGCGCCCTCACGCGCGCCGCCCGCTACCCGGTGCAGACCCTGAGCCGCCGCGCCGAGCAGGCCCTCTGGCGCGGCACGGCGTGCTGGGTGCTGCAGCGCGACGAGCGCTGGGCCCGGCTGCGGCTGCTCCATCCGGACGCGGAGAGCCTGTCCACGACTGGGGCCCGGTGCTACGAGCGGGGTGTCTACGAGGCGTGGGCGCCGCTCGGCGAGCTGGCCGACCACCACATCATGGATCTGCCCTACGAGTTGCCGGTCGGGCAAAAAGAGTAAAAAGCGAGGATTGCTACTTTCCGGTGGTATCCCTAAGGCATGGATGCTCCCCGCCCCAGCAACGAGACCGATCGACTGGCCGCCCTTTACGCCCTCGGCGTGCTCGACACCGAGGCGGAGAAGGACTTCGATGACATCGTCGCGCTGGCTTCGAATGTCTGCGGCGTACCCATGTCATTGGTGTCTTTGATCGACACCGATCGGCAGTGGTTCAAGGCCCGGATCGGCACCGACCTCACCGAGACGTCGCGTGACATCTCCTTCTGCTCCCACGCCATCCTCGGTCGCGATCTGCTGGTGGTGCCCGACGCCCGCCAGGACGCGCGGTTCGCCGACAATCCACAGGTGACACAGCCCGAGGGCGTCCGCTTCTACGCCGGCGCGCCACTGATCACCACCGACGGCTTCGGGCTGGGCACGCTCTGCGTGGTCGACTCCGAGCCGCGACGCCTGGACATGGAACAGCTACAGGCGCTGCGCGCGCTCGCCCGGCAGGTGACCGCCCAGCTGGAACTGCGGCGCTACGCGGTGACGCTGGCCAACACCACCGCCCGGCTGCAGGAGCTGGAACGCCGCAAGGACGAGCTGGCCGCCCTGGTCGGCGGCGAGCTCAAGGCCTCGCTGCGGCTGATGGACGTGTACCTCGAAGGCCTGGGCCGCACCGGCTACCACGACGCCGAGCTGGCCGACCTGGTCGGCCACGCCGCCGCGGCCCACGTACGCGGGCTCCGTGACCTGCTCGACCACCTGCTGCGGCTGGCCGACGCCGGGGCCGGCCACGACAGCCTGCACATGCGGCAGATCGACCTGACCCGCCTGACCCAGCGCGCGGTGGAGGCGGTCCGGCCGATCGCCGCGACCAAACAGATCTGGATCCTCAACCAGGCCGGCGGCCCGGCGCTGCCGATCGTCGCCGACCCGGTCCGCTTGGAGCAGGTGCTGATGCAGCTGCTGTTCGCGGCGGTCAAGTACACGCCGTCGGGTGGCCGGGTGCGGGTCGGCACCGAGATCGAGTCGGGACCGGCCGTCCGGCTGGACGACATGGACCTGCCTGACGGCATGCGGCCCGACCTGTTCCCGCACCTCTACTACGGTGCGATCGCGAACCCGGCGACCGTGCCGGGACCGGACCGCGGGCTGGCCGTGGCGAAACGGATCCTGGACGCGCACCACGCGACGGTCGCGCTGTCCGACCGGCCCGGCGACGGTACGTCACTGCACGTGGTGTTCCCGTTCGCCGAGCAAGAGACCGACCGCGACCTGATCGCCGTCTGAGACTGTCGTTCGGATCGACGGACCGACAGACCGGCCCCGCACCGCCCGGCTGCAGTTCGGGCGGTGCGGGGCCGTTTCTCACCCGGTGCGCACCGGGCCGGAGCCGCCACCCGGGGGCGAGCCGGCGGACGGCATGTCATCGGTGGAAAACGCCTGAGTGGGTACGTGCGGCCGGGCCGGCGCCCGCCCCGCCGCCGGATGCGGATCGAGCCGGATCTCGTGCAGCGTCGGCGGCCACGAGTCCACCTGCGGCGCCGCCCGCGGCTCGACCGGTGGACCGGCCGGAGCGCCGGAGCGGACCAGTCCCGCCCGGCGCAGTTTGTGCCAGCCGAGCCGCCCACCGGTCAGCGCGGTCGTGGCCGACTGGATCAGGACCAGATACATCAGCTGGCGGTACGCGAACTGCTGCAGCGGCAGCCGCCAGAGCGGTCCCATCGACTCCCGGTCGAACCGGAACGCGACGGCCGCGGTGACCAGCTGCAGGAGCAGCATGCCGCTCCACGCCACCACCGTCTCCTCGAGCTCCCAGAACACCAGGCCGTACACCAGCATGATGTCGACGACCGGCGCGAGCAGCGGCAACGCGACCCCGAAGAGGGCCAGGAACGGCAGGCCGCGCCGGCCGAAGGCGCCGGAGGTACCGCGTTCGGTGAGCGCCTTGCGGTGCTTCCACATCGCCTGCATGGTCCCGTAGCTCCACCGGTACCGCTGACGGTAGAGCTGTTCCAGCGTGGCCGGCGCCTCGGTCCAGGCCCGCGCCCCCTCCTCGTAGACCACCCGCCACCCGGCCCGGCACAGGGCCATCGTGACGTCGGTGTCCTCGGCCAGCGTCTCGTCGCTGAAGCCGCCCGCCTCGTCCAGGGCCCGCCGCCGGAACGCTCCGATCGCGCCCGGCACCGTGGGCATGCAGTTGAGCACCTCGTAGAGCCGCCGGTCGAGGTTGAAGCCGATCACGTACTCGATGTGCTGCCAGAGGGCGACCAGGCTGCGCCGGTTGCCGATCTTGACGTTGCCGGCGACGGCGCCGACGTTGCGTTTGCCGAACGGCTGCACCAGCCGGCGGACCGAGTCCGGTTCGAAGATGGTGTCACCGTCGACGGTGACGATCAGGTCGTGCTTGGCCAGGGCGACGCCGGTGTTCAGCGCGTTGGACTTGCCGCCGTTGGGCACCCGGATGACCCGTACGTTGGGCAGCCGCAGCCGTTCGACCAGGGCGGCCGTGCCGTCGGTGGAGCCGTCGTCGACGACCACCACCTCGATCTCGGGATAGTCGCCGCCGGCCAGGGAGCGGACCGCGGCTTCGATGCCGGCCTTCTCGTTGTAGGCGGGCACGATCACCGACACCGGCTCGGTCACCTCGGGGCCCCAGCGGAAGCCGGGCCTGCGCCGGTGCCGGGCGTGTCGCCCGGCCAGCAGCAGGAGCAGGCCGGTACGCCCGATGGTCAGCAACCCGACGACGAGGAAGAGTCCGGCGATCACGTACACCAGCCCGTCGGCCAGGTCGACGGTCCACATCAGGGCCTGTCCCCGCCAGCGGTCGGTCGCCGGCGCGGGCTCGTTGTAGGCCAGTGGCGGCGGCGCGTTGTCGGCCTGCTTCAGCCCGACGTTGAGCCCTTCGGTGACGGTGGTGAACCGATATCCGCGGGCCTTCATGGCCGGGATGAACGCGCGCAGCGCCTCGATGGTCTGCGCCCGGTCGCCGCCGGCGTCGTGGAACAGCACGACCGCCGATTGGTCGCCCTCCGGGGTGGCGTTGAACAGGATCCGGGGTACGCCCGGCCGCTGCCAGTCCTGGCTGTCCCGGTCGTTGACCACGACCAGGTAGCCCTTGGCCCCGGTCTCCTTGAACAGCGCCCAGTTCGTCTCGTCGATGGCCTGCGGCTTGGACGAGTACGGGAACCGCACCAGGTTGGTGTGCACCCCGGCGGCCCGGGCGATCGCCACCTGGGTCTGTGACAGTTCGAGGTCGCGGCGCCAGGGCGCGAGCAGCTGCATGTTGGGGTGGGTGAACGTGTGCAGGCCGAGTTCGTTCCCACCGGCCACGATCCGCCGGGCGACGTCCGGGTGGCGGGTCACCTCGGAGCCGACGACGAAGAACGTGCCGTGGGCGCCGTTGTCCTCGAGCACCTTCAGGACCTGCGGCGTCCACTTCGGGTCGGGGCCGTCGTCGAAGGTCAGCGCGATCGTCCGGGGCGGCAGGCGGTTGGAGCTGACCTGCCCTCCGGTGGTGTTGATGACCGGGCCACCGTGCTTGATGGCACGGGGTACGCCGGCCTGGTCCCCGACCTCGGTCTCGACGTGGTCGGCGGTGAACTCGCTGTTGATGTATGCCTGCACGACGAGCACGCCGATGAACAGCGCGACCAGCAGCGTGCCGAGCATGATCCGTGGCCGGGGCAGCAGCCGCCGGCGGGCCCGGGTCCGGCCGCGTCCGTGCCGGGTCACTCCGCGACCTCTTCCTGGTCCTCCCGGTCCGGCTCGGACGGGGCGGGCGGCGTCGACGGCACGTGCGAGACGGCCGGCTTCTGGGTGTGGACCGGCGGCCTGAAGGTACCGGCCCCGGATCCGTCGACCTCGCCGCCGCCACCCTGACCGCCGGTCGCCGGCGGCTTGGGTGGGACCGGCGGCGGCGGGGTGGTCGTCGGGTCCGGGACCGGGGTCGTGGTGGCCGGCCCCGGCGAGATCGGGGTCGTCTTGGTCGGCGCCGGGCTGACCGTGCCGGACTCGGTGGGCCGCTTGGTGGTGGCCGGCGTCGGGGTGACGCGGACCGGCGCCTTCCCCGACTCGCTCGGCCTACGACTGGCTCGCGACGCCTCCGCACGTCGCGGGCCCCCGTTGGCCGGGGTGTACGGGCGGCGAAGCGACTCGGTGATCAGCCGCGGGGGCTGCGACGCGGGTGGCGTCGTCAACGCCGGCACAGGCGGAATTGGCGCGGCGTCGGCCGGCCGGTCGTCGTCCCGGCCCAGGTCGGGCAGGGGCAGCACCGCGCTCGAGCTGACCGGGCCACCGGCCAGGCTGACGCTGACCAGGCCGCCGTAGGCCATGCACAGCGCGCCGAAGCCGTAGGCAACGCGACGGAGCAGCTTGCGCCGGCGACCGGACTCGTCGACGAACACCGGCGCCGCCGAGGGCACCGAGAGCACCTCGGTGTCGGGGATGTTTTCAAGCTCCTGCGAAGTCACCCGGCGAGCTTAGGAACATCTTTGGAGATCTTGATCGGCGTCACTCCCGCGGGGTACGCCGCCTTTTCACGGAATCTCATCCGAATCGGTGATGGTCAGCATTTGACCTGATGGCGGGCCATCTGATCGACCTCGTTGGAGATCCGCCTGAGCTGGACGGAATATGCTCAGAGAAATAGGTTACGCAATTGTGGGAACAATTTCGGTGTCAGTTTCCCGACTCCATTCCCGAATGCGCCTCGCAAATATCCGCTCTGCTATTAATCACTTTAGTAAACTTATGTCCGAAATGCCGGTATCGGACCGGGCGTGCCGCGAAGTCCGTGCGACCGCAACCAAAATTGGCCCGATTTCCTGATGATTGAGCATGGACAGCCGTTGTGGACAGAGGCGCCCATGGCTAAGCTTCGTGGTGCGCGCTCCTATCGCCCGCTTCCCCCGTGGCAGGCGATCGGAGCGCGCTTTACGTTGCCCCCACTCTCCGGCTGAGCCGAAGAGTTGCAGGGCGAGCTACGGTTCGGTCATGGGTCGCGAGCGCCTCGTTCAGATCCAGCGGGAACCCAGCCACATGCGGGCCTGCCAGGATTCGTACGGGATCGTCTCGCCGACGAAGATCGGGTAGAAGTACGCGAAGCAGAGGGCGACGATGGCCACGAACGCGCCCGCGATCACCGTGCCGACGATCTGCCGGTCGGATTTCCGCTCGCCCGCCTCGATGCCGCCCGGTGGCGTCATTATCGCGCCCAGCGTGTAGGTGACCGCCAGGATCAGGAACGGCAGGGCCGGCAGGGCGTAGAAGGAGAACATCGTGCGGCTGTCGGCGACCGCGTAGTAGAACCACGGCAGCAGGCCACCGGACAGACCGGCGCCGATGGCCCAGGCCCGCCAGTCCCGCCGGGCGATGCCGAACCAGATCAGCGCGCCGATCGCGGGCAGGAACGACCACCACAGGATGGGCGTGCCGAGCAGCAGGATCTCGGTCGCGCAGTTGCTGGCGCCGCAGGTGCCGTTGCCGTTCCAGTGGAAGGCCACCGGCCGGCCCAGCAGCAGCCACTGCCACGGCCAGGACTGGTACGGGTGCTTGTCGGTCAGGCCGCTGTGGAACGTGTACGCCTGCTGGTGGTAGTGCGCGAGGTTGAGCAGCGCGCCCAGGATCGGCGGCTCGCTCATGCCGTTCTGCGCGCGGTAGTGGCGGAAGTAGCCGGTGTTGGTGACGAACCAGCCGATCCAGGTGGACAGGTAGAAGATCACGGTCAGGGTGAAGCTGGCCACCAGCCACCCGATGTCGCCGAACAGCCGTACGGTGATCGGGTGCCGGATCCCGGCCGAGCGCCGCGCCCCGATCCGCCAGGCCACCACCAGGGCCGCGAAGAACGGCGCGAAGAACAACGCGCTCCACTTCACGCCGCAGGCCAGCCCGAACAGCACCCCGGCGGCGAACAGCCACCAGGGCACGAAGTGCGGCAGCCGGGACGTTTCCGGGTCGAAGCCGTTCTCCAGCGCGCGCAGCCATCGCCGCCGGTACGCGTCCCGGTCGATGACCAGCGCCGCGAACGTGGCCAGGATGAACAGCCCGAGGAAGATGTCGAGCAGCGACGTCCGTGACAGCACCAGCTGGAAGCCGTCCAGCGTGATCAGCAGACCGGCCACCCCGGCCAGCACGATCGAGCGGAACAGCCGGTAGGTGACCCGGATCAGGATCAGCACCATCAGCGTGCCGGCGATCGCGGCCGGCACCCGCCAGCCCAGCGGCGTGTTGCCGAACACCAGCTCGCCCAGCCCGATCAACCATTTGCCGAGCGGCGGATGCACCACGTACGCCGGACCGTTGGTCTTCTCGTCCCACTCCACGCCGTGGTGCAGCATGTCCCAGGCGTCGGTCGGGTAGTACACCTCGTCGAAGACGAGCACCTTGGGCTTGCTCAGGCCGACCAGCCGCAGGATCGCCGCGAGCCCGGTGATCACGAGCGTGACCAGCCAGGAGTACGGGTTGAGCCAGTTTTCCAGGCTCGACAGCCGGCGACGCACGACGTCGGGCACCCGTCTCTTCCCGAAGGGTGCCATGTCGGACTCGACGGGCACGGGCGCGATGTCGGTCGCCACACTCACCCCGCGATGGTAGGCCGAGCGTGGGGGCCCGTGCTCGTCCAGCCCGCGTGGCGCGGTGTGATGGACTTCCTGTCGTGGAAGAAGCCAACGGACGGGTGGTGCTCGTCGGGGCGCCGCTGGGCAACCCCGGAGACGCCTCGCAGCGCCTGCGCGACACGCTGACCTCGGCGGATGTCGTCGCGGCGGAGGACACCCGGCGGCTCACCCGGCTGGCCCGTGATCTCGGCGTCACGGTCGGTGGCCGGATCGTGTCGTATTTCGAGGGCAATGAGGAGCGGCGTACGCCCGAACTGGTTGACGCCCTTCGCGCCGGACAGACCGTCGCGGTCGTGACCGACGGCGGCATGCCCAGCGTCTCCGACCCGGGTTACCGACTGGTACGGGCCGCCCTGGACGCCGGATTCCCGGTCACCGCCGCGCCCGGGCCGAGTGCCGTGACGACCGCGCTGGCGCTGTCCGGCCTGCCCAGTGACCGGTTCGTCTTCGAGGGGTTCCTGCCCCGCTCGGGCTCGGCCCGCCGGTCCCGGCTGCGGGAGCTGGCGGCCGAGCCGCGCACGCTGATCCTGTTCGAGGCGCCGCATCGGGTCGGTGACGCCTTGGCCGACCTGGTGGCCACGTTCGGCCCGGGGCGGCCCGCGGCGGTCTGCCGGGAGCTGACCAAGACCTATGAGGAGGTACGCCGGGGAAGGCTGGCCGAACTGGCCGACTGGGCCGCCGCGTCGCCGCCCCGCGGGGAGATCACGCTGGTGCTCGGTGGTGCCCCGGTGACCGCCGCGGCCCGCCCGGCCGATGAGGATCTCCGGGCCGCGGTGGCCGAACGGGAGGCGGCCGGCGACTCGCGGCGCGACGCGATCTCCGCGGTGGCGACCGAGTTCGGCCTCCGCCGCCGCGAGGTCTACGCCTTGGTCCACCAGGCCCAGTAGACAGTGGTAGCCCCGGGCGGTATCGAGGCACGAGATGCCGCCCGGGGCTACCACTGTTCTAGTAGGCGGCGGCGAGGAAGCCGATCAGCAGCAGGACCGGTCCGGCCAGGCTGATCAGGACCGCGTTGCGACGGGTACGCGCGGTCTCCAGCCGCCGCGCCCCGGTCATCCCGGCGATGCCGTAGCCGCACAGCAGCACCAGCACGAAGCCCAGCGTCCAGCGCAGGTGCACCATCAGGCCGGTGCCGCCCACGTACGCCTGCCGGCTGTCCGGGCTGACCATCCGGGCCGGCGCGATCGCCCCGCTGTTGCGGGAGGCGGCGTCCACCCCGAGCAGCGTCACCTTCTCGACCGTGAAGCCGCCGTCGGCCGCCGCGAAGGAGCCCTGACAGCGCTGCGTGACACCGCTTCCGACGCACCGGGAGATGGTCGCGACCCCCCGGTCGCCGTGCCCGACGGCCAGCCAGAACGGCTCCGCGCTGACCCAGGAGAAGAACGACGCCACCAGGGCCAGCGTGACCAGACCGAGCAGTCCGGCCACCGGGCCGCGCGGGGACAGCGGCCTGCGGGCGGGCGGTTTGCCGCGCAGCGGGTCGGCCGGGCCGGCCGAGGTGGCCAGGCGCTGCCGCATCTCCGGGGCGGGCCAGGCGTTGCCGGCGGCGGCCCGTTCCTCCTCGCTCAGCCAGAACGGGTGGTTCTCCAGGCGCTCCCGTTTCGCCTCGTCGGCGGCCTGGCCGAGCCGGGAGATGCCCTGCTCGGGGACCGGCACCCGCTCCTTCGGCTCGGGGAGGACCATCACTTCCGGCTCCGGCTCCGGGTCCGGGGGTGCGGTGTCCGGGGCGGACGCGTCCGCCTGGGCCTCGTCGGCGCTGCTCACGGCGTACCCCTCAGCGGTTTTCTCGGGCGGGTTGAAACGGTCCTTGGGCCGGCGGTGGTGGTCGCGCTCGACCGGTTCGGGCTCGGGGGCGGCGTCCTGTACGGCCTGGGCCGCCGCGGTCGCCTCGACCTGCTCGATCCCGGGCTCCCGCTCGGCCTCGACCAGCGCCGCCGGGTTCAGGCCCTCGGCGGCGTCCTGTGCCCCGGCGGCATGCGCGTCCAGGGCTTCGGGTGCGAAGGCGGGCTCGGTTCCGCCGTACGCCTCGGGCAGGGCGTTGGCCGGGGTGTTGGACGCCGGTCGGCGGCGCGGGTGGCGGGGACGGGCGGCGGCCGCCTCGGCCAGCGCGTCGGCCCGGTCGCGTTCCTCCTCGACCCGCCACCAGGCGGTGTTGGGGTCGGGAAAGGACCACGGCTCGCTCTCGGTCCGCGGCGTTTCCCCTGGCTGCGGCGCGTCTCCGGTCACCACCTCAGTAGACTGCACAATTTCATGACGATCACCTACCAAAGGGGCGTGTCGGCCTTTTTCGGTACGAGCCCATCTCGGTCGCAGGCGTACCTCCGCTGTCACTACGCTGGGGAACCATGAGTCACGTTCTCGCCGCGGTCGCCTGGCCCTACGCCAACGGCCCGCGCCACATCGGTCATGTCTCCGGCTTCGGAGTGCCCTCCGACGTGTTCAGCCGGTACATGCGGATGGCCGGCCACGACGTGCTCATGGTCTCGGGCACCGACGAGCACGGCACTCCGATCCAGGTGCAGGCGGACGCCGACGGGGTAACGCCCCGTGAGCTGGCCGACCGCTACAACCGGGTGATCGTCGAGGACCTGCACGGGCTCGGCCTGTCGTACGACCTGTTCACCCGCACCACCACCCGCAACCACTACGCGGTCACCCAGGAGCTGTTCACCGGCCTGCTCGATAACGGCTACATCGTCCGCAAGACGACGCTGGGCGCGAAGTCGCCGTCCACCGGTCGCACCCTGCCCGACCGCTACATCGAGGGCACCTGCCCGATCTGCGGGTACGACAGCGCCCGCGGCGACCAGTGCGACAACTGCGGCAACCAGCTCGACCCGGAGCAGCTGATCAACCCACGCTCCAAGATCAACGGCGAGACGCCCGAGTTCGTCGAGACCGAGCACTTCTTCCTCGACCTGCCGGCCTTCGCCGAGGCCATCGGCTCCTGGCTCGACCAGCGGGAGAACTGGCGGCCCAACGTCCTCAAGTTCAGCCGCAACCTGCTCGACGACCTGCAGCCCCGGGCCATCACCCGCGACCTCGAGTGGGGCGTGCCGATCCCGCTGGACGGCTGGCGCGACCGTGGCGACAAGCGCATCTACGTCTGGTTCGACGCGGTCATCGGCTACCTGTCGGCGTCGGTCGAGTGGGCCCGCCGCACCGGCGACCCGGAGGCGTGGCGCAAGTGGTGGTCGGCCGACAGCGAGGGCAAGGACGCGCTGGCCTACTACTTCATGGGCAAGGACAACATCGTCTTCCACTCGGTGATCTGGCCGGCCATCCTGCTCGGCTACTCCGGCGAGGGCGACAAGGCCGGCGAGCCCGGCCGGCTGGGCCGGCTCAACCTGCCGACCGAGGTCGTGTCCTCGGAATACCTGACCATGGAGGGCAAGAAGTTCTCCTCGTCCCGCCGGGTGGTCATCTACGTCCGCGACTTCCTGTCCCGCTACGACGCCGACGCGCTGCGCTACTTCATCGCCGCGGCCGGCCCCGAGTCCAACGACACCGACTTCACCTGGTCGGAGTTCGTCCGGCGGAACAACGACGAGCTCGTCGCCGGCTGGGGCAACCTGGTCAACCGCTCGATCTCGATGGCCGCCAAGAACTTCGGCACCATCCCGCCCGCGGTCGACCTGACCGACGCCGACCGTGACCTTCTGGAAGTGGCCCAGGCCGGCTTCGCCACGGTCGGTGACCTGATCGGCAAGCACCGGCAGAAGGCCGCGATCGGCGAGGCCATGCGCGTGGTCGCCGAGGCGAACAAATACCTGTCCGAACAGGCGCCGTGGAAGCTCAAGGACGAGGCCTCGAAGCCGCGCATGGGCACCGTCCTGCACGTCGCGCTGCAGGTCGTCAGCGACGCGAACACGCTGCTCAGCCCGTTCCTGCCGCACTCCGCACAGAAGGTGCACGAGCTGCTCGGCAGCACCGGCGTGCACCAGCCGATGCCGGACATCGTCGAGGTCGACGACCTGGACGGCGGCCCGGCCTACCCGATCCTGACCGGCGATTACACCGTCGGGGCGCGCTGGGAGTCGGTTCCGCTGGTGGCGGGTACGCCGCTGCAGGCGCCCAAGCCGGTCTTCAAGAAGCTCGACACCGCCGTGATCGAGGAGGAGCTGGCCCGCCTGGGCTAGCCGGCCGCTCCACAGACGTAGGGGTGCGCCCCGGCCGCCGAGGCAGCCGGGGCGCCGACGCGCCGGTGCGCAGTTGTGCCGGCGCGTCAATTGATCCTGGAAAGAGTTGTCCCGGCGCTGACAAGCACGGTGATCACCACCAGAATCCGGATGATTACCACGCCCGGTAGGCGAATGAGGACAGTGACATGATCCTTGCGACTCATTGGGGCTCCTACCCATTTGATCCACACCGTTTAGTGCGGACAGACTCAAAGACAAGGGCCATCACCGCACTGCCGATGGGCCCCGTGCCGTCGCCGACTATACGCACATGGATCCATTTTGGAAACGCATGCCTTGCGATGCAGACCCGCTGGTAGATGGCGGTCTGAGTCTTGGCCAGAGACATCTGGTCTCATGACTACTCTGCGGTACGGCGCCGAGCCACTTCGCCGTTGGCTTCCAGCCGCCATTCACGTCGACTCAACAATGGTCGACGACGCGGGCTCATTCGCGCCCTGATCGGTGGCCCGTACGACAGCGGCAAAATTGCACGCGCGACCTGTTTCCATTTTCGAACCGGAGCCGAAATACGTCGGCAAATCGAACCCGTTGACGCCGGACCGGCTGTGGTGCCACGGCTCGGTCGACAGTGGCGCGGCCGCTTGCGACAGCGTCCATGAGCTGCGCGGGAGATCCCCCGAGGCGGCGTTCCCCCCGAGGGTGGGGCGTCGACGCGCCGGAGGGCCGCCTTCTCAGGTGCGGCAGACATGCTCCGGCCAGGGACCGACAGCGGTGACCCTCGACGTCGAGCACCCTGGTCGGGCGCCTACTAGTCCCATGACGCCATTTTGGATCCATTTTCTGAAGTGCGCCTAGCCGCAGGGCAACCTCTATTAATGCGACTCGCACTCCGGTCAGTCGTAGCCCGCCGCTCGCCCTCCCCGTCACTGTGGGTAGTGCGGTCGGGCGTGGGTACGCAGCAAGATCCGTCATACACGACTTTCCGGGCTTACCGATCGCACAACGGTTAGCCGCGAGCGTGGGAGGGGAGGTCGTGCGGGGTGAACTTGCCCTGCTCCAGGTGCTGCTCGATGTCCTCGAGGCTGCGGCCGGAGAGCTCGGGCATCTTGCGGTACAGGAAAACGAAGGCGATCACGTTGAACAGGGCGTACATCCAGAAGGTCTGGCCCGTGCCGATCGCCTTCATGGTGCTGAGCAGGGTCAGGGTGATCAGCACGTTGGTGCCCCACAGCGACGCCGACTGGGCCGCGGCGCCCGCCGCCCGGGTGGCCAGCGGATAGATCTCCGAGCCGGTCAGCCAGCCCATCAGCTGGATGCCACCGGCGGTGAAGGCCATGAACGCGACCAGGGTGGCGACGATCCACGGGATCATCGACTTGTCGTCGTGGCCGGTGACAAAGAACGTGCCCAGCACGACCAGCGCGACCGCGGCGCACGGCAGAGTCAGCAGCGTCAGCCGGCGCCGGCCCACCCGGTCGATGATGACCAGGCCGACGAGCTGGGCGA
This sequence comes from Actinoplanes sp. NPDC049265, assembly GCF_043197135.1. Lineage (NCBI taxonomy): Bacteria > Bacillati > Actinomycetota > Actinomycetes > Micromonosporales > Micromonosporaceae > Actinoplanes > Actinoplanes sp. NPDC049265. Next base: position 20,782 of record NZ_JBICSP010000034.1, on the reverse strand, counting down.
CCAGGTAGGTCAGCCCGAGCGCCACCGACACCCGCAGCGCGGTCGAGTCGGCGAAACCGTTGTCGGTGAGGATCGTCGGCGTGTAGTAGACGATCATCTCGATGCCGGACAGCTGGGTGAAGACGGCCAGGCCGCAGCCGACGATCAGCGCGGGGCGTACCCAGGCGGCCTTGAGACCAGCCCACCCTCGCGTCTTGGCCCGCTTCTCGGCCTGGACGTTGTCCTGGATCTCGCCGAACTCGCCGTCGAGGTCGGCGTCCGGATGACGGACCCGGCCGAGGGCCTCCCGCGCCCGGTCGGCCTGGCCTTCGCGGAGCAGCCAGCGCGGGCTCTCCGGCAGGCGCAGCATCAGCGCGAACATGAGCGCGGCGGGCGCGGCGGCCATCCCGATCGCCACCCGCCAGTCGATCACCTCGGCCGCGCCGACGATGGTGGCGATGACGATGCCGACGCCGATCGCGATCTGGAAGAACAGCACCAGGCGGCCGCGGTACGCGGTCGGGGCCAGCTCGGCCACGTACACCGGTGCGGTCTGCGTGGCGCCGCCGACCGCGAAGCCGAGGACGAGGCGGCTGAGCGACAGCAGCACCGGGTCGGGGGACAGCGACGCGGCCAGCGCGCCGCCCACGAAGACGATGCCGACCAGCAACAGGGTGCCGCGGCGGCCGCGTCGCTCGGCCAGCCGGCTGCAGGTCAGCGCCCCGATGACCGCGCCGACCAGGATCGACGCCGCGATCACCTGCTCCCAGACGTGGCCGATGTCGAAGTCCTTGCCGATCTGCAACAGCGCGCCCGAGATGATCCCGGTGTCGTAGCCGTAGAGCAGCCCGGAGATGGCCGACACGAGGGCCACGACCACAACCGAACCGGTGAGCCGATCGGTCCGCTGCGCCGGTGCCTCTTCATTGATCCGACTCATCTGTGAAGTCTCAGCGGGTGCGACGGCCCCCGCAACTCGGGCCGGATGCTTGGATGGGACCGTGAACTTCACGATTGCCGACCAGCCCGAACGCGAGCGCTTCGAGGCCCGGGACGCCGAGGGCGCGCTGGCCGGGGTGCTGACCTATCAGCTGACCGGCCCGATCATCGTGCTCACCCATACGCAGGTCGATGGGGGTGCGGAGGCCGAGGACGCGTTGATCCGGGCGGCCCTGGACGACGCCCGCGACAAGGGCCGCACGGTCGTACCGATGGCTCCCTCGGTGACCGCCTGGATCGATTCCCACTCCGAGTACGAGAACCTGGTCGCCCGTACGACGAAAAAGATCAAATAGCAATGAAGCCGCTGTGGAGGCTTCCTGGAGACGGCCTGGCCAGACTATCGACACTTGACCGTCACATGTCGTAGGAGGCCCCCGATGCGTTTCGAGGACGAGACCCTGGTTTCGAACGTCGGACTCGTGGCGGCACCCGATCGTCGCGACCGCCGCACCGGCTCCGCGGCGCGGGTGCAGCGGGGTTTCGACGACAGGCGGCCCAGCTGGCTGGACAACCCGGCCTTCGTACCGGCCGACGTCAGCCGGCGCGGCCTCGCCGGATCCCACGGCACCGTCCTCGACGTCAATCGTCCCGAACTCGGCGCCAACTTCGACTCGCCGGACTTCGGCGTCCGCCGCGACCACTCCGACTGGGACGACGAGATCGACGAGCCCTTCGACCACCGCCCTGCGCTGGATCGCAACACCCGTCGGCGCGGTCGCCGCATCACCGGCAAGTGGCGGTTGTTCTTCCACGCATGATGCCTTGACTGGCATCATTGCCGGTCAAGGCTCCGTCGACGTGGAGCTGAGGGGATTTGAACCCGACCCCTCTTACGGAAAGTCACGAACCCGGAACTGTCGTTGATCGTCAAATTAGGCGCGGACCAGCCCCGCACAAATGCGAAGCGATCAATTACGACGGAAAGCCGGCGGCAACAACAAAAGCGCACCCACCGCAACGCGGGGCTTCCGGGGGCTCGGCCTCCGGAGCAAAATTACGAGGTGGCCCCGGTCCGCGCTCTTCAGCGGACAGAGACCACCCAGCCAACTCGTGGAGCTGAGGGGATTTGAACCCCTGACCCCCTCGATGCGAACGAGGTGCGCTACCGGTCTGCGCCACAGCCCCTTGACTCCGAAGAGCCGAAACAAGGCTAACAGGTCGCCGTCGGAAGCCGCGAACCGGATACCCCACCCGGCTGATCAGGCCGAGAACGAACGGCCACCGGCCTCGTAGGGGCGGCCGCGCAGCCCTCGGGCCGGGCGGTAGGACACCGAGCCGCCGCTGGCCGCCGCGGGCAGGTCGCCGGCACCGTCCAGGCCCATGGCCGTACGCCGCACCGCCTCTTTCTGCGCCGCCAGCCGCCGCTGCGCCTCGCGCCGCGCCGCCGCCCGCCGCGCCTGTTCGCGCCGCACCTCGGCCTGGCGGGCAGCCAGCCAGGCCGCCTCGCGGGCTTCGATCCGGCGGCGCCGGCGGTCGGCCAGGGCCCGGTTGCGCAGGTGGACCAGGTACCAGCCGAGCAGGGAGCCGGTGACGGCGCAGCCGATCCAGAAGCCGGGGCCGACGGCCAGCACGCCGACCAGTTCGATCACGTTGAGCAGGAGCAGCGCGGCGAAGACGCGGCGCCGGCGGACCACCGCGGGGGTGTGCCGGCGGGGCGGGACCACTCGGGCCGGGCGCCTGGTGACCAGTTTGAGGGGGCGGGTGGGCGTGGCCGGGATGGTGACAGTGACCTGGCGGGACGGGTTGACCGGGCGGCGTCCGGGCACGGTGCGACGACGGCGGTCGCGGGTGAGCACCCGTGCCGTCGACAGCGCCCGCTCCGCGGCGAGGCGCTCGGTGGCGTCGTACCGGCGGACGAGCGCCGGTGCGAGGGCGAGCAGCCCGGCCGCGGCGAGGACGGCGAGGAGCACCGAGGTCGGCACCCTCACCCCTCCCGTCAACCTTGTGAAGTCTCAATCAATTCGAGACTAAGGGCGGGACCAGCGGAAATAACGGCGGCACGCCGGGCGCGTCACGCCGAGTTGATCATTTTGTCGTGGTACGTAACCGGCGCCAGCGGGCCAGCAGGCCGCCCTCGCCGGCGACATCTTCGGTGGTCATGGCGTACCCGAGATGGTCTCGCCACTGTCCGTCGATGTGCATGTAGCGGGGGTGGTAGGCCTCTTCGCGGAAGCCGAGTTTTTCGACGACGCGGCGGCTGGGGCCGTTCTCGGGGCGGATGTTGACCTCGATGCGGTGCAGGCCGCCGGAGCTGAACGCGTGGTCGACGGCCAGGGCGAGGGCGGTGGGTATGACGCCGCGTCCGGCCACCCGGCCGTCGACCCAGTAGCCGGCGTACGCCGAACCGAACGCCCGCCGCACGATGCTGCCCAAGTTGAGGTGGCCGACCAGCCGGTCGCCGTCGTCGTCGCGGTAGCAGACGGCGAACGGCATGCTTTCACCGCGCCGGGCGGCCCGTTTCATGTCGCGGTAGACATAGAGGTAGGCGCGTGGGGAGTTCATCTCGACCCACGGGCCGGGGGGCGACGCCTCCCAGGGCGCCAGCCATTTCTGGTTGGCGATGCGCACCTCGGACCAGGCCCGGGCGTCGGAACGCCGGTACGGACGCAGCGTGACGGGCCCGTCGGCCAGGACGGCAGGCCATCCGGGCGTGGACCCCAGCATCTATCGCCTCCGGTCGAGCAACAACACATCGACTGTCGACCCGGCCGCGGCCGAGGTGACCCTCTCGCCGAGGACCAGCAGACCGTTGGCTTCGGCGAGGCCGGACAGAGTGTACGGCCCACCGGCGAGAGGTTGCACCGTATAGCCGCCGCCGCGCCGCTCGGCGACGTGCGCCGGCCGGAACTCGCGCAGCCCGCCGGGCGAGGACACGGTCTCCAGCAGGTGCGCCTTGATGCTGGGGCGGAACACCGGCTCGGCCCCGGCCAGCAGCTGGATGACCGGCCGGGCCAGCACCTCGAAGCCGACCAGGGCGGCGCCGGGCTCGCCGGGCAGGCACACCACCGGCACCTCTTCGCCGCCGACGGTGCCGAAGCCGAGGGCGGTGCCGGGGCAGAGCGCCACGTTGGTGAACTCGACGACGCCGCGGCCGTTGTCGCGCCGGGACAGCACGCGGCGCAGCATGTCGCCGGGGCCGGTGCCGGTGCCACCGGTGGTGATGATCAGGTCGGCTCGCAGGGTCTGGTCCTCGAGCAGGCCGCGCAGTCCTTCGGGGTCGTCGTCGCAGATGCCGATCCGGTACGCGAGCGCGCCGGCCTCGACCGCGGCCGCGGTGAGCGCGTGCGAGTTGGCGTCCACCACCTGGCCGGGCTGGCTGGGCCGGCCCACGTCGACCAGTTCGTCCCCGGTCGCCACGACGACGACCCGGGGGCTGGGCCGGACCACCACGTGCCCGATGCCGGCGGCGGCGAACACGGCCACCATGGCCGGGGTGACGTACGCGCCGTCGGCGGCGAGCACCTGCCCGACCTGGATCTCGTCGCCGGCCCGCCGGACGCCGGAGCCGCGCTTGGGTGCGTGCAGGATTTCGACGGCGGCCATGCCCTGGTCGGTCCAGTGCACCGGCACCACGACGTCGGCGCCGATCGGCAGGGGTGAGCCGGCCGCCACCGAGAAGCAGGTGCCGGGGGTCAGGCGTACCGGTCGCCAGCTGGCCGCGCCGAGGTCGCCGACCACGTTGAGCCGGACCGGCCGCGGCCCGCCCTCGACCCGGCCGAAGGACGGGTGCGATCCGATGCGGCCGGCCGCCGCCAGGTCTTCCCAGCGCGCCGCGTACCCGTCGATGGCGGCCTGGTCGAAGGCCGGGAACGGGTGCGGGGCGAGCACGTCACCGGAGAGCACGTTGCCGTGCGCCTGGGTGAGGTCGAGGTCGAGCGGGGGCAGCGCGCGGAGCCTGCGCAGCACGCTGCCCAGGTATTCCGCGAGAGGCATCAGCTCGTTGGCGGCCGCCTCGGCGTCGGCCGTCGCGGTCATCCCTTGTCGCCCCCGACGAATTCGCCCAGCCAGCGGCGGAATTCCTGGCCGAGGTCGGGGCGCTTGACCGCGAGCTGGACGACGGCCTGCAGGTAGCCGAGCGGCATGCCGGTGTCGTAGCGGTGGCCGCGGTAGACGATGCCGTGCACCGGGGTGCCGTTCTCGAGCAGGGTGGCCATCGCGTCGGTGAGCTGGATCTCGCCGCCGCTGCCGGGCTTGGTGTCGGCGATCGCGTCGAAGATCGTCGCGGGCAGGACGTAGCGGCCGAGCACGGCCAGGTTGCTCGGCGCGTCCTCGGGCTTGGGCTTCTCGACCAGCCCGGTCACCTCGACCACGTCGTCTCCGCCGAGCTCAGGCGCGGCCGGCTCGACCGAGGCGATGCCGTAGCGCGAGGTCTCCGACGGGTCGACCTCGACGAAGGCGAGCACGATGCCGCCGGTCTCGGCCTGCAGGTCGAGCATCGACGGGAGCAGCGGCTCGTCGACGTCGCAGAACTCGTCGCCCAGCAGCACCGCGAACGCCTGGTCGCCGATGTGCGAGGCGGCGACGCCGACGGCGTGGCCGAGACCGAGGGGCTCGCCCTGGCGGCAGGTGTAGATGTCGGCGATCTCGCTGGTCCGGCGGACCTCGGCCAGGCGCTCGGTGTCGCCCTTCTCCTCCAGCCGGGCCTCGACGTCGGGGCGGCGGTCGAAGTGGTCGACCATCGACGTCTTGCCCCGGCCGGTGACGAGCAGTACGTCGGTGATGCCGGCCGCGGCCGCCTCCTCGACGATGTACTGCAGGACAGGTCGGTCCACCACCGGCAAGAGTTCCTTGGGCACAGCCTTGGTGGCCGGCAGGAACCGGGTGGCGAGCCCGGCGGCGGGAATCACGGCCTTGACCGCCCGGCGATTCGCGTCGGGGGTTGTCGTCGTCATCAGAGGGGTCACCCGCACCTTCAGTAGGAATCGTCCCCAGATAGCCCCGATTGTCGGATCGCGGCTACGTCACATGTCGCCGAGACTATCGGCCGCGGCTCTGTCGCGGAGGCTGCGGCCCGCCGGGAGAGGTGCCCGCTCGCCCGAAGTGCCCGTCCCGTACCGGCTGTGAAACCACTTCGGCCAAGCGATACGTGTCACGTCCGGCGTTCTTGGCCGCGTACAGAGCATCGTCGGCCGCGTCGAGGACCTGTTGCGCGTTGCCACCGTGTTCCGGATAGACGGCGATGCCGATGGAGACGCTGACCGGGATGCGGTCGACCGGCCGGCCGGTGACCGCGTCGACCCGCCGGGCGTCGATCGGTACCGGTACGTCGCGAATTGCCGCCCCCAATCGCTCGGCGACGATGATTCCGCCGTACGCGTCGGTCTCCGGCAGCAGCACGACGAACTCCTCGCCGCCGTGCCGGAACGCGGCATCCACCTCGCGCAGCCCGATGCGTAGCCGGCGGGCGAACTCGCCGAGCACCGCGTCCCCGGCCGTGTGGCCGTATGTGTCGTTCACCTCTTTGAAGTGGTCGAGGTCGAGGACGAGCACGGTGAGCATCCGCCCGAACCGGTTGGCCCGCTCCACCTCGCGGCGCATCGAGTCCTGCAGGCACCGGTAGTTCCAGAGCCCGGTGAGCGGGTCGGTGAGCGACAGCCGCTGCACCTCCTCGTGCACCCGTACGTTGTTCACCGCCACCCCGGCCTGCCCGGCGAAGGTCCCCAGGGTGAGCAGGTCGTCGTCGTCGAACTCGTCCGAGCCGAGCCGGTCGTAGAGGGCGAGCACGCCGAGCGGGGGCGCGGCGTCCGTTTCGTCGGGATTCGCGGGAGGACAGATCGGCACGGCGACATAGGTACGGCAGGCCGGCTCGTCCAGCACCTCGCCGCCCAGCCCGCAGCGGCCGCGCCGGGGCTCGCCGGTGGCCGCGACCGCACCCAGCACCCCACGGCCGACGGGCACCCGCAGCCGCGCCAGCTCGGACTCGGGCACGCCCCAGCGCCCGCTCAGCCCGTCGGCGCAGCGGGCCACCAGCCGGCCGTCGGCGGGATCGACGAGCAGCACCACGCCACCCCGGGCCCCGGTCGCGGACAGCGCCGTGCGCAGGATGACCCGCAGGATCCGGTGCAGGTCGTGGGTGCTGGAGAGGGTGTCGCCGAGGATCGCGAGGTGGCCGCGGAGCTGGTCGCGGCTGGCGGTCAGGGCCTGCACGTACGCCTGGAGCTCCCGGGTCATCCGGTTGAAGGCGCCGGCCAGCCGCCCCAGTTCGTCGTCCCGGGTCTGCGGGACCCGGGTGCCGAGCTCGCCGCCGGCCACCCGGTCGGCCGCCCGGGCCAGCTCGGCCAGCGGGCGGGTGGTCGACCGGGCCAGCCAGCGGGCCACCAGCACCGCGCCGGCGGCGACCGCGAGCACCCCCATCACCATCAGCGCGTACAGGCCGCGGGGGTCGTCCTCGGGCACGGTCACGGCCAGCGGCAGCGGCTGCCCGGGGCCGGCGGCCAGGTAGCGGACCAGCCCGGCGCGACCACCGCCGGGCCCCAGCGCCTGGTTGCTCTGCTGCACGGTGGACGCGCCGGCGCCGTCGTGGGCCAGCAGCAGCACGTCGGCGCCGCTGGAGGCGGCCAGCCGGTCGACGAAGCCGGCGTCCAGCCGCAGCGCGGCGACGACCTGGTCACCGTCGGCGGCGGTGCTGGTGGCCGAGATCGCGGCCACGCCGCCGGCCGGCCGGGCGCAGTCCCGCCAGCGCGGGTCGGCCCGGTCGCTGATCTCGGTGGCCAGGCCCCGGGCGACGAGCTGGCGGACGGCCGTGTCGCGGTGCGGGCCGGGCAGCACGGCCACGGCGTCGGCGGTGGCCTGGAGCTGACGGCAGATCGCGCCGATCGCGGTGCGTACCGTGGTCGCGGCATGATCGAGCCGCTCGTCGGCCCGCTCGGCGTTGACGGTGGCCACGGTCAGGCCCACGAAGAAGGATCCGAGCAGCACCGGGCCGAGCACGACCGCCAGGAAGGCGGTGGTCAGTCGGCCACGTAGCGTCACGCATCCTCCATCAAAGCAGGCGCAGTACTGACATGGTGTGCACCGTTTGTCGGTTTTGGAAAGAGGGGCTTGATGTCCGAATTCGCCCTTGACGCGGAACGATCGAAAGCCGCGAAGGTTGCGCTGCGCGATCGGCTGATCACTGCGCGCCGATCACTTGCTGAGGCCGTCCGCCGGTCGGCCGACGCGTCGGTCCAGGCCTCGACAATCACATGGGTACGCGCACAGCAACCGACGATTTGTGCGGCGTACGCACCCGTCGGCACCGAGCCCGGTGGCTCTGACCTGCCCGAACGCCTCGCGGAGGCGTGCACCGTGCTGCTGCCGGTGCTGCTCGACGACGGCGACCTGGACTGGGCCGTGTACGACGGCACGGCCCGGCGTACCCGGCGAGGGCTGTTGGAACCGACCGGAAAACGTCTGGGTCCCCAGGTGATCGCCGAGGTGCCGATGATCGTGGTGCCGGCGTTGGCGGTGTCCCGGGACGGCGTCCGGATGGGCCGCGGCGGCGGTTCCTACGACCGGGTGCTCGCCCGCGCCGGCCACGCCCGGACGGTCGCCCTGCTGCACGACGGCGAGCTGCTCGACGCGGTCCCGGCCGAGCCGCACGACCAGCGCGTCGGCGCGGTCATCACACCGTCGGGAGGGCTCATCGCGACGTCCGGCTGGACGAAATAAACTCCGATGACGCAGCATTGGCACTCTCAGAACGCGAGTGCCAGCCCGATCTTCCCGGAGGACCAGTGCCTACCTATCAGTACGCCTGCACCGAGTGCGGAGAGCAACTCGAGGCGGTGCAGTCGTTCTCGGACGAGCCACTGACCGTGTGCCCGGCCTGCCAGGGCCGGCTGCGCAAGGTGTTCAACTCGGTCGGCGTCGTCTTCAAGGGCTCCGGCTTCTACCGGAACGACTCTCGCAAGACGTCGACCAGCAGCGAGTCGTCCTCGTCGTCCTCCGCGAGCGAGGCGAAGCCGTCGGGCGACAGCAAGTCGTCGTCCGACTCGGGCTCCAGCACCAAGCCGGAGAGCAAGCCGGCCGCCTCCAGCACGACGACGACGGCCTCAACGACCTCCTGAGACCTGTCTTCTAGGCCCAGTGCGGCGGCCGGTCCTCGTAGAGCCGGTCGTCGTTCGAATGGTCGACCTCGCCCCACCCGCGCTCGGTGTCGTCACGGGTCTGATCCGGAAGCAACGGCGCTTCCTCCGACTCGAAGTCGACGATGCGCTCGCCGTCCGCGTCATGCTCAGGCTGGTCCAGGATGTCCACGGCATCAGGGTACGGCCGCGTCGCCGCCGTCGTCGTCCCCCGCCCGCTGTACCGTCGGTGAACGTGAGCACCCCCACCGGTGGCGATGACGAGTACTGGCGACGGCCGGATGAGGCCTACGACTCCGCCCGGTCGCCGCGGCCCGCGGAACCGGCCGAGCCGCCGTACACCGGACCACCCCGCACCGAGGCGCCCAACCCGCTGTGGCGGCCGCCGACCGTGACGCCACCGCCGCCGCCTCGGTCGATGCCCGCCCAGGACATCGACGCGCTGGACGACTCGGAGGGCTCGGCTCGCACCGTGACCTTCGGCGTGGGCCTGGTGGCCGGCGCGATAGTGCTGATCGTGATGTGCCTGTTGTGCGGGCGGCTGGTCTTCTGAACGGAAACGGCCCCGACCATCCCGGTCGGGGCCGCTCCGCGTCACCAGGTCAGTACTGGCCCCACACCGCGGTGGCGCCGGAATCACCCGTACGGAAGCAGAAGTAGGCCGACACCGCACCCAGCAGGACCATCACGACCGACAGGCCGACACCGGCGGCCCGCGGCGCCGAGGGCCGCCGGGACAGCGCCAGCATCACCAGCGTGACGATGCCCAGGCCCAGCGTGAACCAGAAGGTCAGCGTCCCGAAGCCCTGGTGGTCGGCGATGATCTCGGCACCGCGACCCTTCAGTCCCTGGTCCAGCAGCCGCTGGTGCAACTGGTTGCCGGAGAGCATGGCCACCAGCGCGGTGATCGGGGCGACGATGGCCAGCAGTCCGACGGCCCAGTCGATGCGCGGGCGCAGCCGGGCGGCCAGCGCGTACACGATCGCGCCGATCGCCAGCAGCGGGACGAATACGACCACCGCGTGCACGACGAGCGCGTGCACGGGCAGGCCGTTTATCTGATCGAACACGGACTCCTCCTCGTTTCGGGCGGGGCTGACAGCCTCGGCACAAGGACAGTCACGGACACCCCTCGCTCGCGAGTACCTCTGACCGGACGGTTCGGTTCACCGAATAAGTCAAACTTTCAAGAATCTCGGCCCACCGTACGGCAGGTTGAGGAGCGGGGCACCGTCTGCTGTCATGGTGGGATGTCGATCGGTGCCGAAATGTTGCGCGCTAGCGGCCTGCGCGTCACCCGCCAGCGCCTGGCCGTCCTGGACGTGCTGACCGCGGGCGGCCACCACGAGGTCGACGAGATCACCCGGCAGGTACGCGCCCGGCTCGACTCGGTCTCCACCCAGGCGGTGTACGACGTGCTCGGCGCCCTGTCCCGGGCCGGACTGGCCCGGCGGATCGAGCCCGCCGGCAGCCCCGCGCTCTACGAGGCCCGGGTGGGCGACAACCACCACCACATCGTCTGCCGTGGCTGCGGCGTGATCGAGGACGTTGACTGCGCGGTCGGCGAGAAGCCCTGCCTCGAGCCGTCCTCACGGCACGGTTTCGTGGTCGATGAGGCGGAAGTCACGTTCTGGGGGCTGTGCCCATCGTGCGCTTCCCTCCGCGAATCCTGAACAGGTTCAACTTGTGGCACGCTGGATGGCGTGGAACCCGACCTCGGCCTGTTCGGCCCGCACTCGGTGACGTGGAAGGTGCACAGCGAGCCGATCGTCTCGCTCGGTGGCCTCCGCAGCCTCTACCTGCAGGCGCTGCACCCGCGCGCGGTCGCCGGGGTGGCCCAGAACTCGTCCTACCGCAGCGACCCGTGGGGCCGTCTCAACCGCACGTCGGAGTACGTCGGCACGATCCTCTACGGCACCACCGACGAGGTTCTGCAGGCGTCCAGCCGGCTCCGCCGCCTTCATTCGCGGATGCGGGCGACCGACCCGCGTACCGGTGAGGTCTTCCGCATCGACCAGCCCGACCTGCTCCGCTGGGTCCACGTCACCGAGGTCGAGTCCTTCGTCTCCACCGCCCGCCGCGCCGGCCTGCCGCTGAGCGACCGGGAGGTCGACGGCTACTACACCGAGCAGCGCCGCGCCGCCGAGCTGGTCGGCCTCGATCCCGGCTCGGTCCCCGGCACCGCCGCCGACGTGGCCGCCTACTACGAGGCCATGCAGCCCGAACTGGAACTGACCAAGGACGGCGCCGAGACCGCGGCCTTCCTCACCGTCCCGCCGATCCCGCCCTCCTGGGGCGGCCGGGCCTTCCGCCTGGCCCTCAGCCTGGGCCCACCCCGCTGGACCTATCTGGGCATCGCCTCCACCGCGATCGCCCTGCTGCCGCCCTGGGCCCGCAAGATCTACGGCGGCCTGGGCTGGCCCACCACCGACGCCACGGCCAGCCTCTCGGCCCGCGGCATGCGCCTCCTCCTGCAGGCCGCCCTGGCCGCGATGCCGGCCGACTACCGCATCCCGCCGATGCGCCGCGCCGCCCTGGAACGAGCCGGCCTGGTCTGACCGTTCCGGAAGCGGATCGTCCGGTTCCGGCCCTACGCTGCGGAGCATGGACGTCATCCTCTTCCACCACGCCCAGGGCCTCACCGACGGCGTGATCGCCCTCGCCGACCGGCTCCGCGCGGCCGGGCACACCGTGCACACGCCAGACCTCTACGAGGGCCGCACCTTCACCGACCTCGACGACGGCGTGTCCCACGCCCGCGACACCGGCTTCGGCGAGATCATCGAGCGCGGTGTCCGGGCCGCTGAGCCCCTGGCCGGGCCGGCCGTCTACATCGGCGTCTCGCTGGGCGTGCTCCCGGCCCAGCGCCTGGCCCAGACCCGCGCCGACGCCCGCGGAGCCGTCCTGCTGGAGGCCTGCGTCCCGCCGGCCGAGCTCGGGACCCCCTGGCCGCCGGCGGTCCCGGTGCAGATCCACGGCATGGACCACGACCCGTCCTTCGCCGGTGAGGGCGACCTCGACGCCGCCCGCGCGCTGGTCGAGGAGGCCCCGGCGGGTGAGCTGTTCCTCTATCCGGGCGACGGTCACCTGTTCACCGACAGTTCCCTGCCGTCCTACGACGACAAGGCCACCACCCAGGTCGTCGAGCGCGTCCTGACCTTCCTCGCACGGTCCTGACCGAGGCCGGCCTCATCCCGTCGGCGGCTGGACCGCGCGGCCAGGCCGATCCCGGCCCGCCGACCAGGAGCGGCACAAGAGGCTTCGGGAGGCGGCGGGCCGTCAGACGTCCTTCTCGGTGGGGGGTGCGGGGGGTACGTGGGCCTTGCGCAGGAATCCCAGAGCCAGGCCCAGCTGGAACCGGTTCTCCACGCCGAGGCGGTCCATCAGGCTACGAAGGATGTTCGTAACCGACCGAGGACTGATCCTCAGCTGCTCCGCCGCGCTCACGTCGGTGTGACCCTCGGCGAGCAACGCGATCAGCTCGCGCTCGCGTTGGGTCAGGGTGATCTTCGGCACGGGAAAGCTCCAACAGTGAGCAGGTGGCGGTGCCGCGAATGCAACCACAATCGGGTCACGGCGTCGATGGATGCGCCGCACCCCTGCGGTATCCCGCACCTGCGCGTTTCCGTATCCCGCAATTCGGCCGACGGCGCGGCAGCGGGCGTTGACCCTCCGCGGCGGGGTCGGCGATCGTGCTCCGGTACGACGACGCGGCGGGCTCCGACATTCAAACGGGGGATGTCGGAGCCCGCGGCTCTTGTAGCGTTCTCCGGTGACCAGAATCGACCTGCACTGCCACTCGACCGCCAGCGACGGCACGCTCACGCCAGCCGAGCTGGTCCGGGCGGGCGCCGCGGCCGGTCTGGACGTGATGGCGATCACCGACCACGACACCACCGGTGGCTGGGCCGAGGCGACCGAGGCGCGGCCCGAGGGTCTGACTCTGGTACGCGGGGCCGAGCTCTCCTGCCGCTGGCACGGCGGCCGCCGCTGGCCGATCGCCCTGCACCTGCTCGCCTACCTCTTCGACCCGGACGAGCCCCGGTTCGCGGCCGACCTGGCCCGGCTGCGCGACGACCGGGAGCAACGGGCCGAACGGATAGTCGACCTGCTCCGGGCGGACGGCGTGCCGATCTCGTGGCCCGAGGTGCACGAATACGCCGCGGGTGGTTCGGTCGGCCGCCCGCACATCGCGCAGGCGCTGATCCGGGCCGGTCTGGTGGCCACCACGACCGAGGCGTTCCAGTCCGGCTGGCTGGGTGGCCGTTACTTCGTACCCAAGTCTGATCTCGATGTCTTCGAAGGGGTGCGGGCGGTCCGGGCGGCCGGTGGGGTGCCGGTGTTCGCGCATCCGCGGGCGACCAAGCGTGGGCCGGTGGTGCCCGACCGCCTGGTGGTGGAGCTGGCCGAGGCCGGGTTGTTCGGGCTGGAGGCCGACCACGAGGACCATTCGCCGGCCGAGCGGGCCGCGATGCGGGCCCTGGCCGACCGGCTCGGGCTGGTGGTGACCGGTTCGTCGGACTTCCACGGCACCCACAAGACGGTCCAGCTGGGTGCCTTCCAAACCACGACGGAGGCGTACGAGAAGATCGTCGCCGCCGCGACCGGCGTTCCAGTCCTGGGGTGAACGAGTGAATCTGAAGCTCTTGGGTGAGGTCTTCGTCACCCTGCTGGTGATCGTCGACCCGCCCGGCATGGTGCCGGTCTTCCTGGCCCTGACCGGCGCGCTGCCCGCCCGGCAGCGGATCAAGGCCGGCACCCAGGCGGTGCTGCTCGCGCTGGGGGTCATCGTCGTCTTCGCGGTGGCCGGCCAGACCCTGCTCGACTACCTGCACGTCCAGCTGCCGGCCCTGCAGGGCGCCGGTGGCCTGCTGCTCGTGCTGGTCGCGTTGCAGCTGCTCACCGGCAAGACCGACGAACCCGAGGACCAGGCCGGCACGTCCAACGTCGCGCTCGTTCCACTGGGTACGCCGCTGCTGGCCGGCCCGGGCGCGATCGTCGCCACCATGCTGTTCGTGCGGCGGGCCGACGGCTTCGGCGACTACCTGGTCATCGCCCTCGGCATCGTTCTGGTGATGTTTCTGGTCTGGCTCGTGCTGCGGTTCTCGGGGCTGATCGTGCGGCTGTTGCGGCCCGGCGGCATCGAGGTGCTGACCCGGATCGCCGGTCTGCTGCTGGCGGCGATCGCGGTGCAGCTGATCGCCGACGCCGTCGCCTCGTTCGTGAAGCTTTACACCACCGGAGGCTGATTTTTCCTGTCGTACCCGGCTGGCAGGATTGGACCGTGCCCGTCGTTTCAGAGCAGCTCGGCTTCGCCGGCATGCCCGAGCGCCTCTTCGTCTGCACGCCCAGCAAGCTCGGGGCGTTCGAGGACTGTCCCCGGCGCTACCGCTACTCCTATGTCGACCGGCCGACCCCGGTCAAAGGGCCGCCCTGGGCGCACAATTCGCTCGGCGCGAGCGTCCACACGGCGCTGAAGAACTGGTATGCGCTGCCCGTCGACCGCCGCCGGGTGGATTCGCTGCCCACTCTTCTCAAGGCCACGTGGGTACGCGAGGGATACCGCGATGTCGACCAGGAGCGGGTCGTCTACCGCCGCGCGCTGGAGTGGCTGGAGGCGTACACCTCGGGCCTCGATCCCGATGACGAACCGCTCGGGGTGGAACGAGTGGTGGCCACCAAGACCGCGGTCATCGCCTTCAACGGGCGGGCCGACCGCATCGACGGCCGCCGCAACGACGACGGCGTGCCCGAGGCGGTGATCGTCGACTACAAGACCGGCCGCCAGGGCCTGGACGCCGACGACGCCCGCGGCTCGCGAGCCCTGGCACTGTACGCGTACGCCGCCGAGCGCGTGTTCCGCCGCCCGTGCCGCCGCGTCGAGCTGCACCACCTGCCGACCGGCACGGTCGCCGCCCACGAACACACGCCCGAGTCGCTGGCCCGGCACGTGTCCCGCGCCGAGGACACCGCCCGTGACATCGTGGCCGCCGAAAAGGCCGTGGCCGCCGGGGCCGACCCGGATGAGGAGTTCCCGGTCCGGCCCGGCTCCCTCTGCTCGTGGTGCGACTTCCGCCGGTCCTGTCCGGCCGGCGTGAAGGCCGTCGAGAAAGAACCCTGGGCGGCGGTCAGCAGCTGAAGGCGTGTCTTACCCGGCCGGGCCGCGGCGCGGTCCATGACCCCCGGTGGGTACGGGCGCCTCAGGCGTCCTCGCCGTCGGCGTCCTTGCCCAGGCGCGCCTCGACCGCCTGCGGCTCGTACATCTCCTCGACCACGCGCAGGTAGAGCTCGTTCGGGTTGGGCAGGTGCTTGACCTCGCGCAGGGCCTGGTCCTGGCCGGCCGACTCGAGCACGAACGTGCCGTAGTTGAGGGCCCGACCGAGCGCGCTCTGCTCGTACTTCATGTCCGTGACCCGCGCCAGAGGCATCATGGCGACCTTGCGGGTGACGATGCCGCTGACCACCATGACCCGCTTGTTGGTCAGGATGAAGCGGTCGTAATACCAGTCGAAGACCTTCCAGGCGACCCAGCCGATCACCGCGACCCAGATCAGCACGGCCGCGGTCACCAGCCCGTCGATGTTCTGCCGGGTCAGGAAGCCGGCGAGATATCCGAGCAGGAGGGTGGCGCCGGCACCGATGCCGAGCGGACCGGAGAGGTGGATCCAGTGCCGCTTCCACTCGCCGCGGTAGCGCTCGGTCGGGAAGAGGTAGCGGCTGACCAGCGCGGTCGGTTCGTCCTCGAGCGGCAGGACCCGGCGTGACGTGCCGGTGCCACCGCCGCCACCCCCGCCGCCCAGGCCTTCCAGCTCCTCCTCGGTGAACTGAGGACGCTGGTATTCGTACTCGGCGGTGTCATCGTCCATCGCGTACCCGGTGTCGTCCGACGCACGACGGCGGGCGTACTCGGAGTCTTCGTCGAACGCCGGATCGTTGAATCCGAACGCCGGATCATCCTCCTGAGGGCGGCGCGCGCCCTCATCACGTGGTTCGCGCGGCTCGCCAGGACCCATGGAGCGATGTTATGCGACGAGGTTCGTGAAGAACGTTCCGAAACCCTGCGCGATGTCGCCGATGGTGCTACCCAGCGACGAGAAGACCTGCGCGGCAGAGTTGGGGTTGAACGCGATGAAGAAGATCAGGAAAGCGATGCCAAGCCAGGTGAGAACCTTCTTGATCATGGCGGGCCTTCTCCTCCGGGGCGGGTGACGGCTCATCCCGCGGTGTACTGACGGTATCAGCAACGCTGCTGTGTGTGAACGTTGTCCCAGAAAGATCCGTTGGCCTCATTGGTCCACTAGGAACCGATGAGGTACGGGGACGGCGCTCCATACACGAGCTCAGGCGGAATCCCGTCGGACAGGTCGTGCAGCACGACATGTTCGGCCAGGAAGTAGCCCGCACTCGCGGGCCACGCTACCGCATAGAGCCACATCCCTTTCGCCTCGGACACGTAGGCGGATCGATCTTCGGGACTTTTCACCGACCAGAGCGGGATGCGGTGCCCGCCGGCCTTGATCTTCGCGTGTGGACCACCATGTCCACTCATGTCGCTCAGACACTCGGTGATCAGGTAACCCGGGTCGATTCCCGGGATGCCACCGAACCGGGTGCCCAGTCCGACCCCGGGTTGCTCGGCGATGAGCACCACATCGGCGGGTCCGCCGCCGAGCGGGTCGGGACCGCTGCACGCGAGCGCCGTCGCTCGTACGCCCAGCCGGTCGTCGCCGGCCCAGCCGACACCGGTGACCATCCAGCCCGGGGGAAGCGGCCAGGGGCACCAGAGCGGCATGTGGTCGACGGTGGGCCGGGGCTGCTGCAGGACGGCCTCCACGATCTCCGGGCCGATGTGCTTGGCCACCCGGAACGGCGGAACGTCACCGCAGCTGTCACAACGCCACTCGGTGTGCATCAGGTCCGGCGGCCGGACCTGTGCAGCACATCGAGGGCAACTGACCGTGACACCCACCCCTTAACCGTGGAGGTCCACTGGTCCTCCGTCAAGCGAATCGGGCGAACCCGCACGCGCTCACGCCGCATTCACTCATTCCGCCGGCGGCGGACCGGCATGCGCGGTGATCCACGCGTGCATGGCTATCCCACTGGCCACACCGGCGTTGATCGACCGCGTCGAGCCGTACTGGGCGATCGAGAAGAGCTCGGCGCACGCGGCCCGCGCCGGTTCGGAGAGCCCGGGACCCTCCTGGCCGAACAGCAGGACGCAGCGCCGGGGCAGGGTCACCGTCTCGAGCGGCCGCGAGCCGGGCAGGTTGTCGATGCCGATCACCGGCAGCCGCTCGCCCGCGGCCCAGCCGACGAAGTCCTCGATGGCCGGATGGTGCCGCACGTGCTGGTAGCGATCGGTGACCATGGCGCCCCGGCGGTTCCATCGACGGAGGCCGACGATGTGGACCTCACGGGCGAGAAAGGCGTTGGCGTTGCGTACGACCGTGCCGATGTTGAAATCGTGCTGCCAGTTCTCGATGGCGACGTGGAAATCGTGCCGGCGGGCGTCCAGGTCGGTGACCACGGCCTCGCGGGACCAGTATCGATAACGGTCCACCACGTTGCGCCGGTCGCCGTGCTCGAGCAGCTCGGGATCAAAATGATCGTCGGTGGGCCACTCGCCGGGCCAGGGGCCGACGCCCACCTCGTCGATCGTCATAGCGATCACGCTAAAAGTGACCCGGGACGCAATGAGCGGCGGGGCCCTCCCCGGCACCCGCCGCCCACGCTCTGTTGGACTTACAGTTTGCCTCACCCTGCGTATCGATGTGAAGAGTTTTACAAAGTGACCCAGGTCACATTTAACTTTGTTACCAGTTGAATCGAAATTCACGTCACCAGTCGCTATCTGCGACAGGATGTATCTGCCAGCTACCTTGCTCGGTCGCAAATCGCCAGGTAGCTGGTCACTTGCCGGAAGCGGTTCCGTCACTTTCTGTAACAAGTCGCAGGTGAATGCGGTCATCCAAAAGGTGCCGCAGCACACGTGTCGGCCACCAGGTGTCCGGGAATTGACTACGGTGACGAGGGGTTTCACGTCAGGTAAGCCATTTCCCGTGGACGGAGAGATCATGGCCACCGTTGCGTTGACCGAAGAGAACTTCGACGAGGTCACCAAGAAGGACGGGATCGTCCTGGTCGACTTCTGGGCCAGCTGGTGCGGGCCGTGTGTGCGCTTCGCCCCCACCTACGAGCGGTCGTCGGAGCAGCACCCTGGCATCACCTTCGGCAAGGTCGACACCGAGGCTCAGCAGATGCTGGCGGCCAAGTTCGACATCCGTTCGATCCCGACCATCATGGCCATCCGGGACAGCGTGATCGTGTTCTCGCAGCCCGGCGCCCTGCCCGAGTCGGCCCTCGAGTCGCTGATCGAGCAGGTCGAGAAGCTCGACATGGACGACGTACGCAAGCAGCTGGCCGCCCAGGCCGGCTGAGCACCTCCTTACCGGGCGCCGCGGACCCCCGGGTCCGCGGCGCTCGCTTTGTCCACAGCCGGGTGAGGCGAGTGGACAGCGCTATCGAACGTGTGTTCGAATCATCCGCATGCGATGGTCCCATCTGTCGGCCGACGCCGACTCCTCGCTCCTGAACAGGGCAGCGCCGGCGGCTCCACCCCTGCCGCTGGCGCTGCCCGGCGCGACCGTGCGCACTTTCGACACGCCCGCCTTCCAGGGCATGACGTTCTACGAGGTGCGGGCCAAGTCCATGATCAACCGCGTGCCCGGCGCCTCCCGGGTGCCGTTCGAGTGGACGATCAACCCCTATCGGGGCTGCTCACACGCGTGCTCCTATTGCCTCGCGGGCGACACACCGGTGCTGCTGGCCGACGGCGGCACGCGAGCGATCGCCGACCTGCGCCCCGGCGACGCGGTGCTGGGGACCATGGGCGCCGGCCCGCACCGGCGATATGTGCCGACCACCGTGCTCGACCACTGGAGCACCACCAAGCCGGCCTGGCGCGTGACGCTGGCCGACGGCACCCGCATCGTCGCCGGCGGCGAGCACCGCTTCCTCACCGAGCGCGGCTGGCGGCACGTGTCCCCGGCCCGGGCCGAGTGCCCCGCGCTGGCCGTGGGCGACCGGCTGCCCGGCGTCGGCCGGTTCGCCGACCCACCCAAAGAGACACCCGACTACCAGGCCGGCTTCCTGTGCGGCCTGATCCGGGGCGACGGCGGCCGGGCACGCGAGGGCGACGCGTGGGTCCGGGCCGACGGCTACCTCGACGAGATCCCGCTGCACGACGCGCTGCGCTGGCCCGAGCTGCCGACCGACGACTGGCACCGGGGGTTCCTGGCCGGCGCCTACGGCTCCACCGGCCGCGCCGACCGGCTGGCGATGGTCTTCACCAGCCACGACGAGATGTTCCTGCGGCATGTCACCGACGCGCTGACCCGGCTCGGTCTGGCCAGCCGGATGCCGACCGGTCGCCGCCCCGGCGCGGCGACCGTCGAGACGCCCCGCGACCTGTGGGCGGCACTGCGGTTCCGGCACATGACCGGGGTGACCGGCGCCCGGCTCGACGCGTCCGGCATCGGCGTCCGTGGCGACGCGCAGCTGACCGTGGTCGACATCGAGCCGCTCGGGCTCACCCTGCCGCTCTTCGACATCACCACCGGCACCGGCGACTTCGTGGCCGACGGGGTGGTCAGCCACAACTGCTTCGCCCGCAACACCCACCGATACCTCGACCTCGACCCGGGTCACGACTTCGACACCCGGATCGTGGTCAAGGTCAACGCGGGCGAGGTGGTCCGGCGCGAGCTGGGCGCGGCGCGCTGGTCCGGTGCGCACGTCGCGATGGGTACGAACGTGGACGTCTACCAGCGGGCCGAGGGTCGCTACCGGCTGATGCCGCCGATCCTGGAGGCTCTGCGCGACTTCGCCAACCCGTTCTCCATCCTGACCAAGGGCACGCTGATCCTGCGCGACCTCGAGCTCCTCAAGCAGGCAGCCGAGGTGACCCGGGTCGGCCTCTCGTTCTCGGTCGGCTTCCTCGACGAGCAGGTGTGGCGGTCGGTCGAGTCCGGCACCCCGAGCCCACGTCGCCGGCTCGACGCCGTTCGCACGCTGACCGACGCGGGCTTCGCGGTCGGCGTGCTGATGGCGCCGATCCTGCCCGGGCTGACCGACACCGACGAGTCGATCGAAGAGACGGTGGCGGCGATCGCCCGGGCCGGGGCGGCCAGCGTGACGCCGCTGCCGCTGCACCTGCGGCCCGGCGCCAAAGAGTGGTATGCGGCCTGGCTGCGCCACAACCACCCCGGGATGATGCCGCGCTACCGCAAGCTCTACGGCCGAGGTTCCTACCTGCCCCAGCCGTTCCAGGACGAGATCACGGCCCGGGTGCGGATGGCCGCCCGGCGGCACGGTCTGCACAGGCCGACGCCCGGCGAGGCCCGCGCCCTGCCGGTCGAGCCGCCGCCCGTCGACGAGCCGACCCAGCTGACGCTGTTGTGACGTTCCCGGTCTCTTGGCGTGGGCCGCGCTGAGTTCCTTCGGGGGCGCTGAGTTCCTTCGGGGGCGCTGAGTTCCTTCGGGGGCGCTGAGTTCCTTCGGGGGCGCTGAGTTCCTTCGGGGGCGCTGAGTTCCTTCGGGGGCGCTGAGTTCCTTCGGGGGCGCTGAGTTCCTTCGGGGGCGCTGAGTTCCTTCGGGGGCGCTGAGTTCCTTCGGGGGCGCTGAGTTCCTTCGGGGGCGCTGAGTTCCTTCGGGGGCGCTGAGTTCCTTCGGGG